>NZ_JBISHH010000005.1:0-160252 GCF_045066735.1 Algibacter sp. Ld11 | reverse complement strand
GGTTAATTTATTATTGGTTTAATTAATTCTTGCTCCAATATTTGCAAGGTGTGTTTATTTATACGCTTTTTTTACCTCTGATTAAAGAGACTATAAATAGTACAATAAATATGAAGAATAATATTTTAGCGATGCTTGCCGCACCTGCTGCTATTCCTCCAAATCCGAAAACTCCGGCTATTAGTGCTAATATGATAAAAGTGACTGTCCAACGTAACATAGTAATTTTTTTTAAGGTTAATAAATCAGTTGATACTTTATCAACTTCCTTTATACAAAGATGCTTATAAACTGTCGTGTAGATTGCCGTAATCAGTTCTATTGTTAATCCATATAAGTTAGAGCGTAAAAAATTAAATGAAATAATTGCAAATAAATAATGCCGCTCTTTTAGAAATGATCTCAAAAAAAAAAGGAATGCTAAACAGCATTCCTTTTTTTCATTAAACACAAGTTAACTCATGTCTAAAAATAAATTCATAGTGAATAAGTCAGAACTAATTCCTTGATAATTTATAAAAATGATAATTTTGGTTTATAATTCAGTTCTGCTGTATTCGTGTATCGATATTAACTAGCATCATCAATTTCGTCTTCAATTTCTTCAACACCTTCTTCGATATTGTCTCCAGCATCATCAATAGTTTCTTCAACTTTTTCAGATGTCGATTTTTCATCTCTACAACTTGTAAAAGAAGAGATTGAAATGGTGAATAATAAGGCGTATGCTAAGAATAAGAATGATTTTTTCATTTTCTATATGTTTTAATGGTTAATGTATTATTGGTTTAATTAATTCTTGCTCCAATATTTGCAAGGTGTGTTTATTTATACGCTTTTTTTACCTCTGATTAAAGAGACTATAAATAGTACAATAAATATGAAGAATAATATTTTAGCGATGCTTGCCGCACCTGCTGCTATTCCTCCAAATCCGAAAACTCCGGCTATTAGTGCTAATATGATAAAAGTGACTGTCCAACGTAACATAGTAATTTGTTTTTAAGATTAATTTTCAGTTGATACTTTATCAACTTCCTTTATACAAAGATGCTTAATACCTAGGATGTAGATTGCCGTAATCGGTTCTATTGTTAGTTCATTTACGAATTAACCCAATAAAGAAGGGAGTTACGGTGATTAAAGCTAATGCTATTGTATAATAAATAGTTTTAAAACAAAAAAAAGGATGCCCGAAAGCATCCCTTTGTATTATTAAATATAAGTGGTATTAACTTAGATCTTCTAAAAACTTAATGGTGTTTAAGTCCGATTTAATGCTTTGCATCTGGTTACTTAGTAGGGTAGCTGTGCTTAATGGCAATGCAGTGTCTTTTAGAGCATCTTCATATTCTGCAACGGCAGCTTTTTCACCTCTAATAGATTCTTCTAACATAGATTCGGCGTCATTTGCAGAAAATAAGGCCTTGGTGTCCATCCAGGCTCTATGTACAGTTCCCGTTACGCTGCCACCTTTTTCTGGCTCTTCACCAAATTTTAAAATTTCGGCTTTTAAGTCGTGTCCAAAATTGTAACGTTCTTTACTACGTTTTTTAAAATATGGTTTTAATAAACTGTGGTCTGTGTTTTCTGCTGCTTTAGCATAACCTTTTTCAGCATCATATGTTTTTTCTAAAATTTCGTTTAGTTTGTTTCCTATTGTTTCTGTGTAAGTACTCATAGTATTTTTTGTTTTTAAATTAGTGGACTTTCTTTAATGATACAGCCCATTTAATATCACACTCAAATTTACTATTAATGAGAGGGTAACCTTAACGGAAACCATTTAGATATTAGCTCTAATGATAACTGGTCTATATTAGAAAGAACTTTAATTGAAGATTCTTTTTTAATTGAATGAAATTAGATCTAGTTTAAACTACTGATAATAAATAAAAGCTTCGGGACTACGCTTTAGAGTAAAAAAAAACAGCTAAACCTTTTAAAGTGTTTAGCTGTTTATGAGTATTATTTGTAAAAAAATCTTGGGAATATTTTACTATTTAATCATTTTTCGGAGTAGCATTAGTACGCCGTATTTTTTAATGCCTTTAAGCGCGGTGTTAATCCAATTGGCAGGAGTTAAATCTTCTTTTAATTGATGTTTCGTCAATTTTAGCTCTTCTAAATGTATCTCGCGTTGAATACTTAATAGATGTAGTTCCGTATTAATTTCCTCTAAGGAATTATAATTTTTCTTTTTCATTAGTCAAAATAGTTTTTAGAGAGTTTTTTAATAACGCTATTTTCTATCTTTTTTCTCAGTAAGTAAACAATACCGATTAAAACAAAAAACAGTCCTGCTATGCATAAGTAACCTAGAGCCGTACTTCCAAAGTATGAGCTTAAAGCGGCTGCTCCTGCAACAGCTAAAAATATAAGCGCCAACGTACAAAGTATAGCGTACATTGCTAGTTTTATACCCGCAGTAGATAAAATTGCTAACTGTTGAAATACTTTTAATTCAAAGTAATTCTTAGAGGTTTGCACATAATTTTCTCCTGTTTTTATAGCCTTTGAGCTGGTCTCGTCTAATGCTTCAATTATTCCCATTTATGATTTTTTTTATAGTTCTTATTATGATTTTTGAAGTTTTTTATTCTTCGCTTTAAGATCTGCTAATTTCGTTTCTAATGTAGAAATAACGTCTTCTGCTTTGTGACTTGCGTCTGATACAATATTATTTAATTGCGTATCTAAAGTTTCTCTTTTAGAGGCTACAGTAGAAGCAGCTTTATCTCTCATATCCAAAGTCGTTTCTGTAATGCTCTCTTTAGCAGCTTCTGCTTGCTCGGCAATTTTTTTTCTTGTTGCAGATCCTTTATCTGGAGCAAAAAGAATTCCTAATGCAGCACCAATTGCTGTTCCTGCTAATACTCCTAAAAATGTGTTTCCATTATTGTTCATGTTGTAAATGTTTTAAATTAATATTACTTCTTGTTTCTGTTACAAAGATGCAAGCTATTTACGGTTAGTATTAACGCAAACGCATAAAATATTGACTTAGTCGGCATATATGGATATGAGGTAAAATGTAAATGGATTGTGTTATCTTTATTGTTATTATGTGCATACCTTGTTGTGGTATATTTAAAAATAAATAATTATGATAACAACTAATAATCCCTTTACTAATGAGGATATAGAGACTTATAAATTACATACTGAGTCTGAAGTACAAGAAATAATTAATAAAGGCGCTAATGCTTTTAAAGATTGGAAAATGAAATCTATTGGTGATAGAACGGATATGCTTAATAAGGTATCTCAATTGCTATTAGAAAGAAAACAAGAGTACGCAGAACTCATGACCAAAGAAATGGGCAAACCTATTTCACAGAGTATAGCCGAAATCGAAAAGTGTAGTGCAGTTTGCGACTTTTATGTAAAAAATGCAGCTTATTTTTTAGCAGATGATATTATAAAAACCGATGCAAAGGAGAGTTTTATTAGTTATGATCCTTCAGGTATTATTTTAGCTATTATGCCTTGGAATTATCCATTTTGGCAAGTAATGCGTTTTGCCGCACCAACGCTTACAGCAGGAAATACGGCGATTTTAAAACACGCTAGTAATACTACTGGTTGTGCTTTGGCGATGGAGCAATTGTTTATAGATGCTGGATATCCTGTAGGTTGTTTTCAAACTGTATTAATCGGGCACGAAGATATTGAAACCATTATAGCTCATGAAAGTATTACCGGTGTTACGCTTACTGGAAGTGAAAAAGCAGGCCGAAGTATTGCTGCTCTAGCCGGAAAGCATTTAAAGAAATCGGTAATGGAATTAGGCGGAAACAACGCTTGTATTATTCTAGAAGATGCAAAATTAGAAAAGCATATCGATACTATAGTTATGGCGAGAATGCAAAATGCAGGACAAAGCTGTATTGCTGCTAAACGTTTTATTGTGGTCGATGCTATTTATGATAAATTTATAGAGGCTTTTAAAAAACGTGTTACTGAAATTAAAAAAGGAGATCCGATGGAGGAAGCTACCGAAATAGGCGTTATGGCTAGAAAGGATTTAGTAGAAGGCTTAGAAAAGCAAGTTGAAGACTCTATTAAAAAAGGCGCCAAAGTAACTTACGGTTATAATAATAACGGTAATTATTTTGAACCTACTATTTTAGAAAATGTTAAGCCAGGTATGCCAGCAGGAGATGAAGAATTGTTTGGACCTGTAGCAGCTATTATTCGTGTAGCAAATAAGAAAGAAGCTATAGAAACAGCAACACATTCTAAATTTGGTTTAGGTACCATGATATTTACAAAAGATTTAGAAGCAGCAAGAAAACTTGTTAGTAATATTCCTGATGGGGCATTTTTTATAAACGACATGGTAAAATCTGATCCGCAATTACCTTTTGGAGGAACAAAGGCTTCAGGTTATGGTCGCGAACTGTCTCAGGAAGGTATATTAGAATTCGTAAATAAGAAAACGGTATATATCAAGAAATAGAAATCTAATAGAATAGATTGAGTTAATATAAAAAGAGCCTTGTTATTAGGGCTCTTTTTATGTTTAGTACAAACAATAACCTCATCTTGAAATTAATTTCAAGATGAGGTTATTGTTATTTAATTTTGTTTAGTTTGTAAAGTCTATTCAAACTAAGCTTATTATTTTTGTTGTGTAATGGCTTTTGCATTAGTAAACTCGCGCACACCAAAACCACCGTGTTCTCTTCCGTACCCCGAATCTTTAACGCCTCCAAAAGGCATATTAGGATATGCTAAGCCGTAAGAATTAATATGTATCATTCCTGTGTCAAAATGATTTTTTGCTAGCTCTAAAGCTTTCTCTTCGTTTTTACTGAAAATTCCACCACCTAAACCAAACTTACTATCATTGGCAATACGCATAGCATCTTCATTATCTTTTGCTTTTATTAAAGAAGCTACAGGTCCAAAAAGTTCGTCGCTATATGCAGGTTGCCCTGGTTTTACGTTATCTAAAACTGTAGAAGGGTAGAAATAACCTTTTGTGTTTGGTATTTCTCCACCACATAAAATTTTAGCACCGTTTTCAACACTTTTTGTTACTTTATCGTGTAGCTCTTCTCTTAAATCTTTTCGAGCTATTGGGCCTAGATTGGTATCGGAATTTGTGGGATCACCGAGTTCCATACTCTCCATAAGGCTTACAAATTTTTCTTTAAAAGCATTATAAGCACTATCAACCACTATAAATCGTTTAGCGGCAACGCAGGTTTGTCCGTTATTATAAATTCTAGCTTTGGCACAAACTTCTGCAGCCAAGTCGATATCCGCATCATCTAAAACTACATAAGCATCGTTACTACCAAGTTCTAAAACGGTTTTCTTTAATACTTCGGCAGATTTTATGGCTACGTGTTTTCCGGCTCCAGAACTTCCTGTTAAGGTAACGCCTCTAACGGCATCGTTGGCAATAATTTCATCCGATACATCGTGATTAATAACTAGTACCTGAAACAAGTCTTTAGGAAGTCCTGCTTCTTCATATATTTTTTTCAGCATAATAGCCGATCCTGTTACGTTTTTAGCGTGTTTAAGTAAAACACCGTTTCCTGCCATTAAGTTGGCTATAGAATAACGAATAGGTTGGTATAACGGGAAATTCCATGGTTGAATACCGTAAATTACACCTATTGGCGAATAATGTATAGTTCCTTTTCCGCCATCATAAAGTGGTCTATGTTCATCTTGTAAATGTTTAAAGCCTTCTGTAGCGGTATAGTGGCAAATGCCAATACACAATTCTATTTCTTCATAACTCTGGGAAATTAGTTTACCCATTTCTTCAGTCATAAGTTTAGCATAAGCATCTTTATTTTTTTCTAAAGTTTTCCCAATAGATTGTATAATTTTTGCACGTTCGTCTAAAGACGTTAATTTCCAATCTAAAAATGCGTTGTGTGCATCTTTAACCTTACTGGCAGCCTCTTTGCTGTCCATGTATTCATATGTTGCTATTGTCTCTCCTGTTGCGGGATTAATAGTCTCAAATTTGGTTTTATCATTTGTATTACTCATAATGTTTTCTTTTTTTAATTTATATTTATCTACTCCAGCACTTTCTATTTCTCGGTTCTGCTTACATTGGCGCGCTCTGGAGCTTCTAAATTTTCGTTATCTTCACCGCCTTGCCCAAAAAGGGTGTTTTCTTCATCTGTAATAATTTGAGTGGTAATAATACCACTTCTGTTTCTTCCAGGAATGTCTAAATCTTTTCCTTGAAAATCTACCGATTCTTCGCGATCTATTAACAATCTATCATCTTCAGAATCTGCTCTCAGGCCTTTTTCTCCTATGGCACTAATATCATCTTCTGTAATGTTAGAATTATAAGTTTTATCTGCGGTTTTTTTATTTTCTGATGTTTTCATTGTATTTTATTTTAAGGTTAAACTGAAAATGGATTGATTTTAAATGAAATAGGTCTCAACATCCAAAAGATTGTTAAGACCATATTTAATCACTTATAATTTCTTCATAAGCTCTTATCTAGCTCCCATTTTATCTTTTGTCTTGTTTAGCTGAATTTCTAGGTCTTTAATGGTTTCAGCAATAGCTGCTTCGAAAGTTTCTGCATGTGTGGATGCAAATAATCTTGGACCAGGCAAACTTAAGCGTATGTCACAAATTTGTTCTTTATCGTCTGAGCGGTTTTGTACTTTAAAAAATACATCTGCTCGATGAACAAAGTTGAATTTTTTCTGTAAGGTTTCTAATTTTTCTTTAGTGATAGCTTCTAAGCTACTGCTTGCAGAAACATCGTGATATTCATATATAATTTGCATATGTTTTAGTTTTGATTAATTTCTTTTCATGAATTAAAGAAATTGTGGTGTTAAAATGATTTTTGAGAATGGATTGCATCTAAAAGCTCGTTTTTTGAAACCGACATGCCATAGATTTCTTGATCGGGATCCATAATTTTGGTATCACTTAAGTTCCCAACATAGACGGCATCGAAACCAATATCTTCAATAAGTTCTTTTACCACGTTTTTACTCCGCTCATCTTGCGCTGCAAAAGGGACTGAAAGTCTGTCTTTCGATCTAAAAGCGTAATTTTTTAAATGTTCTGCTTTTATGGTATTAAAAGCTTTGGCTGTTTTAGCAGTACCAAACTTCATGGCGGTATATTCCGATGCATTGTAATTAGCATCTCTAACATTTTTTGCCATATCGCCATCTCGTGATGGGTACGGGTTGGTCGCATCTAGAATGATACTATTTGCATATTCGCCAGCGTAAAGTTCAGCAATTTCGTCTACAGCTTTAAAAGGCATGGCTAATACATATACATCTGCTTTAGATTCAAAAGTTTCTGCTACAGTTAAAGCTTTGGCATTTGATTCAGCATCCTTTACAAGACTCCCTAATTCTTCGGGGTGTCTTGAGCTAAATAATACGTTATGGCCTGCTTGCGCCCAATGTTTTCCTAAGTTTCCTCCAATTTTTCCGCTTCCTATTATTCCTATTTTCATAATTGTATGTTTTTTATTCTGAAGTGTTTCAGAATGGTTCATTTTTCTTATTATCTCAAAATTACAACTCAATTACCGCGTGGGTTGACTTGTTTCCGTTCTTTTTTGATGCTATCCGTTATTAATGATAAACTGGTTGAAATGAAGACTTGTAAACTATATTGTAGTTGATGTGTAGTGCTTAATTAATTTCTCCGTATTGCTTTTTGTAAATGCGCAGTATGATAAGGAATAGACTAACTAATAAAGGCCCGAAAATTAACCCGATAAAACCAAATAGTGGTACCCCAACCAAAACGCCCACTAAGGTTATTAAGGGGTGTACATCGTCGAGCCTTTTTAAAATATATAGTCTAAACACATTATCTGTGGCCCCAATAGCCACAATACCATAAATTAATATTCCCCAAGCCTGGAAAGTGTCGCCGTTTGATAAGGCTAGTAAAAACACAGGAATAGTACCTAAAGCACTACCTACAAACGGAATCATAGACCCAACGGTAACTATGGCTGCCCAGAAAAATGGGTCGGAAATCCCAAAAATTAAAAAACCTATTAAACTCACCAAGCCTTGGCCTATAGCGACCAAAGGAATACCTAAAGCATTGGCTTTTACGTTAGCATTAGTTTCTTTACCTATAGTTTTTAGATTTTCATCTTTAATGGGGATATATTCAAATAACGATTCTTTTAATTTTTTTCTGTTAGTAAGCATAAAGAATAAAAGGAAATACATCAGGGTTATAGAAATAACCATATTAAATGTACCTCCAGCAAAATTTTGTAACTTATTTGATAACCAAGATGTAATGGCTCCAGTATCGATATCTGACGCCATGTTTATATTAAAATACGATTCTACTAAACCTAATTGCTCTTTACCAGCATTAATAACTTTCTGAGAATTATCAACTGCATATTGAACTTTACTTCCCATCATAACAGCTAAACCAGCTACGGGTACCATGATACATAAAAATGACATCAACATTAAAAAGATGGCTGCCATATTGGGATACCAACCTATATCAGTTAGTTTTTTCATGGGTTTTTTCAAAATAACATAAATAGTTATTGCTCCAAGAACACCGCTTAAATAAGGTAGGATTTCTTGAAATATGAGTACGCCCATGAGTATTATAAGTAGTAGTACAAAAACTTGTCTAATAATATTTGGGCTAATTTGTTTCATAAGAAGTATTGATTAATGGTTATTTTTCCATTACTTCAAAATTCAGGATTTAAAATGAAATCAATTAATGGTATCGATTAAAAAGTTAACTCGTATAGACCTGTGAGCTATTTTTTTATAATACCGATAGTCTTTGGCTCAATGCCTTTGCCATAACGTTTGGCATAGACATATGTAAATTCTGCACCAAAGAATAAGATAAGTGAAGAGTAGGAAACCCATAATAGAATTAGAACTATACTTCCGGCTGCTCCGTAGGTGGAACCTGGATCGGCTTGACCGAAATAAATACCTAGTAATAATTTACCAACAACAAATAGTATGGCGGTTAATATAGCACCAATCCATACAGTTCGCCATTTAATTTTGGCATCGGGTAAGTACTTAAACATTAAAGCGAAAAGTACTGAAATAATACCTACAGACAATACAAAATCTAATGTGTAAGCAATGTATAATAGAACATCTGGTAAGGCATCGCGTATGTAATTATTTAATGCGCTAATGGCTGCGGTAACTATAAAACTAACTAAAAGTAAAAAGCCTATAACCAATATGAAAGCAAAGCTTAAGGCACGATCGGTAATAATTTTCCAGATTTTAGCATTAGGATTGGTTTTTATTTTCCAAATTTCATTTAATGATATTTTTAGTTGATAAAACACACCTGTTGCACCAAAAAGTAGCGTACCAATACCGATAATGGTAGACAATAAATTACTTTCTGAATTTTGAGTTTCACTAATAATATTTTCTATAGCCATAGCTGCATCTTTACCTAAGGCGGCAGAAATTTCATCGGTTAATTGCCCTTGTACAATTTCTACACCCCAAATAGCACCGATTACATTTATTATAATCACTAGTAAAGCAGGTAGTGCTAATACAGTGTAATAAGCCACAATGGCACTGAGCCTAAAAGGGTCGTCGGCCATCCAAGAATTGTATGTTTCTTTTATTAAAGACGGAAGCTCTTTGATACCAAATTGATGTGTTGTTTGTAATTGTTCCATGCTACAGCGCAGTTTTAGCTGGGTTTTAAAAACCTAGATGAATAAAAATGAGTGTATTCCATTTATTAAAAAAGGTGTGTCTTTTTTATTGAAAAATAGAAAAGATACACCTTTAATTTTGAGTAAATATTTTTTATGCAGATAAGGTATCTAAGGCTTTCCCGATAAGTGTATCACCTTCTATAATTTCAAAAGTTTGGTTTATTGCTGCATCATCATGAAGTGATCTTACTAAGGTTTGAGCAACATCAGCCCTACTAATAGACCCGCTCTTATTCAAACTTTTTTGCAGTTCAATATGGTCTGTGGCTTTATTGTCCGTTAAGCTTCCTGGTCTAACAATAGAATATGTTAATTCGCTTAGTTTTAAATATTCATCAGCATTATGTTTAGCCATTAAATAATTTTTTAAGTCGCTTGCTTTTTCAGGATTTTCGGCGCCCATAGAGCTCAACATTACAAATTTTTTGACATTGGCTTTCTTTGAGGCATCTACTAATTTTTTTGCACCTTCTTGATCTACATCAACAACATTTTTCCCTCCAGAACCAGCTGCAAATATTACTTTATCTACACCTTCTAATGTGTGCGAGATATCTTTTTCTAAATCTCCTAAAACAGTTTTTATACCATCCTTTTTAAACTGTTTTTCTTGTTCGGCTTTGCGAACCATAGCAACAGGTTTAAAATATTGAGATGCGTTTAATAAGTTTACTATTTTTTTTCCGGTGGTACCATTGGCACCAGCTACTAATATATTTTCCATAATTTGTTTTTTTCAAAATTGCGAATTTTTGAGCTTTACTTTTGATTCAAAAAAAAATATTATTAACGCTAATGCGTTTAAAGGTAAAGTTGAGTCTTTAAAAAGTTCAGTTATTTTATTGCGTTAAAAATTTACAGTATTCCGTTAATCGGTTAGTGGTATTTGAAATATATTTGAATAAACACTAAAAAATAGATGAGATTATTATAATAATTTAATGGATCTCTTTATTAATAAATCAAAAAAATATAGAAAATATGAAGCAAGGAAAGGAAGATTTTAAATTTGTAAAAGAAAAGAATGATGATAAAGGAAATTATATTTTTCAGAAAGATAAACTAACGAGGTATGGTTTCTATTTCGTAGGTACAGTATTACTTATAATCGGCATTGTGCTTTTTACAGTATAAATAGACGATTCCTTGGCTAATGTAATGTAGTTTTCAGGGTGGTTTAATGATATATTAAAAATCTCGTTTTCAATAAGAAATCGAGATTTTTTTTTGCAATGATCTTTATTGTTATCAAGAATGTAAAAAGAGAGACTTTATGTTAGCTTTATCATTATAAAATATTTTATAATCAGAATTAGCTTTTAAATTGGCTACTTTTATATATAATTGATAACTTTTAAAAATTTTATGAAACATATACATCTAAAAAAACACTGTAACATAGGTTTTTTGTTATTATCAATATTATTTATGATTTCGTGTAATAATAAAAAGAAGACAAAAGAAGAAACCAAAACTAGGAATCTTGAACAACATTCACTAAAAGAAATAGAGGGCAATACCTACGGAGATGATGTTTCTTTCATGAAAGATTATGTGGATATAATTGAACTCACTGATGATTCGAATATGTCAATAGTGGCCGTTTCTGCTGCATTGCAAGGACGTGTAATGACAAGTAGTGCTGTTGGAGCAAAAGGAAGAGGTTATGGATGGATTAATAGGGAATTATTCAAATCTAGAGATACTTTAGATCACATTAATGTGTTTGGAGGAGAAGAACGATTTTGGTTAGGGCCGGAGGGCGGACAATATTCTATTTTCTTCAAGAAAGGAACTGAGTTTACCTTAGATGAGTGGTATACACCAAAATTAATAGATATAGAAAATTTCACCTTAAAAAGTGTATCATCAAATAAGGCCGTTTTCACTAAAAAGGCGTCATTAAAGAATTACTCTGGCTTTCAATTTGATTTAGGTATTGAGCGTGAGATTGCTGTTTTATCTAAAACTGAAATCCAAAAGGAATTAGGCGTAAATGTGCATTCAGATAAATTAAAAGCGGTTGCTTATCAAACTACTAATACGCTTACCAATTTAGGGGAAACAAATTGGGAAAAAGAAACAGGTTTACTTTCTGTTTGGTTGTTGGGCATGTTTAAGCATTCACCAAACACGACAATTATAGTGCCTTATGTTCAAGGTAATGAAGCTAAATTGGGTAAAATTGTAAATGATACTTATTTTGGAAAAGTACCTTCTAATCGTTTAGTTGCTAAAAATGGCGTTATATATTTTAAAGGGGATGGAGCTTTTAGAAGTAAAATAGGTTTATCGCCAAAAAGAGCAAAAAATATTGCTGGATCTTACGATTCTAAAAATGGTATTCTAACCCTTGTAAAATATAATAAACCCAAAAATGTAACCGATTATGTAAACTCCATGTGGGAGATACAAAATAAGCCTTTTGAGGGTGATGTTATAAATGCCTATAACGATGGAGAACCAGAACCAGGAGCAAAGCCTTTAGGGCCGTTTTATGAGTTAGAAACATCATCACCTGCATTGGGGTTAAAGTCCGGAGAAAGTGGCATACATGTACAATTAACATGCCATATAGAAGGAAATGAAACTAGCTTGAATCCTATTGTAGAAAAATTATTTGGAGTTTCTATTGAAGAAATCAAAAAGGCATTTTATTAAAACTAGAGTGATTTAACCAAAAAGCAAATTTTTAATTATGATTCTATTAAATAGAAATATGAGCTATTTTTTATTTTTTTTTACTATTTGTGCTTTTGTCTTAAGTAGTTGTAAGCATAAAGTTGAAAACGTAGCTAAAGATTTGAATATAAAAAAAACCATAAGTTTTACATACCAAGATATCTCTGGTATTGGAAAAGACTCAGTATACAACAGGCGTGATAATAGTGATATTATAAAAGTAGATAATACTTATTACATTTGGTATTCCAGAATGAATAGCCCAGTAACATCCGGGTATTGGGCGACTATTTGGTATGCGACTTCTAAAGATGAAGGTTATTCTTGGCAGGAGCAAGGCATGGCATTAGGTTTGGGAGCAGAGGGCGAATTTGATAGCCATTCTGTTTTTACTCCTAATATACTATCGTATAAAGGAAAATACTATATGTATTACACAGGAGTAAAGCCCACTCCAGGAAACGCTAAAGGCCAATTTGAAGGAAATCATACCACCGATTTTACTGCTTTTGGTCTTGCAGTAGCTAATAGCCCTGATGGACCTTTTGAAAGGGTTGAAAACAATCCTGTTTTAAAAATAAGTGATATCGCGGAAGATTTTGATAGTTATAGAATTGATGATGCTAGTTTATTGGTAAAAGATGAGAAGGTCTGGTTTTATTATAAAGGGCGATCTATAATTCATGGAAAAAAAGGACCAAGATTTACAAAAATGGGTGTTGCCATGGCGGAACAACCAGAGGGACCTTTTAAAAAATATAAAGAACCGTTAATTGATAAGGGACACGAAGTTTTAATTTGGAATTACGATGGAGGTATTGCATCATTAGCATCGTTAAGCAAATCAATTTATTGGGCCAATGATGGATTAGATTTTTCTTTAATCCATGAGAACCTCAAAAATATACCAATGGCTCCAGGCTTATACCGTCCGCACTTAGAAGGTGACAATTCTAGAACAACTATTCCTGGTTGGGGAATTTCGATGAAATATAAAAAAGGGCAGACTTATTTAGTTCGTTTTGAAATGAAATAATATGCTAAGCTTTTAGATTAAATTAAGCTATTTTTTTACGGGTATAAGAGTAAGAGATATTTGTGTTACGCATAAGTATCTCTTTCCTTTATTACATCCAATGCTCATTTTTGCTATATTTAATTTTTTACTATTTACGCTACTACTGAGCACTAAATAAGCCTTTTTCACCTTTTTAAAACCATTTGTAACCAAATGGAAATCATATAAGAATTTAGTTTTAAGTAATACTAATTAGTTTTGTAACACTAAATAAATTAAATCTATTTTATGATGAAAAAATTACTTAAAAAAATTATGTTAACCATGGCAATAGGTGTCGCCTCAGCTACTTTTGCTCAAATTGATGTAACGTTTGTTGCGGCACAACCTACTCAAATTGGGGATGGTGGCATGGTATCACAATCTGCAAAAATTACTTTTACCGGTATTCCTGATGCAAACCAAGATCTTACTTTTAGAGCTAGGCTTTACAATACAGGAAGTAGTATTACAGGGGGCGGACAAATTGCTCAGTCTAACTTTTTTGATTTGAATAAAAGTATAACTTATGATAATGCACAATTAAAATCTACGGTGACTGATAATGGAATGACGTATGATGTTGAAATTGAATTTAAATTATTTGGCGACACTAGTTTAACCATTTCTAATCCACCAGCAGTACCAAACGTAGATTTTATGTTTAGAGTATTTTTAAACGGGACTACACCAGATTTTACTGGTTCAACGGTACCAGCCGAAGGAACAGCCGCGCATAGAAATTTCAGATTCAATTCTAATTTACCTATTGTACCTGAAGTAACTTTAAGCAGTAAAAAGTTAGAAAATATTTCTAAAAGCATTTATCCAAACCCGGTATCATCAGAATTAATAATTGGTAAGGATGTTAAAACTAAAACGTATAGAATAACAAATGTTTTAGGTAGCACTGTGAAAGAGGCAGAGGCAACAGGAAAATTAGATGTCTCTGATTTGAAAAGTGGCTTATACTTATTAATGACTGATTCTGGCGTAGCCAAATTTATTAAAAAATAGGAGTCTTAACTCTAGGCAAGAGAAGAGAGACAAAAAAATGTCTCTCTTCTCTTGTCTTTTTGAGGGTGATTTCTCAATGATTTTTATATTTTTCAGAAAAGAAACTATCACGTTTTAAATAATGTTATTTCTTGGTTTTATGGTATATGTGATAAATAAACCAAGGCATTTAAATAGTTTGTAAACGATAATTTTTACATTTATCACTATCTTAATTACCACTAAGTTATTTATAGCTTAGTGGTAATTGCGTAAATGATAAATTTCTAAATTATGCCCATTTTGTTATATTTGAACGAAGCTATATTTTCCACTATGACTATAAAAAACATCTTTTTAAAAAATATTAAAGCCATTCTTTCATTGACTTTTTCAGTGCTTTGTTTTAATGGAGCATTAGCTCAAAATAATATAAATTTTGAGCATATAAGCACAAATGATGGGCTTTCACAAAGCGATATAAATTGCATTTATCAAGATAAAGAAGGATTTATGTGGTTTGGTACTTTCGATGGATTAAACAAATATGATGGCTATACTTTTAAAAATTATCTTCCCAAAACTAATGATGAGACCAGTATAAGTAGCAATATTGTATTTACTATAACGGGTGATAATAATGGTGCGCTTTGGATTGGAACAACAGGAGGAGGATTAAATAGATTTGATAAGAAAACTGAAAAATTTACAAGATATAAATATGATACAACTATTGAAGGAGGTATTGATAGTGATGTTGTTCGAAAGGTGTTTGTCGATAGTAAAAATAGACTTTGGGTTGGTACTGATAAGGGCTTAAATGTTGTTAATCTATCACAAAATATTCAAAATTACAATTTTGAACACGTATTAAGCGAAAGAGATTTATCTATTAAAGCGATTTATGAAGATCTTAAAGGAAATATATGGATTTCTACTAATCGTAAACTGTTTAATGTAGTTAAAAATAAGAATGGCAAGTATGAATTTCTAAATGTAAATTTCAATAGTAAAGAAAGGCCTCAATTTATTACATCTCTAGGTGAAAATAAAAAAGGAGAGATAGTTGCCGGAACCTCTAAGGGGCTCTTTAGTATTGTAGATATTGGTAACAATCAAAAACAACTTAACATACGAGCGCTTAAAAACATTAATGTAAAAGATTTTTTAATAGATGATAAAAATCAATACTGG
Organism: Algibacter sp. Ld11; assembly: GCF_045066735.1. Classification (NCBI taxonomy): domain Bacteria; kingdom Pseudomonadati; phylum Bacteroidota; class Flavobacteriia; order Flavobacteriales; family Flavobacteriaceae; genus Algibacter; species Algibacter sp. Ld11. Next base: position 144,599 of record NZ_JBISHH010000005.1, on the reverse strand, counting down.
TTGGGCGCAACAGACGGATTGTACCTTTATCAGTTAGATGAAGGTTCCGAAATACTGAAAGAAATAAGCCACTTTGAGTACGACCCTATAGACGCAAAAAGTATAAGTAAAAATATTATAAATTGTCTATATCAAGATAAAACTGGAATTATTTGGATTGGAACTAATGGAGGAGGAATAAATAAGGTAAATCCTCAAAAAAAACGCTTTCAACACATAAAAAGAACTTCTAGCTCAACAAGTTTAAGTTATGATAAAATTCGATCGTTTTGCGAAGACAGTTATGGTAATTTATGGATTGGTACTGAAGGTGGAGGACTAAACCTCTTGTCAAAAAAAAATAATGAAAAAGGACCTTATAATCAATTTCAGGTTTTTCCAAAGATAGACCGTGTTTTTGCATTAATTGAAGCTAATATTAACGGTAAACAAAAGCTTTTAATAGGCAGTGGGACAAATAAAACAATTTATAAAATAGATTTGGAAGGTGGTGAGAATAGTGGTAAGGTGCAAATAGAACCTTTTTTTGAAACTGACCGCGCTACTTTTGCTTTATTACAAGATTTTGATAATATTATTTGGGCAGGAACGTACGGAGGTGGGCTCTATAGGATAATATTCGATAAATCTTCGAATAGTTACAAAAAGGATGTTTTTCGATATAATGCTTCCAATAATTATAGTATTTCTGATGATATTATTAGGAGTATATACGAGGATAAAAAAGGAGATATTTGGATTGGAACCGGAAACGGCCTTTCCAGATTAGAAGCTAGTGAGAAACTTAAAGATTATCCTAAATTTAAATTTTATCGAAACAAAGAGGATGATACAACTTCCATAAGTCATAATTATATTATGCCTATTTATGAGACCAGCAAAGGAGAGCTATATATTGGTACATTTGGAGGGGGAATTAATAAATTTGTGCCAGGTAAGGACGGTAGCGAAGATAAATTTGTATCTTATAATCTAGACGATGGTCTAGCAAACAATGTTGTTAAATCTATTTTAGAAGACGATTTAGGTAACTTGTGGTTATCTACTAACAAAGGCTTATCCAAATTCAACCCGAAGACAAAAGTTTTTAAAAATTACGATGTTAATGATGGACTTCAGGATAATGAATTTCAAGAACTAGCAGGTATAAAAAGAAAAAATGGAGACTTAATATTTGGAGGTATTAACGGGTATAATGTGTTTTCTCCTAGCGAAATTAAAAATAATGATGTAGCTCCTGAAACCGTTATTTCAAGCTTTTCTGTATTTAATAAAGAGGTGGAAGTTGGTAAAGAGTATAGCGGTAAAGTGCTTTTAGATAGTGCTGTAAGTTACACCAAAAAAATTCATTTAAAATATGATCAAAATAGCTTTTCTATAGAGTTTTCGGGACTTCATTTTGCTGCGCCTTTAAAGAATAAATTCTTGTACCAGCTAAAAGGATACGACCAAAATTGGTATCCTTCTAGCTCAAGTAAAAAATTTGCTAATTACACCAATATTCCACCAGGCAACTATATTTTCAAAGTAAAATCTTCCAATGGCGATGGGGTTTGGGATAAAACTCCAAGTAAAATAAAAATTATAATATCTCCGCCATTTTGGAGAACTTACTTAGCTTATATTTTATATGGTTTGCTAATTGTAGGCTTATTGATAGCGTTTAGAAGGTATGCTATTATAAGTACTACCAAAAAGCATCAGTTTGAACTACAAGACCTAGAGAAAGAAAAAAACGAAGAGTTACAACGCGATAAATTAGAGTTTTTTACAAACGTATCTCACGAATTTAGAACGCCACTTACCCTAATAAAGGGGCCACTAGAATATCTTAAGGAATCTAAGGCTATACTTGATAATGATGTGTTGCTAGAGCAATGCGAAGTCATGGATAGTAATGTAGATTATCTCATGCGCTTGGTAAATCAGTTACTTGATTTTAGAAAAATCAATCAAGGTAAAATGCAATTGGTAATTAGACATACTGAAATTATTAAGTTTATTAAAGACATCGGAGAACCATTTCAGTTTATAGCTCACAAAAAGAATATCAATTTTAATATTAAGTCTGAAAATAAAACAATAAAAGCTTGGTTTGATCATGACGCTTTAGAAAAGATAATGAAGAACTTATTGTCTAATGCCTTTAAGTTTACTCCTGATAGCGGAGAAATAAATGTTGAAATTGCTAAGGAAGATGCTGCAAATCATGATGAATGTTTTGTTGTTATTAAGGTTAGAAATTCTGGGAATGGTATTTCTAAAGAAGAAATTGAAAATATTTTTGATAGGTTTTATTCCAAAACTAAAAAAATAGAAAATACTCAAACTAGCTCTGGTATTGGTTTAGCTTTTACAAAAAGCTTAATAAACCGTCACAAAGGAGAGATTGAAGTGGAGAGTGAACCAAATGGAATGATTTCCTTTAGCGTTAGGTTACCAAGAAAGAAAAGTATCTACGAAAATATAGAGGAAATTAGTATAAAGGAAAAAGATGATAGTGATTTCTTGATAAGAAGCTCAGAGTCCGAATCATTAGCTATTGATTTAAATGACGAAATTGAAGACGCTCCAATAGGAAATAAACGTTCTAAGTCACCAATATTATTAGTTGTAGATGATAATAAGGATATTAGAAAACTTATTAAAAATGCCTTAAAGAGTACTTTCGAAATATTAGAAGCGGCCAATGGTGTTGAGGGGCTTAAAATTGCTAATGAAGTGATACCAAATATTATTCTTACCGATGTATTAATGCCTGAAATGGGAGGTATAGAGTTTTGTAACCAACTAAAAAGTAATAATAAAACTAGCCATATACCTGTAATTATGCTTACAGCAAAAACTTCAAAAGAAAGCGAGATAGAAGGCTTAACTATTGGGGCTGACGGATATGTAAAGAAGCCATTTGATTTAAAAGTTCTAAGATTAAAATTAAGTAATACCTTAAATTATAGGCAAGAACTTAGGCGTAAGTTCAATAGAGAGGTAACCTTACAGCCAGAAGAAGTTACGGTGACTTCTATAGACGAAAAGTTTTTAGAAAACGCTATTAAAGTTGTAGAAAAACATATGATGAATACAGACTTTAGCGTAGAATTGATGGTACAAGAAATGGGACTTAGTAGAAGCCATTTGTACATAAAAATTAAAGAGTTAACAGGGTTATCTTCCAGTGCTTTTATTAGAAATATTCGACTTAAAAGAGCGGTGCAGTTGTTAGAGCAGAGTAATTTTACTGTTAAAGAAATAATGTACATGACTGGGTTTAATACGTCTTCTTACTTTTCAAAATGTTTTAAGAAACAATTTGGAGTTCTTCCAAGAGATTATATTAAAAATTTAAAGGCTGAAAAAGCAAAATTGAAAGACTCTTAAATAAAATCATTTCGTCTTTTTTACAGTAAAACCCTTTAAATAAGGTATTTATACGCATTGAACTCATATGTGCTAAAATTGAACTCATATAAGAAGCTTAAATAAATCTTAAATTTTAACATTTGGGGTAACTAAATTTAAACTAATTAAATATGAATTTGAAATTTTTGTTTAACTGCAAAGTTAAAACGTTCATGGCCGTATTACTAGGGCTATTAAGTTTTAGTCTTGCGAGTGCGCAGAGCAAGACAATTAATGGAAATGTGTTGGCAGAAGGCCAGCCACTTCCAGGAGTAAGTATTCTCGTAAAAGGCACCAACGTAGGTGCTGTTACAGATTTTGATGGCAACTACTTTATTAAGGCTAATCCAGATGCGATTTTAGTCTTTAGCTATGTAGGGTATGAAACCAGATCAATTTCTGTAAACGGAAAAACTACTTTAAATGTAACCCTTCAAACAGATTTGTCTACTTTAGATGAAGTTGTTGTTGTTGGTTATGGTAGCCAAAAAAAGCAAGAGGTTACTGGAGCGGTAGGCCAAGTTAAAGCAGAAGTGCTTGAGCAAACAACTACTGTAGATATTGGAGCTGCATTACAAGGGCAAATAGCTGGTGTAAATGTTACTTCTAGTTCAGGAGCTCCAGGAGAAGCTTCAAACATCTTAATTCGTGGGTTTAGCTCGCTTATGGATGGCCAAAATAGTCCACTTTATGTGGTGGATGGTATTCCTTTCGATTCGGATCCACAACTAAGCATTAGTGAAATTGAAACCATAAATGTGCTAAAAGATGCTGCATCAACTTCAATATATGGAGTAAGAGGTGCAGGAGGTGTAATTTTAATTACAACCAAGCAAGGTAAGGTTGGCCAAATGGATATTCGTTTTAATACGGAATATGGTATGCAACAAATTCAGTCAACGTTTAACAACATGACTAGGGAAGAGTATTCGTATCTTCATTTATTAAGATCAGCATTAAATACAAATAAACCTCAAGGAGGTGTTGATGGCGACATTCATAGAAACTCTAGTTATTTTACTAATGATACAGATATAAGTGATGTATTATTAAATAACAACGCTATTATTGAAAACCATTCCCTAAATATATCTGGAGGTAACGAAGGCTTAACCTATAATTTTAATGGTAGCTTTTTTCAACAAGAAGGTGTGTTTTTCAATTCTAATTACAAAAGGTTTAACGTGCGTGCCAATACACAGTTTACCAAAGGAAAATGGAAAATTGTAACAGGTTTAACTTTTAAAAGAGATGATAAATTGGTGCCTTGGGGAGGTATGATGAACCGAATTATGGATTATCAAAGTTTTAAACCAGCTATCGATTTAAGTGACGATGCTATTGCAAATATTTCTGAAGTAAGCTTGGATGACCCCTTGAATGATTGGCAACTTAATGAAGCGAGAAATTTAGCAAATGCTTTAAGAAATATTAAAACCGAAGAAAATAGGGCCGGAAATAGCCATACCGGGAATTTGCAAGTGGAATATGAAGTTTTAGATGGATTAAAATTAACCACGAGATTTGGCGCCACTTTTAATGATGAAAAATGGGTTAGAATTGTACCAAGGTATGATATTTATAATACTGAAGGTAGATTAATTACCAACCCTAATAATATTACACAGCAGAGAATTACAGATTTAACGTCGTCTAAAGTAACATCTGAAATGTTTGCAACATATAACAAAAAATATGGTAAGCATAAATTTAACTTACTTTTAGGAACATCTTTTGAAAAATCGAAATATGAACGTTACAGTTTAGAGGTTAGAAATAACCTAAACCCAGCCATTACAGTGTTAGATAATTATGAGTTACTTTGGGATATTGAGTCTGGAGGTTTCGATTATACTAGAACACTATCAGGTAACATTGCTAGACTACAATATAATTTTGCTGGTAAGTATTTATTAAGTGCAAGTGGAAGATATGATGGGTCTTCGCAATTTAGCGAAGGAAATAGATGGGGATTCTTTCCTTCTGCTTCAGTGGGTTGGAACGTAGATAGAGAAAATTTTTGGAAAGCTTTAAAACCTGTAGTGAATTCGTTTAAAATAAGAGCTGGTTATGGTACTGTGGGTAACGATAGGTTTGCTACTTATAGTAACCAAACGGTGGTGGAACCAGGAAGAGATTATGTATTTGGAAGTAATGATGTTTCAGGTGATATTAATAACGGAGGATCTGAACAAGGAGCTTTAGGTACAACACAATTAGAATATTCTAATGAAAACTTAGGCTGGGAAACCTCTGTTGAGCAAAATATAGGACTTGATCTTGGGTTATTTAAAAATAAGTTTACCATTACAGCAGACCTTTATAAGAATGAAAAGAAAGATTTATTATACCAAATTGTAAATCCGCCATCTACAGGAGTTTCTGGAGCATATCGTAATACAGTTTTTAATGTAGGTAATATGGAAAATACAGGTTTCGAACTTGGTACCAAATATAACTATAGAAAAAATGATTTTAACTTTAATATTTCAGGTACGTTCACAACTAACACCAATTTAGTAACCAAAACAAGTGTAAATAACCCAATTATTTTCTTAGATAGAGGATTTATATCAACTAAAGGGACTCAGGAAATTGTTACGGTTATTACTGAAGGTTATGAAGCGGCTTCTTTCTTTTTAAGAGAAACAGCAGGCATTATTAACACACCAGAACAATTATCAGCATATCAATTAATCGACCCTAGTGCTCAAATGGGGGAACTCATGTATGTAGATCAAAATGAGGATGGTGTTATTGATGGTGATGACAAGGTATATGCCGGTAGTGGAACTCCAGATTTTGAAACAGGTTTAAATATTTCGGCTAATTACAAAGGCATTGATTTTAGTATGCAGTGGTATGGAGCATTTGGTGCAGAAATAATGAATGGTAACAAGGCTTATGCTTACCAAGGTGGTGTGCATAAAGATTTATTTTACTCTTGGACAGAGAATAATACCAATGCAAATATTCCTTGGTACAATGGTAATAATACCAGATCATACAGAGGTGGATCAACTTTCTTTTTAGAAAATGGAGATTTCCTTAGACTTAGAAGTGTTATTATCGGTTTCTCATTTCCAAAAGATATTATTGCACAAATGGGCTTAAGTAAATTTAGGTTTTATGTTCAGGGACAAAATTTACTTACTATTACAGATTACACAGGGTTCGATCCCGAGGTAGGAGGTAATGGTTTAAGTACCAGAGGTATTGACCAAGGAAGATATCCTTTATCTTCTCAAATTAAGGCGGGTATCCAACTTCAATTTTAATTTAAAACAAGATGAAGATGGAATATATATATACAGAATTTAAAAAAATAATGTTCACAATGAAAAAGACATTTTTAAAAGGAATAATTCCTCTACTAGTGTTGGCTGCTACTTTGCAGTCATGTGTAGATGAGTTAGAACAAGTAAACCCTAATGCGCTTACTCTTAGTACGTTTTGGCAAAACTCTGGAGATTTAAACACAGGTTTAAATACGGTATACGCTGCATTACGAGACGAAAATATTCTAGGAATAGAATGGGATTATACACGAACGGATATTGCAGTACCATTTTCTATGAGAAGCAATACGTCAGGAAATCCAATTTATGAGCAATCGTTCGATTTAACAACCAATCAAGTTCAAAACAAATGGGATGCTTGTTTTCTAGGTGTATTTAGAGCAAATCAGGTTATAGACGCATACAAAAGGCTCGAACCTTCCCTTAATGGCGAAGAAGCCAAAACATCAGCTAGTTTAATATATGCTCAAGCTAGAGCTTTGAGAGGTTATTTTTATTACGTTTTACATCATTCTTATAACAATGGTAGCCTACCAATTTTTAGCACAGTTCCTATTGATATTGACGATTTTCAAGTTGCTTTTTCTTCCTCTGAAGACGTTAAAGAATTTTATAGAGAAGATCTTAACTTTGGTCTAGGTAATTTACCAGGAACTTATAACTTGTGGCAATCTGAAGTTGGTAGCGGTAATTTAGGCCGTATTACGGGTGGTTTTTGTGAAGCTTTAATTGCAAAAAGCTATATGAATGAAAACGATTTTACTAATGCAGAGTTGTATTTAAAAAATGTAATGAATAACTACGGTTATGAACTACAAGACGATTTAGCCAAGTGTTTTACAGGAATTGCAGAGTTTAATAATGAGTCTATTTTTGAAGTGAATTATTCTTACGATGCCAATCCGCTCGGAAACGATGAGCAAAACTTGTCTCAAAGAATTTCTCATAGATTAAACGATGGTAACCAAGTTCAATTTACAAGTTGGTTAACACTTAAGTATAGAAATGAGAGACCAGATCCAGCTGATGATGCGAATTATGTAGATAGAAAAATTTATGATGAGCAAGGTAATGCTGTGTTAGATCAATTTGGTAACGATAGTTTACAGGTTGATGTTTTAAGAATGTATGGCTGGCGTATGAATAATTCTATGTCTTCTGTAGACGATAGAGATGATTTAATGTATGGTGTTGAATCCGCAGAATATGGTAGATCGACTACCGCATCTACACATTCAAGACAATTTCCAAATTTTATTAAGAAATTTACAGGATGGAATACTGATAACGGAGGTTTAGGCGAAGATGAAGCGACTGAGAAAAATGATAGATCTGATATAAATATCCCTATTATGCGTTTAGCTGAGGTATATTTAATGTATGCTGAATGCATGATTGAAAAAGGAGATTTGTCGGAGGCGTTAAGATATATAAACCGTATTAGAAAACGTTCTCACTTAATATTATTAGGAAGCAGTAGTGATGCTGGTGCCGAGTTTGTTGGAAATTCAACATACTATAATGATATAGATTTAGATCCTTCAAATGGTGAAGAGGCGGTTACTTTAACAAATTTAATGGAGCATTTAAGATTTACCGAAAAACCATTAGAATTGTCGTTAGAGGGAGATAGAACTATTGATTTAAGACGATGGAACGTTTGGAAACAACAACTAGAGCATATATCTACTTTTGAGTACGATGCATGGCATTTTAGAAATAATGAAATGGGAAAAAACCCTATTAGATTTAGATGTTTTATAACACCTGCTGGTGTAATACCATCATTAGATCCAGCATATTTAAATACAGATACTCCGGATTATGCTTATAGGTTTCCAAACAATTTGCAAGCTAATAACAACAGGAGAGCAAATGAGCCGCATTTAAGAGATCATTTAGTAGGATCACAAAACTTTATAGAAAATGTGCACTCATATCTTCCTGTACCACAAGATGAGATTAATTCGAACATAAAATGGAATCAATAATTTAAATATTCAAATTAAAAATTGAAGATTTATTATAAAATATAAGATTATGAAAAATTATAAAAACATATTAAAATCATTGTTTTTGTTACTTCTAATGTTAACAATTTCCGTTAGTTGTAATAACGATGATGAATACATACCACCCGGTTCTTTTACCGATCTATCTATTACCATGACATCTGGAGCCGCTGCAGTAAGAGAGGCTGAAGTAAATGGGTTTTTCTCCTTTTCAGATATTTCTGCAGGGGCGCAATCAACAAGTTGGACTATTCCGGATACTTCTTTTTTCTTAGAAGGACCAATACCGAATAACCTCACTAATCATGACGATTATATTATAGAGGATGCAAACCGTAAATCATCTGGAGAAAAAACAGTACATGTTATGTTTAAAAAAGGAAACTCCGATACTAAAATAAAGTATCGCGGTGTTTTCTTAGATTCAACGTCATTTATATTCCCTGCGTATTGGGATGCAGATTTGAATACTGCTGTAGAAGATACTATTAAAACAGTGCGGGTAAATGATAAATGGGTTGCAGAATATTGGTTTTCAATAGATGTTTACGATACCGTTTTAGCAACACCGCAAGTGAGATATTTGGATGAAACTATTCTAGACCATACAAATACAAACACCGTTACAGTAAATTTTGGAGATAAAATGATTTTTGAAGATTTAAGTGGGGTGTTAGCAGACAATAATGCAAGACCAAACACAACGCTTTGGAGAATGCATAGCATTGAGGAGAATGAAGAAGACCAAGAAAATGTTTTAAGAAGAACAAGTACTAGGGTAGAGCTAGAAGAGCCTGTGATTGATACGCTTACTTTTAGTGAATTGGGTGAATTTAGAGTGGAGTTAACCGCTACAAGAGAACGTACCGAAAATTTAAAAATAAGTCAGGATATATATGATATTCCTACAATATTTAAAGTTGTTCCTTTAACAGATCCGTTAACGCAAATAGGTAATGTTCTAGAAACAGATATGAATGTTGTTGAGGTTACTTTAAGCCATAAAATTATTGAGTTAGAAAGTTCTGTGTTAAATAATTTTAAAGTTGAGGTAGATGGTGTAGAAAAAACTATTACTTCTGTTGCGAGAAATGCTAATGGCACCAAATTACTAATTAATTTAGACGATGATCCTATACTTCCAACTGATGACGGGAAAATGGTTACTGTTTCTTACGATGGTAGCGCTAGTGATATACTTCAATCATTCGATGCTCGACCTTTAGAAGCGTTTACTGATGTTGCTATAGAAGTTTATGTACCAACGCCAGTTATTCTAACCGGTGAAATTATGGAAGCTGAAGATGAAACGATACAAGTAACTTTTGATCAGGAGATAAATCCCGATACTTTAGGAGCTAATGCTACAGATGGATTTGAAGTTTTGGTTAATGGTATTGGTTTTTCTATAGCTTCAATATCACTTAATTCAAGTGATGCAAGCATTTTGGATATTGTTTTGAATGACCCTATTTACAATTCAGATGCTATAACGGTATCTTACGATGGTTCTGGAAGTATTCAATCTATTGGAGAAGGTGCTGTACAGGCATTTACAGCTCAATCGGTAACGCCATTTATTAATAATCTTTTAGAGAACTATGGATCTTTCGAAGGTACGCTTGGGGATAACTGGATAGAAGGAGCTAGTGGTACGGGAGCTATTGTAGAATTTACAACCGAACAAGTACATTCTGGAAATCAAAGTCTTAAAATGACTAATGATAAACCAAGGTTAGAAAACATTGGGGCAAATACATTAAGTTATGAAGATGGAAAAACATATATCATTTCATATTGGAGATATATCCCTTCTACAGTTGTGTTTGACAATGGTTTTAGAGCTGGCGATGCGGGCTTAAAAATATGGTTTATGCTCGGTACATCTAATGCGGCTGTTACACCGCGTTGGTTTGCTAATGGAGACCCAGTGCAAGATACATGGGAATATGTTGAAGCAGAATTTACACCTGGAGCGACATCAAACTCAGGTTTAAGACTTCAGCCAGTCCCTACATCTGGTACGGAATACACTCTGTATTATGATGATTTTATGATTTACGAAAAAGAGGCGAGATAGTAATTTAGTTTTAGTTTTTATAAAAAGCCAAACCAATATTTAATTGGTTTGGCTTTTTTTTGCTTAATTTTTTTAAGATTAGATATATTCTGCTGAAACTTTAAAAAATTAAAAAACTATTAGAAGTATCGATATATTAGGAGCTTCTATAAAAAGTCGATTATGTATTGAAATTAAGCTGATAGTAATATGCTTTGAACTTTATTCTTGTGTCTTCGGAATTATTGAAAAGGATATATTACTATTATTCTTTTGAATCACTAAGAATTCGTTTTTATCAGACAATCAGTAAAAACTAGGTTTCAGAACATAAAAAAGTGCCCTCAATGTAGAGAGCACTTTTTTTATTTATTATTGCGTGTATGCACTATAATTCAGACACTTTTAATTTGGAATGAATTATTTTTACCAGAAGGATTCGAGATATAAATGTTAAGGATAGTTCTGAAATTAAAATAGTTTAATTAATTAAAACTTTAAGAGTTGAAATTTCTGTTGAAGTTGAAATTTTTACAATATAAAGACCTGTATTTAAGCCCGTAACAAATATCATTTTATTATTTGAAGTTATTCCTTCTTGTATTTTTTTTCCTTGAATGCTCCAAATAGAATATTTAGCATCACCTTTAATATTAGCTATTTTAAAGCTACCTGTTTTAACAGGGTTTGGGTAGATCTTGATGGTCTTGTTGTATTCAATACTGTTCTCATCCGCAGATAGGCTAGTGGTATTGATACTAGCTTTATACCAACCGCTGCCCCAACCAGCAGACCAAATAATATTTTGATCATAAGGGTCTGGTTTTAAATCGACTATTCTGTCGGCGTGTGCTAAGCCTTTATTAATTTTTTTCCAAGTAACTCCTGCATCAAGAGAAAGGTAGGCTCCCGGATTTTTAAAATTATCAATCATAGAATAAATTTGAGCCGCTGCAGAAATTAAAATAATATTTGCGTTTACAGGAGAGGTTTCTGTTTGCCATATAAAAGGGGCTTCAAAAATACGTTCCCAATTGGCTCCGTCATCAGTACTTCTCCAAACACCACCGGCATTGAGAGTTCCAGAACGTGAACCTGCAGAAAGAAACATGTGTTTAGTATTTCTATCAATAAATATATCGTTAATAGACTCTATTTCAGAAGGAATACTCATTTGTGTCCAATTTACAGCACCATCAACAGATTTATATAATGTTCCAGGAAAATTTAATGATGCAAAAATGGTTTGAGGATTGTCTGGATGCATAGCTATCTCACTTACGCTAGCATTAGATTGCGGGTTAGGATTGTTAACAGACCATGTATAGCCTCCATCATTAGATCTGTAAATTCCATATTCACCTTGAGTTAAAGTAGGGCCTGGGCCAGTTCCTCCAACCCCTCTTACATTTCGATTCACTGCAATAAAATACATATTATTGGGAGTAACGGGGTCTATTAGAAAGGAACGCTGATGTGCAACACTTGAAGAGATGTTTGAATCCGCATCAAAAATGGTTGCTATGTTTGTCCAAGTCTGGCCACCATCTGTAGATTTGCGTACTTTTCCTCTGTGAGTTTGGCGGTCTACTAAAGTATAAATAGTGTTCGGGTTATTAGGGTGCACGGCTACTGTAGATATTGAATGTGCAGATTTATAACCTCCAGTATCAAAAGTTTGACCTTCTATTTGTTCTATCACAACTGCTTCTGTATTGGACCAACCATCTAAATTTGTGGTTTGCCATAAGCCGTGCTCGCCACTGCATAGTAACTTACGATCTTGCATGCCTGTTTCAAGTAACATAAATCTACCAGGTAGTGCATTGTTACCTCGTCCTATCCATTTGTTACTACCAGTATTGGTTTCAAAATCATCAATTTGCTCCCAGCTATCCCCGTTATTATTGGATCTAAAGGTTTGTTGTGCTATAACGGTAAATACATCACCATTGGCATTAATGGCCAATGCTCGAGCACCTTGAATTTCCTTAAGTTCATCCATTTCTGTTTGTACATGAGAGAAATCCATATTAGCAGTTGTTGTGCTAAGACCGGTTTTGGTATTCCAATAGCCGGTATTACTATTGCTTAGCCAGTATGCGCCGTTTCTAGCACAAGGAAACCAAGTGGCACCTCCATTTTCTGTTTTCCAAATATCACCTGGGCCAAAACCATAGTCGTGCTTTGTATTTTGAGAAATATAAATTTCATTTTTGTTTAGAGGATTAACAACTATTCTGTTAAATACAGATAATACATTAGATGGATAAGTAGTGTATGTCGATTTAGAAGTATTTGTACCAATACCAAACCAATATCCTAAAGATCTATGGTAGCGATCACGTGCCGACCAATCTGTAATTGTTGTAAAATCTATGCCTAAATTACCTGTAATATTGATCCAAGTTGCACCGTTATCTGTACTTTTATAAATACCTCCAGTAGAGTTTATAGCTGTACCGTTTGCAGTAAAAACAGTTTGCTCTACTAGAAATAAAGTGAAATTTCCGGTGGAAGCATCGAAATGAGATGTTAAATCTCGCGGTAAGTTATTAGGTAAACCTGCTGAACTAGCTATCCACGTTTCTCCAGTGTCACTACTTATAAAAACACCATGGCTAGTTGCCATAATCATATTTTGTGGACTGTTTGGGTTGAATATAATTCGTCCCACGTCTAAATCATTAGAAAGGTTTGTAGCTACTTTTGTCCATGTTGCGCCTTTATTTATTGTTTTCCAAACGTATCCATAGCTAGCTCTACTTTGTTTTTGCCCGTGAGGATTTGCTAGGTTTCTACGTACATTTTTTACGTTCCAAAAATCACCGGCTCCTAAAAACCAGATATTATCATTTGTCGGGTGAATAGCAAGTTTTGAATGTACTAGGCCCATATTAGAAACGGGAGTCCAACTTCTTCCTCTGTCATTAGTTTCATAGATTTCACCTCTTGTATTTGTAGAGGTTTGGTTACTAGAAAAAGCTATTCCATAATCTGGATTTTGTGTTGAAAATTGAATATCAATCACGCGTCTCATATCTAATCCGGAGCCATCATAGTCTTTTAAGGTTTGCCAAGTTTGTCCGCCGTCCCAAGTACCAAAACTAGCATGCATATCTGGTCCGCTAAACATAACATTTACGTCTGTTGGGTGGCACCAAAACTCCTCGCAATAGCCAGATGTACCAGGAGCAAAGTTTATCCATTCTACATTTTGATCTGATGTCATCCGTTCTGTTTTTATTTTTTCAAAAAAAGATAATTCAGGATCACTTATCGAGCTTTTGATAATGGCATATTTTAGCATACTATCTATTTCCCAAATGTTATTAAAATCAAAGGTGTTATAGCTAGCGGAGTTTAGTAATTGTGCTGTGTTTAAAGCTGTTGCATGGGCATCAGTAGCACCAGTAGATGCTGCGTAATATGCATTTGTTGGGGGAATACCATCCTTTTGTGAGTTACCGGTTTGTACTGTTGTAATGGCTTGATTAGCTCCACTTATTGATCCGTAAAATGCAACTCTGTTAATGGTATGCTGGCCGCGAATAGAACCTACAATACCTCCTGAGCCCCAATTAGCAGTTATTGCAGTAGAACTATAGCAATCTTCTACTTTTTGCGTGCCTCCTACCATCATAACGCCAACAATTCCACCTAGCCATCCAGAGCCATTTGCGATAATGGCGCCTCCTTTTGTATAGCAGTGTGTTACCGATGCATTACCTTCCGTAAAGCCAACAATTCCGCCAATGCGGTTATTGGTACCTGAAGCGGTAATACTTATGTTGTTAATACCTAGTCGATTTATACTTCCGGTTAACGCACCTATAAAGCCTGTTCCAATATTGTTTCCGTTGGGAGTAATAGTTAAATTAGAAATGATATAATTATTTCCTTCAAAAGTCCCTGAAAAGTATGTTGTAGAATTTCCTATTGGTGTAAAAGATTGGCCAGACATGTTTATATTATTGCCTAGCTTAAAGTGTTTACTCCAATCGCCAGAACTTGCTGATAAATGTTCTAATTGGGTTGTTGTTTTGATAATATATGGGTCTTCAGAAGTTCCAGAACCTGAATCGTATTGAGCATATAAATTGATTTGAAAAAGTAGAAATAGTAAACAGACTATTTTAATATTTGCTTTCATTTTAGTTTAATTTAGTTGTATTCTACAAAGCTAGTTCTATCCAAGGGTAAGTGCGTATTTATATGTTTTCAATAACACTACATATGATCTGTGTTTGGCGTCATAAAGTAATTAATGTGTTTTTCTATTCTAATCTCATCGCTAAATAAATAATAATTTATGCTGGTTATTTATGTTTCTAATTAACGTTGGGAGCGTTCTTAGTCTAAAAAAAGCCTTATCAAAATCATATGTAGCATGAATCATTCAGTTTGGTGTTTTTACCACTCAAGAGCAACATTATATTTGTTTTACAAATTACAGTTCCAGATAAATGCTATGTATCTGCTTTTCTAAGTGGGTTTTATATAGTGAAAGAATATTAAATATCTGCTAACAAGTAGTATTGTAACTTAAAAAAAACATAATGAGAAAATTAATCGGACAATCTATTTTATTACCTGTTCTGCTTACTATAGCTATAAATGCTCAAGCACAAAATTCAAAATCTCCAAATATTATAGTGGTTCTTGCTGACGATATTGGTGTTGGTGATATTTCATCTTACCGAAGGTTGAGTAAAGGACAAATTGTTTTAGAAACGCCAAACATAGATAAGCTATCAGAACAAGGGGTAATGTTTACAAATGCTCATGCACCAGCTGCGCTTTGTGCAACATCAAGATATGCAATAATGACGGGGCAAAGTTGTTATCGAAGTTCTGCGCCATGGGGTGTCTGGGGGGCTTATAATAAATCGGCTATTGAGCCAAATCAATTAACCTTAGGACGATTAATGAAACAAGCAAATTATAAAACCGCTTTTCTAGGAAAATGGCACTTAGGCACAAGTTTCGCGAAAAAAGATGATCCGAACGAAATATTTGTAGAAAATAGAGGGAAACCAAGTATTAATGTGGATTTATCTAAAATTATATCGGGTGGTCCGGAGTCTTTAGGCTTCGATTATAGTTTTTGTTTACCTGCGGGTATTCAAAGCGTACCGTATTTAGCTTTTGAAAACAGCAAGTGGTTTCCTCTAAAGAAAGATTCAGAAATAGGGTTTGTGGATAAGATATTCATGGAACGATTAGGTTTGGAATTGGAGAAAAAGGAAGGCTTAGGAGATTCTAATTGGAATCCTAAAGATATAGGGCCACTATTGGCAAATAAGGCCGTCGATTACATTAAGGCTTATGCAAAAAGTAAGCAACCTTTCTTTATGTATTATTGCTCTCAAGCAGTACATACACCACATGCGCCAATAGATGAATTAAACGGAATAAAAATCGCTGGTACTACACCTTCTAAGCATATGGATATGATAAAAGAGTTAGACGTACAAGTCGGTATGATGGTAGATGAACTGAAAAAACAGGGTATTTACGAGAACACAGTATTTATTTTTACTTCCGATAATGGTGGATTACATGTGGATGGAAATACCTGGAATGCCCATCACGAGCCTAGCGATATTTATAGAGGTGCAAAAAATGATCCTTATGAAGGCGGGCACAGAGTTCCATTTATTGTGGCTTGGCCAGAAAAAGTTAAGTCTCAACTAAAATCGTCAAAGCCCGTTTTAGGATTGGATATAATGGCAACATTAGCGAGTATTACAAATCAAAATGAAGATTTTCAAGACTCTTTTAATTTAGAACCAATAATAACAAATAAAAAAAATAAGCACATTGCAGAACGTGACTTTTTAATAGTGCAAGGAGGAAGTAGAAAAGAAAGAACCATTATTAAGGATGGTTGGAAACTTATTGTACAATATGATAAAAAAGATAAAACCGATAAAACCAAAACACCTGTAGCTCTATTCGATTTAAACACGAATCTAACAGAAGATGAACGGTTTAATTTAATTCATAATAAAAAATACAAAACTAAAGTAAACGACCTGTTTAGGTTATTTAATAATGCTATTGAAAATAAAACCTCTTTGGTAGATTATTAGTGTATAGAAATTGTAGTATTTAAAATGTAAACATATGAGATTAATTCAAGTTATAAAGAGGCATAAACCTTCTGTTTTTTATAGTTTTTTAATGGGGTTTATACTTTCTATAGGAGCTCAAGAACGTCCAAATATTGTTTTTTTATTATCCGATGATCAAACAAGTATTGCAACAGGTTGTTATGGAAATGATCAAGTTGTTACACCAAACATGGATAATTTAGCCAAAGATGGCGTGATGTTTAAAAACCATTACAACACTACGGCTATTTGCATGGCAAGTAGAGCAACTGTAATGACTGGCATGTACGAGTATAAAACGGGGTGTAACTTTTTACACGGACCATTACATCCACAGAAATTTTTAAAATCGTATCCCGTAATTTTAAAAGAAGCAGGTTATTTTACTGGGTTTGCGGGTAAGTTTGGTTTCGCAGTAACCGAAGGTACAGATTGGGATGATAAAAATATTAAGGCAATTCCAAGCGATGCCTTTGATGTTTGGGGCGGTGGACCAGGTCAAACAGATTATCAAACGGCAAAAAATCAATCTATTGCGCACTATGCAGAAAAATATCCACATAGCACAAGAGCTTATGGTGCGTGGGCGAACGATTTTATAAAAACAGCTAAACAATCTGGAAAGCCATTTTGCATGTCTATTAGTTTTAAGGCTCCACATTTGCCTTTTAAACCAGATCAATATTTTGATTATGTATACAATGGTAAAACATATCAAAAACCGCCTAACTACGGCAAAGAAAAAGCTGGGCATTTGTCGCCACAATCTAAATCAGGTAGACAATATAACGAATATACGTTTTGGAGAGATTCCGAAGAAACTTATCAAGATGCCATCAAAAAATACAATCAGTTAATTCATGGTGTAGATTATGCTTTAGGAATGATTCGTAAATCTTTAGAAGAGCAAGGACTAAGCGGTAATACCATTATTATTTTTACTAGTGATAACGGGTATAGTTGTGGTGCACATAATTTTGGAGGTAAAGTATTGCCTTATGAAGAAGCTTCAAAATCCCCATTAATTGTATTCGATCCTAGAGAACCTCAAGAAAAGCGAGGAATGGTAATCGAGAGCATTACGGGTAATATTGATTTAGCTCCAACAATTTTAGAATATGCAGGCATTAAACCTCTAAAAAACATGGATGGTGAAAAGTTACAATGTATCATTGGGAAACCCAAAAAATATCAAAATAGAGCATTGACTTTAACAAATATGTGGGGAAATGATGAAATTCAAGAAATGGCTGTTGTTACCAAAGACTGGAAATATATTTATTGGCAATATGCTGATGATAGGATGCAACCTACAGAAGAATTGTTCCATATTGGAAAAGATAGATATGAGTTTGATAATTTAGCAAATGATGAGGTTTATAATAAGCGATTAAACGTTATGAGAAAGTTATATGATAAGGAGTATAACTATATGGTAAAGCACATGATGCAAGGAAATGATTACCCAAAGTATGAAGTTTTATTTAATAGAAATACTCTTGCTGTTAACAAAAAACCATTTTTAATAGGCACATATTCGGAAAGGAAGGCTGAAGAAGACCGAATTAAGAAAGATAAAAAGAAACTTTAAAACCGTGTTGCATATTATTAGCATTGATTTACTAGTTGTTTTTTTAAAATTTAATTGATTAAATAATACTTCGTTGTTGTGTTGCTTAAATCAATTATAGTATTTCAATGTTTTTAACCAAGAAGTCGCAATCATCAATTAAAATCATATGTGATATTAATTGATGATTGCGGTATCCTTATTTACTCCACATAATTATACTTTTAACCAAAGGAAATAATAAGAGTTCATGAAAATTAAGAAGTATAAAATAATAATAATAGCCATTTTTTTAATGGCATTTATATCTCATGCCCAAGTGAGTTTGCCAAACATCTTTAGCGATCATATGGTTTTACAAAGACATCAGGAAAACCTTGTTTGGGGAAAATCTAATATAGATGAAGAGGTTATAGTTTCAATAGCTGGTCAGGTTCTAAAAACTAGAGCCGATAAAAAAGGCGATTGGAGTGTGAAATTAAAACCAATGGATGCTGGAGGGCCATTTAAATTAATAATTCAAGCTTCTAATAAAATTACATATACAGATATTTTGGTTGGTGAGGTTTGGTTATGCACGGGGCAGTCTAATATGGCTATGAAACTTGAAGGTGGTCCAGGTCAGCATATAGAAGGTAGTAACCATGCGATATTAAATAGTACTAATTTAAACCTTCGCTTATTTACTGTTGACAGTGCTGTTAGTGATACACCTTTAGATGTTTTGGAAGGGAACTGGGAAACATGCAATCCTAAAACTTCAGCAAAATTTAGCGCTGTTGGTTATTTTTTCGGAAAAATGCTTCAAGAAAATTTGGGAATACCAATAGGTTTAATTTCTAGTAGCGTAGGAGGAACACCTGCACAAGCTTGGACATCAAAAGAGGTTTTAAGTATTGAGTTTCCAGAGTTTAATAAAGCATCTAAAATAGTTGAACCTACAAAACAACCGTCTGTTTTATATAACGGCATGATACATCCATTAATACCTTATGGAATTAAAGGAGCAATTTGGTATCAAGGAGAAGGCAATAGATGGAATCCCGAACAATACTCAAGGTTATTTCCTGCAATGATTAAAAATTGGAGAACCAAATGGAAACAAGGAAACTTTCCTTTCTACTTTGTGCAATTGGCTCCTTATGGATTTAAAAATATTGATGGTTGGGTTGGTGTTCAGCAGGCTCAGTTAAAAACCATGTTAACTGTCCAAAATACTGGAATGGCAGTTATTAATGATATAGGTTACAAAACACGAATACATCCTCCTAAAAAGAAAGAAGTTGGAGAACGTTTGGCTTTTTGGGCATTAAAAAAAGATTATAATATTGAAGGTATAACACATTCTGGCCCTATTTATAAATCAATGATAATAGAGGGAGGCAAAGCATTAATAAGTTTTGATGAAGCTCCTAGAGGCATAACATCTTTAGGTAAAATTTTAGATAATTTTGAGATTTCTGGAGCCGATGGCGTTTTTTATAAAGCAGAAGCTAAAATTCTGAATAAAGGCGAAATATTACAAGTTTGGAATGATGAAGTGGCAAGTCCCAAAAATGTTAGATATGGTTGGAATAGCTACATAGAAGGTAGTCTGTTTAATACTGCAGGGTTACCAGCTTCTAGCTTTAGTACAGAAACTTGGAATAGCATTTTAAATAGTAAATAATCAAAAAAGTAATTAATTATATAATATGAAAAATAAAATTCTATCGCTTCTAGTTCTTATAAGTTTAAATTCGTGTGCGCAAAAAAAGCACGTTTTAAAAGAAGAAATAGATAAACCAAATATTATTTGGGTTATTACAGATGAGCATAATTTTAGAACGCTAGGGTGTTATCGCGATTTAATGGCTTCTGATCAGGCTTTACAATGGGGTGCTAATGTTGTAGAAACACCTAATATAGATTGGTTGGCAGACAATGGGGCAATATTTACTAGCATGTATGCAAGTTCGCCAGTGTGCTCTCCTTCTAGATCTAGTATGTTTACTGGGCAATATCCGCAAACGGTTAATATGCAAATTAACAATAAGGTATTGGATAAAAGTTATCCAACCATTGCAAATGTTTTAAATAAAGAAGGGTATAAAACTGGTTATGTAGGTAAATGGCATTTAAGCGGAAATGATAAACCTGGTTGGTCTCCAACAGTTGCACATGGCTTCAATAGTAATAAATACATGTTTAATCGCGGGCATTGGAAGGTTTTTGGAATGGAAAAAGACGGAACACCATTTATTGCAGCCAAGAACAACAAAGGAGAACCTAGTTATGGAATGCAAGGTGCCAATAAAGAATCGTATTCTACAGATTGGTTGATGAATAGAACTCTAGATTTTATAGAAGAAAATAAAAAAGCACCATTTTTTTGTGTTGTTAGTTTGCCAGAGCCTCATGGTCCAGACGCTGTTAGGGCTCCTTATGATACAATGTATAAAGATATTAATTTTGATATGCCTAGAACATTTTTAGAAGCGCGTTCAGAACATGATCCGAAATGGAGAAAATTTGATAAACGCGTTAATGAACCTGAAAAGATGCAAAACATGATTTCTACATATTTTGGATCTGTTAAATGTATTGATGATAATGTAGGTAGATTAATTAATTCTTTAAAAGAGGATGGTATTTTGGAAAACACTATTATTGTTTTTTCTTCAGACCATGGAGATTTATTGGGAGAACATAATCAAATAAATAAAGGGGCTCCTTTTGAAGGTGCTGCTTTAATTCCATTTGTAATCTATCATGGTAAATCTATAAAGCCTGGTACTATAGTTAATAGTGCTGTGAATAATACAGATTGGATGCCAACAATTTTAAATATGGTAGGTGTTAAAAATAAACCAAAAACAGCAGGGAAAGATTTATCACCGCTTATGCAAAACGAGACAGAAACAGAATTGGGCAATGTTACTTTTAGCAGAATTCATAACAGTTGGTTAGCCGCAATTTCTGATAGATACAAATTAGTAATAGATATTTCAAAATCATCGGAACCTTGGTTAATAGATACAAAAATAGATCCGGACGAAATAATTAACTTTTATGGTAAAAGTGAATATAAAAAAGTGACTATTGAATTGGCTAAACAGATGAACAACTATATCATTAAACAAAGTGATCCATTTAAAGAAAACGTAGTATTTAATCAAAAACTCCAAAAGCTTTTAGTCTATTAATCTTTTATTGCACGTATGGGAAAGAGACAATAATTTAAGAAATACTAGAAACTACTACAACAATGAAAAATAGATTGTTAATAGGTTTAGTAGCCATATTTTCTGCATTAACCCTAAGTAATGCACAAGAGAAGTTTAAGCCAGAATGGGAAAGTTTAAAAAAGCACAATGCGGCACCAGAATGGTTTGCTGATGCCAAACTAGGAGTTTATTTTCACTGGGGAGTATATAATGTTCCTGCAAACGGAAATGAGTGGTATGGTCGTTTTATGTATGAAAAAGATCGTCAAAAATCTTGGGGTAAGGATATTTACGATTACCACACAAAAACGTATGGTAGAGATGTAGATTATCATGATTTTATTCCACAATGGAAAGCTGAGAAATTTTCCGCAGAACGCTGGGTCGATATGTTCCAAAATATGGGAGCTAAATTTATTGGTACTATAGCAGAACATCACGACGGTTTTTCTTTATGGGAAAGTAAAGTGAACCCTTGGAATTCCTTTGATAAAGGCCCAGGAATTGATGTGGTAAAAGAAATTGGTCAAGAAGTTAAGAAACGCGATTTAAAATTCATGACAACTTTCCACCACGGATTTCACATGCATTTTTATCCAAAAAAAGAGAACAGTTTTCTACGTCCTTTAAGTATGCATGCCGCAACTTATAAAAATCCAGAAGTTCCTCAAGGTGAAAAATACCGTATTCTTTACGGAAATACAACATATAAGGAAGAATGTGATATTTGGTTGGGTAAATTAAATGAAGTGATTGAATCTAGTTGTCCAGATTATATTTGGATGGATTTTGCTCAAGGATATATTCGAGAAGATTACCGTATGCAGTTTTTAGCTAATTATTTCAACAAAGCAAAAGAATTAAACAAAGATGTAGTTGTAAATACAAAAGGAGCATTTTTTCCAACCAATTTAGCTGTAGTTAATGTTGAAAGAGCAACTATGGAAGATATTACTGATGAGGTTTGGGTAACCGATTTTCAATTGGGTAGTTCTTGGGGTTATAATAAAGACAAACGTACTGCCGTTGATCCAAAAAAATTGATAAGAATTTTAGCTGAAGTTATCAGTAAAAACGGGGTGATGATTTTAGCTGCTGCACCAATGGCTGAAGGTGTTATTCCTGTGGAACAAGCCAAAACTATGGCAGAAATTGGAGCTTGGTTACAGTTATATGGAGAATCAGTTTACAATACACGTCCTTTTGTTGAATTTGGTCAAGGACCAACTAAAATGAGACGAAATCCAGAAGATGAATGGAATGATTATGGAGCTATTAAAGCTGGTTTAAACGATTTAAATAGTGAGGATGTGCGTTATACTAAAAATAGTAAAAACGTATATGCAATTCAATTAGGTTGGCCAGGTTCTAAAAAAGAAATTGTGCTTAAAACTTTTGCTGGAAAAGGCAAAGATTTAAAGGTTAAATCTGTTTCTGTTTTAGGTTCAAAAGAAAGAATTAGCTGGAAAAAAAAGAATGAAGGATTGGTAGTAACTTCTCCAATAAACAAGCCTGCTGAAGGTGATGCAGCCATAGTTTATAAAATTAAATTGAAATAATTGTTTTATGAAATATAGAATCCAAATTTTTATTTTTTGTTGTTTTCTAGGGCTGAAGACACTTAGTGCACAAGAGCAACCTAATTTTATTGTCATTTTTACTGATGATCAAGGGTATGAAGATTTAAGTTGTTTTGGTTCAAATAAATTGAAGACACCAAACATTGATAAAATGGCAAATGAGGGGATGAAATTAACGAGCTTTTATGTAGCTTCTTCAGTGTGTTCTCCTTCAAGAGCAGCTTTACTTACAGGGAGAATGCCAAAACGCGTAGGTGTTCCTGGAGTTTTATTTCCGAAGAAAAACGAAAAAGGACTTTCTACTGAAGAAATAACAATTGCAGAATTATTGAAAGAAAAAAATTATGCAACAGCATTAGTTGGGAAATGGCATTTAGGTCATGATAAAAAATATTTACCTTTAAATCAAGGGTTTGATTCGTATTTTGGAATTCCATATAGTAACAATATGTCAATTGCATCGGGAATTGATATTTCGCCAAACATAGTTTTTAATGATGGCTATACGCTCGAAAAAATGCATTCGGATATTAGTAGAGTTGAAGTGGAGTCTAAAAAAGGACCAAAAAATGCATTGAAAAATAAACCACCATTAATGAGAGGAAATCAAATTGTTGAGTATCCTACCAATCAAACAACTTTAACCGAAAGATATACGAATGAAGCAGTTTCATTTATTCAAAAGAATAAGGAAAAACCATTCTTTTTGTATTTGGCGCATTCGTTTCCTCACGTACCAATTTTTGTTGGAGATAAATTTAAAGGGTCAAGTGGAACAACACCTTATTATGATGCAGTTCAGGAAATTGATTGGAGTGTTGGTGAAGTTTTTAAAGCGTTAAAAGAAAATGGTTTGGATAAAAATACGATTGTGATTTTTACTTCAGACAATGGACCAAATAGTCACGGTTCAGCAAAACCATTAAAAGGAAGAAAATTTGACACGTATGAAGGAGGGCAAAGGGTTCCTGCTGTTTTTTGGGCGCCTAATAAAATTAAACAAGGAGTTGTAAGTGATGAAATTGTTTCTTCACTAGATATTTTTCCAACCATTGCGAAGTATGCTGGTATTTCTATGCCAAAAGGTAGAGTTTTTGACGGATATGATATTTCAAAGTTTCTGAAGGGAAAATCGAAAAAATCACCTCGTAAAGAAATGTATTTCTATGGTTCTAATTCAACTAAAATTGATGGAGTTCGTGTTGGTGATTGGAAATATGTAATTAATGGCTACAGAAAAACTTCTTGGAGAAAACTTACCAAAGAAGACACTAAAATCAAATTATTCAATTTGAAAGAGAATAAATCAGAGGCAGAGAATGTAATCGATTCAAACGCAAAAAAAGCAAAACAGCTTTTAAAGCAAATGACGCGTTACGATGCTAATTTAGAAAAAGATATTTCAAAAAAGTAATTCTAGAGAACTGTTATTATGACTGGTAAATTTTATTTATTGAGTGTGTTGTTAATTCTGTTATCAGTTCAATTCTATGCTCAAAAACAACCAAATATTGTTTTAATAATGGCCGATGATATGGGGTTTTCAGATATTGGTTGTTATGGAGGTGAAATTAAAACACCAAACCTTGATAAATTGGCAGAAAATGGAGTTCGATTTAGTCAGTTTTACAATAATGCCAGATGTTGCCCAACACGTGCAGCACTTTTAACTGGGTTGTATCCTCACCAAGCAGGAGTTGGAGGAATGGTTGGCCACGGTCACGGAGATTTAAGCAATAAAGCAGTTACAATTGCAGAAGCACTAAAAACAAACGGTTACCAAACCTATATGACTGGTAAATGGCATGTTGCAGATTCAAATACAAATGATGATATCCATAATTGGCCAAACCAAAGAGGTTTTGATGAGTTTTTTGGAACCATTAAAGGTGTTGGAAGTTACTTTGATCCATATACCTTAACCCACAATAATAAAGAGGTAAAATTAAAACCAGAAGATGAGTTTTATTATACCGATGCAATTTCAGATTCTACAGTAACTTTTTTAGATAGACATTTTAAAGAAAAAGCAGAAAAACCATTTTTCTTTTATGTAGCATATACTGCTCCACACTGGCCATTACACGCTTTAGATAAAGACATTGAAAAATATGAAGGTGTTTTTGATAAAGGTTGGGATGTATTAAGAGATGAACGTTTGGCGAGAATGAAGAAATTAGGAATTGTTCCTAGGAAAACCAAATTGAGTGAGCGCGATTTTCGTGGAAAAGAGTGGAAATCTGCTGAAAATAAAAAGTGGGAATTAGAAAGAATGAAAACCTATGCCGCCCAAATTGATAATATGGATCAAGGTATTGGAAGAATAGTTGATAAATTAAAAAAAGAAGGAGAGTTAGATAATACGTTAATTGTTTTTCTATCTGATAACGGAGGTTGTGCAGAAGTTTTAGAAGGTGTTGAACAATGGGTAAGTGAAAAAGAGGTTACAATAACTTTAAAAGGAGAGAAAATCACACCAGGATTAAAACCAAGCATAATGCCTGGACCTGCTACAAGTTATATGAGTTATGGTCCAAGTTGGGCAAATTTAAGTAATACACCTTACAGAAAATATAAAAAATCTGGTCACGAAGGTGGTTCAGCTACTCCGTTTATTATGCATTGGCCTAATAAGTTAATAAAGAAGAACAGCATAAAAAAGGACGTTGCTAGCATCATTGATTTAATGCCAACCATTCTCGATATTTCAAAAACGGATTATCCGACTTCATACAATGGAAATGAAATTCAGCCAATGGAAGGTTTAAGTTTAATGCCTGTTTTTGAAGGTGAAAACCTAGATAGAGATGAATGGTATATGGAGCACGGAAGGAATAAAGCATATAGAAAAGGAAGCTGGAAAATTGCTTGGTCAAGAGATAAGGATGGTCAAAAATGGGAGTTGTTTAATTTGAAAAAAGACCCAACGGAAAGAAAAGATTTAGCAGTTAAGTATCCAGATAAATTGAATGTAATGATTGACAGATGGTATGTATGGGCAAAAAGAGTTAAGGTTATAAAAAATTAAAAACAAATCAATGAAACAATATTTATAACTATCAATATTCCTGCTAACTAGTTTACTATTTACCGGAACTATAAAATCTCAAGAAACAGATTTTGTAATTCATACGGATATGAATACAGGGGGAATCCAAAAAATTATTGAAACGAATGAAGAGTTTTGATGCTGAATTAGAAAAAGATATTTCAAAAAAAAAACTATTAAACAGTTTTAATTATGAAGTATAAAATAGTAATAGTTATTTTGGGAATCACAACTTGTAAGTTCTATCATAGGAATATGTAAAATAATATTAAATTTTAAAAATATGTTTAAAACATCGAAGCTTAATAACACAGTGTTTTTTATAGCCTTAACCTTATCTTTTATAAGTTGCGGAAATATTAACAAGCCCAATTCCAAAGAATGGCAGACTTTATTCAACGGGAAAAATTTAAATGGATGGGTGGTAAAATTAAATCATCATGAATTAGGAGATAATTACGCAAATACTTTCAGGGTAGTTAATAACGTAATACAAGTAAATTATGATGGTTACAGCGAGTTTGGCGAACGTTTTGGCCATTTATTTTATCAAATACCTTTTTCAGCGTATCATCTTAAATTCGAATACCGTTTTACAGAACAATGGATGGATGAGGCTCCTAGCCATGCTTACCGCAATAGTGGTATTATGTTTCATTCACAAAATCCAAAAACTATTTTAAAAGATCAAAAATGGCCCATAGCCGTAGAGTTTCAATTTTTAGCCGAAGAAAAAGAAGGCGAGCCACGATCTACAGGAAATGCATGTAGCCCCGGAACTCACATTTATAAAGACGGTGTGCTTCTTAAGCCACATGTTACTAAGTCTACTGCTAAAAATTACAAATGGCATCAATGGATTAAAGGCGAGTTAATCGTGGATAAGCAATCTAATATCACACATATTATAGAGGGTGATACGGTATTACAATATTCTAATCCTATAATTGGAGGTCGCTCTATAGAGGGCTCTAATCCAGATCTTCAAATTGATGGTAAAGCAATAACTAGTGGGTTTATTGGTTTGCAGGCAGAGGGGCAAGGAGTGGAATTTAGGTCTATCACAATTAAAGATTTAATGCAATAAGAATAAAAAATAAAATAGTATAAATCTATTTCAAATTGAATTGAATTCAGATTAATAATTTTAAAGTAAATAGAATGAAAAGTGAGAATAAAAAAATTATAATAGTTGTACTACTAACATTGATAAGTGCATATTTTGGTAGAGTATTAGCGCAGCAAAAACCGAATGTAATTTTAATTATTACCGATGATCAAGGTTATGGTGATGTCGCTGCAAATGGCAATAAAATTATTAAAACCCCAAGTATGGATAAAATTCATAATGAAGGCATTCGTTTAACTAATTTTCACGCAGGAACTACTTGTGCACCTAGTCGCTCAGGTTTAATGACAGGTGCAGAAGGTAATCGAGCAGGCGTATGGCATACCATTGGAGGATGCAGTTTAATGAGAGATAAGTTTGCAATTATGCCTCAAGTATTTAAAGAAAGTGGTTACGCAACGGCTATGTTTGGAAAATGGCATTTAGGTGATGAGTATCCATATCGTCCAGAAGATCGCGGTTTCGATGAAACTGTTTACCATGGAGCAGGAGGAGTAGGGCAAACACCAGATTTTTGGAATAATGATTATTTTGATGATACGTATTTGCATAATGGAGAACCTCAAAAATATAAGGGTTACTGTACCGATGTGTTTTTTTCTGAAGCGCTAGATTTTATTGAGAACAAAAAAGATAAACCATTCTTTCTCTATTTATCTACTAATGCACCACACGGGCCTTATAATGTTCCCGAAGCGTATTTTAATTTATACAAAGAGGAACCTCTTCTTAATGAAGTGCAAAAAGCATATTATGGAATGATTACCAATATTGATGATAATATAGCTTTGCTTGAAAAAAAACTTGAAGTATTAGGAATAAAGGATAATACTATTTTAATTTTTACTACCGATAATGGTGCTGCATATCACACGGTTAAAGATGGCAAAAGCCAATACAAATATAATGCGGGAATGAATGGTTATAAGGGATCTGCTTACGAGGGGGGACACCGCGTTCCTTTCTTTATAAGGTGGAAAGATGGTAAATTAATAGGCGGACATGATGTTAACCAATTGGCTATGAATTACGATATTCTTCCAACTTTAACTAATTTATGTGGTTTAAACAAAATACCGAACACTGGATCCGACGGTCGAGATTTAACACCACTATTAAAGAAAGAAGTTCAAGATTGGTCGCAGCGATATTGCGTTGTTGATAATAACCGTTTTCAACAACCTGTAAAATGGAAAAATTCGGCAGTAATGGATAATACTTGGCGATTAATAAATGGTAAAAAATTATTTGATTTAAATAAGGATCCCGGACAAACTGAAGATATTGCAGTTATGCATCCGCAAAAAGTAGAAGAAATGAAGGCGGCTTATGAACGTTGGTGGGCGTATACCTCTCGTGATTTTAGTCATTACGAAGCCTATAAAATAGGTAGTCCGCAAATAAAAGAAACTATAATTACAGCTCATGATTTGCATACAATTGCTCCAGTAACTTGGAATCAATCTTACATTAGAGATCCCTATAGCTCTAAGAAACCAGCCATGGGTAATGGTTATTGGATGGTTGATGTTCAGCAAGAAGGAGCTTACCAAATAGAACTAAGGAGATGGCCTAGGGAATCCAAACTAAAATTTAATGATACTACACCCATTTTAGGCAAGGAGTCTGAATGGTATGATGCAAAACCAGCAGGTATCGTGATTGATATAGAAAAAGCAATTTTAGATATTGAAGGGCTTCATTTGGAAGAACCCGTCAATATGGTAGATAACAAAGTATTATTCAAAGCTTATTTATCAGAGGGTAGGCAACGTTTACAAGCAGCTTTTGTTAACAAGGAAAATATTGACTTTGCAGCTTTTTATGTGTATATCAAAAAAATAGAATAGTTTAAAATTTAATTCAAGCCTTTTAAAAACATATAAACTAAGCTGAGATATAACTTCAATTTAGGCATATATAAGCGCTTAAAATAATCGCAATCTATTTTTCTAACATATTACACCAAAAAAATAAACCCCGTAAACCAAATGTTTACGGGGTTTTGCGGAGAAAGATGAACTACACATAATCTAATTTTTGTAGTATTGATAAGTGATAACTAAATGTTTTAGTTTTTACGTACCAAATTAAGTTTTATAGGGATGGTTATAAAATGAACAACCCTAAAAACTTTGAAAATAGATTTTACTAAGTATTATTTTAGCCTCTAAAAGGGTGCAATAATTTATTTATAAACACAAAAAATAGCTTATCGCTCTCAAAACCTTCTCGTATTTTCTGAAAAGCTATACGCATTTGAGCCTCTACAGTTTTTATAGAAATACCCATTTTTACAGCTATCTCCTTATACTTAATTCCTTGAATCTTATTCATTTTAAGAATCTCTTTACATTTAGGAGGTAGAGATTCTATAATTTCGTTCATTCTTTTAATACGGTTATCTAAAGCTTCTTTATCTTCTTCTATTCTATCTCTCAAGGCTTTTTCATATATAGAATCTAAAAGCTTTGTTTGCTTTTTTTGTTTTTTCATACTATCAACATATCTATTGTGAGCTATAGCATACAAATAATTTTTTGGTGATTTTACTTCAAGTAATTTTTCCCTGTCTTTCCATAAGTCTACAAAAGTTTGTTGCACAATATCTTCTGCACTCATTTTATTATGTGTATAAATAATAACATAAGCTACAAGTCTATCATAATAGAGATTAAACAAATAACTAAATGCTTTTTTATCACCTTCTTTAAACGCCTTTACAGCATCTTTTTCTGTCATATGAAAAAACTTTTACCCAAAGGTTAAAAAAAAAATAAAATTTTTTAGGGGTTTTTTAAAATTTTAAAGCATAATAATAAAGGAATATTATAAAAGGTTGTTAAATCGAATAAAATTCGTTAAAAAAATATGAAATCCCACATCTCTAAACTTTTAGAAGGCACCATTTCAGAATCTGAAATTATAGAACTTAACTCTTGGTTAAAAGATTCTAAAAATAAATCTATTCTTGAAGCTTATATAAAAGATTATCACGATTTAAACTTAGCTATTTTAGAAAACAATATAGATGAAGCATTTAAGAATGTAACAGACAAAATAGAAAACACAAAAACACCTGTAAAAGTTTTACCTTTTTATAAAAAGAGTTTCTTTAAATATGCAGCAGTAATGCTACTATTTCTTTCTGCTGGTTACTTTTATTTAGATAAAATAAACCAGTTTAATAACACACCTATTATAGTTAACAATAATATTGAAATAGGAACAGATAAAGCGACCTTGACATTAGGAGACGGAACCAACATTACTTTAGAAAAAGGGTTACAATATATATCACAGAATATAGAAAGTAATGGTGAAAAGATTATTTATAAATCTTCTAAAAAAACAAAACCAGAAATCGCTTATAATTATTTAACCATTCCAAGAGGGGGCCAGTACCATTTATACCTTTCAGATGGTACCCAAGTCTGGTTAAACTCTGAATCTAAACTTAAATACCCTACATTATTTATAGATGGAGAAATACGCAATGTAGAATTAGTATATGGAGAAGCTTATTTTGTTGTATCATCAAGTACAAAACATAATGGGGCTAAATTTAAGGTACTAACAAAGACTCAAGATGTAGAAGTTCTTGGAACAGAATTTAATATTAAAGCATATAATAATGAAAATGCTATTTACACAACATTAGTTGAAGGTAAGGTAGCAGTGAGTAATGGCAATGTATTTAAAGTTTTAAAACCTGAACAACAATCTATAATTAATCAATCTAATTCTGGTATTGCAGTTAATTCTGTAGATATTTTTACAGAAACCTCATGGAAAAGAGGCGTCTTTAGTTTTAAAGGAAAACCCTTAAAAGAGATTTTTAAAGTCTTATCGCGTTGGTATGATTTTGATTTTATAATTGAAAATAAAAATTTAAATGCTATTACTTTTAAAGGCGTTTTAGGAAGAAATCAAAATATTGAAGAAGTCATGTCGGCAATAAAAAACTCAAGTATAATTAACAATTACGAAATACATGATAAAACGATAACAATAAAATAAAAAACAAAGGGATAAAGTGTTGACCGTGGGAAGTTTTGTGCTTCATCCCTTTTACTTATTACTAATTAATTTTTAACTAACTAATAACATGTAAATTTATGAAAATTAAATTAACCAATGTTCTTTTCTTTTTTAGAAAAAAACTTTTAATCGTCATTATGAGATCATTTATATTCTTATTCTGTGTTGCTGCATTTAGTCTCTCACCCTTAGATGTCGCATCTCAAAATTCAAAAATTAAGATTAAAACAGACAAATCTCTTACTGTTGATGAAGTTTTTGATCTTATCATGAAGCAAACAGATTACAAATTTGTCTATCAAGAAGGCATTTTTGACAAACATCCAAGTATTGATTTAAAAAAAGGAGTTATAAGTACCAATAAGCTGTTACAAGAAAGCTTAGACAGTGATGATTATAATCTAGTATTATCAGAAAACAACACCATTCTAATCAAAAAGAAATCTATTATTAGTAGCTTATTTCAAAGGCAAAAGGTTTCTGGGAAAATTACAGATGCAAATGGGCTACCAATAGTTGGGGCTACCATTTTAGTTAAAGGTACAACAACAGGAACTATTAGTAATTTTGATGGTAGCTATAGTATAATTATTCCGCCTACAGACAATGTATTGGTTGTTTCTTTTGTAGGTTATCAAAACCAAGAAATTCTTGTTGGAAATAAAACCATTATTAATATCATTCTAAAAGAAGAACTAAATACACTTGATGAAGTGGTTATTACAGGGTATCAAAAACTATCTCTAAATCAATCTACGGGTTCGGTTTCTAAAGTTAAAGGCGAAGACATTGTAAAAAGAGGGCGTTCTAATTTAATTAGTGCTCTAGAAGGAAAAATAGCAGGCTTAGGTGTAACTGCAGATATTAACAATGAAGGAGGCTCTAAAATAGATATTAGAGGAATAAGTACGGTTAATGGAAACTCTTCTCCTTTAATAGTAATTGATGGTTTTCCCACCCAAATAGATATTACACAAATTAATCCTTACGATATTGAGTCTGTTACCGTTTTAAAAGATGCTGGAGCAGCTTCAATTTATGGAGCACAAGCTGCTAACGGTGTTATTGTTATAACAACTAAAAAAGGTGAAAAAGGAACTTTAAATATAAATTATACTCAAAACATCACTGTTAATCAAAAACCAGATGTAAGATATAGATTAAACAGGTTAACAGGATCTGATTTAGTTGACGCACAAATTAAAGCTACTGAAAACCTTGCTCCTTTTGTATCTTTTCACTCTTATCAATACGAATTAGATAATGCTTTTTTACCTCCCGCATTCATTTTCCCAATTGCTCAAGCACGTACTCAAGTATTTAATGCTATGGCAAATTTGAATGATGGTGTTATAACACAAGCAGAAGCAGATGCTATTATAAACCCGCTACGCAGTATAGATAACACTAACCAAATACAGGATTACTTTACTCAAAGCCCATTTGAGCAACAACACAACCTTAGCATTAGTGGTGGAGGAGAAAACAATGTATTTAGAGCTACTTTAAACTATACCAGTAATAAAACATCGTTTGTAGGTAATAAACAAGACCGTATATTATTTGATTTTCAAAACAGTACAGACATCTCTAAAAAAGTTAAACTAGATATTAATGGTAATGTAACCATAAACGATAACAAATCTATACCTTACAATAGAGATATTGTTTTTGGTCAGATTAGTCCTTATGAGTTATTCGCAGATGCTTCAGGCAACCCTTTACCAGTTACTGTTGGTAACATAGGTGAGTTTTACTCAGTAAATACTGGAGGATTATTTGGAGGAAAAGACCCTATTGAAATTCAACGTTTAATCGATTTAGGCTTATATGATGAAACGTATTACCCATTAAGAGAACTCAACAACTACAGTAATAAGGCAAATAATTTAAACACACGCTTACAAGCTATGCTTCATGCAGACTTAGCCAAAGGTTTAAAAGCTACTGTAGGTTTTCAATATCAAATATCTGCTAACAGAAATACCAATATTTCTACAGAAGACTCTTTTGAAATGAAATCGCTTATTAACAATACCGCGTCAAGTAATTTTAATGGAGATAACACAACATTAATTATTCCAAGAGGAGGTAGACTTATTGAAACACGTGGAGATACTCGTTCTTATACGGGACGAGTACAATTAGATTACGAAACCAGCTATAAAAAACATAATTTTAGAGCGCTCGCTGGTACAGAAATTAGGCATTTATTCAGTTCTTCTATAACGACAGATCGTTTCGGGTATAACGAAAAATCTTTAAATACTGTTCCTGTAAATAAGTATACCTATGGTACTGATGGTCTTGCTCAAACCCTCACCGGTACAAACTATCCTATATTTGGCTTTATATCAGGAGGATTAACCTTTTATGATGATATTTCAGAAAACACCGACAGGTTTTTCTCTGCCTATGGGAATTTTAGTTATGATTTTGATAATAAATATGTGCTTACAGGTAGTGTTCGTTTAGATCAATCTAACCTTTTTGGAACAGACCCTAAATTCAGGTATAAACCATTTTGGTCTGTAGGTGGAAAATGGAATATACATGAAGAAGACTTTTTTAATATTGATGCCATAGATAGATTATCTTTAAGAGCCTCTTATGGTATTAATGGAAATATTGCTAATCTTAATGGTCCTTTTAATGTTGCTCAACTTGGCATATCAGGAAGAGCTGGGTTTATAGAAGGTGCAGAAATTATTTCTCCTGCTGTTAAAAACTTAAGATGGGAACGTACTGCTACTAGTAATTTTGGTGTAGACGTATCTATGTTAAAAAACCGTGTGGCCTTAAGTCTAGATTATTACAGAAAGAAAACATCAGATATTTTTGCTTCTGGGAGAAATAACCCAATAAACGGAGTAAACAGAATATTAAGAAATGATGCAACAATAACTAATGATGGTTTTGAAGTCTCATTAAACACTAGAAATATTACATCTAACAATTTTAATTGGTCTAGCACACTTGTATTTAGACACAATAAGAATAATGTAGAAAAAATTAATGTTCAAGAACGTTTTGCCACTTCCTTTGTTACCAGCCCTAGAAACCAAACTGGTAATCCTGCAAATGGTTTATATGTCTTTGATTGGGCAGGTATAGATAACGAAGGAAATGCTACTGTAAAAACTAAAGATGGTGAAATAGTAACTTTAGCTGGATCTTTTAATGTAGGCGGGGATGAATTAATTAGAGAAGATTTAGTTTACGCAGGAACTATTAATCCTACATTCACAGGTGCTATAACCAATAATTTAAACTATAAAAACTTTAATTTGTCCTTTATATTTGTTACAAATCAAGGGCACAAACTACTAAAAGACTCTTATAACGGAGAAACCTCTCCTGGTCAACCACAAAATATAAATACAGATGCTCTTTTTGCTTGGAATGCTCCTGGAGATGAAACATCAACAGATATTCCTCAAATAGGAAAATCAGGAATTGTTGCCTCTACAACAGCAGTTGCTAAGTATAGTACAAAGAATGTTATTGATGGTGGTTTTGTAAGATTAAGAGAAGTACTCCTTAGTTATACCTTACCACAAGATGCTATAAAGGCAATAGGCGCTAAAAACGCTAGTATTAACTTAAGAGGAAATAACTTATGGTTAAGCACTAAAAATAACGAAGGGATTGATCCTGAAGCTCATGGATATGGCGTACGATATTTCCCGAGACAAGCTTCATTTACTTTTGGTGTCAATGTTAACTTTTAAAATGAAAAAAATGAAAAATAAATTAATTATATATTTAGTTTTACTATCATGCGCACTTTATAGCTGTGACGATTATCTTGATGTTGAACCTGTAGGTCGAGTAATACCCGAGACCATAGAAGATTTCGACCTTTTATTAGTTGGAGGAGACTTTTCTATACACACCACTTCTGATGAAAATCTACTATATTTATCGGCTGACGATGTTACACCAAATGCACCATTTATAGGAAGTCTTGATAATCTTGAAAACCCGAGAGCAAAAGCTATTAGATGGGATAAAGAACTATTCTTTGCTGAAGCCGAAGTTAATCTATGGAATAATCCATATAAAAATATATACACTTACAATGTAATTATTGAAAATATAGATAATGTTATAGGAGATAATGAAGAAGCTAGAAAACGTATTAAGGCAGAAGCCAGAACCATGCGTTCTTATGAATATTTTATATTAGTAAATGGCTTTGCTAAACAATATAATACTTCTACAGCAAATGGAGACCCTGGAGTACCACTAGTTACAACTCCAGATGTTGTTGGAGACCCTATAGGAAGATCCTCTGTACAAGAGGTCTACGATTTTATAATTGAAAACATAGCAGAATCTATTAACGACTTACCAACCAATGCTCTTGGAATAACCAGAGCCAATAAAGCAACAGCTTATGGGTTATTGGCTAGAACATATCTGCAAATGGGTGACTATCAAAATGCTAAAATTAATGCAGATTTAGCCTTAGCAGAAAATGGTAACATAAGTGATTACACAGTTACTGGTGCTGATTTAGTAAGTCTTTATAATGTTGAACAGTATTGCGATAGATATTTTGGCGCTCTATCAGGATTTGCTGGTGGTGCTTTATCTGATGATTTAGTAAATCAATACGATATAGTAAATGATATGCGTCTTAATGGTATTTATCAATTCAATTTCCGAGCCAATGGTTATACTAGAAACTTTCGTATAAAAAGTAACCATTGTGTTTCTAGTCCAGAAATGTACCTTATTAGAGCAGAATGTAATGCACGATTAGCAAATAGCACTGTACAAGATGTACTAGACGATGTTAACTTAATACGTAGAAATAGAATTTTAAATTATACAGACGAAACCAGTATTACAACAAAAGAAGATGCCTTAAGTTTTGCTGTAACCGAAAGACGCCTTGAACTTCTTGGAACAGGAATGCGTTGGTTTGATTTAAAACGACTAAATAAAGAATCTGCATTTGCAAAAACACTAACGCATACCTTAGGCGGCGAAACATATACACTAGAACCTAATTCTAGTCGTTATGTATTCCCTATACCTCCAGAGACTCTTAATTTTAGCCCAAATATGGAACAAAATATTAGAGATTAAATTAATCTACAGGGCACTTCGTATGGCGAAGTGCCTGTTTTAACCCCTTAATAAAAATGTTATGAATTTAAAACAATTATCCATTGTCATACTTACTCTAGTATTTAGCTTTAGTAATGCTCAAAAAACTAAAAAAAATCCAGTTAAAGTAGACGCTATAAATTCTAAATACGAAGGTGAGACAAAAAAAGGTCTTGCCAATGGGAAAGGGAAAGCTACTGGAACAGAAGACAGTTATGAAGGAGCCTTTAAAAAAGGCTATCCGCATGGAGAAGGAACCTATACATGGGCTAATGGGAATACTTACGTTGGAGAGTTCTCAAAAGGTAGTTTAAATGGAAAAGGAAAGTTAATTGTACTTAAAGCAGATAAATCTATAGACAAAATAGAGGAAGGCTATTTTAAAGACAATGAATATATAGGCCTTTATAAAGACCCTTATAAAATAATTTCAGATGGAGGTGTTCGTAACACTATTTTTCAAAAACGTAGTGGAGAACTTAATCAATTAACCTTTGAGGTTTTTTCTAACGGTGTTGCAGTTCCTCTTAATAAACTAGAAATTACAGACCTAAATAACTCATTGGTTCAGGTTATTAATAATCTTAAAACCATATCAAATATTAATTTCCCTTTAAAAAGAGTGCAGGTACGTTTTAGCATAGATAATGCTAATTACGACCTCATTTTTGATCTTTACCAAAAAGGAAATTGGCATCTTACAATTTCGGTATAATATATTTTTCAAAGCTTATTGAAGTAAAATATAATAAACAAACCTCATCATATTAGGTTATTCTTAGGCGCTAGTTTATGTGGTTTAAATCTCCTGATAATTCAAAAACTTATAAAATGTTAAAATCAAAATATTTGCTATTAGTATTAGGCTTAGCCTTAATAGCATGTAAAAAAGAAAAGCTAGATCATTACACTATTAACGGTACTATAAATGGTGTTAAAGACGGTACTAAAGTGGTGTTATCTTTACAACATCCCGAATTTTTTTTAGGATTAAGAAAAAAAGTAGCAGATACTACAACGATACAAAACGGACAATTTACGTTTACAGGAAAACTAGAAAATCCAACTTTATACCATATTGTTTTAGTAGAAC
This sequence comes from Algibacter sp. Ld11, assembly GCF_045066735.1. Taxonomy (NCBI): domain Bacteria; kingdom Pseudomonadati; phylum Bacteroidota; class Flavobacteriia; order Flavobacteriales; family Flavobacteriaceae; genus Algibacter; species Algibacter sp. Ld11. The sequence goes on along the minus strand of NZ_JBISHH010000005.1, from coordinate 106,928 downwards.
CAGAAAAAAAGAGATTTGAAAGTTTAGTGATTCCTGTATTTTTTGAAAATGAGACTATAAAAATTTCTACTAAAAAAGAAGCTATATCAACTCTTTCTAATTTATATAATGGTACATATAATTTTGATGCTATTAAATTGGAAGGCGCCAAAATACATTTAACATACGTAGATTACTTAAAAGATATGTCCAGAGTACAACTTAAAGAGGGAAAACTCTGGGACGAAAACTTAAAAAACTTTAAAGAAAAAAGAAAACTTTCAGTTTCACAAGGTATTGAATTTGCCAATAGATTCGAAGTTGTTTGGAAAGAAAAAAATGAGTTTTCTTTTAATTTTGTTAAAAATAATATCAATTCAACATTAGGGCAATTTGTCGGTTACCTCTCAACAGTTATGTCTCCCGCAAAATACACTAAAGAACAATTAAATGAGATTAATTCACTTATTCCAGAAAACGCTAATGGTTTTCCTGGAATAAAAGTGTTGAAAGACCATATTGTTGCTTATGAAAAAATAGCTCCAGGTTCTCAATATATAGACTTGCCTTTTAAAGATAAAGACGGTAATAATACAAAACTATCTAATCATGTAGGCAAGGGTAAATATATTCTTTTAGAGTTTTGGGCTTCTTGGTGTGGTCCATGTAGAATGGATATACCTCATCTAAAAGATATTTACAAATTATATAGTAGTGAAAATTTTGATATTATAAGTATTTCTATGGATAGTAGCCATGAAAATTGGCAAAAAGCTATAAATGAAGAGCAAATGCCTTGGCTTCAAGTGTCAGACGGAGAGGATTTTAATGGCGATTTAGCTAGAAAATATAAAATACAAGGCATACCTGCATGTTTTTTAATAGACCCAAATGGCATTATTGTAACCAATAATATGCGTGGGTCTTATATGGACAAACGCCTTATTGAAATGTATGGTAATAAGTTTGGAGATAAATATTAAACAATTAACAAAATAGTTATTAAAAAGGGAAGTGTATAACTTACCTTTTTAAATTTATAAACATTTTAACATTTACTTAATAAGGGCACTTCACTTTTTTCTACTCTATAATTATATAACTTATAATCAAACTTAAAAAGATGAAAAAAATCTTAACAGTATTATCACTTTTTTTAATTACAAGCATTAGCGCCCAAAATTTAAGCGCGCCATTACCTGTAGATTCTAGCATTAAAAAAGGCGTTTTATCTAACGGTATGACGTACTATTTACACAGTACAGATGTTACCAAAGATGTTGCTAGTTACTATATTATTCAAAATGTAGGATCTGTTTTAGAAGAAGACAATCAACAAGGTTTAGCTCACTTTTTAGAGCATATGGCATTTAATGGTACAGAAAACTTTAAAGGAAAAGGTATTTTAAATACTTTAGAAAAAGAAGGTATTGTTTTTGGTAAAGACATAAATGCATACACATCTTTTGATGAAACGGTTTATAATGTAGACAATGTACCAACAACGCCTAAATTAATAGATACAGGTTTGCAAATTCTTCACGATTGGTCTAATTATCTTTTATTAACCGAAGAAGAAATAGATGCAGAACGTGGTGTTATTAAAGAAGAATGGCGTACACGCCAAAACGGACAAATGCGTATACTAGAAAGCACAATAGGCGCTATGTTTGGACATTCTGTTTACTCAAAAAGACTTCCAATTGGATTAATGGATATTGTAGAAAACTTTGAATACAAGGCTTTACGCGATTTTTACCATAACTGGTATCGCACAGATTTGCAAGCTATTGCTATAGTTGGCGATTTTGACGTGGCAGAAATGGAAGCCAAAATTAAATCTAAATTCTCGGCTATACCAGCGATAAAAAATGGACCAAAACGTTTTAATATTAAAATTGATGATAACCAAGCCCTAGATTATGCCATTGGTATGGACGATGAAGTATCTACAGCTAGTATTCAATTTGGTATTCGCCATAATAATAGTTTAGCCAACGAAACTGTTGCCGATTTAAAAGAAAGTTTATTAAATGGTATTATTTCAAGTATATTAAGAGAACGTTTTAGTAATATTACTCAAAATCCAGACGCACCTTTTATTGGTGTACGTGCTGGCTATAGTAACGCTACTCGTTTACACAATGCGTTTAATATTCAAATAACTCCTAAAGAAGGTAAACAACAAGAGGCTTTTAAACTAGCCATGCAAGAAATTAATAGAGCTGTAAAATTTGGTTTTACTAACGCCGAAATTAATCGTGTATTAGTAAGCTATAAAAGCGGTTACGAAAATCAAATAGCAAAACTAGAAGACAGAAGTCATAAGCAAATTATTAAGATTATTCAATCTAATTATTTAGATAATAATACAATAGGAGATTTAGCTAAAGAATATGAAATTGCAAAGCAAATATTAAACCATATTACCCAAGAAGATTTACTTAAACAAATACAAAAGTTGTACACCAAAAAGAACAGGAGTTTAATTGTTACAGGGGTAAAAGGCAAAAACAACTTGACTAAAAATCAAGCTATAAGTATTTTAAACGAAGTAGAAAACAGTACAACATTAAAGCCTTATAAGGAAGAAGAAGCATTAAAACCTTTAATGGCTGGTGTAAATTTAACGCCTGGAAAAATTATTAACAAAGAAATTAATAAAACTCTTGGCTTTACTACATATACACTTAGCAACAATGTAAAAGTACATTTTCAATTTGTTAACAAAGACAAAAATAAAGTAAGTATGTTAGTGCATAGCTATGGTGGCACATCTTTACTTCCTTTAGAGGATATGCCTTCTGCAAGTATTTTAGGTAATGTAGTTAGTATGTCTGGACTAGGCGAATTTTCTGCCACAGAATTACCAAAAGTACTAGCTGGAAAACAGGCTAACGTTAACTTTAAAATTAGCGGTTTGTCTGAAACCATATCTGGTGGCTCTACAACTAAAGATGTAGAAACTATGTTAAAATTGGCAAACTTACGTTTTACCAAACCTCGCTTTGATAAAACTGCATACAATGTATTTATGCAAAATGTAGATAATTACTTAGTCAGAAAAAGTCAAGATTTAAAATCTAAAATGAGTGATAGTTTAACTGTAACATTATACGGTGAAAACAATCCTAGAAAACCTCTTTTTAACAAATCGTATATCCAAAAATTTAGTTTAGATAAAGTTGAAGACATTTACAGATCTAGATTTGCTAACATAGGCGATTTTCAAGTCTTTATTTCTGGAGATGTTACTGCAGAGCACTTAGAGCCTTTATTAGAAAAATATATTGCTAGCATACCTGCAACTAAAGAAAAAGAAAATTGGAAAGACAACTCTGTAAGTTGGATAAGAGACAATACAGATAAAGATATTTACTTGCCTATGCAAGATGCCAAAACATCGGTTAAGATTGCTATAAAAAACGAGATGCCTTATAATTTAAAAAATGCTTACTTAATGAGTATTTTAGGCGATATACTTACACTTAGGTACACACAGTCTTTAAGAGAGGAAGAAGGTGGTACTTATGGCGCTAGAAGTAGCGGGGCTTTATCTAAAAAACCAGTTTCTATAGCTAGTTTAGGTGTTAGTTTTGATTGTAATCCAGATCTTGCAGAAAAGTTAATTAGTATAGTTTATAAAGAAATTGATTTAATTAAAAATGGTACGATACAACAAAACGACTTAGATAAAGTTTTAACTAACTTTTTAAAAGAAAGAGAAGAAAGTAAAAACTCTAATCGTTACGATATGAATGCTATGCAAACTCTTATTTTAGAAGGTTATAATAGAACTGAAGCTGAAAATTTCGAAGATATTATTAATGCTATAACCACAAAAGATATTCAGGAAATTGCCAAGAAATTATTAAAAAACAAGAAATCTTACGAGGTTGTTTTTAAACCTCAACAATAAAACTTCTTCCTTTAATAGCAAAAGCCAGTTATATAAATATAGCTGGCTTTTTTTATACAAAATAATGCTACTTAATTTAAGTAAACTGCCTCACTATAAACAATAAAAATGGTGTGTCTTCAAATCCCTTTCTTATTTTTTTAAAGGCTATACCCATTTGCACCTCTACTGTTTTTATAGAAATATCTAGTTTTTCTGCTATCTCGCTATATTTAAAACCTTCAAACTTATTCATTCTTAAAATTTGTTGACATCTTGGCGGTAAATCGTTTATAATAGCTTTTAACTTTTCTAGCCTCTTTTTCATTAATTCTTCATCTTCTTCTACTAAATCGCGTAATGCCTTTTCTCTTAAATCATCAAAAAAAGTATCTTGCTTTTTCTTTTTCCTGTAATTATCGATATAAGAGTTATAAGCTACAGAGTACAAATAGCTTTTTGGAGATTTTAAAATTTTTATTTCCTTTCTTTTTGTCCAAAAAATAATAAAAGACTGTTGTGCAATATCTTCAGCCAAATAAACATCATTGGTAAAAGTATTAATGTAGCCAACTAAAGGTGTGTAATACTTATCAAAGAAAATTTTGAATGCCTTTTTATCATTCTTCTTAATCGCCTCTAATAAAAAAATATCCTTCATTAACTGTTTCTAAGAGGTAAACTTAGCAGAAATCGCATCAATAAAAAAAAATATTTAACAATTATTTAATTTTTCTTTAGGGGGTTTCTTAAAAGTTTGCGTCACTAACATACAACACTAAAAAAAAAGACGTGAACAATTTAATTAGTAAGCTTTTATCAGATTCTATTACAGAAGAAGAAAAAAAAACACTGCGCATTTGGCTTAAAAACCCTAAAAACAAAAAAGTCTTTAATGCACAAGTACGTCATGCTTATACTTTAAATCTACTTTATAATAAAATAAACGAAGAAGAGGCTTACAACAAAGTATTTAAAACTATAGAACAACAAAACAAACCTATACCACTGTACAAACGCAACTTTATTAAATATGCTGCTGCCATTGTATTATTTATGGCTATTGGGTATTTTTATGTAAATAAGAATAACTTAAATAAAAGTAATATTACCATAAGTGAAACCAATATTAAAGTTGGCACAGACAAGGCTACTTTAACTCTAGAAAACGGTACCAATATTTTTTTAGAAAAGGGTCAAAATTATATTTCAAATAATGTAGAAAGTAATGGAAAGGCGCTAACCTATAAAATAAAAAAAGACGCTAATAAAGATATAGCTTATAACTATTTAACAGTTCCTAGAGGCGGACAATATAATGTAACACTAGCAGATGGAACTAAGGTTTGGCTAAATTCTGAATCGCAATTAAAATACCCAGTACACTTTATAAAGGGGCAAACAAGACATACAGAATTGGTTTATGGAGAAGCTTATTTTGATGTATCTCCAAGCACTAACCACGATGGTGCTAAATTTAAAGTACTAACTAACGGGCAAGAAGTTGAGGTTTTAGGTACAGAGTTTAACATTAAAGCCTATAAAAACGATAATGCCACATATACAACGCTAATAGAAGGTAGCGTATCTGTAAATAAAGCTAATAATAACAAACTTTTAATACCAAATCAACAAGCTGTTGTTTTTAATAAAAATGAAGATATTTCTATTTATAACATTGATGTTTATAATGAAATTTCTTGGAAAGAAGGCGTTTTTAGTTTTAAAAATAAACCTTTAAAAGAGATTATGGCAACATTATCCAGGTGGTATGATGTTGATATTATATTCGAAAATAAAGATTTAGAAGATGATCTATTTGGTGGCGTTTTTGATAAAAGTCAAAAAATAAGTGAAATTCTTAATTTAGTCCAACAAACAAATGCTGTGTCATTCAAAAAAGAAAAAAATGTAATTATTGTAAAATAAAAAAAAAGGAACAGAGTCTAGACATCCTACCGTACCATTCTCAGTCCCCTTTATTGCGTCTTAATTAATTAAATGTTTAACTAACTAAAAACAATCAAATTTATGAAAATTAAATTTATTAAAGGTCCTATATTGTATAGGAAGAAATTCTCTTTGATTATTATGAAAACTATCATCTTTTTATGTTGTGCTTTAACTTTTGGTTTTAACCCGAATACAGGGTTTTCTCAAAACGTAAAAATACATATCGATAAGGATAAAGAGGTCTCGGTAATAGATGTTTTTGAGCTCATTAAAAAGGCGACAGATTACAGGTTTTTTTATAAAACCGAAGATTTTAAAAACGCGCCGAAAGTCTCTTTAATTAAGGGAGAAATAACAGCTCATAACTTACTATCTCAAAGTTTATCGTACGGGAGTTATTCTTATGAGTTAACAGAACAAAAAACCATTGTTCTCAAAAAGAGTAGTAAAGTTTTTAAATCTAAATATCAACAAGAAATATCAGGTACAATTAAAGATGTAAATGGTGCGCCGCTACCAGGTACTACTATTTCTGTTGCAAACTCTGGCGGCGTTATTTTGAGAGGAACTACTTCAGACTTTGATGGAAACTATAGCATAAAAGCAACAAAAGGTAATACGTTAAGTTTCTCGTACTTAGGTTTTGTTACTCAAAAAGTAATTATCGAATATGAGTATAATATTAATATTACTCTTTTAGAAAATACAAACTTACTCGACGAAGTTGTTTTAAGTACCGGATATCAAAAAGTATCAAAAGAAAGAACTACGGGATCTTTCGAGAGTATAGGTGCAAAAACTTTAGGAATAAAGACAGCTCAAAATGTATTTGATAAGATAGAAGGCGAAGTTGCTGGAGTAGTATTTGAACAAGATTCCGACGGTAATAATACTGCCATTGTTAGAGGGCTAAGTACTATAAACTCGGTAAGAACACCTTTAATTGTAGTTGATGGTTTTCCAATAGAACAAGGTTTAGAAACCATTAATCCAAACGATGTAGAAAATATTACCATTTTAAAAGATGCCGCTGCTGCTTCTATATGGGGTATTAGAGCTGCAAATGGAGTTATTGTTATTGTAACTAGAAAAGGGTCTAAAAACACTAAAACAAATGTTTCATATTCATCAAATTTTTCTATAACACCTCAAATAGATTTACATGAGCAGCCTTACGCTTCTACAAGTAGTTTTCTTGAATTTGAAAAGCACATGGCAGATAATGATTGGAGAACCCTACCTAATGCTTTTAACTCGTCAAACATTAGTAAAGGTTTAGAAACGTATCTTTCCTTGAATGAGGGATTAATAAATGAAGATGAAGCTAATGCTACCATTAACAATTTAAAAACCATAGATAGCAGGCAACAATTTGAAGACTTATTTTTATCTAATCAAACCTGGACACAACACAACCTAAGCATTAGTGGCGGTGGAGAAAGTAGCAGCTACCAAGCATCATTATTATATAATGAAAATAAAAATCAAGGTTCCTTTAACAATAATGATAGCAATCAAATTATTGCTAATATTAGTAATCAAATAGACATATCTCCAAAATTTACTTTTACAGGAAGAATTAATTATTCTCAAGATAGATCTAAACGAAATGGTATGTCTTTAGGCAATGCACAAGGATTAGATCAATATCAAAACATATTAGGTGAAAACGGAGAATACCTTGTTCAACCTCAAGGTTTTTACGAAGAATTTAAAGATGAACGTAGCGTAGAGAATGGCTACCCATACAACTGGGATTACAACTTAAAACAAGAGCTTGAAAATAAAAACAATAAAATAACAAACTCACGTATAAGGTTACAAACAGCATTAAAATATAACATCACAGATTATTTATCTCTAGAAGGACGCTATCAATATGAAAAAGGTGTTTATGAAACAAAATACCTATATAACGAAAATACGTTTCAAGTAAGAAACTTAATTAACACATATACTACAAATTCTGGAGGAACAATTTCTAGTGCAATCCCTAAGGGAAGTATATTAGATTTAGGAAACATTAATAGCGAGTCACAATCTGGACGATTACAATTAAACTACAATCAATCTTTCAAAAACAATTTGCATAACATAAGTGCTATAGGAGGTTATGAGGTTAGAAAAGTTTTATCTAATTCTCATAACAATAGATTATATGCTTACGATGATCAATCTTTAGATTTTGCACGAAATATAAACTATGCAGATCGTTTTCCTACGGTATACTTTTTTGGTCAAAGTCAAATACCAAATTACGAAAGAGTAGCAGAAAGTGAAGACAGATATATTTCTTACTATGGTAATTTTGCATATACCTATGATAGAAAATATTCCCTAACAGGAAGTGTTCGTTTAGATGATGCCAATTTATTTGGAGCCAGTGATGAGTACAAAAATATTCCTTTGTTTTCTGTTGGTGGTAAGTGGGCAATTCATAATGAAGAATTTTTTAATAGTAAGGTAATTAATAAGTTATCGTTAAGAGCGACTTATGGTAGTAATGGTAATGTAAATAATTCTACTAGCCCATTTGTACAGGTAGGTATTTCTAGCGATCCTTTTACTGGTAATGAGTATGGATTCATTTCTAATGTTAAAAATCCAGAATTAAGATTAGAAAAAGTTTATGTAACTAATTTTGGGCTAGACTTTGGAATGTTTAATAATAGACTAAACGGTAGTATTGAATATTATGAAAGAAAAAGTGAAGATCTTTTATCAAATGTAATTTTCCCTTCGGTATTAGGATTTAACTCTGCATTAATTAACGCAGGAAAAATGGAAAATAAAGGTATAGATATATCTCTACGAGGTTTAATACTTAAAACTAAAAACTTTAGATATAATACCACTTTAAATTTTAGTTACAATAAAAACACAGTAACTGAGGTAGATATTCCTAACGATACGCCATTTGCTTACACTGTAACGCAAACACCTTTAGTAAATACACCTTTACGCTATCTATATAGTTACCAATTTGAAGGTTTAAATGATGAAGGAGACCCTATGTTTTTAAACGAAAACGGAGAGTTAGTAAATAGAGACATTGATGTAGTAGAAGCTCTTAAATACGAAGGCACTACGTTACCTAAATTTTATGGAGGTTGGATAAATCAATTCTCGTATAAAGACTTTACTTTAAGAGCATTAACTAGCTTTAAGTTAGGACATGTTTTTAGAAACACAAATTTCTTAGACTACTCAGATTTACCTAATAAATTTGGCGGTAATAAGTTTATACATCAAGATTTTGAAAGTAGATGGCAAAACCCTGGAGATGAAGCCACAACTAATATTCCAAGAATACCAACTACAAGAACAGATGCTGTACTAGATACATACATGACCTATTACAGATACGGTAGCCAGCATGTAGATGATGCCTCTCATATTCGCTTAAGAGAAGTGGTGCTTTCTTATAATTTAAACCCTAAAGTAACAAGTTTAGTAGGCTTAAACAATTTAAGTATTAACCTACAAGCTAAAAATTTAGCAGTGATTAATTTCAATAAATGGAATGTTGACCCAGAAAGCTTCATATTTAAACAAAGGCCTACGTTTACTATAGGTGTAAATGCTAATTTTTAAAAATAAAAAAGATGAAAAATACAATATATATACTTTGTCTTGCGCTTCTAGCATTGTCTTGCGATAGAGAAGAGTTTTTAGACATTCAACCTAAGGGACAAGTAATTCCTTCAAAAATAAAAGACTACCGTCTATTACTAGACCAAACTGAGCGATTTGGAAATACTCAAGGTTTACAAGTTATTTCTCCTGGTTTTGTTAACAGCTATTCTAATTCAGAATTAGCCAGTGACGATGTCATGATAACAGATAATTTTATAAGTTTTTATCCAGAAGGATCAACTTCCACCAATACTTTTACTTGGAATGATAATATTTATACAGATGCCCAAGAAGACGGAGATTGGCAAGCATTGTATGGACAAATTTATGTTGCAAATATTATAATAGAAGATATTTTAAATACTATTGATGGTACCCTAGAAGAACAAATGGCTTTAAAAGCCGAAGCATTAGCTCATAGGGCATTTGCTAATTTTATTTTAGTAAATTTATATGGAGTTCACTACAATGTAGCATCTGCAAGTACAGATTCTGGAATACCTTTAAGGTTGGGTACAGAACTTGTTAGTGTTCAATTGCCTCGCGCTACAGTACAAGAGGTTTATGATGTTATTTTATCAGATTTAAACGAAGCCATAGACAATTTACCAGAAACAGCAGAGTTAGTTCATCGACCATCAAAGGCAGGTGCTTACGCGCTTTTATCTCGTGTATATTTATATATGGGTGATTTTGAAAAAGCTAGAGATGCAGCAGATTCTGCATTAACATTAAGTAATACCTTAGTAGATTTTAACATATTTCCAGATTGGTTTTTTCCTACTATAGCAGAGCTTGGAGATATAGCACAAGAGGATTCTGAAATTATTTGGCATAAAGCATCGAATGCAACATATGGCACTAGGCTCGCTTCTAACGAGTATCTTAGCTTATTAGAACCAACAGATCAAAGGAGAAGGTTGTTTGGCCCTCCATCTCTATTTGGACTATCTGGTACTGAGCAAATATATGCTATGGGGTTTGTTAGAAACTTTAGACCAGTAGGTCCCTCTGTTCCAGAAATGTTACTTACTAGAGCAGAATGCAATGCCAGACTTAACAACTTAACTCCTGCTTTAAGCGATCTTAATACACTTCGTGAAAAAAGGATGGATACAGGTACATTTGTTGAAATAGTTAGCACAGACCAAGACGAAGTATTAGCCTTGGTTAAAAAAGAAAGAAGACTTGAGCTATTTATGAAAGGGCATCGTTTTTTTGATTTAAAACGCTATAATATTTATGATACGCCAACAATAAATCTTACTCATGTTTATGATGGTAACTCTTTTAATTTAGACGCAAACAGTAAAAACTGGGCATTACCAATAGCAGCAAAATATATTCTTCAAAATCCAGAAATAGGAGAAAACACAAGAGATTAGTAACTTTTTAATTTCTTTAAAAGCAAAAAGCTAAATACAGTATTATTTAGCTTTTTGTCTTTACACTCATACTCTTTTTTTAATATTTCATTACATCAATACAACTTATACGCATTATGAAAAAAATAGCATTATATATACTTAGCATTTCACTATTTACAAGTGCTTGTGCAAATAAAGACACCACACCATTATTAAACACGTGTAAAATACAAATACATGTGGATGGTACAAGTACTGGCATTGCAACAATAGCTCCATATCAAAGGGTTCAAAGCATGGAAGAATACAATAAATTCACCATAAAAGATTCTATAAAAGGTAAAACATCTACTATAGAAATAGATACAGTACAAGCATTAAGAAAAGTAACATTAAACTATAATAACAAAATGTATAGTACCAAACTATTTACTGGTGTTGGCGAATATATTTTAACTATTAAAAACGATAGTCTTATAGTTAAAGGTGCTCCAAGACACGAAGAATTCTTAAAAATAAATGAGACCCTTGGCATTTCTAAAATGGAAGATTTAAAATACAAAAAAAATCTAACCAAAGTAGAGGACGATTTCAAAACTAATTTTTCCAAGAACCTTATCGAAACAATAAAAAAACACCCAAAAAATACAGCTTTAGCTCAAACAGCTTATGGCCAATTTTGGGCAGAAGATGTGGCAACTCTAGACAAGGTTTTAAATAGTTTTGATCAAAGTATGCATGCCAATTACTTTTTAACCCCATTAGTAGAAAGAAGAAAAAATTTAGACATAGTTACGGTTGGTAAGCCTGCTCCAATATTCACACTTAAAAGCTATGAGAATAAAGATATATCCATCTCGGACTACAAAGGAAAATATCTTTTAATAGATTTTTGGGCTTATTGGTGCGCACCTTGCATAAAGGGATTTCCTGAGTTAAAAGAAATTAGAAAGTCTTATCCAGAAGATAAACTAGCCATTTTAAGTATTAGTACAGATAAAAACTATGATAAGTGGATTGAGGCTGTAGATAAACACAAACTACCGTGGACGCAAGTTATTGATGACGCAAAATTACCTGTAGATATTAGCTCTAAGTACGTTGTTACGTCAATTCCTCACTTACTTTTAATATCTCCAGAAGGTAATATTATTTATAAACATAAATATACTGACAATCTTACTGATGAATTAAAAAAGATATTAAACTAACACATGAAAAAATCATTAATAGTATTAGGCATAGCGTACTGTTTCTTTTCTTGTAAAGAGCATGCTTCAACAAAACAAAGCTTAAAAGAAGATTATACTATAATTTCTGGAAAAATAGTAAATACCGATACTAAAAAGATAGACTTAACAAGCTCAGTAATGTTTAGTGCAAACCCTAACCCTAAATATTCTATACCTGTATTAAAAGACGGTACCTTTAGAGACACCTTAACTTTAACACCAGGGCATTATCAATTCACAGAAGGTGAAAACAGTACAGAACTACATTTATTTAAGGGAGCAGATATTAATATTTCTTATAATGCAAAAGACTTTAAAAAGACCTTAAATTTTTCTGGTAAAGGCTCTGGAGTTGCAAAATTTCTTTTAGAAAAAAATAAAATAACCACAAAAGTCTACGCTAGGGATAGCGTTACTGGTACTAACATTTATAATAATACAGAAAAAGACTTTAAGGCAAAAATAGACCTTGTAAAAAGTGATTTAGAATTAGCTTTATCTTCAAATAAAAATATTTCTGAAGACATTAGAGCTATAGAAAAAAGAGACATACATTATTTACATGTAGATTTTATAAACAGGTTTAAGGGTGTCCACGCCTTTATAAGTGGAGACTCTACTTATATCCCATCTAAAAAATTCACTAAAGAGCTAGATGAATTGACGTACGACAATGAAGAAGATTTTATATATTCAAGAACTTATGCATACTTGTTATTAGAGCATTTTAGAGATAAGGCCATTAAAAAAGAAAGTGAAAGGTATCCTTCTAATATGGAGTTATTAAAATCTTTTTTAAATATCCCGAACGAAAGCATTAAAAATACAATGCTTGCATTCTATGGAAAATCTTCTTTACCAAGAGCGAAAAACTTAAAAGATATGTACACTCTTTTAAATTCTAACTCAACAAATAATAAAGACAAAGAAAGTTTTACCCAATTATACAACGACTTAAAACTATTAACCAAGGGGCAGCCATCTCCAATGTTTGAAAATTATGAAAACTATGAAGGAGGTGCCATGTCTTTAAAAGACTTAAAAGGAAAATATGTATTTATAGATGTTTGGGCTACTTGGTGCGGACCATGTAAATATGAAATTCCTTACCTAGAAAAACTAGAAAAAGAGTATCATAATAAAAACGTAGCTTTTATTAGTTTATCTGTAGATAGAAAAAATGCTTATGATGCGTGGAAAGAAATGATAAAAAATAAAAACATGGGAGGTATTCAGCTCCTTGCAGACCATGATTTTAAATCTAAGTTTATTCAAGATTATAAAATTAGAGCTATACCACGGTTTATATTAATAGACCCTCAAGGCAATATTATTAGCGCCAATGCACCTAAACCCTCTAGTGCAGAAATTAGACCGCTTTTAGATGAGTTGATAAATTAACAACATTAATAAATATATACTATAGAATCAACATTTGAAACTTTAACATTATTAATAATAGCAAATTTAAATTTTCTGGTTTTAGATTATATAAACACAATAAATAACAAATTCAATGAAAAAAGTATTATCAGTTTTAATAGTTACGTTATTTTTCAATATTACATTCTCACAAGGTGTTTCTTTTGAACACGGAACTTTTAGCGAAGTTTTAGAAAAAGCAAAAAAGGAAAACAAATTGGTTTTTATGGACTGCTATACAACGTGGTGTGGACCTTGCAAATGGATGACAAAAGAAATTTTCCCTCAAAAAGAGGTTGGAGATTTTTTCAATAAAAACTTTGTAAGTATAAAAGTAGATATGGAAAAAGGAGAAGGTGTTGAGTTAAACACTAGGTATGGTGTAAAAGCATATCCAACGCTATTATTTATTGATGCTAACGGACAAATAATTCATCAGCTTGTTGGAGGAAAACCAGCTGATGAATTAATAAAAGGAGCAGAAAATGCTCTTAACCCTAGCATGACCATGAGTGCCATGACTAAAAAATATGAGAATGGAGAAAGAGATTTAGATTTTGTTTTAAGTTACATAGATGTCTTAGATCAAGCATATAGTAAAAAAGAGAGCCAAAAAGTATCAAAAGAGTTAATGTCTAAATTACCTGTAAAGAAATTTGCAAACAAAGACATGTTTAAAGTTATAGCAAACTCTGATGTAGATTATAATTCTGAAGCTTACCAATATGTTTTAAAAAACAAAGAAATGCTTTTATCAAAAAAAATTGACTCTACTCAATATTTTGGAGTTATAAGTGGAGCTATTAGAAACTATTTAGAAAATAAGGCTGAAACCGTTGAAACTCTTGACGAGTTAAAAGCTGAAATTGAAAAATGTAAAAAAGATTATGCTTCGCCATATCAAGAAGTAATAGAACAAAGGCTAACCTATACCTATTATTTAGCTCAAAAAGATTTTGATACTTGGTTTAATTTAAAACTAGAAGAGGCTAACAAACAAAAAGGAGAACAAAGCTATGTATACACTGTTCACGATATAGGCGATGAAGTTTTAAGAAATCCAAAATTTGAAGGTTCTAAAGCATCTATAGATAGGGTTTTAAAATTAGGACACGAACTATATGAGCTAGAAGATAATAGTGGTATTATTATGGGAGGTTTTTTATTAGCAAAAACATACCTTAGAGCTAAAAACAAAGAAGAAGCATTAAAATATTTCAATATTTTCTTTGAAGAAAATAAAAAATCTGGAGGAAATAATGACCATCCTTCAGTAAGTAGTGTTTTAAATGCTATTGAAATTCTTTAATATTTGTTTTCTAATTACATGGATTACTTAAAAAACCGCGCTAAAAAGGCGTGGTTTTTTATTTTTTAAAATTAAGTTATTCTTTAATGAAGTATTCAAATAAATATTCATTATTTAAAACCATTTACGTAATTATTTAAATGTTTCCTGATTATTAAATTTCTATTAATATCTTTTTTATAGATTTGTAAAAACCTTAAGCTCTCTCAACTTAATGAACCTTATTCTTGAGGAAATAAGAAAAAAAAACGAAATAGTTTTTAAAAACTTTTTTGACAAACATTATAAAGAGTTGGTTGTGTATGCTAACGGTTTTCTTTTTGATATAGATGCCAGTGAAGACATAGCACAAGAAATCTTTATATACATATGGGAGCATGCCAATAAGTTAAATATTGAAACTTCTTTAAAAGGTTATCTCTATACTATGGTAAGGAATAGATGTTTCAACTATCTAAAATCTATAAAAATTACCGATAATTTTGAATTGTTAGATTTTAATATCAATTTAATCACAGAGCACGTTTTTAATTCTACTTCAGACGAAGATAAAACCATTGTATATCATCAAATTCTTAAAATTGTTGATACACTTCCTGAAAAAATGCAGCAAGTCGTTAAACTTAAGTTTCTTCATAATTATAAGTACTCCGAGATAGCTAAGGAACTCGGGATTTCTGTAAATACTGTTAAAACACAGTTGAAAAGAGCAAAATTGAAAATTACAGAAATGGTAACGGTTATACTTGTTTTGCTTGAAATAAATCAGTAAAAATTAATATTCGTTGATTTAAAATCATTGAATTTGATTTTTTTTTGAAAAAAAAGTATTTTTTTTGTCACCCATTATTATCTTTTTGTTGTCTTAATGTTAAAGCATTGTAATACAAGACAACTAAATGGAATTCAAATTAATTATAAAGAAACTAAATAACACCCTTTCTGAAGAAGAAGCCACTATTTTTCAGGATTGGTATAATGAGTCCAACTTTCATAGAGCATACTTTAAGAAAGTGAAGGAAAATTATCATAATGAAATAGTTTTAATAGACATTGAAAAAGGTTGGAAAGAAGTAGAACAGAAAATAAAACCGGTTGCAGTTAATAAAACTGGCTATTTAAAGTATGCTGTTGCCGCAGCTATTGTGTTATTAATTTCTATATCTTTTTTATTTAATAACGGAAAGGATAGGGAGGTAGTAGTCCCAGTAATAACCAATAATACTATTAAAACAGGTACAGATAAAGCAACGCTTACTTTAGAAGATGGTACATTGATAGCTTTAGAAAAAGGAGAGCAATATATTTCTGAAAATTTAGAAAGTGATGGAGAAGCTTTAGTCTATAAAGGATCTAGTGTAACTTCAAAAGAAATGGTTTATAATTATTTAACCATTCCAAGAGGTGGTCAATATCACATAGTTCTATCAGACGGTACAGAGGTTTGGTTAAACTCAGATTCTCAAATAAAATATCCTGTGACATTTATAAAAGGTGAAACTAGACAAATTGAATTGGTTTATGGAGAAGCCTATTTTGATGTAACTCCAAGTACAGCTAATAACGGATCTAAGTTTAAAGTACGTACAGAATCACAAGAAATAGAAGTTCTAGGTACTGAGTTTAATATTAGTGCTTACAAGGATGAAAGGGCGATTTATACCACTTTAATTGAAGGGAAAGTTGCTGTAATAAATGGTAAAGCAAATACTATTTTAAGCCCTAGCCAGCAATCAATTATTGTAAAAGAAAAAAATGGTATAAATGTAGTTAAGGCTGATGTTTATTCTGTGACTTCATGGAGAAAAGGTGTTTTTAGCTTCGATAATATGCCTTTAGAAAATATTATGAAAGTTTTAGCAAGATGGTATGATGTAGATGTTGTATTTGCTAATCCTAATTTAATGAACGAGCACTTTACCGGTGTTTTGAGAAAAAATCAAAATATAGAAGATATTTTAAATTCAATTCAAACCACTAATAATATAGCGTATGAAATAAATAATAAAACAATAACTTTTAAATAGAAAAAGAAAAGGGAATTGAGGCTCGAATATCTCACCAAACTAACCTCGCTTTCCCCTTTAACCATTAATTAATCAAATTATTAACTAACACAGCAAATTTATGGAAATTAATTTAACCAATGTTCTTTCCCTTAAAAGAAAAAACGTGCTAAACATTATTATGAGAACATTTATTTTCTTCTTTTGTTCTACCGTTTTTAGCTTTTCTTCAGGAGATGTATTCTCTCAGAACGTAAAAGTTCAAATAAATTCGGACAAGACAATAAGTATTGACGAGGTATTTAACATTATTAAAGAGCAAACAGATTTTAATTTTATATATAAATCTGGAATGTTTAAAAACTATCCAAAAGTAGATGTAAAGCAAGGTACAGTAAAAGCAAATAGATTGTTAGAAAGAAGTCTTTCAAGCGGTGATTTTAAAATTATCATTTCTGATAAAAACACTATTGTTATAAGGCAAGAATCTGATATTCAGGACATTGGGATTAGAGGGCAAATAACAGACTCAAAAGGGCTTCCTTTAACAGGAATAACCGTTTATGTTTCCAATAGGCAACCGTCTTATGATAGAGTTTCTAGTGACTTCGTTATTAGAGGCACAGCTACTGATTTTGATGGTAATTTTAAACTAAAAGCAGAAGTTGGATATTATTTAGTTGTAACGGGTTTAGGTTATGAAATACATTCTGAAATTATAACAACGGAAACAACTTATAATATTGCTTTAAAGGAAAGAGCAGATGTTTTAGACGAAGTTCTTGTAGTTTCAACAGGTTATCAGGAAATCTCGAAAGAGAGAGCAACTGGTGCGTATGTTGGTGTTAGTCAAAATCAATTAGAAAAACCAGCTTCAAGCATATCAGAAAGAATTGTTGGTATGGTTGCCGGTGTACAAAGTACGGTAAATGCCGATGGTACTGTAGACTTTCAAATTAGAGGGCAATCTAGTCTTTCTGCTAATCAACAACCATTAATTGTTGTCGATGGTTTTCCAATAGAACAAGGGTTTAGTGCCTTTGACGATCTTGGTTTGTTTGGTTCCAACAGTCCAGATGTTCAAGGAGGTTTTGGTACTATAAATCCAAATGATGTTGAAAGTATTACAGTTTTAAAAGATGCAGCAGCATCTTCTATTTGGGGAGCAAGAGCAGCCAACGGGGTTATTGTTGTTACTACAAAAAAAGGAAAAAAGGGAAGAACAAATGTATCCATTTCTTCCTTCGTTAAAATGTCAAGTAAATTAGATTTAGATTACGCTCTTACAAGAGGTTCTAGTTCGGATCTTATTGATTACCAGCAAACAGCATTCGACTCCAATTTCTTTAGTAGTGCCTTTGGTGGGCCTCAAGGCGCTACTTCACGTGATTTAGGAGCATATTCACAAGCTTTTGTAGCCATGAATGAAGCACGCTTAGGTAGAATAACAGAAGCAGAAAGAGATGCAAGACTTGCAGCATACAGAGGTTTAGATAATACTAAGCAAATTAGAGATTATTTACTGGAATCTCCTTTAACAACTCAGCATAACATTAGCATTTCTGGTGGAAATGAAAAAATGACTAACAATGTATCCTTGTTGTTTGAAGACAATAAAGGCTTTTTTCAAGGTGATGATTCTAAAAAATACTTAATAAATTTTAGAAATAACACAGCTTTAAGTAAAAGAATTAGTTTTCAGTTTGGAGCTATGATGCAACATAAAAGCGTAAATACTAATTCTGGTCAGCAAGATCCTTTATCTGGAGCCGGTGATATGTTAAGCACCATAAGAGGTTTGGCTCCATGGGATATGTTAAAAAACCCTGATGGTAGTTTAACAGATATGTCTTACTTAAAATACTACAGACCAAATCTAGATGCTTTTGTTCCTTTAGAGAGTTTCCCTTACTCAGACTGGTCGTACAACCCAATTTCGGAAGTTCAAAATAGAGATATTAACACAAAGCAATTAAATGCTCGTATTAATGCAGGTTTAACTATTGATGTAATGGAAGGGATGAAGTTTTCTTCTAGCCTGCAGTACGAACAATTTAAAACAACAGCAGAAAATTATTATAGCGATAAAACTTTTGATGTTCGCCAATTTATTAACGAAACTTCTGGTCCAGAATGGAATTTTGGAGGTACGCCAACACAACTTGTACCAAGTGGAGGTGTTTTAGAACAAGCGTCATCAGAAATTGAATCTTATAATTTTAGAAATCAATTAACTTACAATCGTATATTTAATGAAAAGCATGCTGTAGATTTTGTAGCGGGTACAGAAGTTAGAAGTAGAGTTGCATCTACCACTCAAAACCCTCCTGCTTTTGGTTACGACCCAGAAACTTTAATAACTTCGGAACTTCTAGGAGATCGAAATTCGGCAACTTTGTGGAACTACTACCCAGCACAATATGCCAGTTATTTCTACGATTTTAGTTTAGCTGCAGAACATCAATTTACAGAAAACACCGATAGATTCTTTTCGGTTTACGGAAACTTAGCATATACCTATAACGATAAATATACTGTTTCGGGAAGTTATAGAACAGATGCTGCAAACATTATATCTGATGATCCAGCATTACGTTACGATCCTTTTTGGTCGGCTGGTTTAGGATGGCATATAGGACAGGAAGATTTTTTAAGTCATGTAGATTGGATAGATAGGTTGTATTTAAGAAGTACATATGGATCAGGTGGTAATATAATTCCAACAGCTTCATTTACACCACTTATAAATTTAAGTAGTTCATTGAATGATGTTACAAATCAAATTACAGGGAGTATTACAGATGTTGGGAATCCAACACTTAGATGGGAAAAAACTAAAAGTTGGAATATAGGAACAGACTTCTCTATATTAAACGGAAAGCTAAATGGTTCTGTAGATGTTTATAACAAAAAAGGAGAAGATCTAATTGTAAACCAATCGTTACCTACGGTATATGGTACAAACGAACAAATGCTAAATAATGGTAAAATGGTGAACAAAGGATTCGAATTAAATATTGGTACCAATTTACCGCTTAAAGGAAATGATATTGTGTGGTCTAGTAATTTTACATTCGCCCACAATAAAAATGAAATTACAGAATTCGATAAAGGAACCTATCACCAAACCGAATTATATGGCGGCCCTACATCTTCATATAGGGAAGGTTTTGATGCGAACACCCTTTGGGCTTACCAATATGCTGGTATGCAAGACATAGGTTCAGGTACAGTTGTTCCAACCGTAGTAGGAGAAAATAATACGAACATAGCTATAACAGGCTGGGCATCTGGTGATGCACGTAATTTTATGGTAAGTCAAGGTACAACCAATGCACCTACAACTATTGGTTTTAGAAATTCTTTTAAAATTTACGATTTTAATTTATCTTTTATTTTAACAGGTAAATTTGGTCACGTTTTTAATAGACAAAGCTTTAACTACCCTGGAAGCACAGGTGGTTCTAATTATAATATTAATAGCAACTATAACGAAGTCGCTAATGGTGATCCTGATTTAATAATTCCAATACCAACTGATGAACCTAGTTATTACTTCTATGATAGGTATTATCCTTACATGGACTATTTATCGCAAGATGCTGGGCATATAAGAATTCAAGAAATAAATTTAACGTATTCATTACCTAGAAATATAATCCAAAAATTAAGAGTGAATTCTATAAATCTCTTTGCCCAGGCAAATAATGTAGGTGTTATTTTGTTTAATGATTTTGGGGAAGATCCAGAATATCCTAAAGGAACTTTAAGACCTCAAGCAACTTTTACATTTGGAATGAATTTAAACTTTTAATTTAAAAACTATGAAAAAATTATATAAACATATATTAGTAATTGCCATTTTGACTTCATTCTTCAGTTGCGATTCGTTTTTAGAAGAAAGTCCAACAAAATCAGCATCTATTGTACCAGAATCTTTAGCGCATTTTGAAGCGCTATTAAATGATTATTCTAGTTTTAGTGATGAAGGTATATCTGCATTAATGTTCGGAACGGACGATTATGAATTATCTACAGATTTATATGATGGTTTTAGTAGAGCATATAGACCCGCTCAAGCTATTTTTGCTACTTGGGATATGGATCTTGTAGCTAATGAAGGTATTAGGTATTCTGGATGGGATACTGAATTTGAAAAAATTTTTACTGCAAACTTAATATTAGAACAAATTAATGATGTAGATGCAACAGATAGTGAAAAGGCTAATCTTATAGCTGAGGCTCACTTTATTCGTGCTTATAGTTATTTTATACTTTCAAACGTATTTTGTTTGCCTTATACAGAAGCTAATAAGGGCGAACTTGGTTTACCAATTAAGCAAACTACAAGTTTTGATGAAGCTATAGAAAGAGCAACCCTTGAAGAAACATATGCACTTATAGAATCCGATTTAATGAAAGCCTTAGAAATTACGCGTGAGTTTGGGCAAGTAAATGGCCTTAATAATTCATGGCGTGCTAGTACTGCTGCTGTAAATGGATTTGCGGCGCGTTATTACTTAGCGCTGAACGAATATGATATGGCTCAAGAATATGCGCAAAATGCATTAGATGAATATGATGATTTAAGAAATTATAATACAGATATGCGCTATTCGGATATTCCAGAACAAGCTACAATATTTAACCCGGGGCCAACTAATGTTGATATCTTATACCCATACACACATGATCAACAAACGGTTGTAGAAGATAGATTAGATTTCGGAGAGTCTTACTACTATAGACAGTTAACTAATGCTTATTGGGCATATTGGCCTTCTCAAGAGTTATTAGGGCTTTATGATCAAACAAATGATCTTAGATATAAGTATCATATCGTTGAGGATTATACATATACCCGTGGAGCTGTTTACCCACCTTATAGTTATCCTGGGTATATTTTCTTCTTTAAAAGTGATATTCTTAGTGGCCCTTCGGTATCTGAAATGTTATTAATTAAGGCTGAGTGCCAAGTAAGATTAGGTTTGTGGTCAGATGGAATTACAACTGCAAATGTGTTAAGAGTAGCTAGAATGGATGCCACAGCTGATTCTTCTGATATTAATTTAAGTGCAACTTCTCAAGCAGAAGCCTTAGTTAAAGTTTTAGAAGAGCGTCGTAGAGAACTTCCTTTTGTGCATAGATGGTATGATGTGAGACGTTACAATAATAATGACGATGCATCGGATGATGTTGTAATGACTAGAACGTTCTATCCTTTTAATGCAAGTGCTATTATTAGTAGTGAAGCTCCTATAACTTATACTTTAGAGAAAAACTCGAGAAAGTTTGCTTACCCAATTCCTAATGATGAAATCTTAATTTCTAATGGGAAATTAGAACAAAACAAATATTAACACAATGAGATAAGATTGAAATGTTAGGGTTTATAAATTTTATAAACCCTAACATTTTCAAATAATCATTACACCCTTACTATTTTCAAGTTTTTAATTGCATGTATTTATTTAATACAGAGCAAAGGAGCTTTGTATATCAATTACAAAAAAAATTGTTACGTATAGTTTATAAGCATGCTATGTGAAATTTTGATGTACTGAGTATTTATGGAAGTGATTTAGTTCCCTGTAAATAAGTGGAATACGCGTTTAATGTGCTCTAAAATTAATTGTAAAACAAATTATCAAATGAAGAAATTAGCTCTAATAGTTATTACTGTTTTAATTGTTTTCTATAGTAATAAAATAACATCGCAAACCACAACAGCATCTGGATACACTATTACTGGAACAGTTAAAGGTATTGATAATGTTTATATTAAATTAAGAGAAGAGGGAATTCGCGATCGTTCAGAAATAAAGACCCTTGACAGTGTTAAAATAACCAATGGTAAATTTGAATTCAAAGGAAAAGTGGATTTAATTGACATGGTGGGTTTAATAATTGATGATCTATACTTTGGCCGAATTATACTTGAAAATAGCCCTATTTCTGTGGAAATAGATGTTACCAATCTTAATAAGAGTAACCCTTATTTTGTTCCTGTAGTTCGTGGATCTAAAAGTCATGACCAGTATGCTGCGGTAGATGCAAAAGTAAAAGCAGTTTTTAAAAATCCAAAGTATAAACCTTTAGATGCGTTGCGAGAAATGTATATGACGGCCAAAAAAACGAAAGATCCAAATGATATGGATAAGGCCAACGCAAAACAAAAAAAGCTTATACCGTTGTCTGAAGAAAGGATAAATACTATGACTAAAATTAAATATGATTTTGTTAGAAATAATCCAAGCTCTCCAGTAGCGGTTCATGTTTTAGGCTATCAGTATACTGAAGGTAGAATGACCAAAGATGAACTCAAAGAGTTTTATCATTTATTTAAAGGAGATGCTAGAGAAACCAATTTCTTTAAGCACCATATAACCAAAGTTTATAAAGACAATTTTGAGAATTTAGGTATTGGTAATATAGCTCCAGACTTTACATTAAAAACCGTCAATAATAAAGAATTAACGCTTTCAAAAGTAGAAGGTAAGTATTTGCTAGTAGATTTTTGGGCATCATGGTGCATCCCTTGTAGAGCATCGTTTCCGCATTTAAAGGAACTGAGAAAGCAATATGGAACAGAAGGATTTACAATTGTAGGAATTGGAACTGCGGATAAAGAAGACAAATGGGGAAAAGCTATTGAGGAAGACCAAACACCTTGGCTTCATGTTTTTGACACGAATGAGGAAGGAAAACAGATGTACGGCCCCGTAGCTATAAGCTATAGCGTTCCGCATTTACCAACTACTTTTTTAGTAGATCGTGATTTAAAAATTATTCTACGTAATCCTTCAAAAGAGGAGTTAGATACTAAGCTAAAAGAATTGTTTGGACATTAAAACAACATAACTATTAAAATATTAACTATATGAAACATATCATAAAAAAAGCTGTTTTTGTACTATTCATAGTTGCATTTGTTTTTTCAAACAAAACAAACGCTCAAGAAACTAATAATAAATTCACATTAACAGGAGAAATAAAAGGGCTTTCTGGTAACTTATATTACAATAATCCAGATAGAGAATATACAAGAGAATTTCGAGCAGATTCTATTATTGTTGTAGATGGAAAATTTCAGTTGTCAGATTCCATTTCTAAATTAGCATTATTAAGAGTTTATCCGTCATTTAGAGATAAAAACAATAAAGTATTTAAGATTCCTAAAGGAGGAAGAGGATATTTTCCTGTGAAATCTGCTTATTTAATGTTTTACGCTTTTCCGGGGGGCAATATTACTGTTTCAGGTGAAGCTACAGATTTTGTTAATGCCTATCCTTCGGGTGATAAATACAATAATAGTTTAGCTGCGGCAAACAAGATAACCTACCCAAATTATAATAAAATGGGAAACTTGGCTGTACAAAATACCTACGAAACAGATTCATTAAAAATTAAAGAAAATGAATTAGAAGCAGAAAAAATATTTAAAACGAATACAGAAGCATTAATAGCACATATTAAAGCAAATCCAAAGTCGTTAGCTGCTGCTTGGTATTTAAATGATATGTTGGTTCGTTCACATATTGATAATGAGCAGGCCGAGGTGTTGTTTAATAATTTGTCTACAGAATTATCGGAATATTCAGATTATAAAGATGTAGCTGCTCGCATTGAAGGCACAAAAGCCACTAAAGAAGGGTTTCCTGTTCCAACTATTAAAACAACTGCAACGTTAGACGGTAAAGAGTTCGATATTAAATCATTTAGAGGCAAGTATGTGTTAATTGATTTTTGGGGTATTTGGTGCGGACCATGTGTTGCCGAAATGCCACAGGTTAAGGAATTCCAAGAAAAGCATAAGGATAAATTAGTGGTTCTGGGAATTAATTCTGGTGATACTAAAGAGAAAGTTCAAAATTTCATTAATGAAAAAGGATATGATTGGCAACAAATTTTAAGCTCTAAAGAAAGTAATTCAGACAACTTTGTAAACCGTTTTAATGTACAAGGCTTTCCAACTAAATTAATTATCGATCCTCGAGGGAATATTGTAAAACGATTTGTTGGTGGTGGAGAAGAAGCTTTTCAATTATTAGAGGAATTATTAGAAAAATAAAACATATACATATGTGCCTAAATAAATTTTATCTCATATCTACTATTTCAATTCTAACAATAATAGCTTCAGGTTGTAACTCAAAAACACATGTCGATTACGCAGTTGTTTCGGGGAAATTTAAAAATGTAAATGAGAATGAAGTTGGCTTTAGGTCATCAGTTTATGTTCCTATAGGGGACACATTAGAAGCTGTGGTTAAAACTATTAATTTTGATGAATACGGTAATTTTGTTGATACGATTTATTTAAAAAAAGGCAGAGATTTTACAATTTTCAATAATAAAAATTGGTTAAATATTCATCTTAGACTTGGTGATAAATTGCAGGTAACAGCAGATATTAATGATTTGGAAACTACCGTGAAATATAAAGGAACTGCAGCTCCAATTAATAACTATTTCCTTAATTACTATCAATTATCTAATAAAGAAAATAAAAACTACCAGGCTAATTTAAAACTAGATGAGTCTGAATTTAAAATTGTAAAAGAGGAATATAAAAATTCTATGCTTAAGATGTTAGATTCTATTGATGGGCTCCCAGTAGAATTTATCGAAGCTCAAAAAAAAGATTTGCATTATGGCTTAGTTGGAAACTACATAAACTATGCTGAGCGTCATGGAATGGTGGTTGGTGATGAACATTACAAACCCTCTTCAAAGTTTTTAGATATAGTAGCAACGGTTAATTTGAATGATTTAGAAGAATTTAATAGGTCTTTGCATTATGGTCAGCTTCTAAAGAAATATTACACTTACGAGTACTCCAAAATTGGTGACTTTTTTGAGGAAGACAAAGTTAAGTTTGTTCAGTTTTTGGAACGTGAAATTAAGAATCAGAAAATAAAGGAGGAGCTTTTGTTTCTGTATGGTGCTCCAATCCTAACAAGTACCAAAAAAGTGGAATTATGTTTGGATATCTTAAATAGAAATATTTCTAATGAGGACTATAAAAAAGTATTATTAGAGAAGTATAATCAATTACAATTAATGATGCCAGGGAAACCATCTCCATCATTTACATATCAAAATGTAGACGATAGCGATGTTTCTTTAAGTGACTTTAAAGGGAAATATGTTTATATAGATCTTTGGGCAACTTGGTGTGGGCCATGCAAGGCTGAATTTCCTTATTTAAAAGCGGTTGAAAAGAAATATCACGGTAATGGGAAAATTGAATTTATAGGTATTTCCATTGATAATTTTAAAAATATTGAGAAATGGAAAGACGATGTCGAAAAACATGACTTAAAAGGGATTCAATTAATTGCAGGAGACGACAGAACCTCTGGTTTTATTGGTGAATACCAAGTAGAAGGTATTCCTAGATTTATTCTAATAGATCCTGAAGGAAAAATTGTTGATGCTGATGCACTTAGACCATCTGACCCAAAATTAATTGAACTGTTTGAAGAATTAGGAATATAAAATATAATTTAAATGAAAACACTATTTAATACTATAACACTAATAGCATTATGCTTTTTTGTGTTTGTAAGTTGTAAAAAAAACGAACCAAAACATGATGGTTATACAATTACTGGAAATGTTTCAGGAGTAGATTCAGAATGGGTAAAAATAGTTAAACCCAATTATGCAGATCGAGGAAGTCTAGGAACAGTAATAGACAGTGCTCAAATACAGAATGGAACTTTCAAAATGAAAGGAAAAGTAGAACATGTAGATATGATGAGCATTTTTATTGGTGAAAAATACAGAACTATGGGAGGGTTTTTATTAGAAAATAGTGCCATAACTCTAACTATGGATCTTTCTATGGCTGATAAACATGGGCAATTTAAACCAACAGTTTTAGGTTCTAAAATGCAGGACAGTTATGAAGCTCAGGAAGCTAAAGATATGGCTGTGTTTAATGATGATAAATATGCGTCGCTTTTAGCTTTAAGAAAAGAAATGGAGGAAGCATATGAGTCTAAAGATGAGGCAGTAATTAAGGCTTATCGAGAAAAAGCTGAAGGCCTTAGAGATTTAATGAATACACGCCAAAAGGAATATCAACAAAGTAAAATTGATTATGTGTTGAAAAACCCAAGCTCTCCGGTTGCGCCTTATATTTTGAGTTTTCAATTTAGTGAAGGACGCATGTCTAAAGATAAAATGAAAGCCATTTATCCTGTTTTTAAAGGTGAAGCTAAACATACTGCTATGTTTAAGTATTATGAAAAAACATATGATGATATATTCAATAGCTTAGGAGAAGGGTCAATTGCTCCTGATTTTAAATTGAACGATGTAAATGGTAATGAAGTAAAACTATCTGAAGTAAAGGCTAAATACAAGTTAGTCGATTTTTGGGCTTCATGGTGTGTGCCTTGTAGAGCATCTTTTCCGCATTTAAAAGAATTATACAAAAAATATGAAAAAGATGGCTTTGAGATTGTAGGTGTTGGAACAGCCGACGAAGAAGAGAAGTGGAGAAAGGCCATAGAAGAAGATCAAACGCCTTGGATGCATTTAAATGATACTGGAGCAAATCATCAATGGGGTGTTGTTGCAAGACAATATAGCGTCCCCTTTTTACCTACAACATTTTTGATGGATGAGAATGAAAAAATTATTCTAAGAAACCCAACAAAAGAAGATTTAGATAATAAACTAACCGAACTTTTTAACTATTAAAAGAGTAATAAAACATTAAAAATGAAAAATAAATTTATTTACAGTTTAGCTGCCGCATTATGCATATCTATCATAAGTTATGCTCAAAAAAAGCAAAATATCAGTGTGCTTTATGTGGGCTATAGTGCTGAAAAGCCAATACATGAAAACTTGGAATCGATAGTTGTTTCTGGCGGAATGACCCCAGAACGATTTAAGGAAGAATACGGAAAAAGAATGCCCGCGTTTAAGGGGTTGTTAGAGACGTATTTTACAAACGTTAAAACAGTAGATGCCAGAGATTATAAAGAAGTCATGTCATCAAATTATGATGTAACTGTTTTCGATGAAGCGCCAACACCAATAAAAGATCGTGTTATTCATAACGATCCTGTAACGGGAGAATTTGTGAGTATGGAACCGGCTAAATATGTAAGTGATGATTTTAATAGACCATCCATTTTTATTGGACATACATCATCTGTAATAGGGAGTAGTTTAGGCTCTAAGTTGGATTGGTATTGTCTGTGTTTAGATAGACATGCGCATCATATTAAAACAGAACATGCCATTTTTAAAGGTCCATTTAAAACAGAAATTACTTTAAAAAATAGAGCTACCCCAGAAGGTGTTTTAAAAGCGTTTGACGGTTTAGATGAGCCCTCCGAAATCCCAATGTGGGAAGTTGACAGTGAAGGATATGAAGATGGTAAAGGTTTTAGAATAGGTATGGTAGCTCGTGGATGGGGATTTGAAGACTCGCCAGAAGCCGAAATTATTTCAAGTGGTGAATGTTCCAAACAAAAAACAGCTGTTGCTCTAGGAAGGCATGGTAATTTCTTTTTATGGGGCTTTGCCGGGTCGCCAGATTACATGACAGAAGAGGCTAAAGCGGTATTTGCTAATGCTATAGTTTATACTAATAAAAATGCCGATGATAATATAATAGTTAGAAAATACAACCAGCGTATTGCTACTAAGGAATATATAGATGAGATGCTTTTTTACACAACAAAACCATCTTATTTAAGTTATGTTGAATTTTATAAGAAAGTTAATGAAGAAACAGAAAAGCAGAAAATAGCCTTAGAAAAAAAGCAAGCTGCAAATGAAGAATTAACTCAATTTGAAAAAAGGATGCTAAATAGTAAACCGCAAGTAATTGCCACTAGAGAAGGTTACCTTAAAAAGAATATAGGCAGAAACTCGTGGGCAGAGATTACAGGATTAGATACGCTGGCTATTAGAAAATACCTTATTGAAAATAGAGATTACTTTTATTCTGAGCCTAATGGTTTTTACGATTTAAAGGTTGACGATGATATTAAAAGTTTGGGCATTGCAAACACCGATATAAAAATGCTTGATAAAGCAATAAGTATGTTAGAAAAAGGTGTTGAAACAGAAAAGGCACATAGAATATTATTGCGATATACACTCGAAGATTTTACTTCACCCAAAGCATGGAGAACTTGGTTTAATAAACATAAAAACAATATGTTTTTTACCGAAGCTGGTGGTTATGTTTGGATGATAAATGATGCAAATGCAAACCCGAAAGTAAGACCAAGAAATGAAATAGACATTGTATCAAACAAATCTAATTAATTTAAAACTATGAGCTATAGGTTACTTATTATTTTGTTGTTTATAACTAGTGGAATTGGTTGGGCGCAAAAAACAGAAATATTACCAGATTTAATAAACAAAGTTGAACTGGCATCTAATACGTTGGAAGAAGCTAAACCGAATCATATGGATCCGTTGGCATTAAAAGCAACACTAGTTTGGTCTGAAGATAAATCGCAACTAGCTATAATAATGAAAGCAACTCTATTGGAAGGCTGGCATATTTATGCTTATGTACCAGAAACACAACCCTATATAGCAACCGATATGAGATTAATACTTCCCAAAGGAATAACTAAAATTAAAGATTGGGAAAATCCTTATAGCACTCCGTATGAAAATGGGATTTATATTTATGAGGGTAGTATTGTATTTGTTCAATATTGTTCAGTGAATAGTTTTAACAAAGACGATGTAATAACTAGTGGATTATATTATCAAACCTGCGATATACGCAAATGTTTTCCTCCAGAAACAAAGACGATTAGTTTAGTTTTAGATTAAATATTATACACATCAAATAAAAATATAATGAAAAAAATAATAATCGTACTCGTCATAAGTATTTTTAGTTTCGGATGTAAAGAAACTCCACTAAAAGCAAACAAAACAGTAAAGTTAAGTGGAACCATAGTAAATTATACTCAAGACACCTTGTATATGGATAATGTTACTTCTAAAGACATGTTGTTTATAGAAGACATTCAACCTATTATTCTAGATAATAAAACAAGTTTCAATTATACTTTTGAACTGGATAAACCTGCGTATTTCCAGATTGGTAGAACATTTTTGTATCTCTCTCCAGGAGATAGTTTAGTGGCTAATTTAGATACTAATGGTCGTGATTTGGCGTCTTTTACGGGTAAAGGTGCAGAAGCAAACAATTATTTACGAATGGTTCCTTACCCAAAAGGTGGATCTTATTGGGGAAACAGAGCTATTTCTTCTAGTATAAAAACCTACCAAGATATGCCCGAGGCTTTTAAAAAAGCTGCTAAAATTCGATTAGATGAGCTTAATCAGGTAACCAATGTGTCAGAAGAGTTTAAACATTTGGAAAAGGCACGTATAAAGTTTGATTATGTAAATAGTTTAAATTCTGTTATTTATTTATACATCAGTAAATTGATGAGTAAACAAATTACTCAAGAAGAAGCCGATAAAATAAAAGCAGAAGCAGAAGCCTATTTTGTGCCCTATGTTAAAGAATATTTAGACGATTTTAATAATATAGAATACCTTCAGCTAGAAACCTTTCAATCGGTTTTGTATGTCTTAAAAGATGATGAGTTTAGAGCAAAACACAATTTACCAGAGTTAAGCCCAAAGCTAAGTGAGTATATTTTAACAAATGAATTAATAAACGAACTGAAATTTAATGGGTATTCCAATGAGGCAGGAAATAAATTAAAAGAGGGAATAAAACAAGTTGTAAATCAAGATTATGTTGAGGTTTTAAAAAAATTACAATCTGAATATGAAACTATTACAAAAGGAAATCCAGCATCCGACCTTACGTTTACAAAATTAGATGGTAGCACCGTTAAATTAAGTGATTATAAAGGCAAAGTAATTGTGTTGGATTTGTGGGCAACTTGGTGTGGACCATGTATGGCAGAAAAACCTTTTTTTGAAGCTCTTGAAAAAAAATACCAAGAGGATAATAATGTCGAGTTAATTTCTCTTTCTATAGATACTGAAAAAGTTTGGCAAGCTTATTTTAAAAAAAATAAAGTAGTTGGAAATCAGCTACAAATAAATAGAAGCCAACTTACCAATTATAAAGTAGCAGGTATTCCAAGGTTTTTTGTGATAGACAAGAATTTTAATATCATAGATGTTTATGCACCTCTACCTTCTTCAGGAGATTTAGAAACTTTAATCAATCAATACAAATAATAAAAACAGTTTAAAAATGAAAAAATATACAACACTAGTTATAGCCCTTTTAGTGCTTTGGGGATGCAAAAAAGAAGAACCTATTAATTATGTTATCCTTTCTGGTACAATTACAAATAAAACAGAAGATTTCACAATTATGTCTCGCGATAGATCCTTTAAACATGCGCTTACCATGGGGGAAGACGGAAGTTTTCTTGATACGCTTCGGGTAAATGCAGGGACTTATATGTTATATGGTGGAAAAAATGTAGCCGCAGTGTATTTAGAAAAAGGAAATAATATTATAATCAATGCAGATGCCAATAATTTTGATGAAACGCTATCATTTTCTGGCAAAGGATCGGAAGTAAGTAAATATCTTGTAGCTAAGTCAGCTAAAGAAAAAGAATTAAAAGGGGAAGGTCGTACTTTTTACACCCTTGAAGAAGCTGATTTTAAGGCCAAAGCTAAAGAAATTGAGACTACTTTGAAGAAAATGGTTGACACACAGGAAGGTGTTTCGGAAGAATTTAAAG
The DNA here is from genome assembly GCF_045066735.1 of Algibacter sp. Ld11. NCBI lineage: Bacteria > Pseudomonadati > Bacteroidota > Flavobacteriia > Flavobacteriales > Flavobacteriaceae > Algibacter > Algibacter sp. Ld11. The sequence continues at coordinate 75,385 of NZ_JBISHH010000005.1, read as the reverse complement.
CTAAAGAAAAGAAAGATTTGCACTATGCTTATTTAATGAACTTGAACAGCTATGGCCAATACCATTCGTATTATGCTAAAAAACCTGATTTCAAACCATCGGATTCTTTTTTGACAGAATTTAAAGATTTTGATTTTAATAATGAGGAAGATTACATTGCTTCAGCTAACTACAGGCAATTGGTGTCAGGTAATGTTATGGATGAAGCACAGAAAATGATTAAAGACGAATCTTTGAGCTATAATATGGCAAGTTTAAAATCTGCAACCAACATTAAAAATGAGTACATTAAAAATGATATTCTTTATTCGACAGCAAAAATGGGTATGACCTTTACTAATGATGTTCAAGGCTATTATAAAATATTCATGGATGCGTCTACCGACGACAAGAATAATAAAGAAATTTCAGAGACTTACAACAAATTGAAAACTGTGGCTCCAGGACAACCGTCACCAAAATTTGTTGATTATGAAAACTATGCAGGAGGCTCAACCTCTTTAGATGATTTAAAAGGCAAGTACGTGTATATAGATATATGGGCAACTTGGTGTGGTCCGTGTAAAGCAGAAATACCATTTTTGCAAAAAGTGGAAAAACAATACCATGGTAAAAATATAGAGTTCGTAAGTATTTCTGTTGATAGGAAGGCTGATCATGATAAGTGGAAAGCTATGGTTAAAGAAAAAGAGCTTGGAGGCATCCAATTGTTTACGGGCAATGATTTTAAGACTAAATTTATTGAAGACTACTTTGTAATGGGCATTCCCAAATTTATTTTACTGGATCCTAACGGCGATATTGTTCAATCAAGTGCACCAAGACCTTCTGATGAAAAGTTAATTGAGTTATTTGATGAGTTAGGTGTTTAGTGATTCTTTAAAAATTAACATTTTATTAATAAGGGAGATAACTATTATTAGTGTCTTCTATACATAATCAAAACATAAAACATAAATGAAAAAACTAACAATTTTATTATGTCTGTTATCGGGCTTTATCTTAAGTTCTCAAAATTTAGATTTACCACTGCCAACAGATCAAAGTATTAAAACAGGTGTTTTACCTAATGGTCTTACTTATTATATAAAAAGTACAGATATTGTAGAAGATGCTGCCAGTTACTATATCATTCAAAATGTTGGGTCGGTTTTAGAGAATGACGATCAACAAGGTTTGGCTCACTTTTTAGAGCATATGGCTTTTAATGGTACCGAAAATTTTAAAGGAAAAGGTATTTTAAATACGTTTCAGGAAAAAGGGTTGGTTTTTGGTAGAGATATAAATGCTTATACAGGTTTTGATGAAACGGTTTATAATATTGACAATGTTCCAACAACTCCAGAATTAATAGATGCAGGACTTTTGGTACTGCACGATTGGTGTAATTATTTATCACTAACAGAGGATGAAATTGATGCGGAGCGCGGTGTTATTAAAGAAGAATGGCGTACACGTCAAAACGGGCAAATGCGTTTGTTTCAAACATCGCTACCTATTACTTTTAATCACTCTAAATATTCAAAACGCTTACCAATTGGTTTAATGAGCATTGTTGAAAATTTTGAATATAAAGCATTGCGCGATTTTTATCACGATTGGTACCGTACAGATTTACAGGTTATTGCCGTTGTTGGAGATATTAATGTTGATAAAGTAGAAGCAAAAATTAAAGCATTGTTTTCTGAAATCCCAGTTGTTAAAAATCCCAGAGAGCGCTTTATTGTAGAAGTGCCTGATAACCAAAAAATGCTGTATAGCTTAGGGATGGATAAAGAAATTTCTACAGCTTCAATAGATTTTGGTATTCGTCATAAAAAATCTTTAAAAGACCAAACCGTTAAAGATTTAAAAAAATCTTTGCTAGAGTCCATGGCGACTTCCATGCTTAGTTTAAGAATTAATGAAAAGGCTCAAAATCCGCAAGCTTCTTTTTTAGGTGCGAGAGTTAATTATGGAAGTATGGCAAGAGCTAATAATGCTTTTAGCGTTAGAGTTAGTCCAAAACCAGGGGAACAACAACAGGCTTTTACAGAAGTGTTGACTGAGGTGATTCGGGCTGTAAATTTTGGATTTACACAATCTGAAATTAATAGAACCATAAAAGAGTTTTCAAATTATTATGAAACTCAGATTGCTAAAAAAGATGATAAATCTCATGGAGCAATAATTAACGAAATAAAAGGAGATTATCTTAGTAATGAAACCATTACTGATATTGAAAAGGAATATGCTATTACGAAAAAACTATTTCAATCTTTAACTACTGATGATTTACATAATACTATTAAAAGATTATATTCTAAAACCAATCGATATTTAAATGTTACAGGTGTTGAAGGGCAAAATAATTTAAGCGAAAAAGAAGCTATTTCTATTATCGATAAAGTAGAAAATAGTAAAGATATTTTGGCATACACCGAAGCATTTGAAGGAAAAACTCTAATATCTGGATTAAACATAAAAGCGGGGAGTATTCTTAATACAGAAGAAAATAAAGAGTTAGGTTCTACAACATATACCTTAAGTAATGGTATTAAAGTACATTACAAGTTTGCCGATAAACAAAAAAATATAGTAGCGTTTAAAGCTATTAGTTATGGTGGGAAATCTTTGTTATCAGATGATGATTTGCCCTCTGCAGATTTATTAGGAAATTTAGTTCAAATGTCGGGGTTAGGAGACTACTCAGCTACAGAGCTAAAAAAAGTTTTAGCAGGAAAAACAGCTTCTATGGGTATAGATTTATCTGAAATTACAGAGAATTTAAATGGGTCTTCATCAACTAAAGATGTAGAAACCATGTTGCAATTAATGTATTTGTATTTTGAAAATCCACGTTTTGATGAACAGGCTTATCAAGTTTTACAAGGTGGTATTAACAATTATTTAATTCAAAGAAGTAAGAATATTGATGAGCAAATAAAAGATGGTATCACCACCACGTTATACGGTAACAGCAACCCAAGAAAACGTGTTTTTAATCAAGAATTTGTAAACGATGTTTCTTTTGAGAAAATTAAAGAGGTCTATTTAAATAGGTTTGCGAATCCTGCAGATTTCGATTTTTACATTGTTGGAGATGTTAAGGCAGAGCAATTGGAACCATTATTATCAAAATATATGGCCAGTCTTCCTACTACTAACGATAAAGAAATGTTTAAAGATGTTACTCCAGAATGGATGAGCGACAACGTAGATCAAGATGTGTTTTTAGATATGGAAGATCCTAAAACTAACGTTAATATGGCTTTTAAAGTAAACCGTGATTATTCCGTTAAAAACGAGTTTGTGTCAAGAGCATTGGGAGCGATAATGCAATTAAGATTAACCGAAACACTTAGAGAGGAAGAGGGTGGAGTTTATAGTCCAAGAGCTCAGGCATTTTTGGTTAAGGAGCCAGTATCACTATCGTACTTGTCTATTAAATTTGATTGTAATCCAGATTTAGCAGAAAAGCTAATTAGCATAGTGCATACTGAAATAGCAAAAATTAGTAATGGAGATTTTAAGCAAGAAGATTTGGATAAAACTCTTTCCAGTTACAAAAAAGAAAGGGAACAGGCTAAAAGTGATAACCGTTATGATATGTCCTTATTAACCACGTTTTATAGAGATGGTTATGATATGAATAAGTCTAAGAATTTTGATGATATAATAGGAAATATTTCGAAAAATGATATTGAATCCTTAGCAAAAGAAATGAAGAGAAATGGTAAATCTTTTGAAGTCGTTATTAAACCAAAAAAATAAAAAATTAACACCTTTCTATGTTCTTTTTGTTTCAAAATATTTGAGTTAGTCATTAAATAAATTTAAACAACTTAGAAAGACTCTAAAAGGGTTGTGTTAAAATAACAACCCTTTTTTTAAACACTATAAAAATGAAAAAAGTCACCTTATTACTCTTGTTATTAGTTAGTTATTTCGGGAATTCGCAAGTTCTGGAACCCGTAAAATGGTCTACACAAGTAGAGAAAACGTCAGACAAGGAATATCAATTAATAGCAACAGCTACTATTGATGAGAATTGGCATTTGTATTCCCAAAATGTACCAGAAAACGGACCAATTCCAACAACATTTTCTTTTAAAAGTAATGCCAATTATTTAAAAAAAGGGAATACAAAAGAAGACGCAGGTCACACTATTAATGACCCTGTTTTTGGCATGGAAATTAAGTACTTTGAAAACAAGGCTGTATTTAAACAGCGAATAATGCTAAAAAATAAGACCGCATTTACAGTGGATGCTATAGTTGAGTTTATGGTGTGTGATGATTCTAGATGCTTACCGCCAACAGAAGTAGATTTAGTTTTCGATATAAAATAATTGACTAAATAATTCCAAAATGAAAAAGCTTATTTTATTACTCTCTTTGTTGTTTGTGACTTTAGGAAACTCACAGATTGTGGAACCCGTAAAATGGAAAACATCTGTCGAGAAAATATCAGATAACACATATAAACTCATTTCAAAAGCCTCAATTGAAGCTGGCTGGCATTTGTACAGTCAAAATGTTCCGGAAGATGGTCCCATTCCAACAACGTTTATGTTTGATGATGAAAATGGAGCTTTCAAAATTGTTGGTAATACAACTGAAGGTGAGGGGCATACCGTTGATGATCCGGTTTTTGAAATGAAGATTAAGTTCTTTGAAGGTATGGCAACCTTTGAGCAAACAGTAGAAGTAACTGGAGACAAGAATACGGTGCATGGAGCTGTGGAATTTATGGTTTGTGATGACTCTCGATGTTTGCCGCCAACCGAAGTTGATTTGCAGTTTAATCTTTTTGATAAAAACACTTCGCCTAAAGTGGCTAGCTCTAATACACAAGAAGTTTCAGCAATTTCAAATACTTCCGATTCAAAATCAAGCTCTAAAAATGGACTTTGGGGCATATTCTTTATCGCTTTTTTTTCAGGATTTGCGGCTTTGTTAACTCCATGTGTGTTTCCCATGATTCCTATGACGGTAAGTTTCTTTACCAAACAAAGTAAAACAAAAGCAGCAGGCATAAAAAATGCTATTATATATGGATTATCAATTATTGTAATTTATGTGTTATTAGGCATTTTGGTTAGTTTAATATTTGGAGCAGATGCTTTAAATGCCTTATCTACCAATGTATGGTTTAATATTCTATTTTTCATATTGTTATTAGTTTTTGCTACATCATTTTTAGGTGCTTTCGAAATTATGTTACCAAATTCTTGGGCAAACAAAGTAGACTCACAGGCAGATAGGGGAGGTTTAATAGGTATATTTTTTATGGCATTAGCACTGGCTATTGTTTCATTTTCTTGTACGGGTCCTATTGTTGGAACCTTACTTGTTGAGGCAGCAGCAGGCGGAAGTCAAGTAGGGCCAATTATAGGTATGCTTGGGTTTTCATTAGCCATAGCCTTACCATTTGCTTTATTTGCTGCTTTTCCTGGGTGGTTAAATTCTCTTCCAAAATCTGGAGGTTGGTTAAACACAGTTAAAGTAGTTTTAGGCTTTTTAGAATTAGCATTAGCATTTAAGTTTTTATCAAATGCAGATTTGGTTTTACAATTACATTGGTTAGAACGTGAAGTTTTTATCGCTATTTGGATTGCCATATTTGGAGCTTTAGCTTTTTATCTTTTCGGAAAAATACAATTACCACACGATTCGCCATTAACCCATATTTCTGTAGGTAGATTAGGTTTAGGTTTATTGGTTATGTCGTTTACAATATATATGATTCCTGGTCTTTGGGGAGCTCCACTTAATTTTATAAGTGCATTTCCGCCTCCACAGCATTATAGTGAATCGCCTTATGGTGTTGGGTTTACACAATTGGGATCTGCTTCCGCCAATCATGAAACAATTCCAGAAGGAGCTCATTTAATGCCTCCGCATGATATATTGGCTTTCAATGATTATGATAAAGGTTTGGCTTATGCAAAGAAAGTTGGAAAACCAGTGATGATAGATTTTACGGGGCATGCCTGTGTAAATTGTAGAAAAATGGAGCAAAATGTTTGGGTAAAACCGCATGTTTTAGAAAAGCTTAAAAACGATGTTATCCTTATTTCTTTATATGTAGATGATAAGCGTCCTTTGTTGGAAAGTGAAGTTGTAGACTCTAAACTTAAACCTGGTAAAAAGTTAAAGTATATAGGGCAGAAGTGGAGCGAATTACAAACCATAAAATATAAAGCTAATACGCAACCGATGTATGTACTCATGGATCATAATGAAGAGAATTTGATTGATCCCGTAGCATATACTCCAGATATAGAAGAATACAATACTTGGTTAAAAAAGGGTATATCAAATTTTAAAAAATAGATAATTCCTAATTCCTAACTAATATCAACTAAAAAATAATTTGAGTTTAAAATCTTATGATTAAGTCTGAAACAAAAGAAGCAATATCAAATTCAAACCCATCGCGTTTAGAAACTTATTTTAAGAGCTTTAGGGATAATATTATAGGTAATAATCAAGAATTTGAATCACCTTACGGAAAGCAAAAAGTTTTATATGCAGATTGGACAGCGAGTGGAAGGCTGTATCGGCCTATAGAAGAGAAACTAATAAATGATATTGGGCCATTTGTAGCAAATACGCATACAGAAACATCCGTTACAGGTGCTTCCATGACACGAGCTTATCACGAGGCTAGAAATATTATTAAAAGTCATGTAAATGCATCTAAAGATGATGTTTTAATTACTGTTGGTACTGGTATGACCGGGGCTATTAATAAGTTTCAGCGTCTTTTAGGAATTAAATTAAATGAGAATTTAAAAGATCATACGCAAGTGCCTGCTATGCTGCGTCCAGTTATTTTTGTGTCTCACATGGAGCATCATTCTAATCAAACTTCATGGTTAGAAACTATTGCTAAGGTAGAAGTGATCCCTTCCAATTTGGATGGGTTACCATGTTTAAAAAGTCTTCAATCACTTTTAGATAAATATGTGGAAACCCCAATAAAGATGGCTGCAATTACTGGCTGTTCTAACGTTACTGGCATCAAAACAAATTATTACGAAGTCGCTAGATTGATGCATCAAAACAATGGTTTATGTTTTGTAGATTTTGCATGTTCTGCACCCTATGTTGAAATTAATATGCACCCAGAAAATGAAGATGAATATTTGGATGCCATTACCTTCTCTCCTCATAAATTTTTAGGAGGTCCTGGTGCATCTGGTGTTTTAATTTTTAATAAGAAATTATATAAAAACTTAGTCCCTGATAACCCTGGAGGAGGAACCGTTTTGTATACAAATCCATGGGGTGATCATGATTATATAGATGATATAGAAACTAGAGAAGATGGCGGTACACCGGGGTTTTTACAAGCTATTAGAATCGCACTTGCTATAAAGTTAAAGCAACAAATGGGTGTGGAAAACATATTAGAAAGAGAGCATGAACTAAATGATATCATCTTTCAAAGACTTACAAAAATTGAAAATTTACACATTCTAGCGGAAAATCATAGAGACCGATTGGGAGTGTTTTCTTTTTATATAGATAATGTTCATTATAACTTAGTTGTAAAATTGTTGAATGATCGTTTTGGTGTACAAACGCGTGGCGGCTGTTCTTGTGCAGGTACTTATGGTCATTATTTGTTACATGTAAACCAATTAACATCCAAAAGTATTGAGCAAAAAATATTAGAAGGTTGTTTAATGGAGCGGCCAGGTTGGATAAGAATGTCCATTCACCCAACAATGACAAACGATGAAGTTGTATTTATCTGTAATGCCATTGAACAAGTTTCGAAAAACTATCAAGAATGGCAATTAGATTACCAATACAATGCCGTTAAACATGAATACATTCACAGAAATAAAATAACTGTAGAAGAAGAAATAACTCAAGATTGGTTTGAGCTTTAGTAAATCACACTTCTAAAAAATAGTGAAGCGATTAATGTTAAAATTATTAATGTGAGCTTTTATCCTAATTTAATTGTCGTAATATTTATTATGCCATATGCTTATAAATTAATCAGCTGATACTGTCAAAACTATCTTCAGCCAACAAAAGTTTGATTAATGCAGGTTTATATCGTTTTAGAGGGCGGATTCAATTTGGTAGAGCTTACTGTTTTGCTGATTCTTTAAAAGAGCTAAAGGAATAGTTAACCGAAAGATTACATTTTCTTTACCAACAAGTCTTTCGGCGTTATTTCTGTAATATTTTTATTATAAAATTATCAATAGCATCTTTGTCTTTAGGTTGTTGCCTCATTAAATGTTCGTGATAGGTTACAAACGTAATTAGTTACTCGTTTTTAGAAAGCGTTTCTTGAATTTTATTAACATAGATTTTAATAGTATCCATATATCTATGAAACTCACAGATATTGGTGTTAGTCTCATGAACCTTAATTGCTTTAAAATTTCATGTAGTCAAGAGCACTTTTCGTTTAATACTGAATTAGCAACGTTTACCATTTGTAGATATCCTTAAGTAAATTATAGTATAACCGTTTTTATCGACATCGTTTTCTTCTAAGGTAAAATAAGATTGAGAATGCAGTTTGCATCGGTACGTCACTTATATTCAAAATTTAAGAACCGAATCTCGAAAATTTAATATAATTTTATTTGATATCGATAGAAATTAAAAAAGCCCATAAACATAATATTTACGGGCTTTTAGTGAGATTTTTTAATCTCTAAGCGGAGAAAGAGGGATTCGAACCCCCGGAGGTGTGACCCTCAACAGTTTTCAAGACTGCCGCATTCGACCACTCTGCCATTTCTCCTGAGTGCCTTATCAGGTTATTCCCTGAATGCGGGTGCAAATATAAGAGCCTTTTTCGTTCTATTCAAATAAAAATATAGTTTTTTTAAAATAATTTTAAAAGTAATTTATAACCTATTCATTTATAGGTTAAAACAGAAAAAATAAATGTTTAAAAAAAATATCATTGAACAAAAGCAGCAACATTTCCGAAATAATTCAAAAAAAACAAACTTTTAAAACCTTACTTTTGTAAATCAATTAAGTAAAACCGAATGGATATTATAAAACAGTTGCAATGGCGTTATGCAACCAAAAAGTTCGACGCTAGCAAAATATTAACACCAGCAAAGTTAAATACAATTAAAGAGGCCTTTAACTTAACCGCAACCTCTTTTGGTTTACAAACGTTAAATCTTGTAATTGTAAAAAATAAAACACTTCGCGAGAGCCTGTTACCGTATTCTTACAATCAAGCGCAAGTAGTAAATGCATCGCACTTGCTGGTAATATGCATTCAAGAAAATATAGAAGATACCGACATTATAGAGTATTATAACAATATAAAAACTATACGCAACACGCCAGAAAGTATATTAAACCCATACCGCGAGCAGCTTAAAGGTATGATGCAAAATAAAACTTTAGAACAACGCCAAAGTTGGTCTAAAAACCAAGCCTATATAGCTCTCGGTAACCTCATGACGGTCTGTGCCATCGAAAATATAGATGCCTGCCCAATGGAAGGATTTTTACCTGAGAAATACGACGATATCCTTCAACTTAAAGAAAAAGGATTAAAATCAGCATTAATTATGCCTGTTGGATATCGCGCGGACGATGATATGTTTTCAACCCTAAAAAAAGTACGAAAACCAATTAATCAAACCGTTATAGAAATTTAATATATTTGGGCGTTACCGCAAGGGTCGGGCTTTCACTACTCAATCTTTTTGTTTTTTCACTAAAACAAAAAGGATTTCAAACAAGCCGTTCAATCCCTAACGCAGCAACCGTCCAACATAGAATAAAAAGATAAAAACACAACAATATGCCAGGATTCGAATTATTTGGAGAATTAGAAAAACAAGAAGTAAACGATGTTTTAGACAATGGTGTTTTAATGCGCTATGGTTTCGATGGTATGCGTAAAGGGCATTGGAAAGCGAAAGCCTTAGAAAGCGAACTGCAAAACACATTTCAATCTAAACACGTACAACTCGTATCAAGCGGTACAGCGGCTGTATCGGTCGCTTTAGGATCTGCTGGCGTTGGAGCAGGAGACGAGGTTATTATGCCAACCTTTACTTTTGTAGCTAGTTTTGAAGCTATAATGATGTTAGGCGCTGTTCCTGTTTTAGTAGATATAGATGATACTTTAGGTTTAAATCCTGAAGCTGTAGAAGCCGCTATAACACCAAAAACAAAAGCCATTATGGTGGTACAAATGTGTGGTAGCATGGCAAATATGGATGCCTTGCAAGCCATTGCTAAAAAACATGATATTTTGTTAGTAGAAGATGCTTGCCAAGCTATCGGGGGCACGTATCACGGAAAACCTTTAGGAAGTGTTGGAGATCTTGGTTGTTTTTCGTTCGATTTTGTAAAAACAATTACCTGTGGAGAAGGTGGTGCAGTAATAACCAATAATGAGACGTATTACACCAATGCCGACCATTACAGTGATCATGGTCACGATCATGTTGGTAGCGATCGTGGGGCAGAAACACATCCGTTTTTAGGCTATAATTTTAGAATATCAGAATTGCATGCCGCTGTAGGTTTAGCACAAGTAAAACGTTTACCAGAATTTTTAGATATACAAAAGCGTAATTTTAATATTATACGTGAGGCTTTATCGGTAATTCCAGAAGTTACTTTTAGAACGGTTCCAGAAGGAGGTGTAGAAAGTTGTGCGTTTTTAAACTTCTTTTTACCCGATTTAGAAACCTCTAGAAAAGTAATTGAAGCCTTTAAAAATGGAGGCGTAGATGCTTGTTGGAATTATTTCGATAACAACTGGCATTACATTCGTAAATGGGATCATTTAAAAGATTTAAAATCTTTATTTCCTATTACTAAAGAAGTAAAAGAAGGTTTAGAGTATCTTCAAACTAAAACTTTTGAAAAATCCGATCATTATATATCAAGAAACATCTCGTGTTTAATAAAACTATCATGGACAGAGGAGGAAGTTAAACAACGTGCTAATAAAATGGCAGAACTCATTAAAAGCGTATTATAAGATTTAAACATAACCTAGTGGTGGTTATAAAATAACATAAACATAAAGAAGGCTTTAGATTTTAAATTTAAAGCCTTTTTTATGTAAAGATTTTAAGTGCAACCATCTGTTTTTTATATAATTGCGTATATTTAATAAGCTATTAATTATTCTTATGAAATTCGCATACTTCCCATTTTTGTTTTTGGTCTGTTTTTGTTGTTTAGGACAAAATGATAAACAGTCAGATTCTGCTCTAATTGCAAAATATAAAACAAAGGTAATTCAGTACATAAATCCAAAGCCCGACAGTGCGCTTTATTATATACAGAAGAGTTTTAAAGTTGCAAAAAAAAGCAGTTATAAAAAGGGAATTGCCGATACGGAATATTTATATGCTCAGTATTTTAGACGCACGCAACAAAGGGATTCTGCCTTATATTATTTTCAAAGCTCAGCAAGGAAATCAGAAAATGAAAAATATAATATTGGAGCAGCCATAGCTTACAATGGGCTGTGTAGAAATTTGTACCTCTTAAGCGAATTTAAAGAAGCAGAATTTGCATGTGAGAAAGCTTTATTAAATATTAATAGCGAAGACGAACTGTCTTATATGACCAAAGCAGATACATACACCGCTTTAGGAACTATTTATAAGCAACAAGATTTTATTAAAAAGGCTCAAATATATTTTTTAAAGGTCGATTCTATGCATGTTAAAAAGACATTAAGACCAGATGTTATTGCTGCAGCATATCAAAATTTAGGAAGCATTTACTTGGAGTTTGACGATCTTGAACTTGCCGAATCATATTATTTAAAAGCAAATAATCAGTTTGGAAAACTACCCGCGGCAGCTGCCGAATATTACATGAGTACTAATAATGTAGAGTTAGGTAAACTATATTTTAAACAACAAAAACTAAACTTAGCGGATAGTATTTTAACCAATTCGCAGAAATTTTTTATTAAAATTAAAGACTTAAGTAACGCCGCAGAGATAGGGAGAGCACTTGGCCTTATTAAATTGGATAAAAATGAATTAGAAGAAGCAAAAGTCTATTTTACGAAATCTTTTGAATTTTATAAGGAATCAAAATTTAATTTACAAGCGGGTACAAATGCACTTGAACTCGCAAAACTTTCATTACTCCAAAATAATTTACAAAAAGCTTTATCATGGTCTAAGGTTGGGATTCAATTAAATGAAAGTATAAATAACAGCATACTTAAAAAGGATTTGGCATTTGTTATGGCAGATGTTTATACGCAAACAGGGGAGCATCGAAAAGCAAATAATCTTAGTAAAATAGCATACAAAATAAAAGATTCACTCAGTCAAATTCAAATTGCTGAAACTATTAAAGAAATTGAAGGGAAATATCAAACAGAACAAAAAGACAAGGAGATAAAATCTTTAAAAGCAGAAAGTGATTTAGCCCTACAACAACAGAAGAATGAGCGGAACTTATTAGTTGGCGGTTTAGGGTTTACAACGCTTGCCGGACTATTTCTTTTCGTGCTTTATAGAAACCGTCAAAAAACAAATACAAGATTAAAAGAACTAGATACTGCCAAATCAAACTTTTTCGCTAATATATCGCACGAGTTTCGTACACCACTTACTTTAATATCAAATCCAATAGATGCCGCTATTGAAGATCCTTCTATTTCAGATAAAAAACGAGATCAGTTCATTATGGCTAAGCGTAATTCCGATAGGTTATTGGCATTAGTAAATCAATTATTAGATTTATCAAAAATAGATGCAGGACAATTAAAACTTCATATTCAAAAAGGAAATATTCAAGACCTTATTTCTGGGTTAGCAGAATCTTTTAACTATTCAGCTGAACAAAACCATATTAATTATCAACTACAAATTGAAAAAAATGAAGATACCGTTTGGTTTGATAAGGACGCAGTTGAGAAAATAAGTATCAATTTATTGTCTAACGCTATAAAATACACACCCGCTAATGGTAGCGTTACTTGTAAGTCTTATATTAAAAACAATACATGGCATTTTAGTGTAAAAAACACAGGTGTAGGGTTAACAAAGCAAGAACAGGATCATATTTTTACTCGTTTTTATCAAACCGATGAAAACAACCAGGGAACAGGTATTGGTTTAGCTCTAGTGAAGGAATTAGTAGAACTTCATAAAGGAACCATAAAAGTGGAAAGTAAGCTTAATGAAGCTATTTGCTTTAGTGTTACACTGCCTATAGATAGAAATAGTTTTAAAAATGAAGTATTTATAGCATCATCTAAAATTACCGACGATTACGAATCGGTTAAAATTGAAGCTTCCAAAAACATAGAGGACGATTTTGAAGATACAGATAAGCCTATTCTGTTAATAGTTGAAGACAATGTAGATGTTACCATTTTACTTAAACAAACATTTGAAGATTATTATAATATTATTACGGCTAAAAATGGACAAATTGGTATAGATTTAGCTATCGAGCATGTGCCAGATATTATAATATCTGATATTATGATGCCTGTTAAAGATGGTGTAGCACTTACCAAAACATTAAAAGATAACGAGCTTACGAGTCATATCCCCATTATTTTACTCACCGCGAAAGCAGGAGACAAAAACGAATTAAAAGGTATAGAAATTGGTGCCGATGATTATATTACAAAACCATTTAACTCTAAACTGTTAAAAACTAAAGTATCTAACCTTATCGCGATTAGGCAAAAGCTTCAAAGTCGCTACAGTCAGGAAATAGTGCTAACTCCTAAAGATATTGCTGTTACTAATTTAGATGAGCAATTTTTAAATAAAGTTCAGGAAATTCTAGAAACAAATCTCGTAGAATCGTCTTTTAATGTAGAACATTTTAGTGATGCCGTAGGCATGAGTCGCATGCAATTACATAGAAAAATTAAGGCTCTTACAGGTTTATCTGCATCAGAGTTTATTAGGTCGCAACGCTTAAAATTAGCGGCAGACTTATTAAAATCATCCGATATTAATATTTCTCAAGTTGGTTATTCGGTTGGTTTTAACGACCATTCTTATTTTGCAAAATGTTTTAAAAATGTTTTTAACTGTACACCAACAGAGTATGCTAAACAGCATTATACTAAATAAGTACTTCTTAAACCCCTAAGTTAAAACAGGTTTCATTTTCAATTATAATAACACGCCCTAAATTATATTATAAAAGTTTTTGTTAAGGTGAAATAGGTCTCTCTAAACTATTGCTATTACTGCAATGTTACATAATTTATAGTTCTTGTTACATATATTATAACTAATTATTTATAAGCTGTTTACATTTGAAATAAGTTAATAGCATTCATTTATTTACCTGTTAGCAAGTGTCTAAAAAAAGTGAAAAATTTACTGGTAAAATAGAATCTCTCCCAAAGCATAGTATATATCTAAATGTAAATCACCTTGAAGAGGGCGAATACATTTTAAAAATAATGCATAAGAATAAAGTTATAAAAATAATCAGCTTTAATAAATAGAGAAAAATGAAACAGTGTTACACTTTATGGGTTTTTACCTTTTTTTTAGGAATTCTTAATTTCAATGCGCAATCAGATTTTAGAAAAGATTCCATTCACCTTTTTCAATGGGATAATTATAATGACAATTGGCGACATAATACTAAAGAGTTTCTTACTTACGATAATGGCGGTATTAAAGAAACAAATTTTCGCAGGCAATTTCTAACAGGTACTAATTGGGTTAATTATTATCAGTTCAATAAAACTTACACAGCAGATAACCAGTTAGAAAGTAATATACAACAAAACTGGAATAGCCCAAATAGCGGTTGGAATGATAAATACAAACACGTCTATATCTATGATGACGATGGCAATGAAATTGTACATGAGAATTCATCATATATCAACGAAACCTGGAAAATTAATTCAAAAGAAGTTAAAACTTATGTCGATAACTTTTTAAATACAACCACCATCTTAGCTCATGATACTTCCTTGAGTGTGTTTGTTCCACAAGAGCGTACTACTAATAATTATGCAGATAGTTTAGTTGATTACCAAATAGGCGAAATATATTATCGAGATGTTGCCGTTTGGGAAAATGACGAAAAAATAGATTACACATACAACATGGATAGGCAGTTAACAGATGTTGAGTATTATGGATATAATTCTAGTACTGGTGAGTTTTCTAGTGCTCCATATAAAAAAATAGAGAACAAGTACACAGCAGAGGGACTTATTGCGGAAAGTGTAACTCAACTTTGGTTTACGTCTGAATATAGAAACGTAGATCGTTGGTTGTATAGCTATGTAAATGGTAACCAAACCGAATTTATAATACAAGAGTGGAATAGTAGCGCTGATGTATGGGAAAATAAGTATAGGCATCTAAAAACCTATGATGCTAACGATAACGAAATAGAGTTTATCTACCAAAGTTGGAATACAGATGCAACACCTAATGATTGGAGAGGGTTTTTACGCATTGTTACTTATTGGTCGCTTCCAGAAGTTTTGAGTAGCAATGAGTTTCATGAAAAACCAACGTTTCTTATATATCCAAATCCAACATCAGAATATCTTAAAATTACTTCTAATGAAGCTATTAACCAAATTCAGTTATATGATTTATTAGGAAAGCAGGTATTGAAAACAAATAAAAATCAAGTGGATGTAAGAGCCTTGCCATCGGGTCTGTATTTGGCTAAAATAGAATATGGTAGTGATACAATTACAAAAAAGGTAATTATTAATTAAAAAACTAGAAACTATGTTCACGAAAAAGCCAAAAACCCACACCGTTATTAAAAGATTATTAATGCTATGTTTTGTAACAATTACTCAATTAGTAAATGCCCAACAAGGCATTAACTACAAAGCAATTTTAAAAGATACCGATGGCAATGTACTAAGCAATACTTACATGACAGTACAATTTAGCATCCATCAAAACACAGAAACAGGAGCTGTGGTGTACCAGGAAGATCATAATTATACCACCGATGCTAACGGCCTCGTAATATTAAGCATAGGTACAGATATTACACCAAGTATTGGCGATTTTAATAGTATAGCTTGGGGTAAATATGCTCATTTTTTGCAAACAAGTTTAACCTATAGTGGTGGTACTATTAATTTTGATGCTACCGAGTTTATGTCTGTTCCCTATGCTAAACACGCTGAAATAGCCGCTGTGGCCGAAAATGTATTTAGTGGCGATTATAACGATTTAATTAATCAACCAAACACCATACCTACAGGTTTAGAGTCTATAGATGAAGGTAATGGTGCGGGATGGAGGTTAATAGGTAGTAATCCTGAAAACTTTGGTTCTATTGGATACAGCGCTATAGATTTAAGTATTAGCGTTGAAAATTCAGAGTTATATGGTGCTACAGGATATGCTTCTTTTGCAATGGGAGTATACACAGAAGCTTCAGGCCAGTATTCAACAGGAATGGGATTATACGCAAAGGCTTTAGGAGATTGGTCTACAGCCACGGGGAGTGGAACAACAGCTTCAGGCCAGTATTCAACAGCCATGGGGAGTGGAACAACAGCTTCAGGAGATTTTTCAACAGCAATGGGCTATTCGTCAGTAGCTTCAGGATATTCGTCTACAGCCATGGGGCGGGGAACAACAGCTTCAGGAGATTTTTCAACAGCCATGGGGATTGGGACAACAGCTTCAGGAGATTTATCTACAGCAATGGGATCTAGAACAGAAGCTCCATCTTTTGCAGAAATGGCTATCGGTAGATATAATACAACCTATGAACCAACGGGTGTAACAAGTTGGGACGAAAATGATCGCTTGTTTGTTGTAGGTAATGGTACTTTAGACACAAATAGAAATGATGCATTTACAGTTTTAAAAAATGGTAAAACAGGTATTAATACTTCAAGTCCACAAAGTTTATTAGAAGTAGCGCATCAAGATGGAGGACCAACACCATCAAATCTCACCAATGCCATTAGTATAAAAAATTTAAATAGTGATAAATCGTGGCAATTTCATGTAAACAATCTAGGTGCGCTTGTGCTTTATCGAAATGGTATATATACTAGTTATTTTCATGAAACATCAGGAGCCTATGTTACAGTCTCAGACAGACGTTTAAAAAAAAATATTACTGGTTTAGAAAATGGCACACTTAATAAAGTAATGCAACTTAATCCTGTAAGCTATTTAATGAAAGAGCAAAAGGACACTAAGCGTAACTTGGGTTTAATTTCCCAAGAAGTACAAGAGGTATTTCCAAGTATTACACATTATGTTGAAGCGCAAGATATATTGTCGTTGTCTTACATTGAGTTGATTCCAATATTAATAAAAGCATTGCAAGAACAACAGGGAATTATCGATACTCAAATTGAAAAAAATCTTATTCAAGATAAATCTATAACTGCTCAAAACGAAATTATAAAAACCTTAGTAGCAAGATTAGACTTTATAGAATCAAAATCTAGTAATTAATTCACTTATTATGAAAAACAAAATACTATTAATAGTTGCATTTTTAATTTCAATATGTGTTAATGCCCAACAAGGCATTAACTATAAAGCCATTATAAAAGATGTTAGTGGTAATGTAGTAGCCAACGATTTAGTACAAGTTAGGTTTGCTATTCTCACAGGCATATCTAATCCTTCAGACAATAATTATTTAGAAACGCATACACCAACTACCGATGCTAATGGGTTAGTAATACTTAACATAGGTGAAGGTACTGTAAATAGCGGTGTTTTTGCAGATATAGATTGGGCAAGTGGTAGACACTTTCTTAGTGTGTATATTAATATTGGAGAAGGTTTTGTAGATATGGGAACTACGGAGTTCATGTCTGTTCCATATGCGAAGCATGCTCAAATTGCGGAAAAAATTATTAAACTTCCTGAACCTTATATTTTAGGAAGAAGTTTAATAAGCTCTAATGCAAGATTTCAATTTAATGAAAAGCATGGGTGGCAGGCTGCACAAAAAATGTGTGAAGCAGCCTATCCTGGAGACCCTAACGTACGTGCTTTTACTTTAGAGCAAATAACCCAAGCCATAATTTTAGGAAACTATGATGAAACTAATTTAAATAGTATTAATCAAGTACGATTTTGGGCAATTACACCAGTTACCTATAATGTAGGTAATACCTATTTTGCAAGTGCTCATGAAAATAATGCTCATGGGCTCAATATTAACGCTGGAGATAGTGGCCGTGGAACAACAGGGGAAATACGTATCGAAGATTCAACTTTTATAGAAAATGGGAGTAATCCTTTTAAAACGTATTTAAAAGTATTTAATGGGGTTGGTCCAAATGCAAATTATCCATGTATGTGTGGTACATATAGGTGATTTGAATCTTGTATTTGTTTTAATAATGCTATGAAAACCTTAATTAAGTTTAGTAATAAATTTAATTATATTCTATATAAACTTTAATCTAAACTCATGAAAACATACAAGGTCATCTTACTACTTACCATACTTATTCTGTCTTGTAAAAACGAGACAAAAACAGCAACGGTTGAAAATAAAACACCAGAAGTCGTTAAAAAAGAAACGCCAAGTGTAACCAAAAAAAAATCTAAAGCTACTTTTTTTTGTAAAATCAACGGTGAAGCTTGGAGCTATAGCAAAGCTTCGGGTATTGTAAGCAGGCACAAAAAAACACAAAAGCGTACAGCTATAATTACGTTTACAAAGCAGTTAGAAAAAGGTAAGGAAAGTATACAGCTTTTTTATGATGGTGATACCAATATATTGGAAGAAGCTACGGCTATACTTAAAACGCCTAAAAAAGGTGGCGGAACTATGAGTGCCATGTATCAACTTAAAATAAAAGGCGGGAAGCGTGTGCCAGAAAGTAAAATTAACGGCACGTTGGATTTATCGAATCCAACAGCTTCTGGAACTGCTGAGGTATTAAACATGAAAATTCGCTTTGAAGAAGATCAATTAGCAGATGAAACGATGAGCACAATTTCCTTTACACCAATTACATTTACTGGTATAGGTTACTCAGATTCCGAAAAACTATTTGCACCGAAATAAATAAAAACTATTAATTATGAAAACAAAAATAACCTTATTCATCTTATTTCTAACTCCCATGGCTTTTGCCCAAAATGGTATTAATTATAAGGCTGTTATAAAAGACGGAAGTGGTAATTTAATAACGAACAGCCAAATAGAGGTGCAGTTTAATATATTACGTGGTTCTGCACAAACCAATGTCTATTCTGAAAATCATGAACCAACTACAGATGATAATGGCTTTATAGTTATTAATATTGGAGAAGGCACTTTAAATTCTGGAAGTCCAAATTTTACAAGTATTGAATGGGGCATCGACACTCATTTTTTAAATGTTTTAATTGATAAAGGTGATGGATTAGTCGATATGGGCACAACAGAGTTTAAGGCTGTACCTTATGCTTTGGATGTTGCTAAAAAGAAGCAAGTAATTAGTATTCCAGCAGCTGTGTTTTATCCGAATAATGAAGTCTGTTCATTTATTAATTCAATTGGTCCTGGTGGTGTAGAAATAACGAATACCAATGGAGCTACAACAATATGTGTATTAAACGCTCCAGTACAATTACCTCATGGCGCTCATATAGATGCTTTTACAGTGTATTACATTGATAATTCGGAGACAAAATTATCAATAAATTTAGGAAAGGAAAAATTTAAAGAAAGTTTCGCTTTAGTTTCAGATATTATTGAAACGACTGGGAATTCGAGTGATATTATTGAAGAAACGGTAGCACTCGATCATGTTGTAGATAATAATAACGGCGGTTATTTTGTCCGAGTATATTGTAGTAATTGGAATACTTATGGAGTAAAGAAAATTAAAGGTGCAAAAATTTCATACACGTATTGATATTAAAAAACAGGTTAAAAAACATAAAATTATGAAAGCAAAAATTATAATATTTAGTTTACTAATTTCCTATATGGGAAATTCTCAATCCATCGAAAAATTCAGTATAGATTCTGGTGGTGCATCAACAAGTGCTGATGGTATTCAAATGCTTTATACTATAGGTGAAGTTAATGTGCAAGAGTTATCTGTAGGTGATATTTACCTATCTGAAGGCTTCATTAATGGAGATATGGAGCAAATCACTTTATCGTCAAATAATTTAGAGTTTGAATCGAATTTTAAAATATATCCCAATCCTACATCTAATTTCATCAATATAGAATCTAATCTTGACTTAGACTACTTTGAAATGTACGATTTACAAGGAAAAAAAGTTCTAAGTTCAAGCAAACATGAAACGGTAAAAGTAGAATTTTTATCTAAAGGTGTTTATTTACTTAAAGCGTATTCTGGAAATAACTTTATTACAAAAAAGGTTATTGTGGAATAAAGATAAAATGGTAATTAATATAATCATTACAAAATGGGAGTGAGACCATTTTGTAATGATAAAATATACTTATTTTAATAATTCATATAATCTACAATCTCTAACCCATAACCAATTAATCCAACACGTTTAGTTTGTTCGGTGTTCGATATTAAGCGCAGTTTATGTATGTTTAAATCGTGCAGTATTTGCGCTCCAATACCAAAATCTCGATTATCCATATTGATTTTTGGTGCTTTTGTAACGCTTTTTTCTTTCTGATTCTCTTTTAAGAAAGACAAACGACTTAATATATTCATCGATTGTACTTCTTGATTAATAAATATAATAGCGCCTTTTCCACCTTTATTAATAACGTTAAACATATTTTCTAGTTGCGTATCTACATTGTTTGTAAGTGTTCCTAAAATATCGTTATTAATGAGTGTAGAGTTTATTCTTGTCGGTACCGCTTCATCATCACTCCAAGAACCTTTGGTTAAGGCAATGTGTACCTGCTTGTTTGTAGTTTGCTTGTAAGCTCTTAATCTATAGCTTCCAAAACGTGTTTCAATTTCAAAATCTTCTTTTTTCTCAATTAAGGAATCGTGCTGCATTCTGTATGCAACTAAATCTTCAATAGAAACAATTTTAATATCGTGTTTTTGTGCAATTTTGAACAATTCAGGTAAACGTGCCATGGTACCGTCTTCGTTCATAATTTCAACAATAAAACCCGCGGGCTCTAAACCTGCTAAACGTGCAAAATCAATAGCAGCTTCGGTATGTCCGGTACGTCTTAAAACGCCTCCTTCTTTAGCAACTAAAGGAAAAATGTGTCCTGGTCGTGCTAGGTCATGCGGTTTTGTTTCTGGATCAATTAAGGCCTGTATAGTTTTAGAGCGATCTCCTGCCGAAATACCAGTTGTTACACCATTACCACGTAAATCTACAGATACCGTAAAGGCGGTTTCCATAGGATCTGTGTTGTTGCGTACCATCATCCCTAAATCAAGTTCTTTACAACGTGTTTCTGTTAATGGCGCGCAAATTAACCCACGGCCATGTGTGGCCATAAAGTTTATAACTTCTGGAGTTACTTTTTCTGCTGCAGCAAGAAAATCACCTTCGTTTTCTCTGTTTTCATCATCAACAACAATAATAACTTTTCCATTTCTAATGTCTTCAATAGCATCGTGAATGGTGTTTAATTTAATATCTGGATTAGAAGCTTTCTTCATAGGTTCTGTAATCATGTGTTCTAGAATATTGTTATTTCAAAGAGTCTAAACAAAAACGTTTTAAATCTTCTTTTAATTTAACATTTAATAATGGGTAAGTAATCATATAAAACGGTAATCCTAAAAGGAGTAAAGCCAAGTTAGGACGTTTTGATTTTTTGTTTATGTAACTGTAAAAACTGTTTAGGTTCAAAATAGATTTTACATAGTAGATAATATACAGTGCAAATGATACAATACTTAATTGTATGGACGCTGTAGCCAATGGCAGTAATTTATTGTTTTTAAAGACAAAAAAGAGAATTAGTAGTACCGCACCTGTACCGTAAAGATAAATGGCAAACTTAGAGTGATCGCTGTAATCTTTAGCAATTTTTTCCGAAGCATCGTAGCTCTTGTCTATGTTAATTTTATTGGCCTCTTGTAAATCTTGAATGCTATGTCCGCGCTCATTCAAAATATTCAGTGCTTCATAACGGCAGTTTTCATCGTGTCCTAAAGCTTCGTAGTTTGTAATAACATTAACGAGTTCATCGTTTTTATAACCTCCTAAAAATCTAAAATCTTGACTATCTTTTTCTTTTATTTTGAATACTTTTTTAAGAGGTTCTGTAATGCTGCCTACATCGAAAATACCTTTATCGGCTGTGGCACGTTTAGTTAAATAAATACCTAAAGGCAACATAATAAGGGTTGAAAACCAACTGGCCAAAGCAGGATTAAAATCGCCGGTTTTAGCTGAGTTTGTTGCAAAAATACCAATGAAGTGATAGCTTAAGAAAAGTAAAATAGCAATAACCATAGGTAATCCAATACCACCTTTTCTAATTAATGCACCTAATGGAGCACCTACAAAGAATAAAATAATACAAGCAATACCAAGCGCAAATTTTTCGTGAAATGAAATAATATGGCGGTTAAAGGAAGTTTTAGCAATTTTGAAAGTTTTTATTTTTTGAGCTACCGTTTGTTTCGTACTCGAGGCGGCTTTTAAACTAAGTTCAATCAATTCTAGTTTTTTTCCAGTATCTAAAACATCTAGAATAGGACCAGTGTAAATCGAATCGTTACTTTTACTAGTGTTTCTATAGACTTTGTTTACGCTAGACCGATTTATTAAGTTTTTAGCAAGACCATCGTTTTCGTTTTTTTGCTTAACAATAAGCGAATCCATGGCCGTATTTAAATCTACAACATCTAGCATGCTGTATTTATCGGTTTGAGATTGCTCATCCATGTCAACCTTGTTAAGGTCTGATAAATCAATATTTATAATATACTTTTCAAAAGTACTTTTTGCAAAAGGTTTCTTATCTTTCTTTTTACTAGCAATATCACTGTAGTAGTTTCCATCGAATAAAATTAATTTTAAAACATTAGAATCTGGTTCACTTGCCAGTTCGCCTGTTTTAGATTTAATAGTCGTGGCGTTCGTACGGCCATCAGCAGCTTTTAAATGGATAGTCACGTCTTCCAGAAACTGGTCGCGATCACCATATTTTTTAGCAAATTTAATATTATAATTATCAACTTCGTTAAACTGCCCTTCGGCAAGTAGCATGGCCGGTTTCATTTTAGCAATATTACGCCGTAAGTTGTATGAGTTAACTTCTGCCCACGGAATCACGTTATTTGCAAAGAAGAAAGTAAGAATACCAAGGCCAACAATAAAAACACTTAAACCAGACATGGCACGTTGCAAGGAAATACCTGTAGATTTCATGGCAGCAAACTCATAGTTTTCGGCAAAACTTCCAAATACCATAATAGAAGATAGCAAAATGGTAAGCGGTAACACCAATGGTATAAGTTTAGGCATAAAATAAATTAAGAATTTTGCAATAACACCTATTTCTAGATCTTTACCTGCAAGTTCCTTAATGTAGAGCCAAATGGTTTGTAAAACAAAAATCAGCATGAGTATAATAAACACGCTGAAAAAAGTTTTTAGGTAAGTTGTTAGTATGTAACGGTCTAATATTTTCAAAGGAATACCTAATCTAGTTTATTGATATAATAGTCTTGATACTTGTTGGCATCAAAGGTAAATAAGGTTTTCGATAAAGTCTCGTTTGTTTTGAAAGAATTTACAGTAAGTGTTGTTTTTGTGCTATTCTTGCCTATTTGGATTAAGTTGTAAATGTTTTTTGTTTTAGAATCTATACCTAATAGTATAGTTTTAATTTCCGAACTAGAATCGATAGGTGTCAATTTTACATATTGAATTTTTCTACCATTAATATCTTGTTCTATATCTAAAGCATAGGTGTAACCATCTTCATAAAAAGATAACATTTTACTTGGTGTAATGGCATCGTTTTCATCATCATTCTCTTCAGAAATAGTAACTTCTTCATCCTCTGGACTAATGCTATACAGGGTTCTTCCGTCGAATAAACGGGTAATACCAAGTATATTTAGTTTGTAGCGATCACCTTGCATAATCACGTCGCCTTTGGTCACTTGTTTTAAACTTTCTGCTGTGTTCTCTAACACATACTTAAAATCTATTGAAATGTTATCGTAGCTTTTTACTTTTTGAGAGACTTCATTCAACAGTGCTTTTCCTTTATTTTGAGCAAAGGCGTTAACTGAAAGGGTAATTAATAAAAGTGCAATAATTTTCTTCATTTTCATTTTAAATTATATTTCATTTTCTAAATGCTGATCTAAGGCTATTAAATCGGTTACTAACACTTGTCTGGCTTTACTTCCTTCAAACGGACCAACAATACCTGCGGCTTCTAATTGATCTATAATTCGGCCGGCTCGGTTGTATCCTAATTTTAATTTTCGTTGTAATAACGAAGCAGAACCTTGTTGTGCTGTAACAATAACTATAGCAGCATCTTTAAAGAGTTTATCTCTATCTGATATATCTATATCAAGACTTGTGCCACTTTCTTCACCAACAAACTCTGGTAATTGATAAGCCTCAGGATAAGCCTTTTGCGCACCAATAAAGTCTACTATTTTTTCAACTTCTGGCGTATCTACAAAGGCACATTGTATTCTTATCATGTCGTTACCTTGTGTGTAAAGCATATCTCCACGACCAATAAGTTGGTCGGCTCCTCCGGCATCTAGAATAGTACGCGAATCAATTTTACTAGATACTCTAAAGGCAATACGTGCAGGGAAATTCGCTTTAATTATACCCGTAATAACATTAACCGACGGACGTTGCGTGGCAATAATTAAGTGAATACCGATGGCACGCGCTAATTGTGCTAATCGGGCAACTGGAGTTTCAACTTCTTTACCAGCTGTCATAATTAAATCTGCAAACTCATCAACCACCAAAACGATGTAAGGTAAATATTGATGTCCATCATTAGGGTTTAGTTTTCTCGCTTTAAACTTAACGTTGTATTCTGCTATATTTCTACAAAGTGCATTTTTTAGCATTTCGTAGCGGTTATCCATTTCTATACACAAGGAGTTTAGCGTATGGATCACTTTAGTATTATCGGTAATAATAGCATCACCATCGTCTGGAAGTTTTGCTAAATAGTGACGTTCAATTTTATTGAAAAGCGTAAGCTCTACTTTTTTAGGATCGACTAAAACAAACTTAACTTCGGCAGGATGTTTTTTATAAAGTAACGAGGTTAAAACGGCATTTAAACCAACCGATTTACCTTGACCCGTGGCACCAGCCATAAGTAAGTGAGGCATTTTTGCTAAATCGACCACAAAGGTTTCATTACTAATCGTTTTACCTAACGCAATTGGCAAATGCATTTCTGAGGCTTGAAATTTCTTTGAAGCAATAACAGAACGCATAGAAACAATGGTTGAGTTTTTGTTTGGCACCTCGATACCAATAGTACCTTTACCCGGAATAGGTGCAATAATACGAATACCTAAAGCCGCTAAAGAAAGTGCAATATCATCTTCTAAATTCTTGATTTTAGAAATTCGAACTCCAGCCTCTGGTACAATTTCATACAGTGTAACTGTTGGCCCAATAGTTGCCTTAATGCTTGCAATACCAATTTTGTAATTGTTTAAAGTTTCAACAATTTTATTTTTATTACTTTCTAATTCTTCTTGGTTAATGGTAATACCACCAGTATCATATTGTTTTAATAAATCTAAAGGAGGAAATTGATATTTACCAAGCTCTAGAGTAGGGTCGAACTGACCAAAATCTTCAACTAGTTTATTGGCTAAGTTGTCGGTTTCCGAACCTTCTTCAGCAACTTCAACCACTTTCATTTCTAAATCTTCCTCTACAACTTCTTCTTCTGCAACCTTTACTACAAGAGGTGTTTTGTCTTCAACTGTAACTTTTTCAACTTTAGGTTTTACAGGAGCTTCAACTGGTTCTAGAGGTGTTTCAATAGGCTTTTCTTCTTCAACAGGAATATTAAACGCAGATTTGATATCTTCGGCTTCATCAGATAAATTATTATCTAGAGGCACAATGATATCTTCCTTCATGTCAGATAATTCACTTTTGAAATTATTTTTAGCAGATTTAAATTGATTTGTAATACTTTCAAACGTTACTTTAAATCGAATGGCTAAATAGGTAATTAAACCAAAAAGAAGTAGGAGTGAAACCCCAATTTTACCAATATAGTCTTGTAGATAGTTGTTAATTTCAAAACCTATAGTACCACCGAGAATAGCATTTTTATTTCCGAAGAATCCGAAAAGAATAGAGCTCCAGATAATAATTAATACACCCCAAAACCAATGTCTTCTTAGTTTTTCTTTATTGATATTCATTAAAACATACATACCCGAAAGAAAAAGGAGACCTGCAAATATAAAAGAAGGTAAGCCAAAGCCACGTTGAATAAAGAAATCGCTTAACCAAGCGCCAGATTTGCTTAGCCAGTTTTGAGTTTCAATGTCTCGGTTTGCAAAATTAGATAAGCTACTTTGGTCGGCTTTTCCGGTAAAAAAGAACGATACAAAGGCAATAGCTAGCACAAAGCCAAACATAATTAAAAAGCTTCCTAACACTAGTTTTTGCTGATTAGACAACTTAAAACTAGGTAGTTCTACTTTTTTACGTGGTGCTTTTTTAGGTTTAGTTTTACTTTTCGCCATTAATGCGTTTAGATTTCATGATTGAGGCCTTGAAGCGAGTTCAAAGAGGTTATTATTTTTATAACGACACAAAAATACAAATTACTAACGTTAACGAAACTATATTTTAAAAAATTGCAGAGCAAACCTTTAATTAACTTAATTTTAAAGAGGATGACTTAGAAAATTTTAGGAATGTAGATAATAAGTCCGATAATAGAAGTGAAAATAGCGGCAATAAATACAGCGCCTGCGGCAATATCTTTAATTAAACCTATTTTTTCGTGATGTTCTGGGTGAATAAAATCGGCAATGGCTTCAATAGCTGTGTTCATGCCTTCGGCACACATCACTATGGCAATGGCTAAAAGCTGAATAAGCCATTCTGTAGTAGATATATTATAATAAAACCCGGCAATAGTGACTATAATGCCGAGCGTAAACTGAATTTTAATGCTGGCTTCGGTTTTAAGGAGCAATACTGCTCCTTTAAAAGCAAAGCCAACACTTTTTAATCTATTTACTAAAAAAGATTCTTTTTTACTACTCATTTAAAAGAGCTTCTAAAGCAGCTTTATAGTTAGGTTCTTCTGTAGTTTCTGCAACTTGCTCGGTGTATAAAACCGTGCCTTTTTCATCTAAAACAACAACACTTCTCGAGTGTAAACCTTCTAATGGGCCATCAATAAAATCTAAACCATAAGCTTTACCAAAGCTTCCTGTTTTAAAATCTGATAAACTTACCACATCATTTAAACCTTCTGCTCCACAAAAACGTGCATTAGCAAATGGTAAATCGCGAGATACACATAAAACTTTAGTGTTGTCTAATTCGCTAGCTTCACGGTTAAATTCGCGAACAGATGTTGCACAAGTACCAGTATCTACACTAGGGAATATGTTTAAAACAACTTTGCTACCTGCAAAATCACTTAATTTTTTTGTTGATAAATCGTTTGCGGTTAAAGCAAAATCAGGAGCTTTTGTTCCTTTTGCAGGAAGATTTCCTGATGTATTTATATTGTTTCCTTTTAATGTTACTGTTGCCATTATTTTATGTTTTATTAATTGTGTTGTAAAATTAAGAATAATTACATCTTTAAACTATTTGTTTAATCTTTTTTTAATTCTTATAGTTTTTGTTAATTATTTGTGATACAGCAGCTTGTATATCGCTATGCGTTAATAAATTGTTAAAGCTTAAATTTTTTTAAAACCGACATTGTCTAAACTTCGTTAATGTAAGCGAAACAATAAAATAACAATTTTTAAAAAAATCTAAAATTATGAAAACATCACAATTATTAAAATCAACTGTATTTACTATGGCTCTTTTTGCATCTATTAGCGGTTTTGCACAAAATAAAATGATGAAGAAAGATAAAATGATGAAAGAAAAAACAGTTATGGTTGGTGGAGCAGAAATGTACCCAAGCAAGAATATAATTGAAAATGCTGTGAACTCAGAAGATCATACCACTTTGGTAGCCGCAGTAAAAGCAGCAGAATTAGTAGAAACCTTGTCTGGTGAAGGCCCATTTACTGTGTTTGCACCAACAAATGCCGCTTTTGAAAAATTACCAGAAGGAACAGTTGAAACATTATTAAAACCAGAGAACAAAAAAATGTTACAAGGTGTTTTAACTTACCATGTTGTTGCCGGAAAATGGAATGCTAAAGCCGTTTTAGGTATGATAAAAGAAGGACATGGTAAAGCTGAAATTAAAACTGTAAGTGGCGGAACGCTTACTGCTTGGACCAAAGATAAAGCTGTTTATATTACCGATGAGAATGGTAACTCTGCGATGGTAACCATTGCAAATGTTAACCAATCTAACGGTGTTATTCATGTTATTGATACGGTATTATTACCGAAATCTTAATTTATTAGGGATTTATTAAGATTATTTAAAAAGCCGCTTCAGTTTGAAGCGGCTTTTTTTTGTACCTATGTTAGGTTTGCGTAAATTTAGAGACCTATTAAATGGTAATGTCTATAAGAATTTCTTATAGTAAAATAAAAACAATCAATTTTATTTATAGCCACTAAGCTCTTTAATAGAGTAATTTTATCAAAAATTAAAACGTAATAACTATATACTATGGATCATACAAACAGCGGCGATATTGGCAAATGTCCTTTTATGCAAGGCGCAATTACTACAACCGAAAAAACAGTTACAGATTGGTGGCCTAATACCCTTAATCTAGACATTTTACATCAACACGATAGCAAAACAAACCCGTTAGGTGCAGATTTTGATTATCATGAAGAGTTAAAAAAATTAGATGTAGCAGCATTAAAAAAGGATTTGCATGAGTTTATGACAGATAGTCAAGATTGGTGGCCTGCAGATTGGGGTCATTATGGCGGATTAATGATTAGAATGGCATGGCACGCTGCGGGTTCATATAGATTGCCAGATGGTCGTGGTGGCGGTGGTACAGGTAACCAACGTTTTGCACCGTTAAATTCTTGGCCAGATAATGTGAGTTTAGATAAAGCTAGACGTTTACTTTGGCCAATCAAGAAAAAATACGGAAATAAATTAAGTTGGGCCGATTTAATCATTCTTGCAGGTACTATTGCTTACGAGAGTATGGGCTTAAAAACTTACGGTTTTGCATTTGGTCGAAAAGATATTTGGCATCCAGAAAAAGATGTGTATTGGGGAGCAGAGAAAGAATGGTTAGCACCAAGTGATGAGCGTTATGGCAATGTTGATAAGCCAGACACCATGGAAAATCCGTTGGCATCAGTACAAATGGGCTTAATTTACGTAAACCCAGAAGGAGTAAACGGTAAACCAGATCCTTTAAAAACTGCACTACAAGTTAGAGAAACGTTTAAGCGTATGGCTATGAACGATGAGGAAACTGTGGCTTTAACAGCAGGAGGACATACCGTTGGAAAAACCCACGGAAATGGCGATGCTAGTATTTTAGGTCCAGAACCAGAAGCAGCAGGCGTAGAGGAGCAAGGTATGGGCTGGTCTAATCCAACTAAATCTGGTAAAGGTCGCTATACGGTTACTAGTGGTTTAGAAGGTGCATGGACAACGCACCCAACTAAATGGGATAATGGCTTTTTCGAAATGCTATTTAATCACGATTGGGAGTTACGCAAAAGTCCAGCAGGAGCACACCAATGGGAGCCTGTAAGCATTAAAGAAGAAGATATGCCGGTAGATGTTGAAGATTTAACAACGAAGCACAACCCGATGATGACTGATGCGGATATGGCCATGAAAATGGACCCTATCTATAAAGAGATTTCGTTAAAATTTAAGAACGATTTCGATGCCTTTTCTGATGCTTTTGCTCGTGCATGGTTTAAATTAACTCACCGTGATATGGGACCAAAAGACCGTTGGTTTGGACCAGATGTACCACAAGAAGATTTAATTTGGCAAGATCCAATTCCAAAGGGAACTACTAATTATAATGTTGCAGCGGTTAAACAAGCCATTGCAAATACAGATTTAAGTATTGCTGATCTTGTTTCTACTGCTTGGGATAGTGCAAGAACATATAGAGGATCCGATTTTAGAGGCGGTTCTGATGGTGCACGTATTCGTTTAGAACCACAAAACAATTGGGAAGGTAATGAGCCAGCAAAACTACAAAGGGTATTAGCGGTTTTAGAACCTATTGCTACGCAATTTGCTATTAGCCTTGCTGATACTATTGTTTTAGCAGGTAATGTTGGTGTAGAAAAAGCCATTAATAAAGCCGGTATGGATGTTGCCGTTCCTTTTACTCCGG
Organism: Algibacter sp. Ld11; assembly: GCF_045066735.1. Taxonomy (NCBI): domain Bacteria; kingdom Pseudomonadati; phylum Bacteroidota; class Flavobacteriia; order Flavobacteriales; family Flavobacteriaceae; genus Algibacter; species Algibacter sp. Ld11. The sequence continues at coordinate 45,033 of NZ_JBISHH010000005.1, read as the reverse complement.
GTAGAGGTGATGCCACGCAAGCCATGACGGATGTTGAATCTTTCGAGCCATTAGAGCCACTTGCCGATGGTTATAGAAACTATCAGAAAAAAGAATATGTTGTAAGTCCAGAAGAAATGTTACTCGATAAAACACAATTACTAGGTTTAACAGCTGCAGAAATGACAGTTTTAGTAGGTGGTATGCGTGTTATGGGAACCAACTATGGCGGAACAAAACATGGTGTGTTTACAGAAAATGAAGGCGCTTTAACAAACGATTTCTTTGTAAACTTAACCGATATGATTTACGAATGGAAATCTTTAGATAACGGTATTTACGAAATTAAAAATCGTAAAACAGGCGAAGTTAAATTTACCGCAACTCGTGTAGATTTAGTCTTTGGTTCAAACTCTATTTTACGTTCTTACGCGGAAGTATATGCCCAAGACGATAATAAAGAAAGGTTTGTAAAAGACTTTGTTGCCACTTGGACTAAAGTGATGAACTTTAATCGTTTTAACATAAAATAATACCATTAAACATAGCAATTAGAGGAATGGTTTTTAGTAGCCATTCCTTTTTTTATAATATAAATTCAGATGAAAGATATAGTTACCCTATTCGATAGTATAAAAAATAGAGACCTAATGACGTTAAAAAACGTATTATCAGAAAATCCTAAATTAGCCGAAGTTACCGACGAGCGTGGTTTTACACCATTAATTTTAGCGACTTATTTTGATAACGAAGCTGCAACCAAAGCATTAGTAGAGCACAAAGCACCTATAAACGCTAAAGATGCCTCAGGCAACACCGCGTTAATTGGTGTAAGTTTTAAAGGCAACGTGGCTTTTGCAAAATATTTAATTGAAAACGGTGCCGATCTAAACGAAGTAAATACCAACGGAACCACAGCGTTAACCTTTGCTACACAATACAACAAAGTAGACATTGTTAAACTCCTTTTAGAGCATAACGCTGATAAAACTATAAAAGATAACGCAGGAAAAACAGCTTTAGCTTACGCTGAAGAAAAACAGTTTACCGAAATTGTTGCGCTTTTGGGGTAATAGAAGTTGATGTTATTTATAACGAAAATGGAGATTAAAACCAGCCTAATACAAGCTGGTTTTAATCTCCATTTTTTGTTGAAATTATTTTCTTTTTATAAGGATACTTTTAGAATAAAGAATATCCTAAAATTACAGAGAAGGTTTTATACTTCGAATCATAATAAACATAATCCGATAAAACTTCTCTTTCTGGTTGAAAACGAAATTGTAAGCTGTATTTATCATTGTATTTGTAACCAATACCAAAACCTATATTAGGGTATGCATTAACATCTAAGTTGCTTAATTCAGTATTGTCTCCTCTTTTAAATGTAACTGAAGAGCTTGAACTAAAATCAAATATATAAGAGATATCAACAAAAATCTTAGAATTATCATTAATAAAAAAATAATGCCTTAAACTTACTGGCACTTCAATGGAAGTATAATCTACATTAGCTACTAACACACCTCCAGAAACGATACTGCTTTCAGAAGTTTGTTCGTTTTTGTAGCTTTGGAATGTTGGTTCTAGAGCAATAGCCCATTTATTTTTATTAAAAGGAAGAATAAACTCAGCCTCTAAACCCAATCCAAACCCTGTTTTATTATCAAAATCAGCATCTCGCGGATTGTTAGAATCTTGACGAATTGATAACGACGTGCTATTTACTCGTGGTCTAATCGTTAAATTAAATAGATTACCAATTCGTTTTTCTTCAAAATTAGTTAGTTCGCTGCCTTGGCATTCACCGTACTCATTAAAAAAGCGAACTAAATCATTTTTCTTATAGTTTACATTTTCAATTTTACTCATTTTAAAATCCGGACAAGGTAAATCAACCCATAATTGTTGTCTAAATCTATTATTTTTATGGATTTTATCATCTTTAGTTTTATAACTTTTGAATATTAATTGGCTAATATCAGCTGTTTCAGTGCTGTAAAAATAACGTTTTAAGTTACCCTCAATATATTCATATAAATTAGCTTTACCTTCAACTAATACTTTTAAAAATAGTTCTTCGTCATTAAACGTAGGGGCTTTGTCTTTGGTTAAATTACTAACGATCTCGCTAGATCTATCCATACTTACCGTTTGTTTTATGTATTTTGTAATTGTACCTATTGCAAATTCTTTAACAGTTTTTATTGTTGCTATTTTAGATTCGCTAGTTTCCGATAGTTTGTATTCAAATTCAGTTGGGTTGTTTTTTTTATCGCTATCCTTAATTAAACAATTAACTTTTTGATTGGCATTATCAATATAATAGCCTTTTTTAAAAGAAATTTGAGAATAGGAGGTAAAGCTTAAAATAGTTACTAAAATAAATAGAAGTTGTTTTTTCATTGTAGTTAATTAATAGAGGTGTAATTATAGTTTATATGTAAATTTTAGCTAATAAATTTTATGTGCGAAATATATTAATTATTCTTAGTTACTGAGTTATTATTTCATTAATTTTATTTGAAACTCTGCTGCTCTAAAAGCCATTTCTAAACCTTTTAGGCTTGGTTCCATGCTGTTTTCTTTAAATAGCGCATTTAAGTATTCAGCTTGTTTTGCAATATTACTGTGGTCTCTTAATAGCATTTGATATTTTAGTAAAACCAAATTTGCATGCACTTTGTCAGAAATATTTAAGCCTTTTTGTTTTAAAACATCATCTAGTGTGCTTTTTATTTTGGTATCGTTTTCTGGCAATTCATCTAGCAAATACGCTTGAGCCAAACTAGGCTTGGATTTAGCTGAATAATCACTTTTATCAGACATGTTTAGTCTATAAGTCATTTTGCTGCCATTTAGAAAATACCATCGCGTGTAAGAATCATTCGCGATGTCTATTTCTTTTTCAAATAGTTGTTCTCTTGTATTCCAGTTTGTATGTGCCACTAAAAGTTCATTGCCGTCTTTTGTTTTAAGAATAGCCATTTTTATTAAATAATTTCTATCTCCTGGTTTTTCAATCTCAATTTCCAAAGGCGTGTCTGCGGAAACATAGGTTTTTATAGCTTTTAATATAGACGAAACATCTTCTGTACTCGCCATAGGAAACAAGTTCTCGCGTAAAAATAAATCGATATAGAGATAATGCGTTAAATAGAAATCATCAGCTTTTATGTAGTTAGCTTCCTTAAGGCGCTCCGATTTTATTTTGATTTGTTCAGATTGCGTGAATCCAAAACTGCAGATGAAGATGGTGGCTATTAATACTATTTTGTACATGTTTTTGGTTTGTAATTTTTAGAGGGAGAATTTAATTTTTATATGATTAGATTGAAATAAGACTTTTACAAATTATAAATCGAGACTATTTTATGATGATTTTTGGAGAAGGGTTTTAGTTGAAAATCAGTGAGTTTTTACTTTTTTTAGCACAGTACTTTGTTGGCACAAGTTTATAATCCAAATAGCACCCCAATATTCCCATTCAGATTTTGATTGGCTTTCCAGCCATTAGGATATCCATTGAAATCAATTGGACTCAATCCGAATTGACCTCCCCAATCAAGAGTAATTTTTAAACTGTTTGTTAATTTGTAAATAACTCCAAGCCCACCAGCAAGCCCATAATCATAGGGCTTGAAATCCTCTTTATTATCCTTAACTTCATCATTGGAATATTCTTTTGAAGCAGACATTAGCAGACCTCCATACATTCCGAAATTAAAAAAACCTTGTAAATTTCCTTTGCCTACTCTCCATTCTGCCATAACAGGCATCACTATATAGTTTAATTTTTGTGTAAAAAGCTCTATTTCTGAATCGTCTGTAATCAAAATTCCTTTTCCTTCATATTTTAGTTTTGATTTTAGAGCCCAATTTCTAGAAAAGTTGAATTTACCCACGACTCCAAATGACATTCTATTTATAGATAAACCTCTTACATATTTAGCCTCAATATATCGATAGTCGCTAATATTTAATCCAATCTCAGGACCTATTTCAAATTTTGAGTTTTGAGCAACAATATTAAAAAAGGAAAGAACAAATATTAGTTGCAAGATTATTTTTGTCATTAAATTCTAGTGAGTTTGTTTTTAATTTGTGCTAACGTTTTTGTGTGCGAGGATTTTCCGAAGGAAAATCAGAAGCTAGCAAACGAGAAACTAACTTTGGTTTAGCTAAAACTAGCAATTTTTTTTATACGGTGTTGTACACAGTTATTTATAAAATGTATTTCAAACAATATATACTAGTCATTTGTATGACAAAAATTACTAGTCCGAAAATCGTCAATTTTTTGTTATACTTTTTGTTCAACAAGTCCGATTGAGTTTGTAATTCAATTTTTTGACTTTCTTTTATTCGTGCAAAATAATAACCTCCTTTTTGAATAAACTCTTGACCTTTTTGATTTATTTTCAAGTTTTTATTAAGGTCTTGAAGTATATAATTGTCTTGAAGTAATTTTTCTTTAATTAATTCTTTATGTCCAATATTCCAATTGTGATTAGGTAATGCTTTTGATACAAAATCCATATCAATAATTCTAGGATTGATTTCATCAAAGATTTTATTGAACGATGGATTTTCGTATGATAATAGTAGAAATAATATGTCATCTAAAATTCTACAAGTAGGTATTTCTAGTTTCATAATTTTGTCTATGGTATCTGGGTTTTAATTGTTTACAACGTCTACGTATAAGAAACGTAGGGCAGGTTATAAGCACTTTCGTTTCGGTTTATTACTTAGTTAAATATAAATATTTTGCTTTTATCTTTTCTACTATAAAAGCCAAATTTTATATTTAGCGGACTTCATTAATAAGCACATATCTTTAGGTTTAGCACAAACGCCCTATGTTTTTTATACATTGTTGGCATTAGTATTTATATTGTTTCAATTATTATATATGTATCAGCAATTAATTCAGCATATTTATTATCATTATCCTTTAACAAAGCTTTCTTTTCTGTACCATTACCAATACAAATCATATGAGCATTATCTTTAAAAATATCTGTTTTATAGCTTTCTATTTGTGATTTTACATTTTTGTCATCAGCTATGGATAATATTGTTTGTGTATCGGTAGGAAAATTAGAATTAATGAAATTAAGTATATTAATCTTATTCCCAGCTTCAATATCTTCATTAAAGATACTATCTAAAATAAAAGGTAGCCTATGTATGGTATCAGATTGAGTTAAAAGTTTATTAAAAGCAAAGTGGTAACTTAAAACAGCTAAATGTAATTCAACTCCTTGAAAAGGAAAACTTGAGATGTCGTATAATTTATAAAAGCGTTCTTCTTCTAATGAAGGAATACCTAATGCGACATTATTTTTAAAGTATTCTGTTTTAAATATTTTATTCTTTTTTGCTCTTTCAAAAAATATATCATCATCAGTTTTATATTCTTTTAATTTTTCTTTTTCAGTATCTAATTCAATAGTTAAAGCTCCAATTTGTTTTAATAAATTTTCAAATAACTGTATGTTAGCTTTATTGTTAATCCAATTTTCTAAAGTTACTTCACTTTCTGAATACTTATTAAATGTCTTATATTCTGAATTAATTGATTTTCGTAAAACTTCAATTTTTTGGTTAGTTGAATTAACTTTTGATTGAGCAGTTTTAATTTTACTTTTCAATTCACTTAGCATTGTAATAGTATCATTTTCTTCTTGAAAATGTTCATATACTTGTTCAATATTATTAGGTAATATTTGTGTGCAAGTTGGGCAAGAATCTTCTCCAGGAGTTTGGTTTTTATGATTTCTTTTGACTTTAGAAACAACTGAATGTCTTTGGTTATAAAAAGTTAATTTATTAGATAAGTTTACATAATCTTTTTCAAGTATTAGTAATTCATCTTTTTTTGAAGAAATAGACTCAATTAATTCATTTGCTTTACCAGAAAGTGAACTGTTTATTATTTTAGAAACTTCTAATTCTTCGTTTTCACGTTCTACATTTTTGAAAAATTTAATTTGTTTTTGTAAACTATTAATCTCTTTTTCAATTTTTTTCTTCTCCTCTCTATCAATAATATTTTCAATACCTAAATAGTAATCTAAAAAATCCTCTTTGAAATTTTTATAAAAAGTTAGATTACTAAATGATTTTCTTAAGTATACCCATCCGACATCCTGAGAAACGTAATACGGTAAGAATATTGTTTCCATTGGAGCTTCTGAAATACCAGAGTTAGACTCAAGAAGTAAGTTGAAATTAAATAGTTTATTGAAATACTTCTTTAATTTAATATGCTCTGCAGAGTTGTCACTTCCGATACCATTAAATCTAATTATCTTCGAATTATTATCTTTAATTATTAATGTTTCATCTTGCCTGATAAAGATAAACTCTTGTTTTTCTGTTCCTTTGTGTATTATACAATTTAATCGAACAAAGATTTCTTCTGTTAGAATTTCAGTCAATTTTATTTTGTTGTCATTTATACCAAATGAAAATAGAATAAGTTGAATTAAAGTACTTTTTCCAGCTGTGTTTTTACCATAAATAACATTTAGTTTATCCCTAAATGTTGTAAAAAAATACTTATCATTTAATTCACTATATACTAAAATATCTTTTATTTCTAATGTAATTTTCATAATTCAGTATTAATAATTTCTACAAATGCAGATGAAATGACTGCTTTAAGTTGCAACTCTCTTAATGTTGTTGTTTTTTTCTTATTGAACTCATTATAAAAAGCTAAAATACAATCAGATTCAGTTACGTGATTTTGAAAAATATTTTTATTGTTTAATACAAAGTCATAAATTTTCTTGTGTTCACTTTCTTTTAAATCTTTAAACTCATCAAAACTATTTAAGTAATGAAGTTTGAATGTTGGTTTATCAAATAGAGAGATATTAAATACAGTACATATTTCTTTCTCTTTTTCTCTCCAAAATGTGTAAGCTAATTTTTTGGTAGTGAAGACATTTAATATTTTATTAATATCATCAGATTCAATCCTTTTAGTTTCATCTGTTAATTTAGCTATGTTTCCCTGATTGTATTTAGATTCTATCTCTTTAAAATAATAGAGTAGCGTATCTATTGATGCTTTAGGGTCTTCTACAGAGCTTCCAAAAACAGTTTTGAATTTACCATATAATTGTTCTAATTGTGCTTTAGGTGTTCTATTAATATCAATGAAGTTAAAAACTAAGTTATCTAAATTGATTTTGTTTATTTCCGAAAATTTGATTGAAGAAGTACCTGTAGTTATCTTATCTTTTATATTAGTATCTAAATCAGAATATTTAACAATATTTTTTGTCTCATTAATAACTTCTTGGAAAATTTCCCCTTTTACTGTTTTCTTTAACTCTATAGTATTATTAGTAGTAAAATAGTTCTGTTGACTGAAATTATCATTTTTATTGATTTCATCGTCTAATATAGATTGGCTGACATCTGCAATTTTCTTAACAATTTCTATAAGTTTTTTTCCTATAGTCCATTTGTTTGTTGATTTTTTTGCTTGAAATGTTTCAATCTTTTCGAGTAATTCATTTTCATCTAGATACCCGAAAACAATGTCTTCTAAGTGTTCAAGAATAATGAAGTATTTCTCGTTTTTTATGTTTTCATACTTTTCAAGGAATAAATATAAAGTACAGTGTTTTTGAAACTCCATTCCTACATTTGCCTGTACACCTGAGTTTACGGCACTGTCTATATTTCCATTCATTAAATTTTTGGTTTTCTGAGTTTTTTTATATTAATGCCAACTATTATATATACTCACTTCTATTAATCATATCCAGCTTATAACAACACTAAAAACAAGAACCAGGAATTGGTCTTTCAATACAATTTCCTGCGCCAAAACAAACGGTTTCTGTTTCGCAACCGCCTTCATCTTCGGTGCAAGATGTAAAGCTTAAGGAAATTATTGCAGCTAATAAAAAGTGTTTTAATGTCTTCATCTGTTTTGTTTATAGTGTTAACATGGCGTATACTTTATACTTCAAAAGTATAAGCAACGAATTTACTTTGTTTATGTAAAAGAATCAATACGTATAACTGCGTATTTTTCTTTACTAACAGCAAATTACAACAGTTTGTTTAATTGCTTTTACGGGTAACCGTAATTTTGAAAAAAAAAAGAGCAAAAAAAATACCTTGCTTTTGCAAAGTGCTTTTAAAAAAAATAGGTTTTTAGAGGCTTTAAATTTAAACCTGCTGTGCTTTAATGGTTTAAATGCGCCAATGTTCTGTATAATTCTAAATGCACTAGGGTTTGCGCATAAGGGTTATTTTGATCGTAATAATTTTTATTAGCCGAATTTTTTACAATAACTGTATTTGTGGTTGGGTTAATATAGATATGCTGATTAAATACGCCAATGGCCATAAACTCGCCTTCGTTACCATCGTTTATCCACCATTGATAGCCGTAACCAATACCTGGACTAGAGGAGTTTTTACTTTCTGGTTGCAAATGCTCTTCATTGGCATCTACGGAAGCCTCAAACCAACTGAGCGGTACAATTTGTTTGCCGTTCCAATTTCCTTTTTGGAGATAAAGTTTTCCTAGTTTGGCATAATCTCTTAAACAGGCATTGAGTCCGCCGTTTACCATTTCCATGCCTTTGCCATCGGCTAACCAATAGGCATCGAATTCTGCGCCAATGGGTTTCCAAATTTTTTCTTCTAAATAGTCGGTTAAACTTCTGCCGGTAGCTTTAACGATAATCATGCCCAAAACATGGGTATTAATGCTTACGTAATGGTTGTAAGTTCCGGGAGGAATATCGTTAACTAAGGTGCTAGCAAAGGCATCTTGAGATTTTCCGGTAATAAAACCTTGCCAATATCTATTAATATCAGAATTAAGGTCGCTGTAGGTTTCGTCGAATTTAATGCCTGTAGACATTTGTAAAACATCTTTTATTTTTACACCATTGTAACCAGAGTTTTTTAATTCGGGCAAGTAGATTTCTACGGTTTCATCGATACTTTTAATGTAACCTTCTTCCATAGCGATGCCAAAAAGCGCCGACACATAAGATTTTGCCATAGACCAAGAGATATGCCGTACATCTTCTTTTTGTCCGCGCCAATAGTTCTCGTACTGTATGGTATCATTTTGAATAAAAATAAAGCCTTGCGTGTACGATGAGTCTAGGTATTTTAAAGTGTTGTAGGTTGTACCATTATGACTAAAACTTTCGGGCAATTTTATATTGTTTATTTTAGGAAATAGAAAAGGAACATCCGCTTTTTTTACTGTTTTAGCAGGCAAATATTCGTCCATGTGTATAAACGAATATTCTTGATTTTTCATGGCCATGGCGTCTTTAAACTCTTGGGCGTTTTTGTTGTTCTGGTTAAAGATCACAGCTGCTACTGTTATAATTAGCAATAAAATGATAAATGGAATTTTTAGCTGTTTTAAATTCATAGCTTATTCTTTTCCTGATAAATATATTTTTTTAGCACCAATGGTTTTTTTGTATTTAGTTTATTTTCAGTTTATTAATAGTGAAATCTAATGCGCTTATATCGCCTTTTGCTTCATTAATTCTGGAATTTGTATAATACAGCTCGTTGTTATAGATACTAAAAGTATCGGCCCATTTTACTTGTTCGCCTTCAGCAACAACACGTATTTCACCGTTAGTAATATCTAGCTTCATAATTTTATTATGTTCTAAATCGGCATAAAAAAGTTGTCCTGATGCATCCATAATCATCCCATCTGGAGCAGATGTTTTAGCCATATGTTTTACACCGTTTTCAATAGTTGCTTTATTTTGGCTCAATAGATTGTCGGTTGAAATAGCATAGAGATTATAACCGGTAAGTGCATGAAAATAAAGCATATCGTTTTTAGTATCGAGCGCAATACCATCGGAATGTACTGTGTTTTGCCAAACCCCGTTATTAAACTTTAATTGGTTGGTTTCTGCCAAGGTAGATTTGTGATTATCGAGCGCTCTAAAAGATGTTCCCGAAGCTATATCGATTACCACAAGGCCAGCATGACCAGAATCTGTTAAGTAAATTTTACCCTTCTTTTTGTCTACGCGCAAGTCGTTAATGTAAGAGTCTTTATGGAAGCTTTCCTCTTGTAAAACATAGATTTTTTCTAGTTTATTAGAAGATAGATTAAAAGCGAAAATTCTAGGGTTTGCTATAACACCTTTAAATAACGGGTTGCGAGTATCGAGAACATACAACGTATTTTCGAAAGCAACTACCGATTGTACGGCCACAAATACACTGTCGGTAGCGGTTTTTCCAATATCCCAACTGTTCCAAGTTTGATTAGGAAAAGGTGTTGATGTATTATTACTTACTTCAATTACCGAGTTTTTAACCTGTTCGCGCCATCTCGGAAAGTTGGCAAAAACACGACCATTATTACTCACTGTAACACCAGTAACTTGTTGACCTTTAAAAGAGGCTATTTTTTCAATTTCGGGCTTTTCAGAGGTGCAACTCCAAATTCCAAAGGCAATAACTAGTATATATATCTTTCTCATATTTTCCATTTAATTAAGCTACTAATTTAGCAAATATAACCGTAATAGAAACTTAAAAAGCTTTTGAAAATAGGGAAGTGGTTTCAGAAAAAACTATAGGGTTAATCTGTTTTACTATTCTTTTTTTAATTCGGTTTCGTACTTAATTAAAGCGTTCCAAATGGATACGACTTCGGGCCAAAAATTATCATCGAAATCGGAGTCTGTATTTACTAAAAGTATTTTACCTGTTTCAGTAATTGGATTAAAATACATGGCTGTCATCACACCAGGATCCGATCCGTTATGGCCAATAACATTGTCTTTAATTTTTATAAAGGCATTGCTAAACTCCATAAAAATGCCAAATTGTTCTCCCGTTTCTATATTCGGGAATTGCTGTTTTTCAAATAACTTTTTATAGCTTGCTTTGCTTAAAAGTTCACCATGTCCTTTGTAGCCTTTCATCAACTCTGTTAAAAATAGCCCTAAATCTCTATTAGAAGTAATAAAACCACCATCGGCATAGGTTATTAGCGCATATTCTGCGATTAGCATCTCTTTGTTAGCGAATAGTCTAGAGCGCTGCGTGGTATCAATATCTTTAGAAGACCAACCAGAGGATGTCATTTTTAAAGGTTTTAATATATAGTCCTTCGTAAACGCTTGGTAATCTTGTCCTGTTGCAAATTCAATAATTTGAGCACAAAGTGCTGCGCCTATATTCGAATAAGCTCTTAATTCTCCTGGCTTGCTATTGGTAAACATATCTTTGCTATACCATTTTCCTTCGGGAGTAAGGCTGTTTTTAATGAATTCTATAAGCGAAATTTTAGATTCAGGCATGTTAAACCAATCGTATACACCTTCGTTTTCATGGTGCTTAGACTTTTTTAAGACATAGGATTTAGAATACACCTCGTCAAGATCATTTATAGAGCTCGTGTGGTAGGCGAGATGTTTAATTAAAATGGGTGTTTCAGGAAAATTAGGATTTGTAATTTCGAAAGGTAAATACTTATTTATGGGATCATTCAGATTTAATTTCCCCATTTCTTGAGCTTTTAAAAGAGAAACTCCTATTAAAGTTTTTGATATGGAAGCTATATTTTGTGTGGTGTTTGGCGTGTACTTTTTTGTTAGTGCTATATCTGTATAGCCAAAGGCATTTTCATAAATTAAACCTTGATCATCCACCACAGAAACCGACAGCCCAATAATAGCACCTTTATCGAAAGCACTTTGCAAGTTTTTAGTTAGCGTATCGTTTATTGCCGTATAGTCTTTTTTGAGTGTTTTGTGAGATACTTCTTTTTGTTTACACGAAAATAATATAGTTGATACTAAAAGAAATAGAAGTGTATTTTTCATCTTGACTTAGTTTGTTTTATTAAATGTGTAATTGTATAGATTAACAATCGTAATATTCTGGTGCCGTTATTATTTCTAATCCGGTTAATTTAGATATTTTTTCTTTGTATGCATCAAAATTTTGGCAAGAACCGTAAAAGATAACATAGCTTCGATTATCGTTCTTAAAATTCAATTCTAAATAACTGGCGCCTCCACCTTTTGCGGGTAGGACATTTTGAATGGTAAAAGATGAAATATCACATGTATTATAAACTTGAGAATAGCATTTATCTGCAAAGCCAATTTTAGAGTTTTTATGATCGACCCAAATAGTTACTGCATCGTTATTATTCGGTAAAAGATTTGCTGGTCTTCGCTTTATTTGTCTGTTCCTTTTGTAATCGGAAGATGTTTTAACGCTTGTATCAATAACTAGATATTCGCTAACTTCCATGATATTCTCGTAATCACTATTAGCTAATAATTCGGGATAATCACGTTCGTTTTTTACAGAAAGGGATGTATATGCTCCATCAAATAGATACGTGCTATCATAAGTGTAAACTATGGAAATTACGATACCTTTAGCTTTAAATGAAAAGCTGTTTTGATCATCGCGCTCATAACCAAAATATTGGTTTTCTTCTAAAAAATCTTTTTGAAAGCGTTCTTTTAAAGCGTAATAACTTTTATCTGAATTTGAAACGTCGAAAGCATGTGTATAAAAATGCAAAACAGGAGCATCTGTTCTGGCATTATCAAAATAGGCCTTAAAATCTGTTAAAATGATGTTCCCAAGTCTAACGGGATATTTAAAATTCAAAATCTTTTGGCCATAAGGCGACTCGTTAAAATAAACATGAGGATGCTGTTCTAAATATCGATATGTTGTGTCCCAGTTTATAAAGGTTTTTTGTGGCGATTGTATTTCAAACCCTAATGCGTAATCATTATAGTTTTTATCAAGAATTTTAAAAGTTGTATTGTTTAATTTACGCCAAACTAGATGCTTTTGCTGGGTGGTTTTATTTATATTTTTGAAAAATACAACGTCGTTAAAATTAAATTTTGAAGACAATGTGTTATAAACTTTAGAAAAACCTTTAAAATTAGTTGGCAACCAATTTTGATGGTGATCGCATATAAATAATGAAGATTCACCTTGTGCATTTACAACCATATAGGCGTATTGCATAGCATCGATGTTAATCTCACAATTTTTGAAAGCATTATTACTTCTGCAAATAATTTTGTTTTCTGCTATGTAAATTTCGCCTAGATTTTCTTCTTTAGGAAATTTTCTTTTGTTTAAATATTTTCCAAACATGTTGCTTTAATAGTTTCATTATTTCTTAAGACGATATTTTTTAGAAAATAGCTTTTCAACATCAACATCAACATTAGCAATGGTGCATTCTTTCTGGACTCCAAGGTCAACGTCGCCCTTAACTAAAACAGCATATTTTCTTCATTTGTGCTTAAAGCAGACAAAGTACTCTACAGATTTTAAAATTTTATCTGCGCTAAATCCATTGGGAATTAACAAAAATGAGAAGCTTAGTAGAGCTTAATGACCAAAAAAGTCTGTTACATATTATATTACTGATAAAAGTTAGATGCAATAAAATTGGGAAACCTTCTTTTTTATAGTCTTATTTTGATGTTTTTTCTTTCAAGGATTTGAAATAATAAACTTCTTTCCTTTTCGCTCAGCAGATGAAGAAGAGTGAGTTTTTCTGTTTTTGTTCCATCGCTGTTTATTCCTATAAGGTTATATCCGTTATCATCTAAAGTACCGGAACCTTTATATATTAGATTAATATCAGAATAGTTAATTTTCCATTTTCTCATGGAATTAGTAAGCAATCTAATTATTACAATTAGTCCGCTGTAGCCAGAATGCAACATAATTTCTAAGTTATCTTCATTTAACTGAACTATTTTTGCTCCTAAATAACCATGAAACTCTGTTTTTGCAAAACGTTTTTTTACTTTATCGGCAGTTGCGTTTACTTTGTTAAGTAAATCACTAGGTAAATTACGGAGTTTGATTTCATCTTTTAATATTTCAACTATTTCAGGCTTTAAAATTTTAACATCTTTTTTAGCGATTTTAATTATTCTATCATCACTGAAACTCTTATAATTTTTTTTGATTTTATCTAACTCCATAAGTATTTTCTATATAGATGTAAATTTGATTTTGACTATTTTATAATGTGATTGAGCACCGAATTTAGCAAATAAATTTTGAAAATAAAAAGGGTAAATATTTTGCTATTTGATTTTAATACCGCTTTATAACGCTGTTATGTATTGAGTAAATGTAGCGTGCGGTTTTTCTAGCTTCTTTAAGTCTATTTACCTAATAATAATAGTTTTAAAATAGAGAAGTGTCTTGTTTAAAGTAAGTTACGGTTTAATATAGTTTAGTAAGGTTTTCATGAGCTTGCTTTGAATAGGGTAGCGGACGCTTTAATTTCTAACATACGAAGACAAACATAGTATAAAGCAAAAAACCACTAAGCTTTCACAAAGTGGTTTTTAAATACTAATTTTTCTTTTTCAATTATTTATCGATAGATCCTAATACGCGTTGCATAAAACTGTTTACAGCTTCCTTTTTAGGGGTGCCTTCTTTTATCATTTTATTCACTTCTATGGCGCCGTACATATTAGAAATAAGCTCACCAATAACATCTAATTCTTCATCTTTTAAAGAAGATACTTCAGTTAAAGCTTCTAATGTTTCAATAGTCTCAACAACGTAATCTTCGTCGTTTTCTTCAATAAATTGAGTTAAATGTTTTATTACTGGTAATTTCATTTTAATAGGTTTTTATTCTGCTTTCACAAAAAGATCTTTAATAGGTGTTAAATAACTTCGCTAACTAATTCTTTTAAAACATCGAATTTGTTAGTTTGTACTTGTTTAACTAATTTCCCGCCTTTAAAAGTAGCAAAGGTTGGTAAATTATCTACCGTAGCTAGTTTTCTAGATTCTGGAAATTTTTCAGCATCAGCAATAACAAAAGATACACCTTCATTTTCTGTTGCTAATTTTTTGAATTTAGGTTTCATAATTCTACAGTTACCGCACCATGTTGCAGAATATTGTACAATTACAGTATCATTATTTGAAACGATTTCACCTAAGTTATCTTGGTCTAATTCACTAATCATAACTATATTTTTTTGAGTGTAATTTAAAATGTGTTTATGGTTATAAGTATAACCTAGTGTAATTTTAAATTGAATTTTTAAGGCCTGCCGCATTTAAAATAACATAGACAAACAAGCCTTAAATTTTTTGTTACTAGTTAGCTGCTAAATATGCTGCTGTTCCTTTTGCATTTGGAGCCATAGCTTCTTTACCTTCTTCCCAGTTTGCAGGACAAACTTCACCTTTTTCTTGTACGTGAGTTAAAGCATCTACTAAACGGATGTACTCTCCAACATTTCTACCTAAAGGCATGTTGTTAATACTTTCGTGTTGTACAACACCATCTTCGTCTATAATGTAAGTAGCTCTGTAAGTTACGTTATCACCTTCAACTTGCACAGTGCCAGTTTCTTCGTCAAACGTTTCATTAGTGATATCTAAAATCCCTAAAATACTAGATAAGTTTCTGTTACTATCTGCTAAAATTGGGTAAGTAACACCTTCGATACCACCGTTATCTTTAGATTGGCTTAACCATGCAAAGTGTACTTCTGGAGTATCACATGATGCACCAATTACTACTGTGTTACGTTTTTCGAATTCTGGTAACGCCGCTTGAAATGCGTGTAATTCTGTTGGACATACAAAAGTAAAATCTTTTGGGTACCAAAATAAAACTACTTTTTTCTTGTTGTTTACTGCTTCTTCTAGAACGTTTACTTTAAAAGTATCGCCCATATCGTTCATTGCGTCAACGTTTAAATCTGGAAATTTTTTTCCTACTAATGCCATGTGTTTATGTTTTTATTTGTTAATTGTTTTCTGAGTACAAATATAAAACACATTTAAGATTTTTATAAGAAAGCAAAATTTTAATTTCTTATTACATTATAGTTTTTGTCTATTAGAATTAAAATTATTAATAATTTAATTCTATTTTGACGCTAATTGCCTAATTTTAATATTTAAGGCAGCGAACAGCAGTGTGGTAAAAGGACTTAACCAGTTGAAAATAGCGTAGAAAAAATATTCTGAAATACCAACACCTAATACACCAGATTGATAAGCACCGCAGGTATTCCAAGGAATGAGTACAGAGGTTACTGTGCCAGAATCTTCTAAAGTTCTACTTAAATTTTCTGGAGCTAAACCACGATCTTCATAAGCTTTTTTAAACATTTTCCCTGGTATTACAATTGCCAAATATTGATCGGATGCAATAAGATTTAAACCTAAACAGCTAACAACGGTACTTGCAAACAAGCCAAAAACAGAGGTTGCTATTGAAAGTAGTGCGTTTGTAATTCTGGCCAAGGCACCAATGCCATCCATAATACCACCAAATATCATGGCACATATTATTAAATAGATGGTCCAAAGCATCCCTTTCATGCCACCAGCAGAGAAGAGGTCGTTAAGTTTTTCGTTATCGGTAACTATTTGAGTATCGGTTAAAATAGAAGTTATTAAGCTTGAAATTTTAGAATCACCTAAACCATTAAGTATATCTGTTTGAAAAATATATGCGAAAACAGCTGCCAATAAAACACCAGTTACTAAAGCTATAAGCGGTTTTGTTTTTAACAAAATTAAAGCAATAACGGTTACGGGAACTAAAAACAACAAAGGTGTAATATTAAAGGTACTGGCAATTGTTACCAATAAACTTGAAACATCAGCACTTCCCGTGGTTTCCACATTTAAACTTAAAATACTAAACGCAATAAGTGTTATCACTATGGTTGGTATAGTGGTAATAGTCATGTAACGAATATGTGTAAATAAATCGGTGCCAGCCATAGCAGGCGCAAGGTTTGTAGTATCACTTAATGGGGACATTTTATCTCCAAAATAAGCACCAGAAATAACAGCTCCAGCAATCATACCTGGGGCAATACCTAGCGCGGTACCTATACCAACAAGTGCAATACCGACGGTAGCAGAAGTTGTCCAAGAACTTCCTGTAGCGATAGAAATTAATGCTGCAATAACAACAGAAGCGGGTAAAAATATACTTGGACTAAGCACTTGTAAACCATAGTAGACCATGGCAGGAATTACACCACTAACGAGCCATGTACCAGCTAATGCTCCCACCAAAAACAATATCATAATGGGTATAAAAACACTTTTTAGGTTTGCCCAAACTTCAGTTAGCATTCTATCGAAAGAGACTTTGTTGTAAAAACCAACAATGGCGGCAATGGCACCTCCAATAAGTAAAATAAATTGATTAGAATATTCTCCAAACCATTCACCATCTTTAAAGGTGATGTTATAAAATAACAATCCCATTAAAAGAATTACCGGAATTAAAGCTTCCCAAATGTTTAATTCTGAGTTTTCAATAATGGTTTCATGGTCTGCTTTTATTTCAGAAATATTCTTGTCGTCTTGCATACTATCAATTTTGTACCGTAATGTTACGATTTTAGTTGAATGTATGCAAATAGAAATACTTCCTTACTTTTGCATTTCATTTTTTAAAATAATATGGATTCATTAACTCAAATCGTTTTAGGCGCTGCTTGTGGCGAAGCTATTTTAGGAAAGAAAATAGGTAATAAAGCGCTGTTATTTGGAGCAATAGGAGGTACAATTCCAGATTTAGACGTTATTGTAGGTGGTTTAATTCATCAAAATAAAATAGATGCTATGCTGTTCCATCGTGGGTTTATGCATTCTATTCTATTTTCTGTTTTGGGTGCTTTTCTTTTCGGTTGGCTCGTTTTTAAGTTATATAACACCGGAAAAAGAGGAGATACCACCACCAGAGGCGATTGGATTCGCCTATTTTTCTGGTCGCTTTTAACGCACCCCATATTAGATTGTTTTACAGCTTACGGCACACAATTATTTGCTCCGTTTAGTGATTATAGAGTGGCTTTTAATAATATTGCTGTGGTCGATCCGTTTTATACCATTCCATTTTTGGTTTGTATAATCACACTTATGTTTTTTAAACGTAGCTCCATTAAAAGAAAAACTTGGTTAAAATTAGGTTTAGGTGTGAGCTCGGTGTATATGCTTTTTACAGTTATAAATAAATTGTATATCGATTCGGTGTTAAGAAGTTCTTTGGCTGCCAAGCAAATAGAATATTATCGTTATAGTTCTAATCCGGCATTGTTAAGTAACCTATTATGGTATGGCATTGTAGAAACAAAAACAGGTTATGTAATCGCTAATTATTCCCTTTTAGACACCAAAAGTAGTTTTATTAATTTTGTTGAATTGCCAAAGCAGCGTGACTTAAAACCAGAAGTTTATCGGGATATAAAAGATTTAGCCTGGTTTAGTAATGGATATTATAGCGTGTATAAAATGGAAGATAATAATTATCAATACAACGATTTACGCTACCCGTTATTAGATAAAAATAATCCAAATTCTTCTGTTTTTAAAATGAAAATTTTTAAGGATGGTGACAGGCTTAATATGATTCCTTTTGAAGCCGAATCTAGAGATTTTAATGCCGCAATAAGTAACCTTTGGGAACGTACTAAAGGTATTTAATCTTTCAAAATTTTGGTTTCAAAACCATCAATACTGGTTGTGTTTTTTTCTTTCCAGTAGTTTTCAATACGTGTTTTACCTTGTTTTTCAGACCAAGAATTTAGCATGCCACGCTCTTCTTTAAAATCCATAAAAGGAATAGAATAACCGCATGATGTTTGGAGCGAATCTACATTCATGACAATAATTTGTCTAGATCCCGTATTTTTTTCGAATAAACCAATATGTTTATGGAATTCAGCATCGCGTTCGTGATAAATTTTTGCACTACCATAAAGTCTTAAAATAAGTGGTTTGCCTTCAAACGCACAAAACATAATAGTCATTCTATTTTGTTGTAATAGGTGAGCGGCTGTTTCATTGCCACTGCCGGTTAAGTTTAACCAAACTATTTTATTTGGCGATAAAACGCGGAGCGAATCGTGTCCCTTTGGTGAAATATTTATACGTCCATCACTAGCCGCTGTACCAACAAAAAAGATATGCTGTTCTTTAATAAAATCTTTAATTTCTGGGCTTATGTGCGTATAAAAATAACTCATTTAAAAATCTTGTAATATTAATCCAAATACTCTGCAGGAATGGGGTTTAACCATGTTTCTTGAGTCCAATAGATATTCAAAATCCACCAGCGTTCACCATCATTCAATAATTGTATGCTGTTGATACCGCGCATTTCAGAATCTTCTTTATTTTCGTCTTCAGTATTATAGGTTTTATAACTACTAAATACGTGGGCCATTCGCCCAAATTCCTCTGTTTTTCGGCGCATTTCTTTTTTTACAAAACCATTAGAAGTAATCCATTTACTCGAGCTTTTCACATAATCTCCAGCACCCATAAATTTCACCTGAAATTCTCTTTCATTATTTCTTCCTGCTGTAATTAACTTCGCATCTGAGTGAAACAAAAGTTTAAAAAGTTTCCAATCACGTTCCTCATCTTTTTTTCCCGAAACTACATCGTAAAGCGTATTGATAATATTGTTTACTGTAGCAAAATTTTCCGTGTAATCAATTGGTTCTTCAGCCTTTTCTTTGTCATTTCCTTGTCCTTTTTTAGAACCTTTTTGCGCTTGGGCAGTTATAGAAATAGCAGTTAAAAAAAGTATAAAAACGTATTTTTTCATGGTTGTTTATTTGTAAATTTTCTTAATTCGGTCTAAATTTCGCTTATTATCACGATCTTTTATGGTTTCACGTTTATCATATAGTTTTTTACCTTTAGCTAAAGCAATAACCAATTTAGCGTAACCATTATCGTTAATAAATAAGCGCAACGGAATAATAGTTAAACCTGTATTTTGCACCTCTTTATACAACTTTTTCAATTCCTTTCGGTTCAGCAGCAATTTTCGTTCCGCTTTTGGTCTATGGTTGTAATAGTTACCATAAATATATTCTTCAACCGTCATATTTATTACAAAAAGTTCACCAGCTTCGTTAAACTCGCAAAAACTTTCCGCAATAGATGCGCGACTACTTCTAATCGATTTAATTTCAGTACCCGTAAGTACAATTCCCGCGGTGTACTTATCTAAAATCTCGTATAGAAAGCGCGCCTTTTTATTCTGTATGTTTACTTTGTTTTGCATGACCAACAAAATTACAAAAATTATTATGGCATTCCCTTTTTTAATGCTAGAAGATTTCTAAAATAAAATCTTCTAGCATTAAAAAACGTCGGGCTATACGTTACAAGTCCTCGCGCTGCCAATTACCATTTGCAGCACTGTGGGCTTTTCACTGCTATCCCTAATGCGAGCGCCAAGGTTCGGTTTACTTATAGTAAGAGTGACCTTTGTTTTAAATTTCTATATCTGTCAAAAAAATAAATTACTTTTACAACACCAAAACACATTAGAGCATCAATGCGTAAACTCATTTTATTTTTACTCTTAATTAGTTGTTGTGCATCTTGCGTAAGTGTAAAAAGGCACAATGCACAAATAGAGACATTGCACACGCCAAAGCACTTGCATCAGGATATAGATAAGGTTTACAACCAATTAAAAAAGCACCATCCAAAACTTTATCAATATACATCTAAATCTCAATTAGATTTTAAATTCGATAGCTTAAAGAAGGCTATAAATACACCTATAAATTCTCGTGAATTTTATAAAAAACTAGCACCAGTAATTGCAGAAATTAAACAAGGCCATGTGTCTTTAGGCTCTGCATATAGAGAATTTACAAAAAAAGAACGTAAGGCATTAAAAAAGAAAAAATTTGAATTTTACGATCTCGATTTTGAATATTTAAACCATAAACTTTGGGTTGTAAAAACGCGAGGTAAAGATTCTGCATTGGTAGGGGCAGAGGTTTTAAAAATTGATAATGAAAACGTAACGGACTTGGTAGAATCTTTTAAAACCCGTTTTGCTTCTGATGGTTATAATCAAACATTACATAACAGATTGGTTGGACGCAATTTTTCAACTTTTTACTATAAAGACAAGGGGTTTATTGATAGTTTGAATATTCAGTTTAAGTTGAAGGATTCTATTTTTTCAAAAACATTAAAACGTATTTTGAAAAAAGAAGAAACCAAAGAAACTGACTCTTTAAAGGTAAAACCAAAACCAATAAAATTAACAAGTGCGGAACGGAAGCAAAACAGAATAGCAGCCAAAAAGAAACGTACAAAAGATAAAAAATACGGTTTTATAGCAAAACAAAAAGAATATACACGGAACTTTAATTTTATTGGTAAAGATAGCACGACGGCGTACATGAAAATTAGAGGGTTTAAAAATGGAACTTATCGCAAATTTTATAAAGAGAGTTTTGCAAAACTAGATTCTGCAAAAACAAAAAACTTAATTTTAGATTTGCGTGATAATGGAGGTGGTCGCATAGAAGAAATTAATTTTTTATATGGGTATTTAACCAAAACAAAATATACATTTATGCCTCCAAGTCAGGTTAATAGTCGGTTGTCTTTTTTTCCAGCTTTCATGAATAACACTACAAGTATTACTCAAAAAATATTTGTTGGTCTATTTTCCCCTTTTTTAGCCTTAGACAATCTATTAAAAACTAAAAAACAAGATGGAAACTTGTATTATAGATTCCCGTATTCTAAAGAAAAAGACCCCAAAAAATTAAATTATACAGGCCATTTATATGTATTAATTAACGGGAATTCCTTTTCAGCATCTTCATTAATTTCAACGCATTTAAAAGCGACTAAAAGAGCTGTTTTTGTTGGTGAAGAAACTGGTGGAGCTTATAATGGTTGTGTTGCTGGTTTGTATAAAATTTATAGATTACCAGAATCTAAATTAAATATTAGAATGGGTTTAATGCAAATAGAAGCACCGTTTAAACAAAATCCTGATGGTTATGGTATAATACCCGATGTTGAAATAACACCAACAATTCCCGATAGGCTTTCAGGGAAAGA
The DNA here is from genome assembly GCF_045066735.1 of Algibacter sp. Ld11. Taxonomy (NCBI): domain Bacteria; kingdom Pseudomonadati; phylum Bacteroidota; class Flavobacteriia; order Flavobacteriales; family Flavobacteriaceae; genus Algibacter; species Algibacter sp. Ld11. The sequence continues at coordinate 23,121 of NZ_JBISHH010000005.1, read as the reverse complement.
CCCCGAATTGGAGTGGGTGCTTTCAAATATTTATAAAAACTAAAAATTTTTGGCAGTGTATTTGCTTAAAACAATTTGAAAGCGATAATTTCGTTTTCTAAAAATGTTACACTCTATATACATTAAGATATTCTATATGAAATTTATAAAATTATCAACTTTACTATTTTTTGCTTCAACTTTTGTTTTGTCTGCGCAAAGCATTAATCAATTAGATAGTGCCGGAAAGCGAGATGGAGTTTGGAAGAAAAATTTTGAAAGCACTGATATTATTAGGTATCAAGGTGAGTTTTTACATGGAAAAGAAATAGGAGAATTTAAATTCTATAAAAATGTTAGAGGGAAAGCGGTGCTTTCTGCTACAAAACTGTTTAATAAAGATAACAATATTGCAAAAGTGGTGTTTTTAGCTTCAAACGGAAAGGTTATTAGCGAGGGAGAAATGGATGGAAAAACCTATATTGGGACTTGGAAGTATTATCAAAAAAGTAACAATAACCTTTTAATTCTTGAAAACTTCGATAACTCAGGGCAATTAGTTGGAGAGCGGTTAGTTTTTTATAAGAATGGAGAAATTGCGCAAAGAGAGCATTACAATGCAGGAAAACTTCATGGCGAATCGTTTTGGTATTCTGAAAATAAAGTAGTTTTAAAGTCTTATGTTTATGAAAACGGGGAGCTTCATGGGCCAGCCAAAATATATAATGGTAAAGGTGAGCTACTTATTGAAGGCCAGTATAAACGTGATAAAAAACATGGCGTTTGGAAATATTATGACAATGGTAAATTAACCGAGGAAAAAGATTTTACTTACGTACCAAAATACGTTAAAAAATCTTAATTGATAGCTGTTTACTGGGTAAACAATTCTTATGTGTTTTTCTTATCTATAGCATAGTTATTTACTATCGAAATCCAATTTAAAAACAATCTATTATACCTACCTTTGTAAACTAATTTTTTTAGAGAACAAACATTAATTTAAGAAAACCATTTACCTGTTTTTATTTGTTAAAACCCAGGTAATTGGAACGTATATTTTATAATAATAAACATGAAACGAGTTGTAATTGGACTTTCGGGAGGTGTAGATTCTAGTGTTGCGGCCTATTTATTACAGGAGCAAGGTTACGAAGTTATTGGGTTATTCATGAAAAACTGGCACGACGATTCGGTTACTATATCCAATGAATGTCCGTGGCTAGATGATAGTAATGATGCTATGTTGGTTGCCGAAAAACTTGGAATTCCTTTCCAAACTGTAGATTTAAGTGAAGAATATAAGGAGCGTATTGTGGATTACATGTTCAATGAATATGAAAAGGGGCGCACTCCAAACCCAGATGTTCTTTGTAATCGAGAGATAAAGTTTGATGTATTTATGAAAATCGCTCTAGATTTAGGAGCCGATTATGTTGCTACAGGTCATTATTGCAGAAAAGGAACACTTGAAAAAGATGGTGAGGATATTTATCAACTTTTAGCTGGTGTTGATGGTAATAAGGATCAATCGTATTTTTTATGTCAATTATCACAAGAGCAGTTAGCAAAGTCTTTGTTTCCTATAGGGGAATTAACCAAGCCTGAAGTTCGTGAAATCGCAATGAGTCTAGATTTAGTAACTGCTGATAAAAAAGATTCTCAAGGACTTTGTTTTATTGGTAAAGTGAAGTTACCCGATTTTCTTCAACAACAACTAAAACCTAAAGAAGGTGTTATTGTTGAGATTTCAAAAGATCTTGACGTGTATAAAAAAGCAGAAGTCAATTTTATTTCCAAAGAAGAAAAATTAGCTTATTTATCGCGAAAAATTGAGTATAAAGTCGATTTAGGAAAAATAGTTGGCAAGCACCAAGGTGCACATTATTTTACTAAAGGACAACGAAAAGGTTTAGGTGTTGGAGGAACTATAGAACCTTTATTTGTAATTGATACCGATGTAAGTGAAAATGTTATTTACACCGGCCAAGGAAAAGAACATCCTGGGTTGTACAAAAGAGCTCTGTTTGTAACGAATGAAGAGCTACACTGGATTCGAAAAGACTTGGCTATTTTAAACGGTGAAACCTTGGAAGTATTAGCACGAATACGCTATCGTCAAACTTTAGAGAAAGCCACTTTGCACAAAGTAGCCTCTGGTTTGTATGTAGAATTCGAGAATCCGCAATCGGCAATTACCGAAGGTCAATTTGTTGCTTGGTATTTTGAAGAAGAGTTGCTTGGTTCAGGAGTTATTTCGTAACTTAGTGCTACTAAAACGTTTATATTGAAAAAAATTATTATTTCCCTCAGTTTAATTGCTTTTTCATGCCATTTATTTTCTCAAGAAGATGCATGGGTGTATTTAGCAGATAAAGAAAATGGAGCAGCTTGTATTGCTCACCCACTTACAATACTTTCCCAAAAAGCTATTGATAGAAAAGCGAGGCATGGCATAGCTATTGATGAGCGTGATATTCCTGTAAACGAAAATTATATTTCTGCTATTAAAAATGCTGATGGTATTTCCGTTTTGGCAAAATCTAAATGGTTTAATGCGGTGCATGTACGAGGTGAAAAAACGGCGATTGAGAATCTTTTTATTAATCAAAATACATTAATACAACCTCAAAAGACCTTTATAAGTAAAATTATTTTTGCAGATAGATCGCATGGCGCTATTGAGAAAGTAGCAAATACAAAACGTAGAAATAAATTTGAAAATATTTTAACTGATTATAATTACGGAAATGCTAATCAAAGTAATCAAATAGAAATGATTAATGGAGATGTGCTACATCAAGAAGGGTTTACCGGAGAAGGTATAACGGTGGCTATTATGGATGGAGGTTTTCCTAATGTAAGCACAATGAGTTCGTTTAAAACGCTTAGGGATGCCGGAAAAATTATCGACGATTACGATTTTGTAAATCGTGACGATGATGTTTACAGTAACACCTCTACAAACCATGGTACTCTGGTTTTGAGTGCCATGGCGGGTTATATTGATACAGCAGCTAAAAATTATGTAGGTACTGCTCCAGATGCCTCATATTATTTGTTTATTACTGAAGATAATGATAATGAAAATCCAGTAGAAGAAAGTTATTGGGTGGAAGCAGCTGAACGTGCAGATAGTCTAGGTGTCGATATTATAAATACCTCACTTGGGTATGATGATTTTGATCCAGGTTTTAAATACGATTATGCAACATCAGATATGGATGGGCAAACGGCGTATATTACAAAAGGCGCAAATATTGCTTTTGAAAAAGGAATGCTTCTTGTTACATCTGCGGGCAATTCATACGGTAGAAGTGTGGGGGCTCCAGCAGATTCTCCAAATGTTTTATCTATTGGAGCTGTCGATTCTAGAGGTGACTATGCTATGTTTAGTTCTATTGGTACAAATTACCAACCCACTATAAAACCCGATGTTGTTGCGCAAGGTGCAAGCAGTTATTTAATTAATGAGTATGATAACATTGTTACTAGCAGTGGTACATCTTTCAGTGCGCCTATTTTGGCAGGTGGTATAGCATGTTTGTGGCAAGCTTATCCGGGGATGTCTAACTTAGAGATTATGAATTTGGTTAGAGAGTCGGCGTCTCAATACAATAATCCAGATTTTTACTTAGGTTATGGTATTCCAAACTTGGAAACGGCCCTAACGGAACTTTATGCTCTGGATGCTGCTGATACTAGTGAAAATAATCAAATGTCTTTATATCCTAACCCAATCAGAGAGCGTTTGTACATTAATCTTCCTACTGATGATTTTGCGACGCTATATCTGTACGACGTTTTAGGTAAAAAAATTAATACGTTTCAGGTTTCAAATGATAGTAATTCAATAAATACATCAGAATTAGCCAATGGGATTTATGTTGTAAGACTGGAAACCTCTGATAGAATTGATACTTTTAGACTTATTAAAGAGTAATGGCGAATAGAATTAGTGAACTTTTTAGAATTAAGTACCCAATAATTCAGGCGGGAATGATTTGGAATAGTGGTTGGCGTTTAGCTTCTGCTGCCAGTAATGCAGATATTTTAGGTTTAATAGGAGCGGGGTCGATGTATCCTGAGGTATTGCGCGAGCACATTCAAAAATGTAAAAAAGCAACCTCTAAGCCTTTTGGAGTAAACGTCCCGATGTTGTATCCAAATATTGAGGACATCATGAATATTATTGTTGAAGAAGGCGTTAAAATTGTTTTTACTTCTGCAGGAAACCCAAAAACTTGGACTTCCTGGTTGCAAGATAGAGGTGTTACAGTGATACATGTGGTAAGTTCGGTAAAGTTTGCTTTAAAAGCTCAAGAAGCTGGTGTAGATGCTATAGTCGCTGAAGGCTTTGAAGCTGGTGGACATAATGGAAGAGATGAAACGACAACTTTGGCATTAATTCCAATGGTAAAAGAAAAAATAAAAATACCACTTATCGCTGCTGGCGGAATTGCGACAGGTAGAGCCATGCTTGCCACCATGATTTTGGGAGCCGATGCCGTTCAAATCGGAAGTCGATTTGTGGCAAGTAAAGAGAGTTCTGCTCACGCAAATTTTAAACAAGTTGTTGTGGATGCTAAAGAAGGTGATACGCAATTAACGTTAAAGGAATTGGCGCCAGTTCGCTTAATTAAGAATACATTTTTTAATCAAGTTCAAGATTTGTACAAAACAGCTCCTAGTATCGATGTGTTAAAAGACTTATTAGGCCGCGGACGCGCTAAAAAAGGTATGTTTGAAGGTGATTTAGAAGAAGGGGAACTAGAAATAGGGCAAGTAGCAGGACTTATTAATGAGATAAAGCCTGTTGGTCAAATTGTTTCAGATATAATAAACGAATTTGAAGAAGCAAAGTTGAGTATTTCTAGCCTTTAAAACTTATAGTTTTCTGAAGAGATAAACTTAAAAATTTCCTTTTAAATTAAGAATACAAAATTGCTTTAAACAAAGCATAAGATTACTTTTGCCGAATGCAATTAACTGATTACACCAAAGAATTTAAATACAACTGGCAACTCGCTGCACCAGTAATGTTAGGCATGCTAGGCCATACATTTGTAAGTTTTATAGATAATATTATGGTTGGCCAATTAGGAACAGCCGAGCTTGCCGCAGTATCTTTAGGTAATAGTTTTATGTTTATTGCTATGTCTTTAGGTATAGGTTTCTCTACAGCAATAACACCTTTAATAGCAGAAGCGGATGCTGAAGAGAACTTTTTAAAAGGTAAATCGTCTTTTAAACACGGTTTATTTCTATGTACTGTTTTAGGATTGGCGTTATTTTTGGTTGTATTTTTTGCAAAGCCATTAATGTATTTAATGAAGCAACCTATAGAGGTTGTAGAGTTAGCTATTCCGTATTTAGATTTAGTTGCTTTTTCGCTTATTCCTTTAATTATTTTTCAAGCTTTTAAACAATTTAGTGATGGTTTATCTTTAACCAAGTACCCTATGTATGCCACCATTTTAAGTAATGTTGTAAACGTAGTTTTAAACTATTTATTAATTTTTGGAAAATTTGGTTTCCCAGAAATGGGTATTGTTGGTGCGGCTTATGGAACTTTAGCGTCCAGAATTGTAATGGTTTGGTATTTATGGTTTTTGCTAAAAAGAAAAGATAAATCTAAAGAATTTGTTACCAATATTAAGCTTTTTGTACTCGATAAATTAATGCTGAAAAAAATTATTAACTTGGGTACACCAAGCGCTATGCAAATGTTTTTTGAGGTGGCCATTTTCACGGCCGCTATTTGGCTTAGTGGGTTGTTGGGTAAAAATCCGCAAGCTGCGAACCAGATTGCATTAAACTTGGCTTCTATGACGTTTATGGTAGCCATGGGATTAAGTGTGGCTTGTATGGTACGTGTAGGCAATCAAAAAGGACTTAAGAAATACGTGGATTTAAGACGTATTGCATTTTCAATATTTTTATTAGGTGTAATCATCGCCTTTGGTTTTGCCTTAATGTTTTTTGCTTTTCATGATTATTTACCAAAACTGTATGTAGATTTAGATGATGTAAAAAACTTTGCCGATAATAATGAAGTTGTTACTATTGCATCAAAATTGATGGTTGCGGCAGCAATTTTTCAGATAAGTGATAGTATACAAGTGGTATTTTTGGGAGCTTTAAGAGGACTACAAGATGTAAAAATACCGATGATTCTCGTTTTTATTGCTTACTGGATTATAGGGTTTCCTATAAGCTGGATTTATGGTAAAGAAGATGCTTACGGTAGTTTTGGCATTTGGCTAGGTTTATTGGCAGGTTTAACAACGGCATCTATTTTATTGTTTTTAAGGTTCAATTATTTATCAAAAAGGTTAATTTTGTCCAATAAGTAACAATTCAATTTAAAATGACACTACCAAAATTTATATTAGGCGACAATACGGAATATCCGAATGCCATTTTTGTAATTCACACTGAATTTCCAAGGTTTATAATTAACTTAGAAGATGATGATGTAGAGTGGTTTGAAGATTTTGATGATGAAGATCAGGCGGAATTAGAAACTGAAACTGAAAATGCCATTAAAGAAGCTACTGCTTTTTATGATGCGGAAGTTGCTAAGTACGACGAATAATAGCGTTAGGGATTGAGGCTTTGTTGAAGCTCTTTTTGTGTGGTTGCACCTATGCAACACAAAAAAGCGACTGCCGAAAGCCCGACCCTTGTGGTAACGCCAAATACTATATTAATGATAGATAAGCTTTTATATTACGACACAGAATTATTTGTTTTCCTTAACAGTTTGGGTTCCGAAACTTGGGACGGCATGTGGTTAGCGATTACAGATAAACTCACGTTTATCCCTTTGTATGCCGTTTTACTATATTTACTTTATAAAAAGTTTGGCTTAAAATCTTTATTAGTTTTTGTGGTTGTAATAGCTTTAATGGTGACTTTTACGGACCAAATTACTAATGTGTTTAAGCGCGGATTTGAGCGTCCTAGACCTTGCGGTGCTGCAGATTTAGTAGATAGAGTTCGCTTTATTGCTGTACGTTGTGGTAAGTATGGTTTCTTTTCTGGGCATGCATCTAACACCATGGCAGCGGCTGTTTTTGCAGGTTTAACACTTAAACCATTTTATAAAAATTTAATTTTTATTATGGTATTTTGGAGTGGTGTGGTTGCCCTTAGCAGAATTTATGTGGGTGTGCATTATCCGTTAGATATTTTATGTGGCTTAACTTTTGGAGCACTATCCGGAGTTTTATTCTATAAAATTGCGCAACTTTTATTGAAGCGATTTATTAAGGCTGAGTAAATAATCGGCTGCAACAAATGGTGTGGTTTGGTTGGTTTCAATAAGTTTTAACTGCTTTTCGAGTTCTTCTTGTATTTCTTTTTTATTGAAGAAAGACCGTTTTAATTCGTTTTCAATGGTTTGAATAAGCCAGAATTTATTTTGTTCGATTCTATGAGCTTCAAAATAATTGTTAGAGGTTGTTGTCTTTTTATAATCTAGTATTAATTTCCAAATAGCTGTAATGCCTTCATTTTTTAAAGCACTGCACAGCATCACTTTTGGAGTCCATTGGGAAGTTTTGGCGGGATAGAGGTGAAGCGCACGGCTAAATTCAACTTTGGCCAGTTTAGCTTGTTTCAGGTTCTCACCATCAGCTTTATTAATAGCAATAGCATCTGCCATTTCAATAATGCCACGTTTTATTCCTTGAAGTTCATCGCCAGCACCAGCCAATTTAAGTAGTAAGAAAAAATCAATCATACTATGTACAGTGGTTTCACTTTGCCCAACACCAAGAGTTTCAATTAAAATCACATCAAACCCTGCCGCTTCACATAAAATAATACTTTCCCTAGTTTTTCTAGCAACACCACCTAAAGAGGTTCCTGAAGGAGAGGGGCGAATAAAAGCATTTTTATTTTTAGACAAGGCTTCCATTCTGGTCTTATCTCCTAAAATACTACCTTTAGTTATGGAGCTTGTTGGGTCTATAGCTAAAATAGCAATACGCTTTCCTTGTGATATTAAATAGTTTCCGAAGGCTTCAATAAAAGTACTTTTTCCAACGCCAGGAACACCTGTAATACCTATTCTGATGGATTTGTTGGCATATGGTAAACAAGCTTTTACTATAGTATTTGCTTTATTTAAGTGTTTTTGACTTTCACTTTCCACTAAAGTAATCGCTCTACTTAAAGCTGATATGTTTTGATTAAGGATAGAGGATACTAAAGTATTGGTATCAACTTTTGCGTTTCGTTTAGCTTTGAAAAGCTTAATAGCATTAGTATTTGAAATTTCTGGTGAAGAAATTCCGGTATGCTCAGAAAGTGCCGATTTGTTTTTTTTTGTCAAAATATTCCTTTTGGAACTTCAATTTACAAATTTATTCAATAAGATATTTTGATTTTTTTTTTGAACAATTTAAAGTAAAATTATTTTAAAGGCACAGAAACTTTAACCACATCCCAAGCCATGGTTAAAAATAAATCGTCGGTAGAATTATCAAAAGCGATAGTAAATTGTTCTACAGGTTTACTTAAATCATGTACAGGAACTTCTATACTCAAGGCATCATAATTAGGATCCCACATAGGTTTCATTTCAGAATCGACACCCCAAGAATATTGTTTTGTATTAAAAATCACGGTCCAAACTGAATCTTTTGGAACAGTCCATAACGTGTATTTTCCTGCAGGTAAAGGCATACCCATAACTTCTAGAGTTCTATTAGTTTCAAAAGTTGTTGCCTCGTTGGCTCCTGTACGCCATACTTTATTAAAAGGTACCAAGGCTCCAAAAATATCACGATTTTTCTTAGACGGTCGGTTGTAGAACACTTTAAGTTCTAAGTCGTTCAACTCGAACTTTACTGTGTCTTTAGGACTTAAACGTGGTGCGAATATATTTTCAACAAAAGTAGAATATAAAAATAAAGCTAAAGCGATTACAGATAATGATATTAATACGCGTTTTAAAAAGGTGTTCATTTATGGAGCAATTTATTGAGGCAATAAAGATACTTTAAAAAGTATTGATTACTAAAATTCCTAACGCACATTTGTAGCAATTTGGTATATTTTAAGTAAAATTTAATAGTTTTTGCAACACTTTGTTTTTTTTGTCGTCTTTTAAACGAACCTAAGCCAATATAATGATAAATTGGCCTAACCAACCAAAAGCAAAATTAGTATGTTTCAAGTTGACATTATTGAAAAATGTAAACAAAACAATCGGAAAGCGCAATTGCAGTTATACAACCAGTACTGCGACGGTATGTATATTGTTGCTAAACGATTTTTAAAAGATGCGAACGATGCTGAAGATGTGGTGCAGGAAGCTTTTATAAAAGCATTTACAAAACTGGATCAGTATAAAGCGGAAGTTACTTTTGGAGCTTGGTTAAAACGTATTGTTGTTAATAAAAGTATCGATTTCTTGAAATCTAAAAAGCAAGAACTTGTGGAACTAGAAGAGGTGCACCTGAAAGTGATTGATACTACAAAAGACGACAAATGGTTAGTTGACGATGCGGTAACGTTGCATGATGTAAAAGAAGCTATTAATAAATTATCGCAAAAATATCAATATGTGGTAATGTTATATTTAATTGAAGGATACGACCATCAGGAAATATCTGAAATTTTAAACATAACACAAGTAGCATCGAGAACGCAACTATCGCGGGGAAAATTAAAATTACAAGAACTATTAATACACAAAAATAATGGCACAAGATATTAGAGACTTATTTAAGAATGAAAAGGTTGTACATGATGAAATGCCAACCAAGCATGAAGCGCGCTTTCTTGAAAAATTAGATAAGGCTTTACCTGAAGCTCCTAAAAAATCTGGTTTGGGGTGGTTGCAAATTGCAGCTAGTGCTGTTGTGTTTTTAGGTTTAAGTTTTGGTGCTTATTGCTTTTTTGACGGAGACATTGAAACCACCGAGACTATTGAGACTGTTGCAACTACAAAGATAACGGAAACAAAAACTTTAGGTGATGTATCTCCAGGACTTAAAAAAGTGGAAGACTATTATTTAGCGAGTATTAATTTAGAATTATCTAAAATGAAATACACGCCAGAAACCAAAGAATTATTCGATGGGTATTTGGCGCAGTTAGACGAATTGGATAAAGAATACAAGCGATTATCGTTAGACCTTACAGAGTCTGGACCATCGGAATTAACAGTGAATGCATTAATTGATAATTTAAAATTCAGATTAAATTTAATGTATCGATTACGCACACAATTAAAAGAAATGAAATCATCTGATACTTTATCAGAAAAAGAACAATCAATCTAAATCAATCAAAAAATGAATAGTACAATTATAAAAATTAAATTATTAATACTGTGTTTTGTTTTAACAGCAAGTGCTTTTGGACAACAAAAGTTAACAAAACTAGAGCAAAGTATTAAGGTAAATAAAGATGTAGTTATCGATTTAAACACAAGCCATTGTAATGTTGTTTTCGATACATGGAATAAAAACACCATTGAAATTGAAGCCTATGTTGAAGGTGAAAAAATATCGGAAGAAGCGCTTAAAAGTGTTTTGAAATCTTGGGATGTTGATATTGATGCCACTTTTGATAAGGTTTCGATAAATACAAATAAATCAAACCCTAATGTGGTTTGGGTTGAAAAGAATAATGACAGCGATGGCGATTTATTAACCATAATTTTTGACGAATTAAAATACGAATTGGCCGATTTACCTCAAGCTATCATGAACGGTTTAACTGTAGATGTGCCTGAAATTCCGGCTATGCCAGAAATGCCTCAATTACCAGAACTTCCGGCAGGCGCACATGCCATGGAGTTTGACTATGAAGCCTATAAACAGGATGGTGAGAAGTATTTAAAAAAGTATGAAGAAAAATTTGAAGCCACTTATGGAAAAGATTTTGAAGCTAAAATGGAAGCTTGGGGCGAAAAATTTGGAGAAGAATGGGGAGAGAAGTTTGGCAAGCGTATGGAAGCCTGGGGAGAAGCTTTTGAGGAACGATTTAATGAAGGCGATTTTGAAGAGAAAATGGAAGCTTGGGGAGAACGTTTTGGAGCGCAAATGGAAGCACAAGCAGAGCGTATTGAGGCGCAAGCCAATCGTGTTGAAGCGCAAGGTAAGCGAGTTGAGGCCAATAGAGAACGCCAAGAAGAACGTGCAACTTTAATGAAAAACCGCCATAAAGAAGTTGAAAAATTAATGAAAGGGCATGGTGATTCTAATATAAAGAAAACTATTAAAATAAAAATGCCAAACCATGCCAAGTTAAAAGTTAATATTAAATATGGTGAAGTAGAATTTGCCACTAATGTTAGTGATTTAAAAGCTAATTTATCACATTCAAAATTTAAAGCATATAGCGTTAATGGGAGTTCTACTTCCATTAATGCTTCTTATTCGCCGGTAAATGTAGAATTCTGGAATTTAGGAGAACTGAATCTAAATTACGTAAACAATGCTGAAATAAGAGAGGTAAAGCAATTAGTTTTAAATGCCACATCATCTAATATCGATATCGAAAAATTATGCGGTAGTGCTATAATTGATGGAAATATTGGTGATTTAAATATTTCTAAAATAGAAGATAGTTTTAGTAACTTAAACATTATTCTTCAAAATAGCAATGCCTTTATTAAATTACCCAATGTAGATGCTAGTGTGCAATACAAGGGAAGTTATTCTAAATTCTCGCATCCAAATCAATCAGCTAAAAATCAATCGTCCTCTTCTTTTTCTAAAAGTGGATCTAGCGGAAAAAGTATTATTATAAATGCAAAGTATAGTAATGTTGAAATGGAGTAGGCCGATATAATAATGCCTAATTTTTCAGCATAAAAAAGCGCCTTAAAAAAGACGCTTAAATTTTATTATTGATATCTAAATGAATTAGAATTGATATCTTAAACTTAATGCAATATCGAAAACAGTATTATCTGTAAAGTTGTTATTCCCAATTTCTGGTCGAAAATCTAATGAGATTAATAAAGGAATATCAAAATCATATTCTATACCCACATCTCCAGCTGCAAAAAATCCAAAGTCATCATCTAAGTTACTGTCATTTCTTCCAGAAAAAGATGCTACACCAGCGCCAGCGCCTGCATACCAGTTAAATCCACCTTCAATATTCCATACCCATTGGTATAAACCAGCTAATTTAAAAGCACTGTAATTATTTCCATTTCTCCAGCCTAAATCAGCTTCAATCCTATTGTTATCACCCAAAGCATGTTGGTATGTAATTTCTGCCCCGAGACCATCGCTATCTCCAAGACGCAACCCTAAAGCGTGATCGGCAATATTTTGTGCGCCAGAGGCAAATGTAAATCCTAATAATGTAATTGATAATAAAAATAATTTTTTCATAGTTTAAATAGTATTTGTTATTGATATACGATCTTTTTTAGTAAAAAGATTGTTTTGCTTCTGCATATTAAATGCATTGCAATAACGTAAAATTTAGAATTATATTTAATGAAATATTGGGTTAGCGGTTGTAATATACTTTTTTGAGTTAAAAAGAATTCATCTAAAGAGCTCTTTCGCGTAAAAGCACCGGTGTAGTATGTATAATGTTAGTTATTTAATCCTTCTTGCTTGCGTTGCAAATGATAAACCTTGTTGACCTACAGTAGAATTCATAATTGCTTCGAATAGAGGTTCTGGACAGCCTTTAGGTGTTTTCCACTCAAATACAAAATTAGAACCGGTACCTCCAGAGTTATCAATTTCATCAATAATAATTTCGCAGGTTTCCATAGGCGCTAAAAAAATAGCATGGCCAATGTAAGGGCGCACATGCTTACCGTGTGTATCAAAATACTTAGCACTTAGCACATAAATGGTATCTACATCGCTCGTATTTCTTAAACTAACCATTGTGGTTAAATTGTGTGTTTTATGCTCATGCATGCTAAAAATTTGCGAGTATGTCGATAAGTAAGATTTACCATATTCCAAAGAATCTGATAAGGTTGAATTTACTTTGCGTTTAGACCAATTTTCAGTACTTACTGAACTCATTTTTGTTTCATGGTTACAGCTTGTAGCTAATAGTAAAGAAAAAATAATAAGAAAGTATTTAGACGTATGCATAAAAGACATGATTAAAATGAATTGATTCTTATAAAATAAACTATTTATCACCAATGGTAAATTATATCGAATAATTAGGTGGTGATTAATACAAAGATAATGAAGTAAAGTGTTTAATAATGGCTTCAGTTGAGTTTTAAGAATAGCACCAGATTGAATTTCATTCTAGTGCTATTTGTTTTACCTTAATTATTTTATTTTAGAAACAATAAATTGTGTACGTCTGTTTAATTCGTGGTCTGCTTTAGAACATTTCACGCTGCCATCACAATGGTTTACAAGTTTTTCTTCTCCAAAACCCTTTACGGAGATAATTCTATCTTTATTAACACCGTGTTCAATAAGATAATTATAAGTAGATTGCGCGCGTTTAAGGGAAAGTCTTTTATTGTATTCCGCTGGTCCTCTAGAATCGGTGTGTGATTCAATTTCAATAGCCATTTCAGGATATGTATTCACCATCAAATTAACAATTCTATTTAATTCAGCCGTATCTTGGTTTCTAATAGTTGCTTTATCAAAATCAAAATATATAGGAGCTAACTCAACAATAGGATATGGAGCCACTTTTGGTTTATCTTCTTTTATCTTATTTAAAGTAAAATTCTCGTTGATAGTGGATATTTTTTTATCAATATTTTTAGATGTAGTATCTCGGAAGTCTTCAATATAACCATCTTTTATAACCTGCAATTTATAATCAGCATCGCGATCAATATTAATCTCGTAATAACCCACGTTATCTGTTTCAACAAATGCAATAGTGTTGCCTTCTGTATCTAATAAATTTACAGTAACATGCTGTATAGGTAGGTTTGTTTCGGCATCAGTTATTTTCCCAACAATTTTTAATTGTGGGGTTCTGTCAAAAGCATAAATATCATCACTTCCCACACCTCCTTCTCGATTGGATGCAAAATACCCAGAAAGTCCATCTTCATTTAAAAAGAATGAAAAATCGTCTTTACTAGAATTTACAGGAACGCCTAAGTTAACTACGTTTGTAATGGTTTTATTTTTACTATAAACGGTTGCAAAAATATCCATTAAGCCTAAACCTTGATGACCATCGGAAGAAAAGAATAATACATCTTCACTATTTACAAAAGGGAATTTTTCGTTTTTATTGGTGTTTACAATTTCACCTGCATTTATAGGGTCTCCTAAGCTGCCGTCGGCACTAATATTTGCGTAATAAATATCCGATCCGCCAAATCCACCAGGTCTATCTGATGCGAAATATAATTTTGTTTCGTCACTATTTAAAGCTGGATGACCAGTAGAGTAGGCACTGTTGTTAATAGTTAATTCTTCTAAATTTTTCCATTTTCCTTTAACAAGAGAGGCTCGGTATATCTTTAAATTGGTAATACCGCTTTCATTTTTTCCTAAAACGTTTTTATTAAAATCATTTCTAGAAAAATAAATAGTTTTCCCGTCTTTAGATATAGTTACGGGACCATCGTGAAAAACAGAATTTATATCGCCCTTTAATTTGGATTTGTGGTCTACTACGCTATCGTTAGCATTTTTATTAGTGACGTATATATCCAAAAAAGGTTCATTATTCCAGCCGTAAAGATGATTGGTTAAAGCACCTTGATCTCGTGAGGATGTGAAATAAATATTACCGTTATTCTCAACGGCTCCAAAATCGCTAAATTTTGAATTGAATTTAACATCGGTTAAAAAGTAGTGTGGTTTGGCATTTAAAACAGATTTTAAAAAGTCCTTATCACTTGCGAGTTGCTCTTCATTTATAACTCCTCCTTTATTTTTATACTCCTTAATCCATTTACGATACCCTTTATAATTTTTAACACCTCTCAATGCTTGTGCATAATTATAATAGTATTCAATAGGAATATTTTCTTGTTCTATTGCTTTTTGATAATACACTACAGCGCTATCTGGGTTGCGCATAAACGCATAAGTATCGGCTAATTGCCTAATAGCATAATCTGTATTAAAATCTTTATTTATTAAGTTTGTGTATACTTCTGTCGCATCAGCAAAGGCAAAAGTATTGAATAATTTATCCGCTTTTTTTTGCATGCCATACTGCGCAAACGCAGTTAAAGAAACAAGTAAGAGCAGACTTGTTAAGCAGTAATTTTTTAATTTCATGGGTTTATATTTAATTAAAAAAAATATAAGTAGGGTTTAGATATTATAAAACACATGCAAGGTTGTGTATGTATTATTCCATTTTTATAACTATAAATTGTGTACGTCTGTTTAGTTGATGATCTTTTTCTTCACATTTTTGACCATCTTCACAGCCATTTGTTAGTCTACGTTCACCAAATCCTTGATGTTCGGTAATTCTTTCTGCTTTTACTCCCTTAGAAACTAAGTAATCGTAAGTAGAGTTAGCTCTGTCAATAGATAATTTGTCGTTGTACGATAGAAGACCTCTAGAATCTGTGTGAGACTCTATTCTAATAACCATTTCTGGATAAACATTCAACATTAAATCTACAATTTTATCTAATTCTAAAGCGGCATCTGGACGAATGTAATGCTTATCAAAGTCGAAATAAATTGTATTTAATTCGGCAAGTTTGATAACATCTGGAACCGGATTTAAAAGTAAATTAGCTGTTATAGATGTTAATTCAGTTTGTAAATTTTTAGAGGTAAAAGTTCTGTAATCGTCAATATATTTTTTCTGACTTGCTACAATTTTATAATCTTGATTTCTGTCTATATTGATTTGATAGAAACCATTTTTATCAGTAGTCATGTATGCTACTTTTTCTCCTTTAGAGTTTATAAGTTCTATAACCGAATTTGGAATTGGTTTAGAATTTATAGCATCTGATACGACACCTTCTACTTGTAATACAGGTTTTCTGTGATAGGCATAAATATCGTCGTCACCGCGACCTCCAGGACGATTAGAAGCAAAATAGCCCGTAATACCATTTGGATTCATTGTAAACGAAAAATCATCTTTATTCGAATTTATTGGAACTCCTAAATTTATAACATCTACAACCTCGTCTGCTTTAGCTTCTTCACCTTTAATTGTGGCAAAAATATCTAATAAACCTAGACCAACATGTCCTGCTGAAGAGAAGAATAGCGTTCCTTCATTGTTGATATATGGAAATCCATCGGCTTGATCTGTATTAATTACTGGGCCAACATTTTCCGGTTCACCTAATGTGCCATCGGTATGTATATCTACAGCGTAAATATCAGATCCTCCATAACCACCAGGTCTATCTGAAGCAAAAAACAATTTGGTATCATCGTTATTAAGAGCAGGGTGCTGGGTAGAAAAATCGGCATTATTAATAGATAAATCTTCTACATCTGTCCAAATACTATCCCGTAATGTGGCTCTATAAATTTTCATGTTGGTTAAACCCTTAGAATCCTTTTCTTCAACTTGATCTTTATAGTTGTTTCTAGAAAAATACATGGTTTTTCCATTTTTAGTAATAACTGCTGGGCCATCATGATATATAGAATTGACATCACCTTTAAGTTTAGCGGTATAGTTTACATTTCTTCTTGTTCCTGCTTTAGCTACATATATATCTAAAAACGGTTGCTCATTCCATCCATAAACTCGTTTTACAGCTACACCTTCATCTCTAGCCGAAGCGAAATAAACTTGTCCGTCTTTTTCAAAAGCTCCAAAATCACTATACTTAGAATTAAATCTAACCTTGTCTAAAAAATATTGCTGTTTAGAATTGAAAACACTAGTAATAAAATTTAAATCTTTAGAAAAATCGTTTGAATTTACAACACCTCCAGAATCTTTAAAAGTTTGTAACCACTCGCGAGAATCATCGTATTTTTTCATTCCACGCAAAGACTGTGCGTATTTATAATAATACTCTACTGGCACGTTATCTTGCTTTACAACACTTTTATAATATCTAGAAGCATTTCTAGGATCACGAAGTAGGGCATAACAATCTGCTAATTGCCTAGTGGCATAATCTCGATTATAGTTGTTTTGAATGAGTTCTCTGTATACTTTAGCAGCCTTAACAAACGAAAATTTATTAAAAAGGGTATCTGCTCTTTTTTGTTTTCCTTGTTGAGCAAAACCATTAATACTTAATATTAAGGCTATACAAACCAATATGTAATGTTTTAGTTTCATATATAAGGTTTTATTTCTTTTTAGGTTGTTAGAGTTAAGCCGATTGAGATAATTTCTTTTTTAATCTGAAATTAATAGATAACATGATTATCTATTATTTAAAAATAACGAGGAGATTTTAGTTTAGAACTCAAGAATTTGAATTCATAAATTAAAAGAACCTCATGTGTTCCTGTTGTATAATCGGCAATTTCTGAAATTGGTTTTTCGTATGCGTAACCTAAACGCAATTGTCTAGAAACTTGAAAATCTACAATGCCACCAATTGCAGCTGTTTGTTCGTTAATTCTATAAGATCCACCTAACCAGATTTTTTCTTTATATAAAAAATTAGCTGTTAAATCGTATGACACTGGAGCACCGTTTGTCGCTTTAATTAATGCCGCAGGTTTAAATTTGAAATCTTGACTAATATCTAAAACGCCACCTACTGTAAAATAATAACTAATACGCTCTAATGCTTCAAAGTCATTTTTATTATTGATATCGTTATTTAAAATTCTAGGAGCAGAAAGACCAGCATAAATACGATCGGTGCTCCAATATACACCAGCACCAATATTTGGTGTCCAACGATCTTCAGCTCCAAAAATTAATGGATCGGAAATATTAGAACTATCGAATCGAAAATCTGTATCAAAACTAAACTGTGTAAAACCACCTTTTAATCCAAAGGCTAATTTTCCATTTTTTCCTGTTGGAATAGAGTAGGAGAAATCAGCATATAAATATGAGAAATTTTGAGGTCCTAAATCGTCTTCAATAAAAGACAAACCTAAACCAATACGATCGTTTCTTAATGGTGTATGGATCGATAAGGTTTGTGTAATTGGCCCGCCTTTAAAACCAACCCATTGGCTTCTGTGCAATCCAACAATGCTTAAAGCTTCTCTACTACCTGCATAAGCAGGGTTTATAGAGATTGTATTGTACATGTACTGGGTAAATTGCGGTAGTTGTTGCGCAATTCCAACTGTACAGCTAAACAATGCAATAGCTATTATGTTTTGTTTTAAAAATTTCATAGGTTAATATTTTATTTGGTTCCTAAATATATTGGGCCAGTTAAAGGTTCTAATCCACTATCTTGTAAATAAATAATGTAGTAATATGTTCCGTTTGGTAATGTACCATTGTTTCCTATCGAAGATTTAGGAGAGTATCCATCCCAATCACCTTCACTACCAGAAGTAGACATACTGCCTAAGGTATAGTTTAAAGATTCATAAACAATAGCACCCCAACGGTTAAATATTTTTACATTAGCAACGAAACCACATAAATCTATTCCTGATATATCGAACGTATCATTTATACCATCTCCGTTTGGTGTAATGGCAGTAGAGATATCAATATCTGTTTCACCACAAGGTAAAACATCACAATCAGCGTGTATATTCATGGTAACCTCTGTGATACTAATACAACCGTCATTAGTTGTGGAATATCTAAACAGATAATCAATGCCACCATCGTTTGGTAAAAAGTCTGCACTAAGTTCGAGAGTAGAAGGGTCGAAAATATTATTCGTTAATGTAGCCTTTAGATCTCCTTCTAATAATTCCCATGTTCCATCGGTATCTAGTGTTTCATCAATAAATTCATTCAGATCTACAACGCCTTCTTTATAACACCAATCTGGCGCAACGATATCGAAATAAATTTCATCTAAAGCAACATTTAGTGTTTGCGTGTAAGTTTCTGAGTTATCACAAGCATCAGTAGCAACCCAAGATCTTACTATTTGATAATCTACTAACATGGTTTTATCAAATGAGTTTGTTTCACTGTATTCAACAGTTACATTATCCGAACAACTATCAGTGAACTGAATTGTTGGTATTTCTGGAATATCCTTACAGCTTACCTCTAAAACAGCATCGAAGGTTGTTATAGGTGTTGGTGCAGTTGTATCTGTTACCGTTATTATTTGCGTATGTGTTGCTGCAAGACCACAATCATCAGTCGCTGTCCAAGTTCTTGTAATTGTGTAGTTAGAAGGACAATCGCCATCTGTTCTTACATCATTAACTTCCACATTGGCCGTACCACAATTATCTGTAGCTGTTAAAATTTCAGCATTAGGAATGGCATCACATTCAGCTTGCAATGTTGACGCAGGTAGCGTACCATCGAAAACAGGTAGAGTGGTGTCTCGAACTGTAATTATTTGTGTGTAAGATGTCTTGTTCTCACATTCATCTTCTGCTGTCCATATTCTGGAAATAGTGTAATTAGATGTGCAATCACCGGTTGTAATAATATCTTGTACAGTTACGCTTGCCGATCCACAAGAATCTTCAGCACTTAATATTTGGGCATTAGGAACTGAATCGCATTCAGCCACTAAGTTCGCACTTGGTAAATCACCAACAAATGTTGGAGCTGTGGTATCTTGCACGGTTATGGTTTGCGTATAGCTAGTTGTTAAATTAGCAGCATCTGTGACTGTCCAAGTTCTTTCTAAAATATAGTTATTAGTACAATTACCGTTAGTACGTTCTTCATTAAATGTAACAACTGCGGTATTACAATTATCTGCACCTGTTAGTGTTTCTGGAGCAGGAATTGCATTACATTCTATTGTTATTGTTTCTATTGGTAAAGCTTCAACGAAAGTCGGAGGAATATTATCTACAACGGTTACTGTTTGTGTACAATTGCTAACATTACCTTCAGAATCTGTTACAGTCCAATTAACAACAGTATCTCCAATAAGAAATGATGTAGGTGCATCGTTTTCAACTATAACACTTGTACAATCTTGAATATCTAACGTTCCTAGTTCTACGTTTGTAGCACTACAAGAATCTGAATCTACAAAAACTGAAACATCTGCAGGGCAAACAACTTCAGGTAAATTACCATCGGTAACGGTTACTTTTTGTAGGCAAGTAGTTTCGTTTCCAGAAGTATCGGTAACCGTCCAAGTCACAATCGTTTCACCTAAAACAAATGGTTCTAAAGCATTGTTTGTAATAGATGCTACGGCGCAGTTATCGTCTGTTATTGTATTGCCTAAATCTACGTTTGTGGCTGCACATTGTCCAGGATCGGCAGCTACTATAATATCTGCGGGACAAGTAATAGTAGGAGGTATATTATCTTCTACTGTTACAGTAGCTTCACAACTACTAGAGTTTCCATTTATATCTGTTGCGGTTATTATAACTGCAACATCGCCAATGTTAGAGCAATCAAAAGTTGTTTGAGAGGCCGTTAATGTAACTGTTCCACATGTATCTGAAGATCCACCATCAATATCCGACGGTTGTATATTAGCAGTTCCAGTTTCATCTAATTGAATTGTAATGTTTGAGCATAGCGCTGTAGGTGGAACATTGTCCTCTACAGTTACAGTTGCTGTACATGTTGTTACGTTATTATTAGCATCTGTTACTTCAAGCGTTACTGTGTTGTCTCCAACATCAGCACAGGTAAAGATAGTTTGAGATACAGCAAGTGTTACTAATCCGCAATTATCGTTAGAACCATTATCTACATCGGCAGCAACAATAGTTGCAGAACCATTAGTATCTAATTGAATAGTTATACTTTGGCATAGCGCCGTTGGAGGTATATTGTCTTCAACGGTTACAATTGCAGTACAAGTAGAAGTATTATTGTTGTTATCTGTAACGGTTAATTCTGCTATGTTATCTCCAATATCTTCACAGGTAAAACTTGTTTTATCTAAAGCAATAGATTGGATTCCACAAGCATCGTTTGAACCATTATCAATTTGATCTGGTGTAATGCTCGCATTTCCATCTGTGTCTAGTTGTATTGTAACAGCTTGGCAAATTGCTGTTGGAGCTATAATATCTTCAACGGTTACAATGGCATCACAGAAACTTTCATTATCATTTATATCTGTTACAGTAAGCGTTACCGTATTTTCTCCAATATTTGTACAATCAAATGTAGTTTGAGAAGCTGAAAGCGAAACTTGACCGCTACAATCTGCAGAGCCACCATCAATATCTTGTGGTAGAATTGAAACAGAACCTGTATTATCTAACTGTACTGTTATGTTTTTACATAGAACAGTAGGTTCAATAGTATCTTCAACAGTTACTATCGCTGTACAAGTATCTTCGTTTCCGCTAGCATCTGTAACTGTAAGTGTTACCGTGTTTTCCCCAACATCTGCACAACTAAAGTTTAGTTGAGAGGCTGTTAGCTCAGGAATACCACAATTATCTGTAGAACCACCATCGATATCACTTGGCACAATATCAGCATTACCAGAACTGTTTAGTTGAACGGTTATATTTGCACAAACTGCAGTTGGCGCTATGCTATCTTCTATAGTTACTATTGCCGTGCAAGTCGATGAGTTGTTGTTAGCATCTATAACAGTAAGCTCTACTGAATTATCACCAATGTTTTCACATGTAAATGATGTAGTATCTAAAGTAATACTGGCTATTCCACAAGAATCGTTCGATCCGTTGTCAATTTGCTCTGGAGTTATAGTAGCATTACCATCTGCATCTAATTGAACCGTAATAGCTTGGCATATTGCTGTTGGAGGTGTAATATCTTCAACAGTAACAATAGCGCTACAACTGGCATCATTTCCGTTAGAATCACTAACAGTTAATGTAACCGTGTTTGCTCCAACATTAGAACAATCAAAAGTGGTTTGAGATGCAACATAAGTAACATCGCCACTACAATCTGTAGAGCCGCCATCAATATCAATAGGAAGTATTGAAACTGTTCCTGTTTCATTTAATTGTACTGTGATATCTTTACATAAAACGGTAGGAGGGATATTATCTTCAACCGTTACAATGGCATCACAAGTACTTTCATTTTCATAAATATCTTTAACGCTCAATGTAACTGTATTGTCTCCAATATCTGAACAATCGAAATCCGTTTGCGATATTGAAAGCGTTACTGTAGAACAAACATCGCTTGATCCATTGTCAATATCATCTGCCGTTATAGTTGCATTTCCATTTGTGTCTAACTGAATAGTTATGGCTTGACAAATTGCTGTTGGTGGTATAATATCTTCAACAGTTACAAGTGCATCACAGGTGTCTTCGTTTCCAAAAGCATCTGTAACGGTTAAAGTTACTGTGTTTGCACCGATATTTGTACAATCAAAAACTGTTTGAGAAGCCGAAAGAGTTACTTCGCTACCACAATCTGAAGAGCCATCGTCAATATCACTTGGCTCAATAGTTACAGATCCTGTTTCATCTAAACGAACTGTAATATTTTTACAAGCAATAACGGGAGCAATATTATCTTCTACTGTTACTGTAGCATCACAAGATGCTTCATTCCCATAATCATCAACTGCAGTTAAAGTAACTGTGTTTGGTCCAACATTAGAACAATCGAAACTGGTATTAGACACACTCAGTGTAACAGCTGAGCAGTTATCATTACTGCCATTATCAACATCATCCGCAGTAATAGTTGCAATTCCTGAACTGTTTAATTGTACAACAATGTCTTGGCAAATTACATTAGGAGCAATATTATCCTCTACCGCTACTGTAGTTGTACATGTTGAAGAGTTTCCATTAATATCGGTTACTGTTAATATAACCGTATTGTCTCCAATATTAGAACAATCAAATGTTGTTATGTCTAATGCAAATGTATCAACTCCACATGAGTCTGTTGATCCATTTTCTATTTGGTCTGGAGTTATTGTTGCATTACCAGCAGCGTCTAATTGTACTGTTATAGCTTGGCATATTGCTGTTGGTGGTGTAATATCTTCTACTGTTACTGTGGCAATACAAGTATTTTGATTTCCCTCTTCATCTGTTACAGTTAATGTAACCGTGTTATCACCAACATTAGAACATTCTAAAATACTAGGCGAAACGCTCATTGTTATATCACCGCAATTATCAAAAGAGCCATTATCAATATCTGAAGGTGAAATAG
>NZ_JBISHH010000004.1:0-203908 GCF_045066735.1 Algibacter sp. Ld11 | reverse complement strand
AGCGTCTAATTGTACTGTTATAGCTTGGCATATTGCTGTTGGTGGTGTAATATCTTCTACTGTTACTGTGGCAATACAAGTATTTTGATTTCCCTCTTCATCTGTTACAGTTAATGTAACCGTGTTATCACCAACATTAGAACATTCTAAAATACTAGGCGAAACGCTCATTGTTATATCACCGCAATTATCAAAAGAGCCATTATCAATATCTGAAGGTGAAATAGTTACAAAACCTTCACCTGATAATTGAACAGTAACATCTTTACATAGTACTTCCGGTGCTACATTATCTTCAATGGTAACAGTAGTAGTACAAGTTGCAGAATTACCGTTATTATCAGTTACCGTTAATTCTACAGTATTGTCTCCAATGTTAGAGCAATCAAATGTTGTTTTATCTAATGATAGTGATTGAATACCACAAGCATCTGTAGATACATTATTTACACTTTCTGGGGTTATAGTAACATTGCCTGTAGCATCTAGTTGTGCTGTAAGAGGTTGGCAAATTGCAGTAGGAGGAACGTTGTCTTCAACCGTTACTATAGTTGTACATGTTGAAGAGTTTCCATTAATATCAGTTACTGTTAATTCAACCGTATTGTCTCCAATATTAGAACAATCAAAGGTAGTTATGTCTAATGCAAATGTATCTAGCCCACATGAGTCTGTTGATCCATTTTCTATTTGGTCTGGAGTTATTGTTGCATTACCAGTAGCATCTAATTGTACTGTTATAGCTTGGCATATTGCTGTTGGTGGTGTAATATCTTCTACCGTTACTGTTGCAGTACATGTATTTTGATTTCCGTCTTCGTCTGTTACAGTTAATGTAACCGTGTTATCACCAACGTTAGAACATTCTAGAACACTAGGCGAAACGCTCATTGTTATATCAGCACAAGTATCAAAAGAGCCATTATCAATATCTGAAGGTAAAATAGTTACAAAACCTTCACCTGATAATTGAACAGTAACATCTTTACATAACACTTCTGGTGCTACATTATCTTCAATGGTTACGATAGTAGTGCAAGTTGCAGAATTTCCGTTATTATCAGTTACCGTTAATTCTACAGTGTTGTCTCCAATGTTAGAGCAATCAAATGTTGTTTTATCTAATGATAGTGATTGAATACCACAAGCATCTGTAGATACATTATTTACACTTTCTGGGGTTATAGTAACATTGCCTGTAGCATCTAGTTGTGCTGTAAGAGGTTGGCAAATTGCAGTAGGAGGAATGTTGTCTTCAACCGTTACTGTAGTAGTACATGTTGCAGAGTTTCCATTTATATCAGTTACTGTTAATTCAACTGTATTGTCTCCAATATTAGAACAATCGAATGTTGTAATATCTAAGGTGAGTGTGTCAACTCCACATGAATCTATAGAACCATTATCTATTTGATTTGGTGTAATTGAAGCATTACCCGTATTATCTAATTGCACTGTTATTGCTTGACAAAGTGCTGTAGGAGGTACATTATCTTCAACTGTTACAGTAGTAGTACATATTGAAGAATTTCCATTATTATCTGTAACTGTCAATTCAACAGTATTGTCACCTACGCTGGTACAATCGAATGTGGTAATATCAAGCGCAAGTGAAGCAATTCCACAAGCGTCTGTAGAACCATTATCAATTTGATCAGCAGTTATACTAGCATTACCAGTGGCATCAAGTTGAACAGTTATAGCTTGACAAAGCGCTGTAGGAGCTACATTATCTTCAACAGTTACATTTGCTGTACATGAATCTGAATTGCCATTTAAATCTGTAACCGTTAAAGTAACGGCGTTGTTTCCAATGTTATCACAGTTAAAAGTAGTAACATCTAAAGTTATTGTGTCTATTCCACAAGCATCACTACTACCGTTATCAATATTTGCTGTGGTAATTGTTACATTTCCGGTAGTATCTAATTGTGCAGTAAAGTCTTGACATATCACTGTAGGCTTAACAGTATCTAAAACTGTTACTACTGCTGTACAAGATTCTTCGTTTCCTACATTATCAATAACTGTTAGGGTTACATTATTATCTCCCAAATTAGAACAGTCGAATATTGATTGTGATAATGATGTAGAGCCAAGGCCACTACAATCGCTAGACCCATCATCTATATCTCCAGGTACAATTGTAGCCACGCCCGTATTATCCAACTCAACTGTTATATTCTTACAAGCAACAGCAGGCCCCTGATTATCGACAATATTAACTGTGGTTGTACACGTATCAATGTTTCCTGATGTATCAGTAACCGTTAATGTTACGGTATTAGCTCCAAGATTGGAACAATCAAATTCTGTTTGATCAATAGTGATGGTGTCAATAGAGCAATTATCAGTTGATCCATTATTGATATCAGCTACAGAAATTGAAGCATTACCAGCACTATCAATAGCAACATCAATATCACTAAAACATATGGCTTCCGGAGCCACATTATCTTCAACGGTAACTAAAGCTGTACACGTACTTTCTAAATTGTTACCATCTGTAACCGTTAATATTACAGAGTTCTCACCTAAATTAGTACAGTCAAAAGTACTTTGAGAAGCAGAAAGTGTAATTGTTGTACAATTATCGCTAGATCCACCGTCTATATCTTCAGGAACAATACTAGCACTACCTGAAGCATCTAGTTGTATAGTAATGTTTGTACATATAGCTGTTGGAGGAACGTTATCTTCAACAATAACTTCAGCAGTACAAGTGGAAACGTTGTCATTATTATCAGTTACTGTAAGCGTTACGGTATTGCTACCTAGATCTGCACAAGTAAAAGATTCCTTATCAACTTCTAAAGTTTTAATTCCACAAATATCATTAGAACCAGCATCAATATCACTTGGATCTAGAGTAGCTCCGCCAGCAGCATTTAAATAAATTGTTGCATTTTGGCAAAGTGCTACAGGATCTATATCATCAGTTACCGTAACGGTTGATGTGCAAGTAGACGTTTGTCCGCCTTCATCTGTAACGGTAAGGGTTACTGTATTGGCACCAACATTAGAGCATGTAAATGTAGATGGTGAAACAGACAACGTGACACCCCCACTACATGCAGAAGACCCGTTATTTATTTGATCTGCTGTTATTGTAGCATTTCCACTAGCGTCGAGTGTAACTGCAAAATCTTGACAAATTGCTGTTGGAGGTGGAGATGGCATTCTAGTAATTTCTTGAGTTACATTGGTAACATTACCACATTCGTCAGAAATACTATATGTTCTTGTAATAATTTCAGGAGATGCGTTATTAGAAACATCGTCTACAAAAGCAACAGTAGGTACATCACCAGAGTTATCTCGTAAATTTGTTACCGAAGTTATATCTGCCAAAGGTAATTCTTCACCACATGCAACTGTAACAGCAGCAGGAGCATCTCCAGTAGGAGGTGAGTTTACATAATCTCTGTATGTAATAGGAATAACTATTGGTGCAGCTATGGTTGCTCCAATACAATTACCAGACATTTCATATCCTTGAATTAAAGTCAAGTCGAATGGTGCTCCCGAGGTTTGTCCAACACCACTAATTTTCCCGTTAACGGAAACAAATTTATCAGTACGATCTTCATAAAATTCGCAATCTGTTGTTACGGTTAAAGAAAAGCTTATACTAGCTAATATGATATCTGGATCTGGTGGTACAGGTAATGTACCAATATTCCAAACAATAGCTCCATTAGT
The DNA here is from genome assembly GCF_045066735.1 of Algibacter sp. Ld11. Lineage (NCBI taxonomy): Bacteria > Pseudomonadati > Bacteroidota > Flavobacteriia > Flavobacteriales > Flavobacteriaceae > Algibacter > Algibacter sp. Ld11. The sequence continues at coordinate 200,206 of NZ_JBISHH010000004.1, read as the reverse complement.
ACCAATGGTACTAACATATGTGGGAGTAGAAGTTACAGGAACATAAGCTGTATTTGTTTTATAATTGATATCTAAATTATCTGGATCAACAGAATCTGGAAGCGGAATCGTTAATGTAGTATTATCTGTTGCTTCCGACCCTCTATTTTTAATATCAATTGCATAAACAGCTTGATCCGTTGGATTTAAACTACTCGTTGGTGATCCACTAACAGTTGTAGCTGTTAAAACACCTTCAGGTTCTGGAATATATGCATCTACAGCAAAAGTTGCATTAAAAATAATATAAGTATCCTGAGTAGAGTTATATTTAAATCTTGTATAATCTTGTCCGTTTCGAATTAAAGATTTGTCAGAATTCTCAATATTGAACATCGCAATATCTACACCTGTATTATTGGCTAAATCTGGAGTTCGTTTTCCGGGAACGCCACCATGTGTATAAATAGAAGAATTAAAAAAGTTACTGTCAACATTTCCTGGGTGCACTAAATCTCGATAACTATTATCATCTAAAGTAGAAAGATTATCTTTATCATCACCTGCATTCGGGATAATAATAGACAGTCGGTCTCCACCAACTCCAACATCACCCTCACCGGCCATAACACCAAACTTAATATTAACATCGCCGTTTTCAACAGCTTTAAATCCATTTATATCGATAAATTGGTTTCCTCCACCAGAACTTACATAAGCAAATCCATCAAAAACAGTAATATCACGCCATTTCATTTTATAGTTATCATAAACAACAACTAAACCCCAACCACCATAATAACCAGTTGGGTAACCATTACCTTCAATAGTTGCAATATCTCCAACAGTATAGGTACCTGCACCACCATTGTCAATAACAATTTGAGTAACATCGGCATAAGCCGCATACATATTGTTAGATGCATTATCAGGAAATTGAATTCCTGTAGCCGTAATTTCTTGATAACCAAAACCAGGGCCTTTAAACAAAACTTTAGTTTTATCAAACACCTTAGTTGTACCATCTTTTGTTACAGAAAATGTATTTGAGTTTCCGTCACCATCATCATTTGCATCTGCACCATCAAGACTAGATCTACCCGTCCAATAAAGACCAGCATATATAATATTTGAACATTCTGGAAGAGCACCATTTTCAGTTGAAAATTCCAATTGAGAAGATGAAGAGTTAAATGTTCTAGTATCACCATCGATATCCACATAAATCATGTCTTCACCATTACTAGAGGTATCATCATAATCTGCTAGGGTAAGGTTGGTGTTTCCAATCATAGAAAAATCACCTTGTATATTAAAAGAACTTTGTCTTGGAGTAAAGTCAACAATTACCTGGCTATAACCTTTAAAAACTGATAAGAGAAGCAATACAGCAAAACACATCAAATGAAGTGATGTGTTAAATACTGAAAATTGTTTTGAGTAGATTTTTTTCATTTCTTAATTTTATTAAAATCGAAATATTATGTTATGAAGGTCTAGCAGATGTGTAAAACACACGTACATTACTGTTCGAGATGTTTTTTACAAAACCTTTTATTTGTTCGTTATTACAATCAAAAAGGCATCTTATATAAAGATACTTTAATTTCGCTAATCCAGAGGTGGTAGATAAATTTATGGGTGTATTTAAGTCACTAAAACGTTTTAAGGTTATTGTAATTAATTCCACATTATTATAGTTTGATTCATCTTGCTTTACTAAATCTAGAGAAGCAACGTCATCTAAAGATAGTTTTACAACATCACCGTCGCCGTATTTATTTTTTAACCTATTTTTAGCTAAATATGCTGTTGGATGCAATTTTTGAGAAAGATTATAAAATTCGGTTCTCGTATTTGTAGTTTTAGATTTACTAGATGTTGCCCTAGAAAATTGGCTAGATGCATTTAACTCGTAAATCCCATTTTCTTGAGCATTACTTTCGTGATTAGATAAAAGCACTATAGCGCAAAACAGCGTTATACTTTTAAGTAGGTGAGATAAGTTGTTTTTCATAATCATTCAGTCAATTTTTAATATATAATAACACATTAGGGCACATCTCCCTTCAAACTAGTCTCAGGTATGCACTATTTGTGTCTTTCAAATAATATGTTCAAAGTCTTCTTAGGGAAGAACCAAAATGCCAAAGCACTGCAAAACAATGCTGATATTAGGTTTAAAATTAGATTTGGGGTCATAATTTTTGCTATTTTATAGGTTCATCAAAAGAAAGCATTGAAAGCATGTTAATCAAATATAAATGGTAAATCACTCATAAACTCGTTGTAAGGTTAAGTGCGTTTCACTTAATCGGTTATTAGTACATTTTGAACGATAGGTCTTACTTCTTTTAAATATAATTTAGTAAAACTCTGAGCAACTCATTTTTTTTAATAAATTTATGTACAAATAAATCGAATTTCAGCAAGTAAAACAACTATTTGTCGATGTAATTTGATTTTTATCGATAAAAATGAAAAAATTAATACTAATACGTCACGCTAAATCTTCATGGAAACATGATGTAATCGATCATGAACGCCCCTTAAATAAACGCGGGTTGGAGGACGCAAACCTTGTGTCTAATCATTTTCAAGATTATCTTTTATTGCCTGATTTAGTGATTTCTAGTGATGCCATACGAGCAAAAACAACAGCAGAAATATTTATTTCTAATCTTGAAATTCCTTCGGAAAAAATTCAGTACAACCATGAGGTGTATGACTTTTCTGGCGAATTATTAACTCGGGTTATAAAATCCTGTTCAAAAGCTGTGAATACCTTAATGGTTTTTGGTCATAATCATGCTATTACAGCCTTTGTAAATCAGTTTGGAGATAAATTTATTGATAATGTTGCTACTTGTGGCGTTGTTATTATAAATTTTAATGTTAATGATTGGGAGGCGATAAAAAACGGAGATACCATAACTATAATTTATCCAAAAGACTTAAAATAAGTTAGTTAAGGTTTTTTATGTTTTTGTTTTTTATAAATCTTCGATAATTGGTGTTTAATTATGGTCGAAATAGTAAAATATTTCTTTAAATTTAAATATTTGATAACTCAAAATTACTGTCTTTTTACATGTAAATAGAATATATTTGTTTTTTACATGTTTTCAATTAAAATTACAATGATAAAAACTGAACCTGTCCATAATAACAGCTATATAAATAGAGAAATAAGCTGGTTACAATTTAATGCAAGAGTATTGCAAGAGGCTTCTTGCAGTAATGTACCTCTCATAGAACGTTTACGTTTTTTAGGGATTTTTTCTAATAATTTAGATGAATTTTTTAAAGTTCGTTACGCCACAGTAAAACGTATTGTAGAAGCCGGTAAAGGTGGTAAAAATGAGTTAGGTGGTATAAAAGCTAAAGAGTTGCTGGATATAATTACTCAAATTGTAATAAAGCAACAAAGTGAAAGTTTAGATATTTTAAACACCATTAAGTCTAAATTAGAAAAAGAGGATATTTATATTATAAATGAAACTCAAATTGATCCTTCTCAGCATGATTTTATAAGTAATTATTTTATTAAAACGGTAAGTCCGGCTTTAGTTACCATAATTCTTAACGATTTGGTAGTACTACCAAATTTAAAGGATAGTGCGGCATATTTGGCGGTTCGTATGCTTATGGCTGGGGATAAAAAGCAATTCGCTTTAATAGAAATACCAAAATCTATAGACCGTTTTGTAGAGTTGCCAAAACAGGGTAATAAGAGTTATATTATATTAATAGATGATTTATTACGATATTGCTTAAGAGATATTTTTAATATTTTCGATTACAAAACCATTTCTGCGCATATGATCAAAATTACTAGAGATGGTGAATTGGATTTTGATAGCGATTTAAGTAAAAGTTTTATCGATAAAATATCAGATAGTGTAAAGCACCGCCAAGTTGGCGAACCTGTGCGTTTTGTGTATGATAAAACCATACATAAAGAAACGTTACAGTATTTAATGTCTAAAATGGGAATTGATGATACTGATAGTATTATTCCTGGTGGTCGATACCATAATCGTAGAGATTATATGGGCTTCCCGAGTTTAGGTAGGCAAGATTTACTTTATGATAAAATAGAACCTTTACTAATAAAAGGGCTTAGTTTTCAAGAAAGTATCTTTCAGGCTATTACCAAGAAGGATTATTTGCTTTACGCACCTTATCAAACTTTTTCATACGTTGTCAAGTTTTTACGCGAAGCCGCTTTAGATCCAAAGGTGAAGACCATAAAAATTACTATTTATCGTTTAGCGCAAATTTCGCATATAGCCAGTGCTCTTATTAATGCGGCTATTAATGGTAAAGCTGTTACTGTATCTATTGAGCTACGTGCTAGGTTCGATGAGCAAGCTAATATAGATTATGCTGAGCAAATGCAGAGTGAAGGCATCAACCTAATATTTGGTGTTGCTGGTCTAAAAGTGCATAGTAAAATGTGTGTTGTAGAACGTGAAGAAGGTAAAAAACTTAAGCGCTATGGATTTATAAGTACAGGTAATTTTAATGAATCAACAGCTAAAATTTATACAGATTACACGTTGTTTACAGCGGATCAGCGTATTTTAAAAGACGTCAATAAAATATTTAGTTTCTTCCAAGCTAATTACAAAATTTATAGTTATAAGCATTTAATTGTATCTCCTCACTATACACAAAAATCTATATTCAAATTAATTGATAGAGAGATTGAGCATGTGCAGAATGGCAAACAAGGCTTAATACGATTAAAAATGAATAGTGTGTCAAGTTACACCATGATTGATAAATTGTATGAAGCTAGCCGTGCAGGTGTAAAAATTCAAATGATTGTACGTGGTATTTGTTCTCTCATCCCCGGAATTAAAGGTATGAGTGAGAATATTGAAGTAATTAGTGTTGTCGATAAATTTTTAGAGCATTCTAGAGTATATATGTTTGGAAATGATGGCGACATGAAAATTTATATTTCGTCTGCCGATTGGATGAGTAGAAATATTGAAAATAGGGTAGAAGTAAGTTGCCCTATTTATGATGAAGATGTTAAAAAAGAAATAATAGAAACCTTTGATATTAGTTGGAACGATAACGTTAAAGCAAGAATATTGAACGATTCACAAGAAAACGAATATAAAGTAAGTGCTAAAGAACAAGTGAGATCTCAATTTGTTGTTTACGATTATTATCTTAAAAAATTAGAAAACTAATATGCTTTCAATAAAAAAATACGCGGCCATAGATATTGGTTCCAATGCAGTTAGGCTGTTAATTTCAAATATTATTGAGCAAAAGGGCAGACCAGTTCAATTTAAAAAAAACTCGTTGGTTCGTGTACCTATTCGTTTAGGAGCCGATGTGTTTATCAAAAATAAAATTTCAAAAGAAAATACTGCTCGTATTCTTGATACCATGCTAGCTTTTAAATTGCTTATGAAATCTCACAAAGTGGTTAAGTATAAAGCTTGTGCCACATCTGCTATGCGAGAATCGGATAATGGATCTAAGGTTGTGGAAGCCGTATTAAAACATGCAGGAATACAGATTGATGTTATCGATGGAGAAGAGGAAGCAGCTATAATTGCCGCAACAGATTTAAATAAATTTATAGATCCAAATAAAATATACCTCTATGTAGATGTGGGTGGTGGAAGTACTGAATTCACAGTAATAGACCATGGAAAACAAGTGATTTCACGATCTTTTAAAATAGGTACTGTTCGATTGTTAAACGATATGGTGAAAAAAGAAACCTGGCAAGAATTACAAACTTGGATTGATGTTAATACTAAAATTTACGACAAAATTGAAGTTATTGGTTCTGGTGGAAATATTAATAAAATATTTAAAATTTCTGGTAAGGCTATGGGAAAACCTTTGACTTATTTTTACATGACGTCTTATTATAATACCCTTCAAAGTTATTCTTACGAAGAGCGTATCACTGAATTGGATTTAAATCAAGATAGAGCCGATGTAATTATTCCTGCTATGCGAATTTATATGTCTGCCATGAAGTGGAGTGGAGCAAAAAACATCTACGTTCCTAAAATAGGATTGGCAGATGGTATCATAAAAAGTATTTACTATGATACAGTATCGAGTATTACACAGTAAAATATTGCACTTTACCTACATTAATTGTACGCTTTTAATTTTATAATATATATTCGCAGACACATTATTGTTTTAATTACAAACCCAAACCTATTCATTATGAAAAAAATATTACTCTTTACCCTATTATTAAGCCTATCTTTTTACGGTTTTTCACAAGATGTAAAATACGGTGTTCGTGGTGGTTATAATATTTCTAATTTAGATTTCGACGATCCTTATACTATTGAAAATAAGCACAGAAATAGTGTTTATTTTGGAGCTTTTGCAACAATTAGCCTAAATAAAACACTTTCATTAATGCCGGAATTTCAATTTTCTGCAGAAGGAGCAAAAGATGAAAGAATTAATCTAGATTATTTACAAGTGCCTATTTTACTTCGTTATAGAATAAGTGAAAAATTCCATGCGGGTGTTGGTCCACAAGTAGGGTTAAAAGTGCATAAATTCGAGGATGGCATTCGTAATTTTGCATATTCTGGATTAGCTTCTGTAGAGTATAAAATTAACTTAATGCTTTTTGCAGATATTAGATATACTTACGGTTTTTCTAATATTTTTGATGAAAATTTAGGTATTGCAGCCAGAAATAGAAATATCCAAATTGGAGTTGGTTATAAATTTTAAGTAAAAGGAATTATGCGGCTTAATTTAGTCTAATTATTTTGGTTTTACCCATGTATAGTTTCAGACTTACTTAAGTTCAACATAATTTTAGCTTCATATTCAAGAAGTTGCTGCCATTTGGTGTCAACTTCTTTTTTTTCGCCATATTGTCTTGCAAAACCTAAAAACATGGTATAATGGTTAGCTTCACTTACCATTAAATTTCTGTAGAATTCAGCAAGTTCTTTATCTTCTAGTTCTATCGAAAGTAATCTAAAACGCTCACAACTTCTAGCTTCAATTAAAGCAGCATACAACAATCTATGCACCAATTGGGTTGTTCGACTTCCACCCTTAGGGAAAAATTTTAAAAGCTCAATAACGTAGTCATCACGACGATCGCGTCCTAAAACCCAACCACGCTCCAAAATTTTATCATGTACCATTTTAAAATGGCTAATTTCTTCTTTTACCAAAGCTACCATTTCTTGCACCAACTCGGTGTATTCAGGAAAACTAACAATTAATGAAATAGCCGTACTCGTCGCTTTTTGTTCACAAAAGGCATGATCGATTAATATTTCTTTAATATTTTTTTCTACAATATTTACCCAGCGTGGGTCGGTTGGTAATTTTAAGCCTAACATATTAAATGGTATTTGAGAGCAAATTTATTTCTTTAATTTTAATTGATCCTAAGGAATTAATTAAAATACTGAAGTCTTTATAAGTTTCGGTTTCTAGAACGCGAAAAGAGGTGTTTAACTGCACATACTGCTCTGTAGAATTTTGATAATCTATCCAAACGTGTTGCATAATGGCATGCTTCCAAAATTCCGCATTAGCGTAGCTTTCAAACAAACTTTTATTTATTAAACCTTCGGTTACTAATTTGCCATGTATTAAAAGCCTCAACTCTGCTTCAAAATCTTTGTAATGCGTTTCTTTAATGCTAAGATCTTCTGCTGTGGTAGTATGAGATATAAAGTTATTTTCAAGCGAATGGTATTTTAATTTCACTTCAAAGCCAGTGCTTAAAATAGTATCAGTTATGATTTCAACAGGTTCATTAGGTGTAAACTTTACTTTTTTAGAAAAAGACTCTAATAAATCCGCGCTTTGTAAAACATCACGATTATTACTATGTTTACGGCCCTGTCCATCGAAGTGCGCAAAAACAATGGAAATAATAAGTATTAAAAATATAAGTTTCTTCATGTTTTTTATTGAATTATTACAACTAAAGACATTCAAAGATACCAAAATTCATGCTAATGCTGTAAAAGATAAAAGACGGATTCTTTGAAATTGTAATAAAAAGAATAGGTTTTAAATTCTGGTATTTTTATTCATTGATAAGTGTTACCTTTAAATCCGGATATTCAAATACCCTCAATTAGTTTGAACAAGAAAAATAATTTAAATTTCTATAAAAATATTCCTAAAAGCAGTTTGCCTTTAGCTAATCTTTTAAAGGATGAAACCCTATTTTTTAATGTTCCAAAAAATTGGGCCATAGTTGTTACCGATATCGAGAACTCCACAGATGCTGTGGCTCGTGGCTTTCATAATGATGTGAATTTAAGTGCTACAGGAAGTATAATTACTGTTTTAAATACTTTAAAAACTGTAAATAATAAAATTAAGATTCCGTATTTTTTTGGTGGTGATGGGTCTACGTTTATAGTTCCTAACAGTGTATTGCAACCTATTCTGTTAGCTTTAAATAATTATAGTCAACATATTAAAAAATCAACCCAGTTAAATTTAAGGGTTGGGTATTTGGAAGTGCATCACGTTTATGAGAATAATATTGCATTAAGAATTACTAAATTGAGACATAATAGGTATTTAACCACCCCTGTTGTACTAGGAAATGGGCTTAAATATGCCGAGCGAATTATTAAAGAAAGTTTTAAATCTACAGATATTTCAGATCAGGAAGCAACCAAGCTTAATTTAAATGGTATGGAGTGCCGTTGGGATGAAATATACCCAAATAAAACAGATAAAAAAGTAATTTGTCTTCTTGTTGATTGTGATGATGAAAATATACAAGCCGAAGTTTATAGTGATATTATGAAGGAAGTAGATGTGATTTTTGGATCTTTAATTAATAGAAATCCAATTACAAGTGATATGCTAAAGCTAGATCCTTCTCTACAAAAAATTAGAAAAGAGATGAATGCTAAAATCGGTAAGTTCCGGATTGGTTACTTGCTTAGTAATTGGTTTATAACCTTAATTGGTATCGTTTATTTTAAATTTTTTAAAGCAGGTAAACTTCAGAAAAAACGTATCGCTCAATTAACCGATACCATAATGCTAGATGGCTTTTTAAATACCGTAATTTCTGGGACTGAAGACCAGGTAGAGACTTTAAAAACGTTCTTGAACAATTTAGAAGCTCAGTATAAAATTATTTATGGAATACATATTACACACGCATCTATAATGTCTTGTTATATAGAAGACCGCCAAGAAAAGCACATACATTTTGTCGATGGTACAGAAGGTGGTTATACTAGTGCAGCTATCATGTTTAAAGAAAAAATGAAGAAGCTACAGTTAAGGCGATAATACCTGATATAGATTATCTTAAAATGCCAATATTTCATTATTTAAAATGAACTTCTGTCAAATATTCTGAAAAAATGACAGAAATATCTACTTCAAACAAAAAAGAATGCGTTTGGTATTTTTTTTGTTTAATATACTTCGAAATCGAAAAGGTTTCAAGTTTGAAAAACATGTTTAATTTAAAATTTTGTAATTATGAGCAATTTAGTAAATGTTCCTAAAAACGGAAGTTTAGCAAACACAAATTCAAATGCAAGCTTCCCAAGTACTTCTAATTGGTTAGATGATATTTTTAACAGAGATTTACCTTCTGTATTTACCTCTAATTTTAATACAGGTGTCTCTTTACCAAAAGTTAATATTAAGGAAACTGCCGATGCTTATGTTGTTGAAATGGCTGTTCCCGGATTAAAAAAATCGGATTTCAAATTAGATTTAGATCATAACGTGTTATCTATTTCCACAGAGAAAAAAGAAACGCACGAAGAGCAGCAAGAAAACTATACGCGTAAGGAGTTTGGTTACTCGGCTTTTAAAAGAACATTCACTTTACCAGAAACGGTAAACGATGATAATATTTCGGCCAATTACCAAGATGGTATTTTAAATATTCTTTTACCTAAAAAAGAAGAGGCTAAACAAAAACCAGCGAGACAAATTAGAATTTCTTAACAGTAGAACTAAACTTTAAGCAAACGGATTATTAGATTATTAGTGAGGCTGAATTTTTTCAGCCTTACTTTGTTAAAGCTTTATTGTTTAGTGAACTATGTCGTTTTTAGATATAAATAAATGTTTAACTCAAAATTTAAATCATGAAAAAGTGTGTTTTATTATTAGCAGTTGCATTGTTAAGTGTTAATTGCAACGGACAAAAAAATGAAGATAAAAAAGTAGAAATTACCGAAATAGAGAAACCAAAAGGATCTTGGAAAGTGGATAAAGAATTTGATGAGAATGGAAATTTAATTAAATACGATAGCATTTACTCTTGGTCTTCTAGCAATAATATGGAAGGATTATCGCCTATAGATCGCGATAGTTTAATGCAAAGTTTTAAGTCTAAATTTTTCACGAATTATTAACGATTTGAACATCAAGGCTTTGAAAATATATTTTCTAAAGATTCCCTTTTTAGTAAACATTTCTTTAATGATGATTTCTTCGGAAGCGATTTCGGTACAGACTTTATGGATATAGATCAAATAACTCAAGATTTGTTTTTAAAACAGAAACAGTTTTTAGAAAAGTATCAGTCTGAGTTCGTTTCACCTGAAGAAGATGAAGAATAGTGATAGTATAAATGTGATAATTATAAATCTAAATCGAAAGTACGACGTAAAAGCTCTAAACTCGGGTTAGCTTCAACAAGCTTTTCGTATTTATCTTGAGGAGTAAAAACGTATTTTTTATTCATTACCTCGTTTACGGTAATAACTAAGCTAAGATCAAAATTGCTTAGTTTAGTTCTAATGTAAGTCATGAGGTCGTATTGGCCTTGCATGACTTCTTTTTTATTAGTTTCCGTGGGAAAGGTTAAATGAATATCGGTGCCTTTTAGTTTAGGCTTATCCATATTTAAGATAGATGCTAAATTGTGTTTACCATCCTTTTTAAGTTTATCCAGAAAAAAGTTCCAAGCTTCCATAAAAGCTTCTTCTGTAAAGTCTTCAGTAGGTAGGTTTTCCTCATCAACAACAACTTCTAGTTGTTTTATTTGGTGTTCTTTTTTAGCACGAATACTACTTAAAGATAATCCGGATCGGCGCTTACTACCAGATGCTAAATCTAATTTTATGCGCGTGTTGATAGCCGGTTTTTCTTCTACTTTTTTGGCTGCCTGAGCTTTAGCGGTTGTTTCGGTTTTTACTTCTGTGGCAGGTTGGGTACTTGGCTTCGCTGCAGGAACAGTAACCGGAATAGGAGTAATACCCTTCTTTTTAAAGTAAGACGCTGGAATTATGTAATGTTTGCTATTTTTTTTTTCTCCATCGAAAGTGATAGAGGCAAGCTGCATGAGACAAAGTTCAACGAGGAGTCGTTGGTTTTTACTGGTTTTGTACTTGAGATCGCAGTCGTTTGCAAGATTTATACCTTGCATTAAAAATTCTTGAGAAGCTTTTTTAGATTGCTCTAAGTATTTTATTTGTGTTTGTTCACCAACTTCAAGCAGCTCTATAGTTGCGGGAACTTTACTAACTAGTAAATCTCTAAAATGTGATGCCAAACCAGCAATAAAATGATGACCATCAAAACCTTTAGATAAGGTATTATTGAATTGTATAAGTAAATCTGGTATTTTATTTTCGAGTATTAAATCGGTACTTTCAAAATAGGTTTCGTAATCGAGTACGTTTAAGTTTTCGGTTACAGCTTGTCTGGTTAAATTTTTACCAGAGAAACTTACCACACGATCAAATATAGAAAGCGCATCACGCATAGCACCATCGGCTTTTTGCGCAATAATATGTAATGCATCATCCTCGGCTGTTATGCCTTGTTCTTCTGCAATGTATTTTAAATAGTTTTTTGCATCTTTTACCGTAATACGTTTAAAATCGAATATTTGACAACGCGACAATATGGTTGGTATTATTTTGTGCTTTTCGGTAGTTGCTAGAATGAAAATACAGTGTTTTGGCGGTTCTTCTAATGTTTTTAAAAAGGCATTAAAAGCGGCCTGAGATAACATGTGTACCTCATCAATAATATAAACTTTATATTTACCAACTTGCGGTGGTATACGAACTTGATCGGTTAAGCTTCTAATATCATCTACCGAGTTATTAGATGCCGCATCGAGTTCAAATATGTTAAAAGCAAAATCTTCTTCGCCAGTTTCTTTACCATCACTGTTTATCATTTTAGCTAAAATACGTGCGCAAGTTGTTTTACCAACACCACGCGGACCCGTAAATAGAAGAGCTTGTGCCAAATGATTATTTTCTATAGCGTTTAACAAAGTATTTGTAATGGCTTGTTGCCCAACTACATCTTTAAATGTTTGAGGTCTGTACTTTCGAGCCGATACTATAAAATGTTCCAAATTTGCGTCGCTATTGAATGAATAACAAAGTTAAAAATTCAAACCGGATTATTTAATTGTATTCACGAAATTTAAAAGGAGTTATTAACAACGGCTTGTTCCTAGAAATAACATAAGAATAACAATATTAAAAAACAAAATAAATATTGGGCTTGGTTTAGAAGCATAGTTTTTAAGCCTGATTTTAAATTTTTATACTCAATTGGTTCTTCTCAACCTTAGTTAACAAACTTTATCGTTAACCATAACCAATACTTTGTAAAACGACCCGCGTTAGGGATTGCAGCATTGTTGGAGCTCTTATTGTGTTGTTGCACCTATTGCAACACAAAAAAGCGACTGCGGAAAGCCCGACCCTTGGGGAACGCCCAAATTTTATTTTGTATTTTAAGTTTATTATGTTGCATTTTAATATTTGTTTGTTGTAATTTTGGTGGCTAGTAGATCGCCTTATCGCTGTTTTAATTTATTTTAAAATGGAGGAAAGTCCGGACACCGTAGTTCAACATAGTGGCTAACGGCCACCAGCCGAGAGGTTAGGACCAGTGCAACAGAAAGAATGTACAGATTATGCTGTAGTGAAACCAGGTAAACTCTATGTGGTGCAATGTTATGTAAACCAGTGCTTGAGGGTTGAACGCCCGATGCTGGAGGGTAAGCAGCTAAAGTGTTTTGGTAACAAAACACTCAGATAAATGATAAGGGCTTTTTAGGCTTATTTTAGGTTTTACTTAAAGTGACTTAAACGGTACAGAATTCGGCTTATAGATTTACTTACCTATAAAAAAACCTTCTTGGCTTGCGCCTTGAAGGTTTTTTCTGGTTTAAATTGATTTAGTTTAGTTGTTTTTTATGCGTTTTCGAAAAAGCTAAACATATTACCACCATAACTTTTTGAGTAGCTGTAGTTGTTTAGTTTAGATAAATCGGTATGTTTTGAGTGTTCTATAATTAATACGCCGTCGGGCAATAACATATTGTTTTTAAATACTAATTCGGGAATTTTACCGAATTTTTCTTCATCAAAATTGTATGGTGGATCGGCAAATATAATATTACTTTGCAATGTCGATTTTTCTAAAAACTTAAAGACATCACTTTTAATGGTATTTATAGGCATATCAAATTGCTCTGCCGTTTTATTTATAAACTTAATACATCCAAAATCTTGATCTACACATGTAATTTGTTCCGTTCCGCGAGAAGCAAATTCGTAGCTTATATTTCCAGTACCTGCGAATAAATCGAGGACGGAAACATCATCAAAATAAAAGGTATTGTTTAAAATATTGAATAGCGATTCTTTGGCCATATCTGTGGTTGGACGAACAGGTAGGTTTTTTGGTGCTAATATTTTTCTACTTTTATATAATCCTGATATTATGCGCATTAAAAGCTATTTATTAAAGTGAAATTAAAATGGTTTGTTTTTTGGGCTTCTGTAAATACATGTTTTTTGTTGTTCTCACCAAAAGTAACATTGCGTATATATTTGTACGCGATGTTGTATAACGGATCGTCTTTAATTACATTACCAATTAAAATAAGGTTTAAAGTTTCTGGATTGTAGTTAAGTTGCTCGGCTGTAAAGAGTATGTAATATATAAAATCTTCTTTTGTGATGTATTCAAAACTATTGTAAAATTGAAGTTTTCCTTCGTTTATAATTACTATGTCAAAGCGATTGTGATTAACATGTACATAAAACTTAGGTTCTACAGCTGTTTTATTAGCCTCGAAAATCGTTTCGATTAAAACAGTAGAGGCGTGCTTGTATGTAAAATCTCCAAATAAATCGAAAATATAATTATTAACATTCACGTAAGGAATATAAACGTTTACACTTTGGTTACTATCGATAGTATCGAAGGTTACAAAATCTGATTTTAAAATTTTAGAATTAAACTTTAAATAATCGGCAATGGCGCCCTCGTTAAATATGGCTTTAGGAACTAACGTCGATAACTCGTTGTCGTGAATCACGTTTACGGCTTGGAACTTATTTTGTAACATGTGTTCTGTTTCAAAACAAGTTTTAAGTTCTTGTAAAACTTCTAGCGGGTTTAATTGCTTTTTAAAGCGGAGTTCTTTTAAAGTAGATATTGAATTATTATCTCGATGTAGGATACAAAAAGAAAGTCCACTCAAGCTTATTTGAATGGACAGTTCTAAATTTGTTAATTTGCTAATAATAGCAGTATTATTATTCGTTATCGCCATAAGTTTTTGGCCAGTTTCCGTTTGTTTTAACTTCGTTCATAGAGCCTACTTTTAAAGCATCTCCATTAACACCATCTACCGCAATTACTTGGTTTTCTTGTGCAACTAAATCTGGATTTTGATCGTGTAATAAAACTTCTTTCTTTACTAAAGCTTCAAAAACAGGGATGTTAATATCATTTTGATTAATAAAACCAGCTTTTAAATCGAACTTAGCACCTTCTTTTCCAACAGGTACATTCATCATGGTTTTGTAACGATTAGAGTTTTTAAATAATGAATCTTTTACAGGAACAGTTCCTAAAGTATCAATTATCATGATATCTTTAAAAGTATCAACACCATATCTTCTTGTTAATTCTTGATCAACAACACTAGAGTCACGACGCTGTGTAATAGTAAACTTTGCTGTATCGATAAATTTAATTAAGTTATCAAAGCTATCAGTAAATTTTCCAGTTACTTGTCTGTGTGCTAATTCTGAGTCTCTAATATCTTTTAAGCTTTCAATTACAACAACGTAACGTTCGTTTTTTAATTTATTAAATTGAATTGGTTCGTATATAGACAAATATGTCTGGTAACCAAAAAAGGCGATTAATACCCAAAGTAGGATATTTAAAACAGGCTTTAATTTATTTGGTACAAATTTATCAACCACCTTAACCAAGGCAATTGTTCCTAAAATTACCGCAACCACAATAAGAATAAATGTCAACATAATACGTTATTTAATTTAAAAAGTTTATTAATCGTTATTTAGCAAATCTACAATTTTTTTTTAATCGTAAAAACCAAAGCGAATAAAAATCATTCTATCTTTGAAGAATTTCTAAAATTATTTTCAATTAATGACAGCAACCGAATTCTATTCCCTTATAAAACAGCAGTTTCCGTTCAATCCAACGATTAAACAAAATATTGTGCTTCAGCAATTATCAGAGTTTATATTTAAAAGTGATAAAAATACACTGTATTTGCTTAAAGGCTACGCTGGTACTGGGAAAACAACGATTGTAGGAGCCATTGTAAACAATTTATGGAAGGCAAAAAAGAGCGCTGTTTTAATGGCGCCAACTGGCCGAGCAGCGAAAGTTATCGCTAATTATTCTGGAAAAGAGGCTTTCACCATTCATAAAAAAATATATTTTCCAAAAAAAGATTCTGGTGGAGGTGTAAAGTTTGTTTTGCAACTTAATAAGCATAAAAACACCATTTTTATAGTCGATGAAGCTTCAATGATTCCAGATACACCGAGTGAGTCTAAATTAATGGAAAATGGATCGCTCTTAGACGATTTAATGCAATATGTTTATGCAGGTCATAATTGTAAGTTGTTACTAATTGGTGATACGGCGCAGTTACCTCCTGTAAAATTGGATATTAGTCCTGCTTTGGATGAACATACATTAGCTTTAAATTATAATAAAGAAGTTACTAGAATGGAATTAGACGAAGTTGTAAGGCAAGGTCAAGATTCGGGTATATTAGTTAATGCAACTATTCTAAGAGACGTATTAGCTAGAGAGGTGTACGATTATTTTAAGTTCGATTTAAACGGCTTTAAGGATATTGTAAGGTTAGTTGATGGTTACGAAATTATGGACGCTATAAACGACGCTTACAGCGAATTAGGAAATGAAGAAACAGCTATTATTGTGCGTAGTAATAAGCGGGCCAATATGTACAATCAGCAAATAAGAAGTCGTATTCTATTTAATGAAAACGAATTGTCTTCTGGTGATTATTTAATGGTTGTAAAAAATAATTATTTTTGGCTGAAACCAACTACTGAAGCCGGTTTTATCGCGAATGGTGATATTATTGAAGTTTTAGAAATTTTTAGTATTCAGGAGTTATATGGGTTTCGTTTTGCTGAAGTAAAAGTGCGTATGGTAGATTATCCTAAAATGCAACCTTTTGAAACAGTATTGATGCTAGACACCATTGAAGCAGAAACACCATCATTGCCTTACGAAGAATCTAATAGACTTTACCAAGAAGTTATGAAAGATTTTGAAGATGAAACCTCTAAGTACAAAAAGTTTCTAAAAGTAAAAAGCAACAAGCATTTTAATGCTTTACAAGTTAAATTCTCTTATGCAATAACTTGTCATAAATCTCAGGGTGGACAATGGAATACCGTTTTTGTAGAGCAGCCATACTTACCAAATGGTATTGACAAAGATTATTTGCGTTGGCTTTACACTGCGGCAACTCGTGCGAAAGAAAAACTATATCTTATTGGGTTTAAAGATGAATTTTTTGAGGAAGATATCCCTTCTTAAAAAAACAGTATAATCCGTTTTACTTTGGAATGGAATTTGATTTAATGATGTTGATTATTTGTTTTGTAACTTTGAAAAGTGACATAATTAATAATTCGATCTTGTAGCAATTTATGACAGCAGAAACTATAATAAGTATTTTTTTAGGCATTGGGCTTTCCGCTTCGGTTGGATTTAGAGTTTTTATGCCCTTATTTACTTTAAGTTTGGCAGCTTATTTTGATGTATGGGAGCTTAACGAATCTTGGGAATGGATTGGTAGTACTGCCGCTATAATTACTTTAGGTGTAGCGACGTTAGTCGAAATTTGCGCTTATTTTATTCCTTATGTCGATAATTTATTAGATACCATTGCCGTGCCATTAGCCGCATTAGCTGGCACGGCTGTTATGCTTTCTACAGTTGCAGATTTGAGCCCTGTGGTAACTTGGGCATTGGCCATTATAGCTGGAGGAGGTACGGCTGCAGCTGTAGCAGGAACATCAGGTACTACGCGTTTAGCGTCTACAGCTACAACGGGCGGTTTAGCGAACCCTATTGTAGCAACTTTAGAAACGGGAACCTCTTTGGTAATGTCGGTTGTTTCTATATTTATGCCAATTCTTGCTATAATTTTAGTTGTTCTTATATTATTCATAATTTTTAAAGTTTATAAGAAGTTTAAACCAAGTAAGACCTAAAACATTCTATAATTTATCTTATTTTTGATGAAGATTTAAGGTTTAGTTTAAGAATTTATTTTAAATAAGAGCTTAAAAACAAGGTTTTTAATATACAGTACCATTACATGAAAATAATTTCAATGATTCCTGCACGGTATAGTGCATCACGTTTCCCAGCTAAACTTATGCAAGATTTGGGAGGAAAAACAGTTATTCTTAGAACTTACCAAGCTACCGTAGCGACCAAATTATTCGATGATGTTATTGTGGTTACAGATAGCGATATAATTTATAACGAAATTGTAAATCATGGCGGAAAAGCTATGATGAGTAAAAAAGAACATGATTGTGGTAGCGATAGAATTGCAGAAGCCGTAGAGTTTTTAGATGTAGATGTTGTAATTAACGTTCAGGGCGATGAGCCTTTTACAGATAAAGAATCGTTAACCAAACTTATTGAGGTGTTTAAAAAAGATCCTAATAAAGAGGTTGATTTGGCATCATTAATGGTACACATTACCGACGAAGAGGAAATCAAAAACCCAAATACAGTAAAAGTTATTGTTGATCAGGCCGATTTTGCATTGTACTTTTCTAGAAGTCCAATTCCATATCCAAGAGAAAAAAATGCAGGTGTCCGGTACTTCAAACACAAAGGTGTTTATGCCTTTAGAAAACAAGCTATAATGGATTTCTATAGATTGCCTATGTTGTCTTTAGAAGCTTCAGAAAAAATAGAATGCATTCGTTATTTAGAGTACGGAAAACGTATTAAAATGGTAGAAACGGATGTGCAAGGTGTAGAAATTGATACTCCGGAAGATTTAGAACGCGCAAAGAAATTATGGAAATAGATTATAAAAACATAAAAGTAATTGGTTTTGATGCCGATGATACGCTTTGGGTAAATGAGACTTATTTTCGTGAAGCCGAAGATGAAATTGGTAGGTTATTATCAAAATACGAAACACCAAATAAAATAGATCAAGAGCTTTTTAAAAAGGAAATAAGTAACCTACCGTTATATGGATATGGTGTCAAAGCATTCACTTTATCGATGGTGGAAGTGGCTTTAGAATTGTCGAATTATTCGGTTTCTAATAAAACCATTGAAGCTATATTGAATATAGGCAAAAATATGCTAAATAAGCCTGTAGAGCTCTTAGATGGAGTCGAAGAGGTGTTAGCAAAATTATCAAAAAATTACAGACTTATTTTAGCGACTAAAGGCGATTTATTAGATCAGGAACGTAAACTCGAGAAATCGGGTTTAACGAGCTATTTTCATCATATAGAAGTTTTAAGTGATAAGCAAGAAGGTAATTATTCTCAACTATTGAAGCGCTTAGATGTTAAACCATCAGAATTTTTAATGGTTGGAAATTCTTTAAAATCAGATGTTTTACCTTTAGTGAATTTAAAAGCACAGGCTATACATGTGCCATTTCATACCACTTGGGCGCACGAAGAAGTTACAGAAAAGGAAACCAACGGTAAGGCTTATAAAACCATTCATACATTAACCGAACTTTTAAAACTTATAGATTAAATTGAAAGTTATTGATATAAATACCTGGAATAGAAAACAGCACTTTGAACATTTTTCTGGCTTAGCCGATCCGTCTTTTGCAGTTACCATTCCTTTTAACGTTACTAAGGCATACCAAGCTTCAAAAGATACAAATACTAGCTTTTTTACAAGATATTTGCACGACTGTATGCGAGCAATTAATGAAGTTGAAAATTTTAAATATAGAATTGAAAACGAACAAGTGGTTGTTTATGATGTAATACACACATCACCCACCATTTTAAGAGACGATAATACGTTTGGTTTTTCATTTGTAGCATATAATGAAAATTTAGAAACATTTTCTAATAATTTAGAGGCTGAAAAGAATCGTATTAAGGCTTCAACAGATTTGTTTCCACCAATTAATGGCCTCGATTGCATTCATTGCTCTGCATTACCTTGGGTTAATTTCATAGCACACAAAGAGCCAAATTCTGGCCTCGTAGATAGTGTTCCAAAATTGTCTTTTGGCAAAGCAACAAGTATAAATGATGAATTAATTATGAATGTGTCTGTACATGTTAACCATTCCTTAGTCGATGGATACCATGTTGGGCTTTTTTCTAAGAAATTTCAACACTTTTTAAACCAGTAGAATTTAAATTAATACTATTTTTACATTTCGTAAAAGAAAACCGAACAAATGAGTTATAAAAACTTTCCAATGGTGCCAAGAGTTATATTTGGCAGAGGTAGTTTCAATCAAATAAACGACGTTTTATCCCCAAAACGATCTAGTATCCATGCGCCCTTTATTTTTTTGATAGACGACGTATTTAAAAATAACGCATGGTTAACATCTAGAATAAAGCTTTCTTATGATGATAGAATAATATTTGTTTCATCTAAAGAAGAACCTAAAACTTCACAGGTCGATGAACTTGTTGAGGATATTATATTAAAGTCTAAAGAACGACCGTCTGGAATTATTGGTATTGGCGGTGGGAGTTTGTTAGATTTATCGAAGGCAGTTGCTCTTTTAATTACCAATGAAGGTGAAGCTGAAGATTATCAAGGTTGGGATTTAGTAAAAAACCCGGCCATATACCATGTTGGTATTCCAACAATTTCAGGAACTGGAGCAGAGGTTTCTAGAACAACAATACTAACAGGCCCAAAACTTAAATTAGGAATTAACAGTGATTTTACACCATTCGATCAAGTACTTTTAGATCCTGAATTGGCTAAAGATGTACCTAAACAGCAATGGTTTTATACAGGCATGGACTGCTATGTACATTGTGTTGAATCTTTAAACGGAACGTACTTAAATGAATTTAGTAAAACATACGGTGAAAAATCTTTCGATTTATGTAAAGAAATTTTCTTAAACGGTGATTTATCAGACGAAGAATCGCAAGATAAATTAATGATGGCTAGCTGGCATGGTGGCATGAGTATCGCATATTCTCAAGTGGGTGTAGCGCATGCTATGAGTTATGGTTTATCATTTTTACTTGGGGTAAAACATGGTATTGGTAACTGTTTAGTATTCGATCATTTAGAAGAGTTTTATCCAGAAGGTGTTGCTATTTTTAAGCAAATGAAGGCCAAACACAATATAGAATTACCAAAGGGAATTTGTGAAAATTTAAGCGATGAGCAATTTGATACCATGATCCGTGTAGCCTTAAGTTTAGAGCCACTTTGGGAAAATGCAGTAGGTAAAAACTGGAAAGAAACTATAACTCCGGAAAAATTAAAGGGTATTTATAAAAAAATATAATATGCAGTGGCTGGCCAAAGTTATCTATTTCAAAGTCTTAGGCTGGCAAATTACAGGTAATACAAATTTTTCAAAAGATACGGTAAAAAAAGCCGTAATAATTGCCGCACCGCACACCAGTTGGCACGACTTTTATATTGGAGTTCTTCTACGTGCTGTAGTTCAACTTAAAACCAATTTTGTAGGAAAAAAAGAATTGTTCGTTTTCCCGGTAGCTTGGTTTTTTAGAGCCCTGGGTGGAGCACCAATAAATAGGCAAAATAATGAAAATAAAGTTGATGCTATAGCTAAACTTTTTAGAGATAAGGAAGAGTTTCGAATGACTTTAGCACCCGAAGGCACTCGTAAAAAAGTAGAGCAGTGGCGTACAGGTTTTTACTATATAGCCAAGCAAGCCAACGTTCCAATCATTATGTTTACGCTAGATTTTAAAAATAAGCAAAACAAAATTTCAGAACCATTTTATCCAACAGATAATTCCGAAGCAGACTTTAAAGTTCTTAAAGATTTTTTTAAAGATGTAGAAGGAAAAGTACCCAAATATTCATAAGTCTTATAAATGGCATAATATTTGGAATTGAAAGTTTAGTTGCAGATACTGAAACATAAAGTAAACAATTGTTTGTCCCTAAAAAGAAACAGAATTTTCAACTGAAACCCCAAAAGCTATGTCTCTCAAAGAATATAGCTTTTTTTTATTCCTAATTTTTACATATTTGATGCAATGGTGTTCCCCAAGGGTAGGGCTTTCCGCAGTCGCTTTTTTGTGTTGCAATAGGTGCAACAACACAAAAAGAGCTTCAACAATGCTGCAATCCCTAACGCAACTTATTCGCAATCTATTTGTATAAGCCATGGTTAGTAAATTTTTAAGTAATAAAGGCACAAAAAAATAACTAAAAGAAAATATAAAATCTATATTATTTCTTTATCTTTAATTATTATGATAAAAGACACAAAAATTGCCGTTCTAATCGATGGCGACAATATACCATCGAGATATATTTCTGAAATGATGGAAGAAATAGCCAAATATGGCACACCAACAATAAAGCGTATTTATGGAGATTGGACTAAGCCGCACCTTTCCAAATGGAAAAATGTACTTTTAGAAAATGCTATAACACCAATACAACAATACGGTTATACTACAGGTAAAAACGCTACAGATTCAGCAATGATTATCGATGCTATGGATATTCTATATTCTGAAAAGGTAAATGGTTTTTGCTTAGTATCATCAGATAGTGATTTTACAAAACTAGCAACCAGATTGCGTGAAGCCGCTATGGTGGTTTATGGTATGGGTGAAAAGAAAACACCAAATCCTTTTATTGTTGCTTGCGATAAATTCATCTATTTAGAAATCCTTGCTAAGGATAGCGACGAAGATGAAGAAACAAATAAGGACAAGAAAGGGGTAAAGCCTAAAAAAGAGAATTTATATAATTTAACACCAAAAATCATTAAGTTATTAAAGAACTCTGTGGATGATGCTGCAGATGATGATGGTTGGGCTTTTCTTGGTGATGTTGGTTCTTTAATTCTTAAAAAGCAACCTAACTTCGATTCTCGAAACTTTGGTTTCCAGAAGTTAACACCACTGTTTAAATCTCTACCACAATTTGAAATGGAGCAACGTGATCAAACTAACGGACGCTTTAAGTTGATTTATGTAAAAAATAAATAGTATTTAGAGCTTATCTAAAATTTTATCCATTACCCAACTGGTATGTAATGCGGTTTCACCTGTAGAAGGATGTGCAGCTAATTCATTAAACAAAATTGCTTTCATGTTTTCAACATGTGGTGTTTGGATATGTTTTGGGTTTTCAATAACTAACGATTGAGTTTTAGATTCGCTTTTTAGTACAATGGGGTTTTCATGAAATACAGAGAATTCAATGGTGCCTTTACTACCATAAATAGTAACATGATCTACATGATCACTACATCCAAAATTCCAGGTTCCAGAGCCTGTAATACCATTTTTATGTAACCAAGAAGCGGTAACGGCATCCTTAGCCGAATATAAATTTTGCTGATTTAAACTGAAGCCTTTGGCATCTTCTATATCTCCTAAAAAGAAGGTGAATAAATCTAATCCATGGCTGGCTAAATCATCAAAATAACCTGCGGGTGCAATTTTAGAATCTGTTCGCCAATTATCCTTTTTTAGTAAATCGGTTTGGTTTGCAGGTTTACTTAAATGTGCAGATATATGCCTAACATCTCCAATATATTTATTATCTAACCATTCCTTAATCTTCAAGAATCGCGGTAAAGATCTACGATAATAGGCTACAAATAGCGGAATATTTTTTTCGCTAAAAGCATTGTAAATTTCTAAACTATCAGTATAACTAGGACTTAAAGGCTTTTCAATACAACATGGTTTTCCAGCGGCAGCGACCTTTAGCGCATAACGTTTATGGCTATCTGGTGGCGTTGCTATGTAAACGGCATCAATGGTACTATCATTAATAAGTGCGTCTGCATCTGTATATGTTTTATTGATGTTGTGACGCTTGGCATAATCTTCAAGTTTTTCTTGATCACGACGCATCACGGCTTCAATATTAAAACCATCTGTAAGTTTGTAAGCAGGTCCGCTTTTAACTTCGGTTACATTCCCACAACCTATAATTCCCCAGTTTATTGTTTTCATATAAAAAGCAAAAAAAAGAGAACCGCTAAGTTCTCTTTAATATATTAAGTTGAATATTACTCAGCACTTTCTTCCATGGTATGATATACATTTTGCACATCATCATCTTCTTCAAGTTTTTCTAAAAGCTTTTCTACATCGGCTGCTTCATCCGCAGATAGCGGTTTAGTAACTTGTGGAATGCGTTCAAATCCAGAAGATAAAATTTCAATGTCTCGAGATTCTAACTCCGACTGAATGGCTCCAAAACTTTCAAAAGGTGCGTAAATTAAAATACCATCATCATCGGCAAAAACTTCTTCTGCTCCAAAATCTATAAATTCTAGCTCTAATTCTTCAGGATCTAATCCTTCAGCATTAATTCTAAAATTACAAGTATGGTCGAACATAAATACTACAGAACCAGAAGTACCTAAACTACCATCACATTTATTAAAATAGCTACGCACGTTAGCAACTGTTCTTGTATTATTATCTGTTGCAGTTTCTACTAAAACGGCAATGCCGTGTGGTGCATAACCTTCAAAAATAACTTCTTTATAATCACCTTGGCCTTTTTCACTTGCTTTTTTAATGGCACGTTCTACATTATCCTTAGGCATATTTACTGCCTTTGCATTTTGTATTACGGCACGTAAACGCGAGTTACTTGCAGGATCGGGACCGCCTTCTTTAACAGCCATAACAATATCTTTACCTATACGTGTAAAGGCTTTGCTCATGGCAGACCAACGTTTCATTTTTCTTGCTTTTCTAAATTCAAAAGCTCTTCCCATAATTACATTCTTTTAGTTGATGTGATCTCAATGCATCTTGATATTATAGATGACCAACTTCACTATTTATTGTTATATTTACGCGAAAGCGAAAACACGTTTATTATTTTTAATTGCACAAAGTTAAAAACCTTAAGCAGAAATACAAATTATTCCTCGTCTTCAGGCACTACAATACTATCTATTGCTTTGGCCAGCTTAAAATCTTTAGCTGTTACACCATCTGCATCGTGTGTAGAGATAGATATATTGAGTATATTGTAAACATTACTCCAATCTGGATGATGGTTTAAAGCTTCGCACTCAAAGGCTATACGGCTCATGGCGCTAAAGCAATCTTTAAAATTATCGAATTCAAATTCGGCATGTATTGCGTTTTCATAATATTCCCAATCTGGGTATTGAAGCAATCTTTTTTCTATATCGTCTTCGGAAAGTTTCATCATTATTTATATGTTTTTGAAGACACTAAATTAGTGATTTATTTATGGAAATTAGTCTCATTTTTTTAATTCTGATAAAATATCCTGACTCACCAATTGTAAGTGTTTTGGTAACTTGTTGAATTTTGATAAAACAGCTAAATAGCGCTCATCATTGGTTGTAAAAACTTGCTTGTATTTTACTTTATGTTCTAGGTGAAGGGTTTCTATAATTTCTTTTATAAAATCGTCGTGATGCACTAAATCATTACTTCCCAAATGGAAAATACCCGATTTATTTCGGTTGATGATGTAATGAATTTGCTGCGTTAACTTGTTATCTGAAGTGACATTCATCACTAAATTAGGAAACACTTCAATAGGCTCATTTAAACCTATAAATTGAAGAATCTCTGCTATTCGTGGGGAATGCGCACCAAAAACCATAGGAAGCCTAATAATAGCTATCTGTTTTTTAGGTAGCCGGAGCAGCATGTTTTCAATTTTAATTTTAAAATGCCCGAAAATACTGTTGCTAAGCGTTTTATCTTGCTCGTAACTTGGATATTTGCTATAGGCATCGAATACGTTTGCTGATGATAAAAATATAAGTTTTATTTTAGTTATCAATAGATATTCGGCTAAGTGCCTGTGCAACATCACTTGTTTAGAAAAATCGCCGCGAAGAGCCGAAATAATTATAGTTGGTTTAACAATGTCTAGAATTTCGTAGATATCATCTTCTTCAAAGTTATAATGAAAAAATTGATGATTTTTTTCTAAGGTTTTGTTCGATGTATTATAAGTGCCAAAAGTTCTAAAATAAGGAAAAAGTTCTTTGTAAATGGCACTTCCTAAAAAGCCACTTACCCCTAAAATTAGAATTCTATGTTTACTTTCGCGCTTTATCATACATTAAACCTATTAAGCCATTTAGTAAGTTAGAAATTACTTAGAAAATGGATAACTTTGTTTTAGTCGTAAAAGCTTCTAAAGCCAACATCCCAAGTTTAGAATTTCCTTTTTTATTTAATCCTGGCGACCATGTTGCAATGGTAAAATTATCGGGTAGCAGCGCTACAATACCACCACCGACACCAGATTTTCCGGGTAAGCCCACCTCAAAAGCGAACTCTCCGGCCTCATCGTAAAATCCACAAGTGAGCATTATAGCATTTATACGTTTTGCTTGAGTTTTGGTAAGGCGTACCTTATCCATCATACATATACCTTTGTTTGCTAAAAATGAAAATGTTTTGGTAAGTTGGCTACACGTCATCTCTAATGAACATTGTTGAAAATAGAAATCTAAAACATCGTTTACCGAATTGTCTAAATTTTTAAATGATTTTAGAAGATTGGCTGCTGCATAATTTTTAAAACCTGTTCGTTTTTCAGAATCTGCAACGGCTTGGTTGTATTCTATTGTTTGATCGTTAGTTAAATCGCGTACGTAATTTAAAAAATCGTCTTTTGGGTTTTCTAAATTTGAAAGTAGAATATCTGCAATTACAATAGCTCCAGAATTGATAAAAGGGTTTCGAGGAATACCGTTTTCAATTTCGAGTAAGGCTAATTGATTAAATGGGTGACCAGAAGGTTCCACATCTATACGTTTCCAAATATTTTCACCTATTAAAGACATCGCTTTAGAAAGTGCTAAAACTTTAGAAATACTTTGTATAGAAAATGGTTTATTAAAATCCCCTGCACCATAAGTTTTTCCGTCGGAAGTTCTTAGATGAATCCCGAAGTTTTCCTTACTAATGTGTGCCAACTCTGGAATATAAGTAGCTACGTTACCTTTGTCGGATGCTTGCACGGCATTGATTTCAATACCATCTAAAATTGCTTGAAAATCTAGCATAAGTTATTTGTAAAACGGTAATTTAACCACTGTTGCTGGTACCGCTTTTTTTCTGATTTGAATATTTATTTTACTGTTTACATCTGCAAAAACGGTGGGTACATAACCTAAACCAATACCTTTACCTAAGCTAGGAGACATAGTTCCAGAAGTTACAACACCAATTTTATTACCATTACCATCAACAATATCATAATCATGGCGCGGAATACCACGCTCATCTAATTCAAAAGCAATTAATTTTCTTTCTGGTCCGCGTTCTTTTTCAGCTTTTAAAGCCTTAGAGTTCGTAAAGTCTTTGTTAAATTTTGTAATCCAACCTAAGCCAGCCTCAATAGGAGAGGTGGTGTCATCAATATCATTTCCGTAAAGGCAATATCCCATTTCTAAACGTAGTGTATCCCGAGCTGCTAAACCAATTGGCTTAATACCGTAATCTGCCCCAGCTTTAAAAACGTTGTCCCAAACTTGTTTTACTTCGCTGTTTTTACAATAAATTTCAAATCCGCCACTACCAGTATACCCAGTAGCTGAGATAATCACGTTTTCGATACCTGCAAAATCTCCAACTACAAAGTTGTAAAATTTAATAGCAGCCAAATCATGACTTGTAATAGATTGCATAGCTTCAATAGCTTTTGGGCCTTGAATGGCGAGTAAAGAATAATCTTCGCTTAAATTCTTCATTTCTGCTCCAACATCGTTTTTAGACTGAATCCAATTCCAATCTTTTTCAATATTACTGGCATTAACTACTAAAAGATATGTTTCTTCTTTTATTTTATAAATAATTAAATCGTCTACAATACCGCCTTTATCATTTGGTAAACAACTGTATTGTGCTTTTCCAATAGTTAATTTTGAAGCATCGTTACTAGATACTTTTTGAATTAAACTTAGTGCGTGTGAGCCTTCAATTAAAAATTCACCCATATGAGAAACATCAAAAACACCAACGCTAGTTCTTACGGTTTCATGTTCAGCATTTACACCTTCATATTGAACAGGCATATTATATCCTGCAAAAGGTACCATTTTAGCTCCTAGAGTTTCGTGCGTTTGCGTTAAGGCTGTGTTTTTCATCTAAGCTTGTATTTTTATTATTTTATAAATATTAGTGATTCAATTTCAGAAAGCAAATGTATTGAAAAAATATAGATTTACTTTTAATCTATTATTATGATATATTTATACTAGCTTATAGCGGGCGTATTGATAATTATTTCAAAAAGAAAGGAATAGATTATAGATTAAAAGCATTTTGAAGTTTTTTTTTGAAAAAATAATTTACCAAACTTGCTTTTAATCGATAAAAGCGTTTCTTTTGTCTGTAGAACTTTCCAAATGGAACCAACAATAAGGACTCTTAATTTTAAAGATTTAAAGCGTAAAACTTTTTTTAAGCACGCTATCCGTATTTATTTATCTGCTACACTATTTACTGGAGCTTATACTGTTTTTAATTATAATCAAGACTTAACAGCTTCAGCATTTCTAATTATACTCCCTTTTATAAGTTTTTTTGTGAGCGTCTATTTTTTTGTAATACGCCGTAATTATTTAGCTGGACCATATATTGTTTACATTACACTAGGAAGTGCCTTGGTTGGTCTGTCTTATTTGGAAGGTTTAATGTCTGGATATTATTGGTTTCAATTGGTTATGCTTTTTTGCTTACCATACGTTATTAGACACGAAATATATTTTCAAAAACATACTAATATTCTATATGCGGTAATCATTTCATTAATGGTTATTACTGTTGTGGTTTCTCCATTGTACTCAAATTATTACACCCATCTAACGAAAGACGAAGTACATTTAAAATTTGTTATCAATTCATCGGTTGCTTTTATACTCATAATGATTTTTTCACTACAAGCACTTGGTCAAAGTAAATCTTTTATAAAAAAAATATTTAGTGATAAGGAAGATGCGGAAAACGAGAAGGACCGAAGAACTAGAGTTTTATCTAACCTTGGACACGAGTTACGTACGCAAATTAATAGTATTAATGGTGTTACCCAATTAATTTTAGGTAATGAAAACAGCAAGGCCACGACCAAGAAGTACTTTGAAATTTTAGACTATTGTAATGATAACATGCTATTATTGGTTAACGATATGTTAGATATTCATAAAATTGAATCAGGACGCTTTGAGTTATTTAATGAACCTAAGGAACTTTATGATTTTTTGAATAAAATTACAATTCCTTTCATTAATAAAGCCGAAGAAAAAAACTTAGAACTCCATTCTTGCATTGATAGTAAATTAAAAGATATTATTGTTGATTTAGATGGAAAACGTTTTGCTCAAGTTGTGCATAATTTGATATCGAATGCTATTAAATTTACTGAACAAGGTAAAATTTCCTTTTCGGCAGAAGTTGTTGAATTAGCTAATGATATGGTATCTGTGCATTTTGTGGTTCAGGATACCGGAATAGGTATAGCTCCTAAAAACTTAAAGAAAGTGTTTGAGAGTTTTCATCAAATTAAAAATGAAAAAAATCCAGTATACGGTGGCACAGGTTTAGGTTTGGCTATTTCTCAATCAATTATAATAGCCATGAACTCTGAGATAAAAATAGAAAGTAGATTAAACAAAGGTACGCGATTTCAATTCCCTTTAACTTTAGAACGCGTTGAATTAACTCCCAAGAAATTGATAAACAAAGAAACTTTTAATGATGATTTTTCATTGAATTCAACCTTATTATTAGTAGAAGATAATATGGTTAGCATGATGTATGCTAAAAAACTATTAGAAAAGCACGTTCCAAAAATATATAAAGGAACAAACGGTCTTGAGGCTATTGACCAAATAAAATTACACAAAGATATAGATATTGTGCTTTTAGATTTAGAAATGCCTAAAATGAATGGTTTTAAAGCTATTGGTCATATTAAAAAATATAGACCAGATGTAATCGTTATTGCCTTTACCGCGAATATACCAAGTACTGAAATTATTGATAAATTGGATACTTTAGGTTTCGATGATATATTATCTAAACCTTTTAGCAAAGAAGATGTTTTTTCGATTTTGAAAAAGTATGATAAAGTGTTAACGACTTAGTATAATAAGTACACCTTCTATATAAGGCCTTCATATATAAAACAAAAACGGTTTTACAACTAAACACGCTAGAGTGTTTATGTTTGTAAAACCGTTTTTTAGGTTGATTTTTTAAGCTTTAGCTTAATAAGAAATCTTTTAAATCGTTATAAGTTGCAATAGAAATGGCAACTTTTTCACCTCCCATAACCGATTGTATTTGCTCAGGAAGTGGTTGTTTTTCTTTTATAACTTCTTCTACAACATCTAAGAATTTTGTTGGGTGAGCAGTTTCTAAAAATACGCAATGTGCGTTAGGGGTATCTTTTAAGTAGTTTTTAGAACCTAAATAACCAACAGCTCCATGCGGATCTGCAACATAATTGTATTTATTGAAAATTTCTAACATCGCTTCTCGAGTTTCATCGTCTGAAAAACTATAAGAAGAGATGTTTTCTTTTAAAGCACTAAAGTTGTTTTTATAAATTTCTTGAATACGAATAAAATTGCTTGGAGCACCAACATCCATAGCATTACTAATAGTTTGCACAGATGGTTTTGGCTCGTACTTTTCAGAATCTAAATAACGTGTTACCACGTTGTTTTCGTTATTAGAAGCAATAAAATGCTTAATCGGTAAGCCTAATTGTTGAGCCATCATTCCGGCACAAACATTACCAAAATTTCCACTTGGCACAGAGAACACAATGTTATCATGAGTATTATGCAACTGCTTGTAAGCAAACATAAAATAGAAAAGTTGTGGTAACCACCGTGCCACATTAATAGAGTTGGCCGATGTTAGCTGCATTTTACTTGTTAAGGTTTCGTCTAAGAAAGCTGTTTTTACCATAGCTTGGCAATCATCAAAAGTACCATCTACTTCTAATGCTTTTATGTTTTGCCCTAAAGTTGTAAGTTGCATCTCTTGAATATCACTCACTTTTCCACTAGGATAAAGTATTACCACATTTACGCCTTTAACGCCTAAAAAACCATTAGCAACAGCGCCACCAGTATCTCCAGAAGTGGCAACTAAAACAGTAACCTCGTTGGTATTATCTTTGTTAAAATAACCTAAACAACGCGCCATAAATCTAGCACCAACATCTTTAAAAGCCATAGTTGGCCCATGGAATAACTCTAAAGTAGAAATATTGTCATTAAGCTTTACAACAGGGAAATCGAAAGATAATGTTTCTTCAACTATAGTTTTTAAAACATTTTCAGGTATTTCTGGTGAAACAAATTGTTTAATAGCTTCAAAAGCAATCTCAGTATGAGATAGGTTATCAATATTATCGAAAAATGACTTTGGTAAAGGTGTAATACTTTCAGGGAAGTACAAACCTTTATCTGGCGCTAATCCCTTTATAACCGCATCTTTGAACGATGTGTTTGCTGCTTCTTTGTTTAATGAGTAGTAGTTCATAATTTATGAAAACCTGCCTAAGCAGGAAACTATTTATTATTAATTTATAATTCTTAAGTGTGATTTTCATTAGCGTCTAAAAGACGAGATTAATCAAACTTAAACTATTTTAACGCCTTCTGTATTAATTTTAGAAACGTGAATATCAAATTCAATTCCTGTGTTTGCATAAACGCTATTAATAGCTTCTTTTATGTTGTTTGCTGTTTTCAGACCTTTGCTCAATGAAAATATTGAAGGTCCAGAACCCGATATACCACAACCTAATGCGCCAGCCTGTAATGATGCCTTTTTCACATCATTATAATTGGGGATTAACTTACTTCTATGCGGCTCTACAATAACGTCGTGCAGTGAGTCTTTAAGTAAATTATAATCACTAGTATGCAAGGCATGTACTAAGCTGCCCACATTAGCCCATTGGGTTATAGCATCGTTAAGTGCCACTTCTTTTGGAAGTACGGCACGAGACTCTGATGTTTTAATTTCTATCTGAGGATGTATAATGGTGGCGTACAAATCCGTTGGTGATGGAATTTCTAATATTTGAACAGGATTAATACTCTTCACTAAAGTAAAACCACCAAAAAGGGCAGGAGCGAGGTTATCAGCATGTTCGCATTTGCTTGCAATGGCTTCACCTTTAATAGCAAAAGCTGTTAGTTCTGTTTTATTAAACGGACGCCCTAAGAGTTCGTTCATTCCAAAAACACTGCCAACGGCACTTGCAGCACTGCTCCCAATACCACTACCAGGTTTTATGTTTTTATATATTTCAATTTCAAAACCAAAATCGACATCAATCGCGTTGTACATGGCTAAAGCCGAAACGCCAGCAACGTTTAACTCAGTTTCATAAGGCAAATCGAAACCAACAATTTTAGTTATAAAAATTCCTTTTTTATCGGTTTTTCTAATCACCATATCGTCGCCAACACTATCTAAACAGAATCCTAAAACATCGAATCCGCATGATACGTTGGCAACGGTTGCCGGTGAAAATATTTTTATTTCGTTCATTCCAAAAGTTCTTTTGTTATTTCCACGAAGGTGGAAATCTCATCAAGCAATTATTTGCTTATTTAATCGTTTCCTATTCTAATAATATCGGCAAATAAACCAGAAGCAGTAACATCTGCACCAGCTCCAGCACCTTTAATAATCATAGGTTGTTTTGGGTAACGTTGTGTGTAAAACATAACGATATTGTCGCTACCTTCTAAATTATAAAATGGGTGTCCTTCAGGAATTTCTTGAAGACCAACACTTGCTTTACCGTCGTTAAATTGTGCTACATATTTTAATTGGCAATTATTCGCTTTCGCGGAAGCATATAACTTTTGGTAATGCGCCTCGTCTGCAATTAAAGTCTGATAAAAATCGTCTACAGAATCACTTTTCAATCCAGCTTCCGATAAGAACGATGTGTTTTCTATATCTTCTAAATTCATTTCAACGCCACTTTCTCTAGCAAGAATTAAAATTTTTCTAGCAACATCTACACCACTTAAATCAATTCTTGGATCTGGTTCAGTATAACCTTCAGCTCCAGCTTGCTTTACAACATCGTAAAACTTAGTTTTATCTGTAAAGTTGTTAAACACAAAGTTTAAACTTCCTGATAATACCGCCTGAATTGAATTTACTTTATCGCCAGAAGCGATTAAATTATTTAAGGTATCAATAATTGGCAAACCTGCACCAACGTTAGTTTCAAATAAATAAGGCGCGTTGTATTTTAAAGATAATTCTTTAAGTAATTTATAATTTTTAAAATCACTAGAACATGCAATTTTGTTACACGCTACTACACCAATACTTTGGCGTAAATAATTAGCATAAAGATTTGCAACATCTGCATTTGCTGTAACATCAACAAATATGCTATTACGTAAATTTAATGCTTTAGTGTTTTCAAAGAAACCTTGCAGAGTAGCTTGTTCGCCATCTTCTAGTTGCTCTTTCCAGTTTTTTAAATTGATACCTTCTTCATTAAAAATCATCTTTCTAGAATTTGATAATCCAGCAATACGAAGGTTAATTTTAAGGTTTTCTTTTAAGTATTTCTTTTGTTGTTTTATTTGCTCAACTAAACGCTCACCAACATTTCCAACACCAGTGATAAATACATTTAATTGTTTTGTTTTAGATTCAAAAAACTGCTCGTGCAGCGTGTTTAAAGCCTTATTTACATCACTTTCCGTAATTACAGCAGATATATTTTTTTCTGAGGCCCCTTGAGCGATAGCACGAATATTAATGTTGTTTTTTCCTAAAGTACTAAACATTTTACCGCTGATACCTTGATGGTTTTTCATTTTATCACCAACAAGTGCAATGATTGAAAGACCGGTTTCAACAATAATTGGATCTATTTTTTCTAATGCAATTTCATTTTCAAAAGCAGCATCAATAGCTATTTTAGCGCTATCTGCTTCTTTTTCGTCTATACCTAAACAAATAGAATGCTCTGATGACGCTTGAGTGGTCATTATGACATTAATCTTTTCCTGCGAAAGCGTTTCAAATAAACGTTTAGAAAACCCAGGAATACCAACCATACCGCTACCTTGTAATGTCAATAAGGCAATATTGCTTATGTTACTAATTCCTTTAACAGGAGTAGACTCTTCAACAATTTCATTCGAAATGACTGTACCAACAGCTTCTGGTTCCATGGTGTTTTTTATATGAATAGGAATACCTAAACTTAACACAGGTTGAACCGTTGGAGGATATAAAACTTTAGCTCCAAAATGCGATAATTCCATCGCTTCTTGATATGAAATCTTAGAGATTGGGTAAGCCTGCTTCACCATTCTAGGGTTAGTGGTGTACATACCACTAACGTCTGTCCAGATTTCTAATTGATCTACTTTTAGAGCTGCAGCAACAATAGCAGCCGTGAAATCCGACCCGCCACGTCCAAGAGTAGTTTGTTCACCCAATTTTGATTTTGAAACAAAACCAGGTAAAATAGTAATATTTTGAACTGCCGTTTTGAAGTAATCTTGAATATTAGCATTTGTGATTTTAAAATCAACTTCTGCTTTTGTAAAGTTGGAGTTAGTAACTACAAGCTCCTGAGAGTTTTTTCTATCGGCTGATAAACCACGATTCTTCATGGTTTCAGCAATAATAAAAGAAGAAAGTTTTTCGCCAAAACTTACAAGCTTATCCGATGTTTTTGGGGATAACTCATTTATCAAATAGATTCCATTTAGTAAATCTTCTAATTCTTGAAATTCATTATCAACCTCTTTTGTGATGTTTTCACCGGTACCCAAGTTCAATTCATTTATGACACTAAAATGAATATCTTTAATTAAGTTTAGCGTGTCTTTATAGCTAATGTCTTTATTTTGAGCTTGCTTACCTGTTAAAAGTAATTTATCTGTAATACCGCCAACAGCAGATACAACACAAACAACAGCATCTGTTTTGCCGTGATTTTCTAAAATACTAATAACTCTATTTATGTTTTCTGAAGAACCTACAGAAGTTCCTCCAAATTTTAAAACTTTCATGTTTTAATGAATTGAAAAATTAAAAAAAATATTTTTGATTATGCGATTTTTAAAATCGCAAATATTGCCTGAAGAATATATAATTAGCAACCCCAAAGGGTTGTAATAATTGTAGTTGTAGCCAAAATAGTAGCCGTTCCTTTTGTAGAAAAAGAAGCTGTAGCATTTATATTTTGGTTGAATTGAATCATTATAGTTATATAATATGTTTCAAAAGTATTACTTTTAACCTTATAAAAAAACTAAAATAAATTTTTTATAGAATTCTTATATAGTTGCGATTTTCATAGAAAAAAAGCGACAAAGTTTAAGAAGGATTGAAAAATCAATAATAATACTATTAATGAAAATATTTTCAAAAGAGCAAATTTACGAAGGCGATAAAATTACAGCCGAAAAGCAACAAATTTCATCAACCGATTTAATGGAGCGTGCAGGAAGTCAGATTTTTAATTGGATCGATTTACGCATGCAAGGTGCCCAAGTGCCGATACATGTTTTTTGCGGTATAGGTAATAATGGTGGCGATGGTTTGGTTTTGGCAAGGCATTTAATTTTAGCGGGTTACAACGTAAATACTTTTGTGGTGAACTGCAGTGATAAACGATCTAAAGATTTTTTAATTAATTACGATCGCATTAAAAATGTAACAAAAAAGTGGCCAACACTTTTAAAATGTAAAGAAGATTTTCCAGCAATAGAACCACAAGATATTATTGTAGATTGTGTTTTTGGAATTGGTTTAAATAGACCTGTAGATGAATGGGTTAAGAACTTATTCCTTCATTTTAGAGCCTCTAAAGCGTTTACTTTGGCTGTGGATATTCCTTCTGGATTATATACAGATAAAGCTGTTACAGATGAAGATGCTGTGGTGCATGCTGGCTATACGCTTAGTTTTGCTTCACCTAAACTTGTTTTCTTTTTACCAGAAACGGCTAAATATACGGTACAATGGGAAGTATTAGATATTGGTTTAGATCCTGAATTTTTATCGACTACACAAACCGAAGTGCAATTAATTGGTAAGAATGAAGTATTACCAAATTATATACCTCGCGAAAAATTTTCTCATAAAGGGCAATTTGGGCACGCTTTGATTATTGGAGGGAGTTATGGTAAAATAGGTGCAGTTTCTTTAGCGAGTCGTTCAACACTTTCCGCAGGGGCAGGTTTAGTTAGTGCTTATGTTCCAAAATGTGGCTACAATGTGTTACAAACGGCGCTACCAGAAGTGATGGTAATTACAGATACTAATGAAGAAAAAATAACAAATATAAAGTTTGATATAGAACCAACCGTAATTGCTATTGGTGTTGGCTTAGGAACAGATACAGAGTCTCAGAAAGCATTTGAAGCCTTTTTGAAAACCAACAAAAAGCCGCTTGTTATAGATGCTGATGGTATTAATTTATTGGCTAAAAAGGAAAGTTTACTAAAACTATTACCAGCAGAAACAGTTTTAACGCCGCACCCAAAAGAATTAGAACGTTTAATAGGTAGTTGGGAGAACGATTTTGATAAATTAGAAAAAGTTAAAGCTTTCTCTAATAAATATAAAGTGATTGTTGTAGTTAAAGGTGCTAATAGCATTACTGTTTTTGATGATACACTTTATGTCAATACCACCGGAAATCCCGGATTGGCTACAGCCGGAAGTGGAGATGTGTTAACGGGTATTATTACAGGTTTAATTTCTCAAGGTTATCATCCTGTGGTAGCCGCTATTTTTGGAGTGTACTTACATGGTAAAGCTGCAGATATCGCTGTTGAAGATTATGGTTATCAAAGTTTAATTGCTAGCCATGTTATTGATAATATGGGGCAAGCGTTTATCGATTTGTTCAAACAACCAGAACCACCGGAGCAAGTAGAGGCAGAGGAGCCAAAACCTTAAATAAACTTCGTATACCGAGATTTCTAATAAATAAAAAAAGCCCATTTAAACATTCGTCTAAATGGGCTTTTTGTTGTTTTATAAGTGATTATAATTTGTGTGTTAAGGTTTCATAATCTACTATCTCAGGAATAATATTTAGAGCAAATAATTCTTTTTGCACGTTATTCAGTATGTCTTTGTCTATTAATTCTTGAGACCACTCTGTTATACCTAACCATTCTTGAACATCTTCTAATTGTTGCTCATAACGGTTAGCTATAGTTTTGTCAATACTTGGGATATCTTTAAACTCTCTAGTAGTGTTATTAATTATATCAAGAATTGTTTTTAATTCAGCTTCATTATTTTTTATAAAATCTTCACGAACTGCAATTACAAAACAAGGCCATGGAGATGGACAATTATCAATTCGTCTAAAAACACCATTATCTACTAAAGGTTTAGTCGTAAATTTTTCCCATAAAAAGTAATCGCCTCTGCCTTCAGTCAATCCTTCTACAGCGCCATCAAGATTTTTTATAACTTCAAAATCGAGATCTTTTTCTAAATCCCATTTATGGTTTTGTGCATTTATATAGGCCATTAAATGAGAACCAGATCCATAACGGCTAATAGCTGCTTTGGTTCCTTTTAAATCTGCTACAGTTTTGTATGTAGAATTTTGTGCGACATGCACGCCCCAATGTAAAGGTGTTTGCACAAATGTTTGTACAATTTTACTCGGGTTTCCAGCAATAATATCTTTTACAATACCTTCTGTTAAAATTACGGCAATATCTAT
This sequence comes from Algibacter sp. Ld11, assembly GCF_045066735.1. NCBI lineage: Bacteria > Pseudomonadati > Bacteroidota > Flavobacteriia > Flavobacteriales > Flavobacteriaceae > Algibacter > Algibacter sp. Ld11. Next base: position 162,979 of record NZ_JBISHH010000004.1, on the reverse strand, counting down.
ATCTCCATCTCGCAACGCTTTGCACATGGCACCAGTACCACCGTAATAATCGTGCCAACGAAGGTTTATGTTTTTATCTTTATACTCACCTTCTTTTAGGGTTAAATACCAAGCTAAATTAAAGTGTTCTGGCACACCGCCTATATTTACTTTTGTCATGATTATGAGGTACTAAGCAATTATTTTATTTAATGAAAATTGGATTAAACTATTAACGATTTTTTCTGGATTATCGCTAAAGGTACCATTTGCTCTATTGGCGATAATAGCGTTTAAAGATACGGCACGATGCCCCAATAGTTTAGATAAACCGTAAATGGCCGATGTTTCCATTTCTAGATTTGTAATACGGTAATCTTTAAATTTGAAACTATCAATTTTGTTATTCAATTCTGAATCCCGAAGCGGTAAACGAAGCACACGACCTTGAGGACCATAAAACCCGTTAGCCGTAACTGTAATACCTTGATGAAGCTTTACTTTTTCATCTTTAAACTTTTCAGCAAGTTCATTACTTTTTTCAACAATAACAGGTGTCGATTTGTTTTTATCCCAATCGCTATGTGCAACAAAAGCATCCTCAATAATAGGGTGCGAAATGTTTTCTGTTTGATATGAATGAAGCATACCGTTTATATCCATACCGTGAGAACTCATTAAAAATGAATCAACAGGAATATCACTTTGTAAAGACCCAGAAGTACCTATTCTTACAATATCTAGACTAACTAAATCTTTATTAATTTCTCTAGTTTCTAGGTTTATATTAACTAAAGCGTCCAATTCATTCAAGACAATATCAATGTTATCAGCACCAATACCTGTAGAAATAACAGATAAACGTTTGCCTTTATAGAGACCTGTTTCTGTTTTAAATTCACGCTTGTGAGTTGTGAATTCAATTGAATTGAAATGCTCGGTTATTTTTGAAACGCGATCTGGGTCACCAACAAATATGATGGTTTTCGCTATGTTTTCGGGTTTTAAATTTAGATGATAAACACTACCATCCGGATTTAATATTAATTCAGACTCTTTAATTGGCATTCGATACAGTTTTTACTAGTTTGTTTAATGGTTTACTAAATTGGAAATCGTATTTTTTAACACCACCAAATTGCATATCACTATCAACCTCTTTAGAAAAATTATGCTGAGCTAAAAGCGCTTCATGCCCATCTCTATTAAGTGTAATGCTGTTTTCTTCTTCATTTAAAAAAATACTCAATTTATCAATAGATCTAGCTAATTGTAAATCCCGATATCCGTAATACCCTTGGTAATTTAAAGCATAACCCAATAAATGATGTTTGGATTTAATTATATTATCACGAACAATTTCGAGAATGTTACGCTCTAAAATATTTAACCCATCTTTAGAATCTGGAAAGCGTTCTAAATGTGCCTTTAAGCAATTACTAAGGTATTTAAAACTAGATCCTTTTACAATAAATGGTTTCAACAAATTATGATCTTTACCGCAGTAAATAGCCCATACAGTTGTTGCCATATCGATATCCTCATCATTTAAAGCAACCTTTGTTTTGTATTGATTTAAAAACTGAGACGTGTTTAGCTCCATTAAACTCGTTAAGCTTTTATTCCCTGGTATTCTCCCGCTACAAACTAAATATATAGGAAGTTTTATCTTTTTCTGTTTAATAAGGCTTATCACAGCTAGCATATTAACGTGCGAAAACAAATCGTAATCGAACCAAAGAATAATTTCGGAATATTTTTCCTCCGCGTGGTCTAGTATTTCTAGTGCGGTATCTACCTTTTTCAAATCTAAATCAATATCATAGAAATCATTTAAAAATGATCTACGTACTTCAATAGATTCTTTACAATGTATAGTTTCTAATGTTCGCCCCTCACAAAATATTTCTTGCCAAGTTAATTGTTCTCCAGGAATTTCCAATTCTGTTAAACGGCCAGATAAATGTCCTCCGTTTGTAATATGCAGTAACTCTTTGCTCATAAATTAACCTCCAACACGTTTTACGTTAAACCCTTTTGCTTTCAACATCTCCATAATTTTATCTCTGTAATCACCTTGGATTATAATTTTATCATCTTTAAAGCTACCACCAACACTGAGTTTAGTTTTTATTTCTTTGGCTAAAATTTTAAAATCTTCAGTAGCACCCGTATAGCCATCTAAAATAGTAATGGGTTTGCCTTTACGCTTTTCATATTTACAAAGTATGGGTTCGTCTTGCATCCAAATATCGGATGTGTTCTGCTTACTTTCGGGAGTTTCCTCTTCAATATGTTCGGGAAAAAGGTTTTTTAATTGGTCTTGTAAATCCATAAATTAATTTTAGGGTAACAATATATTCATTGCTATTTGGCTATTAAACTAAAACAGAAGTTTGGGGTTATTACTATTTCTTAAGGCCTAATTCAATCAAGCGCTCGTTTAGAAATTCTCCAGCCGTAATATCATCAAATTTCTTTGGGTTATTTTCATCAATACAGCCGTCTAATACATCTAATTTCATAGCGCTTACAGGATGCATGAAAAATGGAATAGAATAACGTGATGTTCCCCAAAGCTCTTTAGGCGGGTTTACAACGCGGTGTATAGTAGATTTTAATTTGTTATTAGTGTGTCGTGATAACATATCACCAACATTAATCATTAACTCATCATTTTCAGCAATAGCATCTATCCATTCGCCTTTGTGGTTTTGAACTTGCAAACCACGACCTTGCGCACCCATTAAAAGTGTAATTAAATTAATATCACCATGAGCTGCCGCTCTAACAGCTTCTTTTGGTTCTTCGGTAATCGGAGGGTAGTGTATTGGGCGTAATATAGAATTTCCGTTATGTATGTAATTGTCGAAATATGTTTCTTCTAAATTAAGATGTAATGCCAAGGCGCGTAGCACATATTTGGCGGTTTTTTCCAGCATTTGGTAAGTTTCCTTTCCTATTTTATTAAATTCAGGAAGCTCTTCAACCATAACATTTTCTGGGTATTCAGCTTTCAATTCATCATTGTCATCAACATATTGTCCAAAATGCCAAAACTCCTTTAAATCACCTTCTTTTTTACCTTTTGCACTTTCTTTTCCAAAAGATACATAACCACGTTGTCCTCCAATTCCTGGAATTTCATATTTGCGTTTTGTATCAGTATCTAACTCAAAAAAGTTCTTTACTTCTTGGTAAAGATTTTCGACTAGAGCATCATCAAGAAAGTGTCCTTTTAGAGCAACAAATCCAATCTCTTCATATGCTTTACCAATGGCATCTACAAATTGTTGTTTTTTGCTAATATCGCCCGAAGTAAAATCTTTTAAATTAACGCTAGGTATTATATTCATTATAAAATAATTTTAATCTGTGTAATACAAATGTACAAAAACATTGGAGAGTTTTGTAATCTCCATTTTATATATATGGTTCTGCCACTTATTAGCATTTATCTTATATTTGAGATACTAAACAATTTGTTTTATGACTTCTCGCCAAATTAATTATCAAAATCAAAATTTAGATGCTTCTTTTTTAATATCGCTTTACAAAAATATGCTGATACCGAGACTGGTAGAAGAAAAAATGCTCGTGTTACTTAGGCAGGGGAAAATTAGTAAATGGTTTTCTGGAATTGGACAAGAAGCTATTTCTGTGGGTGTAACTATGGCATTAAAACCAAATGAATATATTTTACCTATGCATCGTAATTTAGGGGTTTTTACTACAAGAAACATTCCGCTAAGTCGCTTATTTGCGCAGTGGCAAGGCAAAGCTTCAGGTTTTACAAAAGGGCGAGATCGCTCGTTTCATTTCGGTACGCAGGAGTACAAAATTATAGGAATGATATCGCATTTAGGTCCACAATTGGGTGTTGCAGATGGTATTGCTTTAGCTTCAAAATTAAAAAATAAAAATGACGTGACAGCTGTATTTACAGGAGAAGGAGGCACAAGTGAAGGCGACTTTCATGAGGCTTTAAATATAGCTTCAGTTTGGCAATTACCCGTTTTGTTCTGTATTGAAAATAATGGTTACGGGTTGTCTACACCAACAAATGAACAATATAATTGTAAAAACCTTGCGGATCGTGCCCTTGGTTATGGTATGGAATCACATATTATTGATGGTAATAATATTCTTGAAATTTATACAAAAATAAGCAACATAGCGACAAGTATTAGAAACAACCCAAGACCTGTTTTAATTGAATTTAAAACCTTTAGAATACGTGGTCATGAAGAGGCGAGTGGCACAAAATATGTTCCGAAGGAACTCATTGATATTTGGTCAAAAAAAGATCCTATTTATAATTTTGAATGTTTTTTGAAAGAAAATAATATTTTAAATGAAAAGGATAATGATAGAATAAAAGTTGATATTTCAGATGAGATTAATAAGCATTTGAGTGTGGCTTTTAATGAAAATGAAATAACCCCAAATAAAAGCATAGAATTAAATGATGTATATCAACCTGTTAAAAATGAATTAATTAAAAACAATACAGACTCTAAAGAAATTCGTTTTATTGATGCTATATCCAAAGGTTTAGAACAAAGTATGCAGCGTGATAAAAACTTAGTTCTTATGGGGCAGGATATTGCTGAATATGGCGGCGCATTTAAAATAACCGAAGGCTTTGTTGAAGCGTTTGGTAAGGAACGTATTCGAAATACACCTATTTGTGAATCAGCAATAATTGAAGTTGCTTATGGCTTATCTATTGCAGGAATTAAAAGTGTTGTGGAAATGCAATTTGCAGATTTTGTGAGTTCTGGTTTTAATCCTGTTATAAATTTATTGGCAAAATCGTATTACAGATGGGGACAAAATGCCGATGTCGTTATTAGAATGCCATGTGGTGGCGATGTTGGAGCTGGCCCATTTCATTCGCAAACCAATGAGGCTTGGTTTACAAAAACACCTGGACTAAAAGTTGTTTATCCGGCATTTCCTTATGATGCGAAGGGCTTATTGGCCTCGGCTATTAATGATCCAAATCCGGTTATGTTTTTTGAGCATAAAGGATTATATCGTAGTATACGCCAAGAAGTTCCAATAGATTATTATACACTTCCTTTAGGTAAAGCATCTTTGCTAAAAACAGGTCGAACTATTAGCGTTATATCTTATGGAGCAGCAGTGCATTGGGCGCTAGATGTTTTAGAAAATAATCCGCAAATTTCAGCTGATGTTATTGATTTAAGAAGTTTACAACCCTTAGATTTAAATACTATTTTTAATTCCGTTAAGAAGACAGGGAAAGCGATTATTCTTCAGGAAGATTCTTTGTTTGGTGGTATTGCTAGTGATATTTCAGCACAAATTATGGAGCAGTGTTTCGAGTATTTAGATGCGCCTGTAAAACGTGTAGCGAGTTTAGAAACACCTATTCCTTTTTTGAAAAGTTTAGAAAATCAATATTTACCAAAAAAGAGGTTTGAAGCCGCTTTAAAGGCATTATTAAAATATTGAGTTATTCTGTTGCCGCAAAATAACTCAATATTCAAGTTGTAGTATATTTTATTTTATTTTATTTCTGCTTCCGAAAGAATAAACGGATATGCTTTTTTAACCTTCTGTAAATCTTCTTTTGTTAAATTATCAACCGATTTCTGTAAAACATTAGCAGCGTAATTGCTTCTTAATTCAAAATAAGCTTTAGATAATTCATTTTGAACTGCCACAAATTGCTTGTAAGTAGTTTGTTGTCCGTTTTGAAGTGAAACAACAGCATCTTCCGGATTGTCCGATGCATTGGGGAACTTATTCCCATTGCAATACAAACAAGTACCGTCACCATTATTATCCAAAAAGGCTTTTGTAGTCTCTTTTAAATCGGCTAGATTGATCTGTTCATTTTCAACCATAATTTCATCATTATTATTAATAACAATGCGCAAAATGTTTCGCTCATGTTTTAAGCTTTCACAATCTCCCGTTGGGCATTCGGCTGGCAAAACCCGCTTGATTCCTGCATCGGATGAAATAGTTGCGGTTACTAAAAAGAAAATTAGTAGTAAAAAGGCAATGTCGGCCATAGAACCCGCATTAACTTCTGGCACTTCTTTTAAATGTCTCATAAATGTTAAAATTTAAATGTTAATATGAAATTAAAACACACAAAAACAATACCATAAAAAGATGATAATCGCTGAAAAAACAAGATTACACTGGTTGTTTTAATAAAAATTATAGAAGTTTAAAGTATTTGAAAATCAGATTTTAACGAAAGTTTCTTGTTAAGAATGGTTTTTTGTATTTCAAGTTATTTAAAAATTCACGTTCTTTAAAAAGGGAACAATTGGTTACCAGATTAATGTTAAAATTATTGTTTTGAATGCTGCTAATGGGATCTAAGAAATATTATAACGCTGTTTAGTTTTACAGTAAATAGAACATAAATTAGTTTAAAAAATAATGTAATAGTATTTATAGACATCAATGATTACTCCCAATATGCCGTTCTTTAAATTACCGTTTTAAAATAACTTTTTAATCCTTAATTATATTAAAATATAATTTAGTCCTATTTAAAATAAAAAAACTAAAAAATTAAAGGACTGAAACGATTTAAACTCAAATGTTCTCACCTTAACCTATATTTTTTTCTAAATTTGTGTCAGTAATTTCGCAAATCAACATTATGAAAAAACACTTTCTTATAGTTCTAATATTTCTTAATTTTTCTTCAATAGTTTTTTCTCAAATTAAACCTTCTGCTGATTTAATAAAAAAATATAATAAATATTTTGAATTAGAACGAGAAACAATATTTACGCACTTAAATAAATCAATATTTTTTGAAGGTGAAGAAATTTGGTTTAAAAGTTATATTTACAATAATAAATATCAAACACCTTACGAAAGCACCACTAATGTATATGTCAGTATTTTTAATGAAACCGGTAGTATAATAACTTCAAAGCTTCTCTATGCCTCAAATGGTTATGTGAATGGAAATTTTTTAATTGACAAGAAATTCACTCCTGGGATTTACTACGTGAAGACCACCACGAATTGGATGAAAAATTTTAAAGAAGACTTGTCTCATGTTCAAATAATTGAAATTATGGGCAACGGAGAAGAAGACACTAAAAATGTAATAAGTGAAAATACATATGATTTACAGTTTTTGCCAGAAGGTGGTCATATTGTTGAAAATGTAAACAATACTATTGGTTTTAAATTACTCGATGAACAGGGGAATGGTGTTGTAGTTAGCGAAGGAACTGTTTTTGATAAAAACAAAAATATAATTACAACTTTTAAAAGCAATCAATTTGGGTTAGGGAAGTTTGTGCTAAATGCTAAAGAAAACAATAATTATACTGTTAATGCTACTACGGTAAACGGTAAAACCATTAGCAAACCAGTTGGATTGATCGAGAAAAAAGGTATCTCTTTTAAAGTTGCGGTTACCAATGGTAACAATGTAATAATTGCTTTGGAAACTAACCCGTTTACTATTAATGATTTAATAGGTAAACCTTACTATTTATTGATACATAGAGACGGCCAAATCATAAAATTAAAAATTGATTTTGAAGAAGGTAAACTAAACTATTTTCTAAATGTAAAAAAGCCAGAATTGCTACCAGGTATAAATATACTCACTTTAGTTAATGAAAATTATAAGCCCATAGCGGAAAGATTAATATTTAATAATTTAAAAACTCCAATTATAGACATTGAAGTAGCAAGTGTAGTAGCACAAAAAGATTCGAGCACGGTAAAACTTAAAACAAATATTAAAACAGAAATTAATCCGAGTTTTAGTGTATCAGTTTTGCCAGCGCCCAATGAATCCTACAAGAATCAGTCTACGATAATGGCATCTTTTTTATTAGCTCCATATATTAAAGGCTATATAGAAAAGCCGTATTATTATTTCAGTGATATTGATCACAAGACGCTATACGATTTAGACTTGTTATTATTAAACCAAGGATGGAGTAGGTATAATTGGGATAATATCTTTAAAGACCAGTCAAAAGCTAATTATGCATTTGAAACAGGATTTCAAATAAAGGGAAGTCTTAATAATTATAAACAAAAAACAGGAGATTTGATGGTGTTATCTTCTTCGGCAAATCAAATTCATGAATCTGCCGTTATTGAAAATTCAACTTTTAGCTTTGAAAATTTATTTTTAGCGGATGATACAAGTGTTAATTTTAGTTTAAAAAATAAAAACGGGAAATTAACAAAACCATTTTTATACGTTAATATATTTCCAAAAGTTATTAAAGATAACTTAGAAGATTTAAGTACTTATCCCAAAAATAAATTACGCAATCAACAAACGGAAGAAAAATTTAATAATCTCATAGGGTCTACGCTTTTAGATACTCTAGTATTAAAAGCTCGCGCTAAAAATAAGACACCTAAAAACAAGCCATTAATATCCATGCATGGGGCCAAATATATTAATTTAGCTGAATCTGATTTTCAAAATGAGCCGATTGCAAGTATAATTAGAAAAAACGGATTTGATGTTGTTACCACTCTTGATAATGTAATTATTCGTACCAAACGAATAGTGCCTGGGAATTCAGTACCGTCTATTTATGTGGATAATATGCCACTGTTTGATGATTTTAGAACATTAGTAGGTCTTAGAGCTTTAGATGTTGAAGATATGTATATTAGTCGCATGCCAAATCCTGGGGATTCACCAGCTGGAACCATCAGAATTTTTACCAAAAATGGAGGTGGCGTGAGTACTACCGATGATGAATATCATACTATTAACAATATATTTGGATTCTCAGTTCCTAAAGAATATTATAAGCCTAATTATACAAATACCAGCTCAGATACGTTTTTAAAATTTGGAACTATTCACTGGATACCAAATCTTACACCTAATGATAAAGGAGAATTAACTTTTAAAGTTCCAAAGTATGATTCAGATAGTATAAAACTTTATATTGAAGGTATGTCTACTGAAGGTTATTTGTGGTCTAAAAGAGAATCTATCAACTTAGCGAAATAAGCTTATTTTTTTTCGCATCAAGTTTTTCTTCAAATTATATTAAAGAAAAATGATGCCATCAAAGGAATTATAAACATGTAATAGTTTTATATAATTTATTCTTAAAAAGCATATTATAAGCCGTTTAGGGTTTTTAGAAATATAATTTCCCTTATTAGAAGAACTGTTGTTTTAAATAAAATTTAATATTTTGTCGCTAATAATCATGTAATTATAAACGTTGAAATGTTTTAGGAACGGTTATTGTATTAATTTTTTCCTAAATAGAAACGGGGATAATTGTGATTTAAATGATAACAATTATCTTTGAAACATAATGAAACAATTTTTGTTTCCTATTATAATTAAAAGCCGCCGACAAACCAATGAAGTTTTATTTTTCATTTTTTATATTTTTTGTTTTTACTATCTCTAGTTTTGCCCAAATAGATAGTAGAAATAAGTCTACGCCATTTCCCGTTATTGAAAGGGAAAATGATTCTTTAAAAGCGGAAATCCCAAAACCTTCAACGCCTATTGAAGCTAAGGCTGATCCATTAAATGGTATGAATGCGCCAAGAGTTTCAGTAGATTTGAGCGCACCTAAGAGGCAGTTGTCTATGTTCCCAGAGGAAGAGTTTGGAAACCCTGGAGAATTATACACTAAAAATCTCGACCGACAAGCTAAGGCAGTATTGCCCGATGGTTATGGTGAAAATGCTGGATTAAAAGAAGATGCTTTTTGGGGAGATTACCATACAAAATCTTTATATGTACAAATTAAGTATAGGGATCATAGTGCTATTGATGGCGATTTACTTCGTGTATATGTTAATGACGATGTATTGAGATCTAACGTGTATTTAGGTAGAAGTTTTAGTGGTTTCACTTTGAAGCTAAGAGAGGGTTCAAATAAAATTGATTTTTATGCCATTAATACAGGTTCTTCTGGACCCAACACAGCAGAATATAGAATTGTTGATGAAACCGGTGCTGTAATAGCTAGTAAAGTTTGGGCCTTAGAAAAAGGAGTAAAAGTTACTGTTGTTGTGGTTAAAGATTAGGTTCAAACACAACCGCAATAACTTTTTTATTAAAATTGCATGGTTTTCCCATTAAGAAAGAACCTCTTCTATACGTTTTAATTCTTCTTCAGTAAATTCTAAATTATCCAAAGCCTTAACGTTCTCTTTTAATTGATTTGTAGAACTCGCACCAATTAGTACCGATGCCACTTGCTTTTGTCTTAAAATCCAGGCAATAGCCATTTGGGATAGTTTTTGCCCCCGAGATTCAGCAATTTCTGCAAGTTTCTTAATCTTTTCAATATTCTCGTTTACGGTTTCAGTATTTAAATACGTTAAATCTTTAGCCGCTCTAGAATCTTTAGGAATACCGTTTAAGTATTTATCTGTAAGCATACCTTGTGCCAATGGCGAAAAGGTAATACAGCCCACACCGTTATCTTCTAAAGTATCTAAAAGTCCATCCTCAACCCAACGATCAAGCATAGAGTATCTCGCTTGGTGCAGTATAAAAGGCACATTGTATTCGCGCAATAATTCGGCAGCACGTTGTGTTTCTTCCGGTTGATAATTAGAAATACCAACATATAACGCCTTCCCTTGGCGAACAATATCGGCAAGCGCTCCCATGGTTTCTTCCAAAGGTGTATCAGGGTCTGGACGGTGATGATAAAATACATCTACATAATCCAAATTCATACGTTTTAAGCTTTGGTCTATACTAGAAATTAAATATTTTCTAGACCCCAAATTACCGTAAGGTCCAGGCCACATATCGTAACCTGCTTTGGTTGCAATAAACATTTCATCTCTATAATTTTTGAAATCATTTTTAAATATTGTGCCAAAATTTTCTTCGGCAGAACCGTAAGGAGGCCCGTAATTATTGGCTAAATCAAAATGTGTAATTCCTAAATCGAACGCACATCTTAAAACATTTCTGGCGTTTTGTATATTATCAACAAACCCGAAATTATGCCACAATCCTAAAGAGATAGCTGGTAATAAAACACCGCTTTTTCCAGATCTTTTATAGGTCATGGTATCATATCGTTTGGGGTCTGCTAAATAGCTTTGTACTTCAGATTTATCGTTAATTTGCATATTGGTTTTATTTTAAGATTGTAAATGTATAAATTACTTTTCATATAACTCGAAAGCGATAAAATCAAAAATCATTTAAAATTTTCACTAAGAACATACCGTAAAAACCCTTTAAAGGTGTTATTTTTGCAGCCACTTTAAAGAATATTTCATGTCCGTTTCCAAAACCGAATTAGAAGAAAGAAAAGCAGGGAAAGATTTATATAGCTACCAAAAAGGGGCTATTGACAAAATTTTCACAAGTTTTGAAGAGTCTCCAGCCGATTACCATTTACTATATCAACTTCCAACGGGAGGTGGAAAAACAGTTATATTTTCTGAAATAGTTCGACAATTCTTAAAAACACACAAGAAAAAAGTGTTAGTAATGACGCACAGAATTGAATTGTGCCGTCAAACATCTAACGTACTTACCGAGTTTGGTGTAAATAATAAAGTGGTAGATAGTAAAGCCGATTTGAGCGATCAGGGCGATTATAGCTGTTTTGTAGCTATGGTTGAAACCTTAAACAATCGTTTAAATGATGATAAATTAGATATTTCAGATATTGGTTTAGTTATTATTGATGAGGCGCACTATAATTCATTCACAAAATTATTTAAATTCTTTAGTCAGTCTTTTATTTTAGGTGTTACTGCAACGCCTTTAAGCTCGAGTATGGAGTTACCAATGACTGATAATTATGATGAATTAATTGTTGGAGAAAGTATCGAGTCACTTATTGAAAACGGCTTTTTGGCACGTGCCGAAATGTATTCTTATAATGTAGGTTTAACATCTTTAGTTGTTGGAGCTAATGGTGATTATACGGTAAAATCTTCTGAAGATTTATATACAGCGAGCGATATGCTTTCTAAACTTGTACAAGCTTATGAAGAACGTTGTAAAGGGAAGAAAACGCTTATTTTTAACAATGGTATTAATACGTCGCTGCATGTTTACGATTCGTTTAGGCGTGCGGGTTACCCTGTTGCTCACCTAGATAACACTAATACAAAGAAGGAGCGGTCTATGATACTAAAATGGTTTAAGAAAACGCCTGGTGCTATTTTAACATCGGTTAGTATTTTAACCACAGGGTTTGATGAGCCTACTGTTGAAAGTATTATATTAAATCGTGCAACAAAGTCGCTAACACTTTATTACCAAATGATTGGTCGTGGTTCACGTATTTTAAAAGATAAAAAATCTTTTTCTGTTATTGATTTAGGGAATAACTTCCATCGTTTCGGTGCTTGGGGAGAAGATCTGGATTGGCAACGTATTTTCCGTTCTCCAAACTATTATTTAGATGCTATTTTAAGCGATGATGAATTAGAAAGCAACTTTAGATATGAAATGCCGGATGCCTTGCGTGCCGAGTTTGCCAAATCTAAAGATGTTTATTTCGATATTCAGAAAACTTATGTAAGTTCTATTAGAAACGGAGAGTCTTCTAAAGTTGTTTTAGAGCGCTCTATAGAGCATCATGCAAAAATTTGTATAGAGAACAGTGAAGATGTTTACGATGCATTAGGATTAGCGAAAATGCTTGGGGACGATATTGATTTCCGTATACAACGTTACACAAAATGTATTAGTAAAAGTACATATAATTTTGTAGAGTGGTTAAAAGGTGATTATCGTAAGAAACTAAATGCTTATCTACGATCTAATTTCGATGAAGTTTTCGAGGAAATCCATGGCCACCCACCAATAGAAGAATAGACGTTGTGGTCTTAATAATTTTCGGTAATCTTTTAGTTTGTTTTTTAGATTTTTAAACCTTTCGAGGATTTACATGTCTAAACATCAAACATATAATGATGACGAAGTCTATCTCTATTTTAATTTTCTGTTTAAATTTTCAGCTTTTTTCTCAATCTCAAAATGAGTTAATAGCAACCATTATTGGTTCAGGTTCACCTAAATATAATACGGAGCGAGCAGGACCTTCTGTTCTAATTTCTTATAAAAACACTAAAATTTTAGTGGATATGGGAAATGGAACTCAGGGTAATTTAGACAAGTTACAAGTGAAAAATAAAGATTTAGACGCTCTTCTTTTTACGCACCACCATTTAGATCATAATGAAGAGTTTACGCCAATTTTTATTAAAACTTTGCTAGCTGCAGGCCAGTTTCAAGTTGTAGGACCGAAGCCAACATCAAATTTGGTCAATAGCATTTTAAATAATTACGAAGAAGATATAGCTTATAGATTATCTAAGAAGCAACGAACTTTTAGCGATGTTGCAAGTAATTTTACTTTAAACGAATTAGAAGGCATCCAAAGCTTTATTATTGGGGATATTGAAATCTCTTGCACACCCGTAAACCATACAATTGCAACCATGGCATTTCGTTTTGATGCAGGAGGTAAATCTATTGTTATTTCAGGAGATTTATCGTACTCTCAAAGTTTACCCATACTTGCAAAACAAGCAGATTACTTAATTATAGATTCTGGAGGCGCTATAGAACAAGGAAAATCGAATACAAGAATAGGTAATGGAAAAAATAGAGGTAATAAAACCCATGCACATGTAAATTTAGACGAAAGCTCTCGAATGGCAAATGAAGGGCAAGTTAAAAACTTAGTTTTAACACATTTAAACTTTACTAATGTTGATGAAGTAGCTACTACTAAAGAATTAAGTAAAAATTACAAAGGCGCTGTTTTTTATGCTGAAGATTTAATGACGTTTCCAAAAAATGGAGACACTTTAGAAACACAAAAACGAATAGATAATGCAAAAAACAACCAAGGCTCTAATTTTGAAAATATGCTAAAACGATTAGATTCTAATAAAGATGGAAAGATTGCTAGGGCAGAAGCAAAAGGAAAACTAAAAGAGAACTTTGATAAAAGAGATACCAATAAAGATGGTTTTATTACCGAAAAAGACCTTAGACAACGAAAATAAAAAGTATAAATTTCATGATTACAGCAAATAAGTCTCTAAAAATAAGGGATTTCAAATTTGAAACTATTTTTGTTCGAATTCATTTTTAATCCCCTGAATATTATAACATCATAAAAATAAGCCGTATCTTTATCCCTTATTAATTTACAAAAAAAAGTAGGATATTTTAAACTATGGCAAAATCGCAAGTCACATTTAACAAAATTGAAAAAGAAAAAAAACGCTTAAAGAAAAGAGAGGAAAAGCAAAAAAAGAAGGACGCTCGTAGGGCAGAAGCTAAAGAAAACCCACAAGGCATCCAATTTGCTTATGTAGATTTTAACGGGAATTTAACCGATACGCCACCAGATCCGGCAATGCGTGAAAAGGTTGAAGCCGAAAGTATTGAATTGGGAATCCCTAAAAAGGAAGACCGTATTGAAGAAGAACCAGTAATTAAAGAAGGAAAAGTATCATTTTTTGATCATTCTAAAGGTTTTGGTTTTATTATCGATAGCGTGAATCAAGAAAAGTATTTTGTTCATGTTAGCGGTTTATTAGACGATATTGAAGAAAACGACAAAGTAACTTATGATCTTGAACGTGGTCAAAAAGGTATGAATGCCGTTCGAGTAAAGAAAATATAATACATTCGTAAATAGTTCTTTTTAAAGAGCTTAACATGTTTTATCTAAAGTAAATTTTAAAATAATCCTCAACAGTTAAACTGTGAGGATTATTTCTTTTTAAAAAGGTTTTTAATGGCTGTTTCTCGTAAATCGATTTCTATTATGTTGGCTTTCTTTGCCATCTACGTCATTTGGGGATCTACGTATTTACTAAATAAAATTGCGGTAACAGAATTACCTCCTTTTATGTTAGGCTCCATGCGTTTTACAACGGCGAGTATTCTTATTTTTACAATTGCTAAAATTTTAAAATTTGATCTCTCCATTACTAGAACGCAACTAAAAAACACAATTATTGCAGGTTTTCTTTTTTTAGCTTTTGGTAATGGTGTTGTGGTTTGGGCCTTACGGTTTGTAGATAGTGGTTTTACTGCTTTAGAAATTTCTGCTCAACCACTTGTTGTTCTTATTTTAATGCGAATTTTACAAGGTAAAAAAATATCTGCCATGTCATACATTGGCGTAGCTTTAGGCTTTTTGGGCATATTTTTATTAGTTAGCCAAAAACAAATAATTAGTAAAGATGGTCAAATACTTGGCATGATCATGATTTTTGTATGTATGATTAGCTGGGCTTACGCTTCTATATTTGTAGGTAAAGCTAATTTACCAAAAAACTTTTTTGTAAACACAGGTTATCAAATGCTTTCTGGAGGCATAATGCTGGCTATAGCTAGCTTATGTTTTGGAGAAGAGTGGACTTCACCAACTACTTGGAGTACGCCAGTACTCTGGTCTATGCTTTTGCTTATCATTTTTGGAAGTATTATCGCTTTTACGGCATTTAACTACTTATTAAAAGAAGTTTCACCAGAAAAAGTATCAACTTCTACTTACGTGAACCCCGTTATCGCTCTATTTTTAGGTTGGTTAATTTTAGACGAAAATTTAACGATACAATCTATTATTGCTGCCGTTATCTTATTAACAGGCGTATATTTTATAAATTCAAAACGAAAATTTAAACCCCGATCTATTGGACGTTAAAAAAGCAATACAATTCATGCTTATTAGCACACTAGCATTTGCATGCATGAATACCACAGTAAAATATTTAAGTAATTTCAGCGCCTTTCAAATTGTATTATTTAGATCTGTTGGTTCGCTGTTTTTTACATTTGGCTTCTTATTAAAAAACAAAATTTCATTTGCCGGTAAAAACAAAAAATTATTGATTTTACGTGGAATAGTAGGCGTAACATCTATGAGTTTATTCTTTATGTCAACTAAATACCTGCCTATTGGTAGTGCTGTTTCTTTAAGATATCTTGCACCAATTTTTGCGGCTATTTTTGCGGTATTTTTACTAAAAGAAAAAATTAAACTGATGCAATGGTTCTTTTTCGCTATGGCTTTTGCCGGGGTATTAGTTTTAAAAGGTTTTGATAAAGAGGTGAGTGGTTATGGTTTAATGTTAATATTTATTTCAGCTTTATTTAGTGGTTTAGTCTATATTATATTGAGTAAAATTGGAAAAAGTGAACATCCAGTAGTCGTTGTAAATTATTTTATGATTATTTCTACATTAGTTGGTCTTTTCGGTGCACTTAATAATTGGGTTTGGCCAGTTGGCAAAGAGTGGTTTTTGTTAGGTATACTTGGTGTCTTTGGTTATTTTGGTCAAGTTTACATGACTAAAGCCTTCCAAATAGCATCTACAACTCAGGTTGCTCCATTAAAATATATTGAAGTCGTTTTCACCTTACTTTTTGGAACTTTTATTTTTAATGAAGTTTACACGTTTTGGAGTTTACTTGGTATTGCTTTAATTATTGGCGGACTTATTTTAAACGTACTTTACAAAGAAAAATATAAGGCGTAATTGTTTTTTTGCCAACCTCTGTGCTTATTTGTAATTTTGCAATCTCATTTCTAGAAATTTAATAGATGACTTTTAAAACACGTGTAAATAAAGTAAGAAGAAAAGTAATGCGTAACATTACTAAAAATGTTGGCAGTTCTTATACTGAGCCAGCAAAAGGCACTCTTAAAGTTACCGATATAAAACGTGTTTTGATTATTAGACCTAATCATCGTTTAGGAAATCAACTACTACTAACACCATTGGTTCAGGAAGTTTTAAATACGTTTCCAAATAGCGAAATTGATTTATTTGTAAAAGGCGGAGTGGCTTATCCCGTTTTTGAAAATTACAAACAGGTTTCTAAAATTATTCAACTACCTAGAAAACCCTTTAATAACCTTTTTAAATATGCTAAAAGTTGGATTTCTATTAAGTCTACTTCTTATGATTTAGTTATTAATGGTGATAAAAATTCTTCGTCTGGACGCTTGTTAACTAATCTCGCAAAGGCTAAAATAAAAGTTTTTGGTGATGTTAATGAAAGTATTCAAAATACATACAGCGATCATTTACATATTTCTAAATACCCTATTTATAATTTAAGATATAATTTAGAGCGCTTAGGTTTTCCTAAAAACGATAGTCCAATTCCTGTTTTAGATATTAAATTAACAGAAGGTGAAATAGCAAAAGGAAAAACTATTTTAGATGATATTATTAAGAATGATAAAAAGACTATTTGTATTTATACCAATGCCACCGGAGATAAATGTTATTCTGAAACTTGGTGGAACACTTTTTATGAACGTCTGAAAACAGAGTATCCTGATTTTAATATTATTGAAATGTTGCCAATCGAAAACATTTCAAAAATCGACTTTCAATCTTTAAATTTTTATAGTAAGGATATTCGTGAAATGGCGGGAATAATTAAAAACACTAGTATTTTTATAGCCGCCGATAATGGTGTAATGCACTTAGCAAGCGCGGCTTTAGTACCTTGTGTTGGCTTCTTTTCGGTAACTAATGAAAATATTTACGCACCATACGGTAATGGCAGTGTAGCGCTTAATACAAACCATACTGATATTAACGATTGGATTAAATCCATAAATGGTATTTTAAGATAATTTTAATTTTTAGAAATTCCGTTAACGTAATATTTTATAACATCTAGTTCTTGGGCTTGTTCAAATCCTTTGAAGTCAATGATATCAGTATAACTTATATTTTCATTATAAAATTCTAAATAAGTTTCGGCTAACGGCATGTAAGACCAATGCCATTTTTCCAAATTATAGCCCGTTCTTCCATTTATTTTTTCGGTGTAAACCTGCTTAAAACCGTAACTTTTGGCATGTTTTAAAAGCCAATTATATATTTTTAGACCTTCGCCTTTTTCGAAATATGAGTTTGTTAAATTATTCAAATCCATATCCGTACCCCAATGGTGCCGCGATGATGTTGGCATTGAGCTGTATTCTAAAATTTTTAAAGCACGAATTTTAGGTTCTAAACTGCTATATTTTTTCCATTTTCGCTCCCAAATACTTTTTTGTTCGTAAAAATTTCTAGTTCCAGATATAATTATAAGATTAATACCATATGTTTTGGCTTGTTTGTGCATAGCTTTAAAAGCTTTGTAGCATGATTTATTTAAATAAATAGTTTTAGATGAATGAGATGCGCTAACTTTTTCAAAAGCCTCATGCGCTTTATAATCGAACTTGCCAAGAACAAAATCTTTTGTAATCATACTATCTGTTTTTTTCGCAGGCACCTCCATAATAATGGTTTCAACCGGAACATTTTCAACTAGAATAGATTGTTTTTGATCTTTACAAGACATTAATACACCCAAAATTACTATAAGAGCGAACATTACAATTTTTTTCATATAAAATAAATTAACGTCTACGTCCAGAAAACTCCATAGCTTCACCTTTTCCAAACCCGTAACTTACACCAAAGGTAATATAACGGCCCTTTTTACGGCTGTTGTATAAATAAAATTCTGTTTGGGAAGTTTCCGATTGATTTACACGAGAAGCAAAAACATCTCGAACACTCATATTCAAGATAACTTTTCCTTTTAAAATCTTTTTCCGAATTCCTAAATCAGCATAGAGATTATCATAGGTTTCACCTTGTAAACTTTTATATTTAGATTGATAATCTCCAGACATTTCTAAATCGAAATCTAAAGGTAATTTAAATTTAGATGTTAAACTCGTTGTCCATCGACTCCCTTTAAAATCGAAAGATTCTGTATCAAAAACACCTTTTCTATCAAAGAAATTAATATTAAATTCTCCACTTAAAGAAAACCAATTTATAGGATTGTATTTTCCGTTAAATTCAAAACCAGTGGTATTACTTGTACCTATATTTTCAGGACGAGAAATACTAACATCATCTTCATATTCAGTAATACTTTCAATAACATCTGTGGTGTAACGGTTGTATAAGCTAAAATTTAAAGAGGCCTTTCCAATTTTATGGATTGTGGTTAACTCATAAGAATTGGTGTATTCCGGTTGCAAATCTGGGTTTCCTGTTGAAATACTAAAGTTATTCCGAATGTTAGAAAAAGGATTTAAAGACCGTAAATTTGGACGATTAATGCGACGTGAATAACCGGCTTGTAACGAAAAATTATCGCTTACAGTATAGGATGTGTGCGCACTAGGGAAGAAGTTGGTGTAATTTTTAGTAGCTTTTTCGTTGGTGTTTTCGAGCAACGTTTCAATTTGAGTATCTTCTAATCGAATACCCATTTTCAGTCCCCATTTATCAGCTTCATAAGCTACTGTGGTGTAGACCCCAAGTACATTCTGATCGAAATTAAACACATTCGTTAAATCAATATTATCTATCCAAGCTCCATTTTCAAAATCGCTTACAGCAAAATCGTTAGGGCCTTGGTTAATAACATATTGTGATCCAGTTTCTATAGTATAATGCTCTAAAAAAGGATGTACATAATCTAATTTAAAGGTATAATCTTCTAGTTTATAGTCGGTTCGAGTATTTTGAACTTCATCTGGTAAATCACCAATACGTGTGGTGTTTATAAAATTAGAGGTTTGATCTTTTCTAAAAGAACTTCCCAAAGCACTGAAGAGTAAACTTTGATCTTCGTGGCGCTTAAAATCTTTTTTGTATTGTAACTCATAGCGTAATTTTGGGTTCGTTGCTTCTGTTTTCTCATCACGTAACCAAGCGTCTGTTATGGTGTTAGTGTTATCTAAACCGGTATAGTTTTGCTGCGAACTTTGATCTTCAACCTCGTATGCATAAGAACCAGATAGCGTAATAACGTTTCTGTCGTTAATATGGTAGTCGGTACCTAACAAAAAGTTGCTGAATTTTTCGTCAAACTCGCTATCACCAACACTATTTATTTCAGTGTTATTAACTAGGTCTCGGTTAATGCTTTCCGTTTCTCCGGGATATGTGCGTAAACCAAACCCTAACTGACTAAATAAATTAAATTTTTCGGTTCTTCGGTTTAAACTCAATCCAAAACTATTACTATTTGGCACACCAACATTTATAGAGGCTGAGCCATTTAGACCTTTTTTTTCAGATTTTTTAATGACAATATTTATAATTCCAGAAGTTCCTGCAGCATCATATTTAGCTGAGGGATTTGTAATAACTTCTATTTTTTCAATCATATCAGCTGTAATTGTACCTAAGGCATTACCGTCGGCACTGGCCAAAACAGAAGGTTTTCCGTTAATTAAAATTTGCACACCCGAATTTCCACGCAAGCTTACTTCACCTTCAATACTAACATTTACAGATGGCACATTATTTAAAACTTCTAATGCACCAGCACCAGTGGCACTTAAATCTGAGCCCACATTAAAAACACGTTTATCTAATTTAAATTCGGTTTGCGATCGTTCTGCTCTGACCAAAACCTCACCTAAAGATTCTAAGTCTTCCGAGAGATTAATGGTTTTTAAATCAATAGTATTATTTGTTATTGTAAAGGTTTTAAATGTTTTAGTAGTAAAACCTAAAAAACTTACTTCTATATAAAAACTAGTTGCTTTTACATCAATAGAAAAAAAACCTTTTTCGTTAGTTATAGTTCCGGTTAGTGGTTTCTTGGTAGTAGTATCTAGTATAGAAATTGTAGCATATTCTATGGTTTGTTTGCTTTCAGCTTCTATAACTTTACCTTTAATTTCTATGGTAGAATTTTGAGCGTTAACTAATGTACTTCCTACAAAAATTAAAAAAAGAATACTATATTGTAAGTGTTTTAAAATCATGAAATAAGTTATTTAGCATTATTACAAATATATCAAGCATCACTTTCTTTTTATGTTAATTTTGAGGCTTTTTTCTGAATACAACAAAGTTTTCAAAAAATTAAAGAAATAGTGCCGCAAGTATTTCTGTTTTTTCTAATCTAAAGTTAAAAAGAGAATTAAAATGAATTATAAAACTGCTTTACTTATTGCTCTTATTATCTTGTTTTATGGTTGCCATGCGCAAAAAAATAATACAGCTACAGAACAAAAAACAACAGAGATTGCAAACAACTATTTTGGTAATTATTCTATTAACGATGCTCAATATGGTACGCAAACAACACTTGCTATAGATGGTGATTATCGCGTTATAACAACCAATGCATTGCCAAATCATGCAACTGGTGAGTATCCACGAAAAGGAAACCCAAATACTATTTCTGCCCAAAATAAAACGTACAGAATTCCGTTAAAACCAAGTTTTACGGGTGTAGCTAAATGGGCAAGAGAACCAGGCGTTGCATTAAACGGTGTTAAATTTGAACCAGAAACCGCTGAAATGGTTATTTGCGACAGTGGAGAGAATTTTAAGGTTGAAGCAGTACAAGATTTAATAAACTTAGGTTTAGATTTTAATAACGCCCACGTGCAACCTACAGGCGAATATCATTATCACGGTATTTCGGAGGCTTTAGTGGAAGCTTTTGATTCGAGAGAAGATTTGGTGCATCTTGGTTTTGCTAAGGATGGTTTTCCTATTTATTATTCAAAAAGTGGAGCGTTTAAACCTAGTTTTCAAATAATAGATGGGATTTATTCTGCTACAGATTGTACGTATTCCAATCCTAAAAACACCCTGGATGTGGAGTTAGAAAATAATGAGTTTGATGGTACGTTTGTTTCCGATTGGGAATACGTTAAAGGTTTAGGGGATTTAGATGAGTGTAATGGTGTTTATGTTAATGGAGGTTATGTATATATGGTTACAGATTCATATCCATATGTAGGACGTTGTTTAATGGGAGAGTTTGAAGAAGAAAGACACCCTGCAGAGCCACCTCCAGGACAAGGTGGCAGAGGGCAAAGACCGCCAAGAGGACAAGGGCAGAATCAAAGACGATAAAAAAGTATAAAATTTTAAGAGAAAAGGAATTATTTCAATATGAAATGATTCCTTTTTTTTTGTTTAAACTTTACAAGAGAAGAAAGAACTAATATTTTAATAGCGGATAATTTTGTCTTTTATTAAATTAAACTATCTTTGCGAAGTAAAATATTTCTGGAATTACCTCTAATTAGAATTATAAAGAAGATAAAAAGATCTTCTACTCTACTATAGAGCGAATGATGAAAAAAAAACACAACTACATATTACTAACACTTTAAATGAAATAATTATGAAAACAGTATCACTTTTAGAAGCACTTATTTATACCGAAGACAAACCAAGTATAACGTTATTATTAAAAACAGATACCACAAAAGAACTTAGAATTGCTTTAAAAAAAGGACAACTGATGAAAGAGCACAAAGCACCATATCCAATAATAGTTGAAATTTTTGACGGTGAAATAGAGTTTGGTGTAAGTGGAGAACAAAAGATATTGAAAAAGGGAGCACTGCTGGCGTTAAATGCCAATGTACCTCACGATTTAAAGGGATTGAAAAATTCTATAGTTAGACTCTCCATTTCTATTGCAGATACCGTAGAACGTGTAGAAGACGTTGCTAAATTATAATTATTTATTGAAACTAATAAAAATCAATCACAATGAAAAAAGTTTGGATCGCATTTTCCAGCGTCGTAATACTATCCTTTATCGCATTAATTTGGGTAGGGACAGAAGTTTATCAAAAACAACCGCCAATTCCTAAAACCGTTATAATACAAGAAACCGGCGAAACCGTATTTACTATTGAAGATATACAAACAGGACAAAACGTTTGGGAGTCTATTGGAGGTATGGAAGTGGGCTCTATTTGGGGACACGGTAGTTATGTGGCGCCAGATTGGAGTGCCGATTGGATACACAAAGAAGCTGTTTTTTTACTAGAAACTTGGTCGCAAAGAGACTTTAATACAAGTTATGAAAGCTTAGGAGTTGAGCCTAAAGCAGCACTGAAAGCACGTTTAATTAAAACTATAAAAACAAATACGTATAACTCATCAAATGAGAGTATTACAATTACAAAAGATCGGTACAGTGCTATTGTAGAAAACGCAAAACATTATGCTGATATTTTTACTAAAGGACACGAAAAATATGCTATTCCAAAAGGAGCTTTGGTAGACGCTGAAAAGTTAGAACAATTAAATGCGTTCTTATTTTGGACGTCTTGGGCGGCAAGTACAAATCGTCCTGAAAAAGATTACACTTATACATCCAATTGGCCACACGAGCCATTAATTGGTAATACTATTACTGCCGATTCTCAAATTTGGTCTGGATTTTCGGTAGTGCTTTTACTTCTTTTTATTGGGATTTTAACGTATTACTATCTTAGAAAACATGAAAAAGGAGATGCTATTGTAAATCCAAAACAAGATCCGCTAGATACACTTGTTCTTGTAAAATCTCAAAAATCAGTTTTAAAATATTTTGTTGTCATATCATTATTAATAGCGTTACAGGTTGTCTTAGGTGCTTTAACAGTACATTACACTGTAGAAGGCCAAGCGTTTTTTGGTATGGATTTATCTAGTGTTTTACCATATTCTATTACCAGAACTTGGCACACACAATTAGCTGTATTTTGGATTGCTGCAACATGGTTAGCTACAGGTTTATTTTTAGCACCTATGATAAGTGGTAAAGAAATGAAATTTCAGGTATTTGGAATAAACTTTCTTTTTGGGGCTTTACTAGTTATTGTTTTAGGATCATTAATAGGTGAGTGGTTAGGTGTGCACCAATTTTTAGATTTAACAACCAATTTCTTCTTTGGTCATCAAGGCTATGAGTATATGGACCTTGGCCGTTTCTGGCAATTATTTTTAGCCATTGGCCTTGTTCTATGGGTAATTATGGTTGGTCGACATGTAGTTTTTGCGATTAAGAAAAACGACGATTCTAAACATTTACTAATTATATTATTGATATCTGTAATTGCTATTGGTATGTTTTTCTTTTCAGGATTAATGTATGGTGAAAACAGTAGTTTACCAGTGATTAACTATTGGAGATGGTGGTTAGTTCACCTTTGGGTAGAAGGATTCTTTGAAGTTTTTGCAACCGTAATTATTGCTTTTATTTTTTTAAGAATGAAGATTCTTTCGGCCAAAACAGCCGGGAGAGCGTCTATTGCATCGGCAACTATATTTTTAGCAGGTGGAATAATTGGAACACTTCACCACTTGTACTATTCGGGAACACCTGTGCAAGCTATTGCTTTAGGGGCAACATTTAGTGCTTTAGAAGTGGTGCCATTAACTTTAATGGGCTTTGAAATTCGTGAAAATTGGAATATTTTAAAAGAACACGACTGGATGCAAAAATACAAATGGCCTATATTCTTTTTCATCGCTGTTTCTTTTTGGAATATGGTAGGTGCAGGTGTGTTTGGTTTCTTAATAAATCCCCCAATTGCTTTGTATTATATTCAAGGATTAAATACTACAGCAGTACACGCTCACACCGCATTATTTGGAGTATATGGTATACTTGGTATGGGATTCATAATAATTTGCTTACGTTTTTATTCCGATCGTGTTTGGAAGTCTACAAAACTAAAACGTGCCTTTTGGCTCTTAAACATTGGTTTAGTTGCCATGGTTGTTTTTAGTATGTTACCTGTTGGAATTATACAAGCTTATACTTCCATAACCAAAGGATATTCATTTGCTCGTAGTGCAGATTTATTATATTCTCCAACCGTTCAAACTTTAAAATGGATGCGTATGATAGGTGATGTGATTTTCTCTGTAGGTATATTTTATTTCTGCTGGTTTACTATAAGCGAAACTATATACTGTTTAAAAAGAAAAAAGAATTAATTAATTTAAAATGAAGCAAATAGAAAACAGAGCCGACGTAAATATATTGGTTTCCGAATTTTATAGAGTTGTTAGGAAAGATGATTTGTTAGGCTCTATTTTTAATCATCATTTAACAGATGAACAATGGCCGTCACATATTGAAAAGCTTACCGGTTTCTAGGTTGCTAGGTTATTTGGAGAAGCCTGTTTTAAAGGAAACCCCAGCCAAGCACACATAACAGTGGATAAAAACTTAAATTATGGTATGCATCAAGATCATTTTAACCGTTGGTTAAAACTTTGGTTAGCAACGATTTATAGTTTATTTGAAGGCGCTTTAGCAAATCGAGCTAAAGATGCATCACAGCGTATGGCTATCGGGAAATTTACTTATGTATATAAAAACAAACGAAAAAATTGTAAACCTTGAAATCATGAAATAGAATATTTTATTTAAAAAAGGTTCCTAAAAAAAAAGCAGGTACTTTAAAATCTAAACTTAATCTCTTAAACCAATTCTTATTTATTTAGCTTTTGGTATATGAGAATTCGACCGTTAAAAAGTTGTAATTGCATTTGATTTTTTAGTGTCTGTTTTTAATTTTTACATCATGATTAGCGTATTTCTAATTCATTTGAATTAGAAAATTGAGTGTTTCTTGCATGATTACAATGTTGTTTTAACAAAAATTATGTTGTGCACATTGCAACTTTTTTTAAAGAAAAACTTGGAGTATATCTTTAAAAAAAACAGACAAACAGACTTCAAAAACATTAAAACGTTAAAATTATGTTAAAAATTATACCGTTCATCTAAAATCGATAAACGGTTATAAAAAATCGATTAAATTCGCAATTCTCAAATTGAAATTGCTAAAAATGAAATCTCTCTCTCTTTTATTATTTTTTTGCGCCATAAATGCGTTTTCTCAAGTTGGCATAAATACAGTCACTCCCGATCCATCGGCTATTTTGGATGTTACCAGTTCAGATAGAGGTTTACTGATTCCAAGAATTAGTTTATCATCATCAACAGATAACACAACAATAGCTTCACCAGTATCAAGTTTACTAATTTATAATACAGCCACCACGGGAGATGTTACTCCAGGATATTTTTATTGGAGTGGGACCGAGTGGTTAAAAATTGCAACTTCTAATGCAGTAGATAATGCTTGGAGTATTTTAGGAAATGTAGGAACTGATGAAACCGTCAATTTTCTTGGAACTACAGACGATCAAGATTTAGTTTTTAAACGCAATAATGTACAGGCTGGTTTATTAGATGCTAATAATGTCTCATTTGGGGTTAATAGTTTACCGCTTAGTACTACAGGTACAGATAATGCTAGTTTTGGTGTAAATGCTATGTCTTCTAATACATCTGGAGCACAAAATACAGCTGTTGGACAAAACGCTTTAAGAGATAACCTAAGTGGAGGTGGTAATACCGCAGTAGGTTTTAATACGCTTATTGCAAATACTGCGAGTTCTAATACAGCTATAGGATCTAGTTCATTGGTTAATAATACTTCTGGTTCTGGTAATACAGGAGTTGGGTCGTTAACTTTAAATCAAAATACTACAGGAGGAAATAATACCGCAATAGGTATTCAGTCGCTTACAAAAAACACAACAGGAATTAATAATACTGCAACTGGTATTTTCTCTTTATTTGATAATACAACAGGAACACATAACACAGCAAGTGGTTCAGAATCTTTAACTTTTAATACTACAGGTGATTACAATACTGCTGTTGGTACTAATGCGTTGTATTCCAACAAGACTGCTAATAATAATACTGCAGTTGGATCAAATTCTCTTTTTTCGAATACAACAGGAACTCGAAATACAGCAATGGGAACAAATGCTTTACAATCGAACATAACAGCTAGCAACAATACCGCATTTGGAGAAAACACTCTTCAATCGAATACAACTGGAAGTAGTAATGTGGCTTTAGGAGTGTTAGCGCTTTCAACCAATAATGGGCATTATAATTCTGCAACAGGAGTAAATGCCTTGGCATCTAATACAACAGCAAGTTATAATACGGCCAACGGGTATAATTCTTTAACTAGTAATACTACAGGAAGTAGCGATACCGCTATTGGATCGAACTCACTTTATTCTAATCTAACAGGAGTATCTAATACAGCTGTGGGAGCAAATGCATTATACACTAATAGTACAGGAAATAACAATACGGGAATAGGTACGGGATCACTTAGATTGAATGAAACAGGGTCTAGTAATACAGTAATTGGAGTAAATGCACTTAGTAATAATGTAACAGGATCAAACAATACCACAAGCGGCTTAAATTCTATGCTATACAACACTACAGGAATAGGGAATACAGTGAGTGGCTTAAATGCGATGCTGAATAATATATCTGGAAATTATAATGTTGCTATGGGGCAAGGGGCTATGAGTGGAAATATTGATGGAATTCGTAATGTAGCAATAGGCGTTAATACAATGAACTCTAATACTTCAGGAAACTACAATATTGCTATAGGCGGGGCAGCGTTAAACGATAATGACACAGGAATTGGTAATACTGCATCGGGTTATAGTTCATTACCAAATAATATCTCAGGAAATTATAATACTGCCTTGGGTTATGTTGCCTTAAATTTGAGTACAACAGGGAATAACAATACTAGCTTAGGTTATCATTCTTCAAGGGTATTAACTACTGGAAGCGGTAATACAGCTGTTGGTCACAGAGCATTAGATAATGCAACAACAGGAAGTAATAATATTGCGATAGGATACTTGTCTAATGTTCCTAACGGTGCAGCAGATAACCAAATAAGAATTGGTGGGACAGCAATAACATACGCAGGCGTGCAAGTAGCATGGACGGTAACATCAGATAAGCGATGGAAAAATACTATTGAAGATTCAGACTTAGGATTAGACTTTATTAATAAATTACGCCCAGTATCTTATTTTAGAAACAACGACAAAAGGAATAAATTAGAGTACGGTTTTATAGCTCAGGAGTTAAAGCAAGCTTTAAAAACAAGTAGCTCTAAAACAAACGGAATTATTACAGAAGATTCCGAAGGCATGTTAAGTGTAAGGTATAACGATTTAATGGCGCCAATGGTAAAAGCTATTCAGCAACAAACTAAAGAAATTCAAGTTTTAAAATCTGAAAATGAAGCCTTAAAGTTAAGGCAGTTAACCATGGAAAACGATTTAAAAGAAATCAAAAAAATATTATTAAGTAAGAAATAATTTAGTCGTTAAGCTCTAATACTAGAAGCACAAGCACCTCTTTTTAATAGCATGTATTCACCATTATTTTTAAACTCTCGGATAGATGTACCAGCGTAGCGTTTAAAGGTTTTAGAGAGATGACTAACATCTGTAAAACCAAGCTCGTCTGCAATTTGTGTTAATGTGAAATCAGAGTTCAATAAGCGTATTTCTACAAGTTTAAGTTTTGCTTTAATAATATACTCTCGCAAAGACATATGTACTTGTTTTTTAAAAAACTCACTAACATAAGTGGGAGACATCATAAAAACATCAGCTAAGTTTTCGACTTTAAGCAATTCTGTTTTATCAATGTTTTCATTAATATAAGTCAACATTTTCGTAATTCTATCATCGGATTTATTTTTAGGCAATTCAAAATAACTACTTTTTTTGATGTTGCGTATTAGTATTTCTAAAACACTGGTCATTAAGCTTGTTACTAAATTTATAGATGATTCTTCATAGCTTCGAGATTCAAGTAAAATCATACCTATTAAACTTTCCAAATGCTTTCTGTCTAAATCATTTTTAATAATATCTCCAGGTAGTTGGTTGTAGTTAGATAATATATATGCGGCCTCCTTAAACCATTCGTTTCTATCAATTGTAATACGGTTCGCCGTTTTAAAAAAGGAATCTGTGAATTTTAAAAAAACAAATTGTGTGGGTTGTTCTATAGTAAACGAGTGGCATTTTAAAGGTGGTAACAAAAAGATACTACCTTTGTTGTATTGATGCTCATTGTAATTAATACATTGTATACCTTCTCCTTCTTTAATCAATACTAATTCAAAAAAATTGTTTTTAACGGGGCGTTGTTTCCAATCTGTTAATTCAATTTCTTGTATTTCAAAAGGTTGATAAGCTTCAATTACTTGCATTTTATTAGGGTTTAATCAAAAATCATTACAAATTTAGATAAAATTGAGATATGAACCTGTATTAGCATAATACAAACCTTTATTTATACCAAATTAGCCGTGTAATATACATTTTAAAGTGATCTATAGTTGTAATATTTGCCATAGAAAATCGAAAAATAGTTATTAAAATTTAAAATACTAATTCTTATTTTTACACAAACCTTTATAAATTGATTTTAGAATACCTTAAAAAGCATACCATTCTATCTATTTCAATAAGCATCATATTTGCTTTTACGTTAGTGGTGTTTTTTGCTACTGAAATAAGCTACAACGCAATCGAAAGCACTTCATTATGGGTGAGAAATTATTTTGGTTATTTCTATTTATATATAGGTTTTGCTTGTGTTTTAGCATTATTGCTTATCGCATTTTCTAAATACGGCCAAATAAAACTGGGTAAACCAAATAGTAAACCAGAATACTCACTATGGTCGTGGGTGTCCATGTTGTATAGCGCAGGAATGGGTTCGGGTATTTTATTAAGAGCTGTGCAAGAACCTGTTTTTATGCAACAAAATCCGCCTTTTATTTCTAATTTATCGGCAGAAACTCTAGCGCTAGAGTTTACATTTTATCAATGGGGATTTACGGCTTGGGCTTTTTATGGACTTTTTGCAGTAATTGTTGGCTATGCTTTACATGTAAAAAAAAAGAAAGTAAGAATTAGCGCGACCATCGAAGATCATTTTAAAAGTAGAACGCTTAAAAATAGTATAGATGTTATCACTATCATAACAACAGTGTTTGGTCTTGTTGCTGCTATTGGTTTAGGAACAACCCAAATTAATGGAGGCATTAATCACGTACTTAATGGAGGTTTCGGGTTAATAACAACACTAGTATTATGTGTGTTAATTTCTGCCGTAGCTTGTTATTCCGCTTGGCAAGGTATAAATAAAGGCATCAAAATATTTTCTAAACTAAATATTATTGTCACGTTTTCAATCTTATTATTTATTTTTTTTAGCAGTGATGTTAAGCAAATTTTAGTTGCATTTATTACAGCAACCTATAATTATATAATAGATTTTGTTCCTCTTAGCTTAGCTATGGGAGCTTATAATCCTGGATTAGAATTTTTAACAGGTTGGACCTTTTATTATTGGGCATTTTGGTTGGCTTGGGCACCTTTTACAGGTATTTTTATTGCTCGTATTTCTAAAGGAAGAACCATAAGACAATTGCTATTAGGTGTTTTAATTATTCCATCATTAGGAACATTTTTTTGGTTTTCTGTTTTTGGAACATCGGCCTTTCAATTAATTGAAAAATTGGGTACATACAATAACGAATTCAGTAATGTTTTTTCATCAATTTTTGTGTTTTTTGAGCAGTATCCTTATGCTACATTTCTAAACATAACATCTATAGGTCTTCTCATTAGTTTTTTAATTACTTCTGTAGATTCTGCGGTGTTTGTGCTTAGCATGTTTACGGATAAAGGCGCTAGAAATCCGAGTAAAATACATCGTGTAATTTGGTCTGTTTTTATCTTATTAGCTACCATTGCTTTAGTGCTTCTAGGTAATATTAAACCTCATGTAAATGTTTTGGAGGCCGCACAGCGGTTATTGATTATAACGTCGCTACCATTTTTATTTTTTATTATAGTTATGCTTGGTTATTTTATAAAAGATATTAAGCAGAATAAAATTGAAATTGATAAAACATAAATGCTAGTTTTTGCTTTTTTTTTTGATTAAGCTTTAAAAATATAATGATGAATTTATTTAAACAACCTAACTTATTTTCTACAAATGAAATTATAAAAACGGAATTTGATTTACCGGGAGCTGATGTTGTTTTATTCGAAAATTTTTTCAGTATACAAGAAAGTAATCGTTTATATGAAAGCTTACTTAAAAACACCATTTGGGAGCAAGACCAGATGATTATTTATGGAAAACAAGTAGATTTACCTAGATTAACGGCTTGGTATGGAGACCGAAATGAACTAGTAGCTTATGCTGAGAGTGAAAGTAAAATGCTTCCATGGAATGCCGATTTACTATTTATTAAAGAAAGAATAGAGCAGGAGGTAGATATCAAATTTCCGCGATGTTTACTTAATTATTATAGAGACGGCAAAGATAGTGTAGATTGGCACCAAGATTATGAGCCCGACCAACGTAAAAATACGGTTATTGGTTCTGTTACTTTTGGTGAAACAAGATCTTTTCAATTAAAACACGCCACGCGCACAGACTTAAAGCGTCTTGATATTCCGTTAGCACACGGAAGCTTTTTAATTATGCAAGGCGCTACACAAGATAATTGGAAACATAAAATTCCTAAAACCAAAAAGCAGATTCTACCTAGAATTAATTTAACATTCAGATGGATTGATTAAATGATTGTTATAGTATTAATAAAGGTTTAACGTTTAGTTAATGTATGTTTAAGTGTCATAAAACAGTGTTTTCTACTTGTTTTAGGAAAATTTTAAGAAAAAACCCTTAAAAAACCTTTTTTTGTACCTGCATTACCTTTTTTTGTACACTAAAAAAAGGAGAATACGTATATATATTTGCAATGTAATTATTAATCAACACATAAAAAATACATACAAATGAATTTAAAAGAAATTTTAAACTGGAGATACACAACTAAAGAATTTGACTCAACAAAAAAAATATCTGAAGCAGATATGGCAGAAGTCAAAAATTTATTAAGAATGAGCCCATCGAGTGTAAACTTGCAACCTTGGCACTTTATAGTTGCAGAAACTGCAGAAGGTAAGGCACGAATTGCAAAAGGAACTCAAGGTTTCTTTCATTTTAATGAGCCTAAAGTAACCAATGCTTCAGCAGTCGTTTTATTCTGTTCAAAAATTGATGCAGATGATGCGTATTACCAACATATTGCTGATACTGAAGATAAAAATGGTAGATTCCCAAGTGAAGACATAAAAAATGGATTCCTAGGAGCTGTTAAAGCGTTTGCAGGGATTCATAAATACGATTTAAAAGACCAACAACACTGGATGGAAAAACAAGTTTACTTAAACATAGGAAGCTTTTTATTAGGTGTGGCTAGTTTAGGTATTGATGCAACTCCAATGGAAGGCATAGACGTAAAAGCATTAGATGAAGAATTTGGTTTAAGAGAAAAAGGTTTCACAGCTTTAGTTGCTGTTTCTATAGGTTACAGAGCAGATTCTGATTTTAATTCAACAGATAAAACTCCAAAATCTAGATTAGCAGAAAGCGAAATTTTCACAGTAATATAATTTCAAAAACGATTAAGTAAGATGAAAGCAATAGGATACAAAGAGAATTTACCAATTGAGAATGTAAAGTCTTTACAAGATATAACATTAGAAACGCCAAAAGCAACTGGAAGAGATATTCTTGTTGAAATTAAAGCGATTTCTGTAAATCCAGCAGATTACAAAGTACGTGCAGGAATGCCAGTAGAAGGTGACAACTGGAAAGTTATTGGTTGGGATGCAACAGGTATTGTAAAAGAAGTTGGTGAAGACGTTACCTTGTTTAATGTTGGAGATGAAGTTTGGTATGCAGGAGATTTTACGCGACAAGGGAGTTATGCACAATTTCAAATTGTAGACGAGCGTATTGTGGGTGAAAAACCTTCAAGCTTATCTTATGCAGAAGCTGCTGCTTTACCATTAACCACACTTACAGCTTACGAAATGTTGTTTGATAGATTACAAGTTACTAAGGATGATGCCAACAAGTCGATTTTGGTAATTGGTGCTGCTGGTGGAGTGGGTTCTATATTGGTTCAATTGGCTAAAAAGCTAACAAAATTAAATATTATTGGTACTGCTTCTCGCGAAGAAACCACATCTTGGTTAAAAGAATTAGGCGCAGATACGGTTATCAATCACAGAAATAAATTGAGCGAAGAATTTGAAAAATACAACATTCCTGCTCCGGAATATGTAGTGAGTTTAAATGCTACAGAACATCATGTAGATGAAATTGTAAAACTGATTAAACCTCAAGGTAAATTCGGTTTTATTGACGATCCAAAATCGTTAAACGTGATGCCTTTTAAAGGAAAAGC
This sequence comes from Algibacter sp. Ld11, assembly GCF_045066735.1. Classification (NCBI taxonomy): domain Bacteria; kingdom Pseudomonadati; phylum Bacteroidota; class Flavobacteriia; order Flavobacteriales; family Flavobacteriaceae; genus Algibacter; species Algibacter sp. Ld11. The sequence continues at coordinate 130,034 of NZ_JBISHH010000004.1, read as the reverse complement.
AGTTTCTACACATATCGAATTAATGTTCACACGTGCTATGTTTCAAACGGAAGATATGATAGAGCAACACCATATCTTGAACAAAGCTTCAGAATTAATTGACAACGGAACCATTAAAACTACTTTAGGTGAAAATTTCGGAACCATAAATGCTGAAAATCTTCGTAAAGCACATGCTTTCTTAGAGACAGGAAAAGCTAAAGGGAAAATTGTTTTAGAAGGATTTTAGATTTAATAAATTTTACAAAAATGAAAAACATACTAACAGTAGCATTAACTTTAATTATTTCTATAATTAATAATACAGCTGATGCACAAGTAACAACAATAGATTCTGTAGCCACATCAAAAGTGCAACATTTTAATTTTGATGATATGGCATCGGAAACCATTGGCAAAGGTATAAAACGCAAATGGTTTCATGGTGAAAAAGGACAAATGACCATTTTTAATTTAGAAAAAGATGCGCATATTCCTTGGCATAAACATCCAAACGAACAAATTACTTACATCATGTCTGGTAAGGTTAAAATAAAAACTATTATAGATGGAAAGGAAACATTTGTAGAAGTTGGAGCAGGAGAAGTTATTGTTTTTCCTGAAAATGTACCACATGAGTTTTGGGCTTTAGAAGAAACCGTAGATTTAGATGTGCATGTTCCAGTGCGTCAGGATTGGTTGTCTAAAGAATTACCAGAGTATTTAAAGAAAACGAAAAAATAAAATTGATCAGTATTAAAACTGAATATCAAACGGCATGAAAAAAAATATTTTAATCGCATTAGCACTAGTCGCAGGTATTTTTGCAAACGCTCAAACACCAAAAACAGACAATATTAAGTCTGTAAACGAAGTAGTAACTGCAGATAATGTAGAATGGGGTTGGTTAAATCCGTTGCGAGGAGACAAAAGTCCAGCTGCAGGAAAACTTTGGGGAGACAGAACCAAAAACGAACCTGCAGGTTTTTTAGTGAAATTCAATAAAGGGTTTTCTTCGCCACCACACATTCACAACATTACCTATCGTGGAGTTGTTATTAAAGGTTTATTGCATAATGATGATGAACAAGCCGAAAAGCAATGGCTACCAGCTGGATCTTATTGGCAGCAACCAGCAGGAGAAGCACATATTACTGCAGCAGAAGGTGAAAAAAATATGGCTTTTTTAGATATACAGGAAGGTCCATATTTAGTACAACCAACAGACGAAGCTTTTGATAATGGGGAAAGACCAATTAATGTAGATAAAACCAATTTAGTATGGTTAAACGCTAAGGATATTGAATGGATTTCAGAAAAAAGTAATGTAGAAACTGCTTTTTTATGGGGAAGCCACGAAAAAAATCAATTACGTGCTACACTTTTAAAACTACCAGCTGGTTTCAATGGGAAAATTAAAAATTTAAGTCCAAATTTTAGAGCAGTTGTAATTTCTGGTGGAATTTCACACCAGTTTTCTAAAAAAGAAGATAAAAAAGAATTAAACGCACCATCTTATTTTGGAGCAGAAGAAAATGCTACTTCCATCATTTCAGCAGAAAAAGAAACAGTGCTTTACATTAGAAGCAATGGGAATTACAAAGTGATATCAAAATAACTTATAAATTAAGAATATAGTTGAATCCCTAATTATTGATTAATAGCAAGAAGAAGTCACCATGTTGTGGCTTCTTCTATTTTAAATATTTAGTACCTTTAAAAAAAGATTTACATACCAAGAACTATTATCGAAAATATCGTCATTGCGCAATACAAAGACCAAACATTTTTTGAGTTTTGTAAATACACTACTATTCGTTTTTTCGAAATTCTTTATTTTGAAAAAGGTACAGGAACCATAAAAATTAATGGTAAAACGGTAAATTACACGCCAAATAGTGTCTTTGTTTTTATTCCAGATGATATTTATATCGTTAATGCAGAATCGGCTACAACTACAGTAGCTATAAAGTTTTTAAAGAGTTTTTTTAGAAAAACAAGTTCGCAAAACTCCAATCTTCCAGTAAACGATTGGTTTCGAAAAATTGAAGAAATTCTAAATAGCGAAAGTCACGAACTACGTGAAATGCAATTTGAAACCGATGCAGATAGATCGCATTTAGTATCCTTAATTAATATGGTGTCTACCGAATATTTAAACAAACAGTCTTTCGATATTTTTATTATTGAAAATTCATTATCGGTAATCCTTCATTTAATAGCCAGAAATATCCAGTTTATAAATACTTCAGATTCGGTAAAGGAAGTAAAGTCTTCAAAAATTCAGCAAATCATCAATTATATTCATTCTAATATTTATAATTCTGAAGTATTATCCACTAAAAGTTTGGCAGAAGAATTTCATATGGCAGATAATTACATCAGCGAATATTTTAAAAAGCATACCGATGTGTCGTTAAAAAAATACATTATCAACTACAAATTAAAACTTGTTGAGACTAGATTGAAGTATACCGATTTGCAATATTCTGAAATTGCTGCAGAACTCGGTTTTACAGATTCTAGTCATTTAAACAAAACGTTTCAAGCCTATAAAGGCACAAGTTTAAGTGCTTTTAAAGCGAGTTTAGCCTAATTTTTAGGTTAGTTTTTATAAGAAACCTCTTTTTTTACTAATACCACTTTGTTTTCTACCAAATAAAAGCTTGGTGTCTATTTTAAATTTGCAGTGTAATTAATAAACACACAATAATTTAAAAATAACATCATGAACTACAAGAATTTTCAAACATTTACCGCAACACAAAAAGGAGCAATATTAACCGTTGACATTAACTTCGGACCAGTAAACGTACAGGGACAAGAAATGCTAGCAGATTTAAGCAGTCTTTGCTTACGATTGGAACGCGATAGAAGTGTAAAAGTTGTCGTTTTTGAATCGTCTAATCCAGGATATTGGGTTTGTCATTATGATACCGATTTATTAAAAGATTTATCTACAGAAGCTGTTCCAAGAAATGAAATTCAGCTATTAGACTTACAAGCTGTTTTAGAAAGATTAAGTAATGTACCACAAGCAACCATTGCAAAAATTGAAGGTTTTGCTCGTGGTGGTGGACACGAAATGGCATTGGCTTTAGATATGCGTTTTGCAGCCAAAGGAAAAGCCAAATTCATGCAAATGGAAGTAGGTATGGGCATTTTACCTTGTGGTGGTGGCGCATCACGTATGGCTAGACAAGCAGGTTTAGGAAAAGCATTGGAAATTATTTTAGGTGCTAGAGATTGGGATGCAGACGAAGCTGAAAAATTCGGAACCATAAACAAAGCTTTAAATGCAGATGAAATTGGTCTTTATGTGGAGGCTTTGGCAGAGCGTATTTCAAAATTTCCAGCAGATTCTATTACAGCATCAAAGCGAGCTGTATATGCATCTATAGATTTACCAATAAAAGAAGCTTTAAAAGAAGAGGCATATCAATTATTTCAGGCAACCAGTAAAACACCAGCAGTAAAACGTTTTCAGTATGCAGATGATAATGGTGCTCAATTTGATCATAACAATCAAAAGAATTGGGAGCAAATGGTAATGGATATTCAAGCAGTAAATTAATAAAAAAAACAATAATTTTAAATTAAAAAAGAATATAGAAATGAAAGCAATGTTAATTAAAGAATACGGAGAAAACGGAAATTTCGAAGTTTCTGAAATAGAAAAACCAGAAGTAAAAGCGAATCACGTATTAGTAAAAATAGCAGCATCAAGCGTAAATACTATTGATACTATGATTAAAAATATGGGATCAGATTTACCATTATCACCAGCTGCTCCAGCATTATTAGGTATGGATTTTTCAGGAACTGTAGAAGCAGTTGGAGAAGGAGTAACAGGTTATGCTGTTGGAGATGAAGTCTATGGCTGTGCTGGCGGACTTGCAGATTTACCAGGAACTTTAACCGAATATATTGTTGCAGATAGTAATTTAATGGCGCATAAGCCAAAAGATTTAACCATGCGAGAAACTGCAGCTTTACCACTAGTAGCAATTACCGCTTACGAAGGTTTAACAAGAGCAGGAGTTAAAGCAGGACAAAAAGTATTGGTGCATGGTGGTTCTGGAGGTGTTGGACACTTAGCTGTACAATTGGCTAAATATTTTGGTGCTGAAGTTTTTGCTACAGGTACAGGCGATAATCAAAAAGCTATTGTAGAAAAATTTGGAGCAACCTTTATCGATTTTAAAACGGAAAAAGTAGCAGATTATACCGCAAAATATACCAATGGTGGTTTTGATGTGGTTTTTGATACGGTTGGTGGTGCAAATCTTACTAATTCTATTGAAGCAGTTGCTTTAAATGGACATATTTCTACTACAGTTTCATTATGTGAGTTAGACTTAACGCCATTACATTTTAAAGGTGCATCCTTACACGTAGTATTTATGTTAATCCCAATGTTGCATAATTTTAATAGAGATAAACACGGAAACATTTTGGAAACATTAGCTGAAATTTCAAACGAAGGACATTTAACCCCAATTGTAGATGAAAATCAATTTTCATTAGAACAAGTTGGAGATGCTTATGCACATTTAGCAAGCGGAAAAGCTATTGGAAAAATAGTGGTAGAGCATTAAAAATAAATGGATTTTTTATAAATCCTTTTAAGTTGATTAGTAGTTAAAATGCCTCTTTTTTAGGGGCATTTTTCATTTACATACTGCAAACCTTGTTTTTTACTAAAACTACCATTTTTACTACCAAACACCATCTATCGTTTAGCCTTAATTTTGCTTAAAACAATTACAATAACAGTAGTTATTATTTAAAATATATAAATCATGAAAACAATAACAAATACAAATGCACTAGAACAAGCACGTGCACTTACACAACCAACTCGCGAAGCTTCATTAAAACGTGAACCTTCTGTATCTCATTTTTGGAATAGCAACAGAAAATTATTGGAAGAAGCATGGGCAACATGGGAAATGGAAAACAAAGACAATTTACTAATTCCTGATGAATCGCTGCTTGATCCAAAATTGCGAAAAGCAATAAATGACGCTTGGGAAAACCCAGAAAAAGAAAATGCTGTTGCCGATTTATGGGAAGAAATTATTCCTGGTGTTTATGTTGCACAGTTTTTTGATATAGAACGCTTAGCAGAATTCCGTAAGTATTTAGAAGCTGTCGTTAATTCTGAAATTCCTAAGCGTGCACCTTATGGCATACAATTAAATCGTTATGGAATGATGTTAGATGAGCGTTCTGAAGGTCATTTAGCTGCACCAAGTTTTCAAGCCTTTTATAACGACATGATGGATCGTTTTATGCGTCCAATTGCACGTTTATTGCTTGGTACTTATGGTTACGATAACCAAACTTTTGGTTTTTCAATTCAATATAATCCAGATAAGGATAAAGATTTACATGCACACACAGATGCTTCAGCAGCTACTTTAAATATTAATATTAACTTACCTGATGAAGTATTTACAGGATCAGAAGTTGATTTCTATGATAAAGCTTCAGGAAATACAGTGCAAACCATTTTTGAACCAGGAAAAGCAATCCTGCACAGAGGTAATGTGCCACATGCTACACATCCAATTACTAGCGGACAACGTAGTAACTTGGTAGTTTGGTTATACGGAGATCAAATGCAAATTCCTCGTGGTAGCACTAGTAGCTACGGAAATATCAGTAGTAACACAATCAAAGATGTTGGATTAGAAAGCGTTACAGCGCGACAACGTTGGAGCTTACCTGATGGTCCAAAAGATACAGCTGCACCGTTTTAAAAAGAATAAAAAATAGAATACATTGCAATAAAAGCAGTAGGTCATTTTGAGAGCAGTCTAAAACTTTTTGAAAGCATTTTGGATGCAAGCATCAAGTGACATATAAAACACATAACAAAAATGAAAACCATATTAATCACAGGAAGTACAGACGGTATAGGAAAACTTACTGCTCTTAAACTAGCTAAAGAAGGCCATGAAGTATATATTCATGGTAGAAGCAAAGCTAAAGTAGACAGTGTTATTGCCGAAATTAAAAACGCTTCAAACAACGAAAATATAAAAGGATTTGTTGCCGATTTTTCAGATTTAAATGCTGTAAAACAACTAGCAGCACAAATTAAAAATGAAGTATCAAGTTTAGATATTTTAATAAACAATGCAGGAATACTTAAAACATCTTTGGAGAAAACAAAAGACGGATTAGATATTAGAATGTCTGTTAATTATTTAGCGCCTTATATTTTAACGGAATCTATTGTATCTATTTTAGAAAAAGGATCAGAAACAAGAATTGTCAATTTAAGTTCTGCTGCACAATCAACAGTTAAAAAAGGGATTCTTACAGGAGCTGTTTCTATTAATGCAAGCGATGCTTATGCACAAAGTAAATTGGCATTAACCATGTGGAGTTTTCATTTTGCAAAACAGCACCCTAATATGACCACAATTGCTGTTAATCCTGGTTCTTTATTGAATACTAAAATGGCTAAAGAAGCTTATGGACAACATTGGTCTCCAGCAGAAAAAGGTGTAGATATTCTTTATGATTTAGCCATGTCTGAGGCAAATAAAAACGAGTCAGGCAAGTATTTTGATAATGATAAAGGTGCCTTTAGTAATGCACATCCTGATGCTTATGATGATAGTAAAGTTGAAGAATTATTAAGTATTACCCAAAGTATCATATAAGTTTATTTAATTCGGTATAGAAAAGGTAGCCTATTGGTTGCCTTTTCTTATTTCTATTCCTCAAATAAAAATTCCCCTTTTGTTTCTGCCGCATGTAATCCCCAATCAACAATTAGGTTTAGAATTGGAACTAATGTTTGTCCAAACTCTGTAAGTGTATATTCTACTTTTAAAGGTGGTTTTTTAGTAAACACTTTTCTGTTTACCATACCATCCGCTTCTAATTGTTTTAACTGTAAACTCAACGTGCGCTCAGTAATACCAGGAATTTCTTTACGTAACTCATTGTAGCGTTTTTTGTCGCCTATTAAATGGGTTAGTATAACACTCTTCCATTTTCCACCAATCAATTCCATTGCAGCGCTCGTTGGGCAGTAAGATATTTTATCGTTGATTTTAATTTTTGGTTTCTTTTCAAACAGTTCTTTTCTGTCCATTTCTTAAATATTAAATATCTGACAAAGATATAAAGCTTTACTATAGTATGCAACTATACTTTTTATAGTAAAATATCATGTATTTAAATATATGATATTCAGTCAATTAAGAATTATTTTGTATACTATACTTCTTGACCGTTATTGACACGTATCAACTCTATATCTATATTTGTACTATAATTTTGATAGTATTAATAATCAACAAGTTAAATAAATCATAAAATGAATCTAACAGAAATATTAAACAACCGCTACTCAGCAAAAGAATTTGATGCAACTAAGAAAATATCAGATGCAGATTTTCAACAAATAAAAGATGTACTGCGTTTAAGTCCTTCTAGTGTAAATCTACAGCCTTGGCATTTTTTAATTGCAGATACTCAAGAAGGTAAAGAACGAATAGCAAAAGGGACACAAGGATTTTTCAAATTCAACACACCAAAAGTCTTAGACGCATCTCACGTAATTGTTATCGCAGCTCGCACAGATGCAGATGATGATTATATGAACAGCATTCTTGAACAAGAAGACCAAGATGGTCGTTTTGCAGCACAAGAGTTTAAAGATCAAATGCACGGTGGTCGTATGCTATTTGCAAACATTCACCGCTATGACCTTAAAGATTTACCACACTGGATGGAAAAGCAAGTGTATTTAAATATGGGGGCACTCTTATTAGGTGCAGCTGCCTTAGGTATTGATGCTTGCCCAATGGAAGGTGTAGATGTAAAAGCCTTAGATGAAGAATTTAGCTTACGCGAAAAAGGCTTCACCACTCTAGCAGTTGTGTCTTTAGGTTATAGAAAAGTCAGTGACTTTAATGCAAAATTACCAAAGTCAAGGTTTCCTGAAGAAACAGTTATTACTCAGTTATAATCAAATTTAAACCACTAGAAATTATGAAGAAGCTTTTAAAAATTATTGGTGGAATTACTGGATTATTAGTGATTGCTGTAGCAGTCATATACTTCTTTTTCCCAAAGGTTCTTGTAAACCAAACAAATACCAGTTATGCTCGTGCTGCCGGTCTTGAGAAAAAAACGATTGAAATAAATGGCTACACTGTTCATTTCTATGAAAGTGAAGGAGAAGATGATAAGCCAGACTTTGTTCTTGTTCACGGTATGGGAGATGATAAAAGTAGTTTTTTACAAACTGCTAAATTTTTATCAGAAGACTATCATTTAATTCTACCCGATTTGGCTGGACACGGCGATAATGAAAGAAAAGAAGGACTTGATTATTCAATAGACGGTCAAGCAACTTTTCTGAAGTCCTTTTTAGAAAAACTTGGTGTAAATCAATTTAGCCTTGTAGGTAACTCAATGGGCGGACATACTGCTGCAGCATACGCTATTAAATATCCTAATGATCTTAGCAATCTGATTTTACTAGATGCTGCGGGTATTAAAATAGATGACCACGTGGTGTACAGCGGTTTTGGTAAAGAAATTGAGAATAAAGAAGAGCTGAATGCTGTGCTTTCACGAGTGTTCTACAAAGTACCAGATCTACCAGGTCCTATAGCAGATTATATGATTGAAACGGTTAACAACAGCAAAGATTTTGTTGACGGCTCTTTAATTCCTGCAATTAAAAACGGAAAATATTTCAATCTTAAAGATGATGTACAAATTATAAAAGTACCCACATTAGTCTTGCAAGGTAGACACGATGAAGTGGTAAAGTTTAATGTGGCAGAGTACTACAGAGACCATATCCCCAATGCGAAGTTAGTCGTTATTGAAAACGCATCGCACTCTCCACAATTAGAAGTTCCGGAAGAAGTAGCCAATGATATTAAAAAATTCATTTCTAAAACTAAATATATTATGAAAACAAACACAAAACTTATTCACGCAGCTATCGTACAATATCACCGTTGGTATCTTTTTTATGAACGTGATATTGAAAATAAACAGCGACTAGAAAATCAGTTAGAAATATTAGCAGATGATATAAAAATGAAATCTGCAGCTGGAGAAATGCAAGGCAAAGCGAATTATCCTGAAAGATTAAAAGTTTATAAAGGATGGAAAAATGCGCATCATATTCAAAATATAGTAGTTAATAAATTAGAGAACGGTACTGTTAATTTAGAAGCTGATATTATATATCAAAATTTAAAGTCAGACGGTTCTAATGACAGTTATCCTTTGCATTACAGCACATTTTTAAAAGAGGTTCCTGGTGCGCTTTTACCTGTGTTTACAGAAATTAATATTAACCCTACTGGCGAGATTAAAGATCCAACGTTTGAGGATGCTTATCCAGAAAACCGAATGTTATCTCTTATGCACTACTGGCTCTTAAATATGGAACAGTTAGATGGTAATGTTGCGCCTTTTAAAGAGGTATTAACAGATGGATTTAAACTTAATTTTTCAACAAACAGCGAACCTATTGTTACCATAAACCAATTAGAACAATGGTTAAACGGAACGCCAAAGCAATTGAAGGAAAGCAGTCATTTTCCAGAGAATTTTACAGTAAAAGTAATTTCAGAAAATGAATATGAAGTCCATGTAGATTTTGTTTGGAAAGGGGTAACAAAAGAGGATCAAAAATTAACAGCAACTACTTCTCACCATTGGATTGTAAAGGATAATCCAAACGACCGATTTGCAAAAATAAAAGAGGTTACAATCATTCAAAAAGTACCACTTACCCCATTAAAATAAAAGGTGCTTCAATTCTAAAGAACATTATTATGAAAAGTACAATAGTAAAATTTACTGCAAAACCAGAACATAAAGACACGTTTGCAGCAACGCTTAAAGAAGTACAAGCGGCAACCCAAAAAGAGGCTGGTAATAAAGAGATAAGAGTATTTGTATCTAAAGCAGAAGACAATGTGTTTTTTGTTTACGAACGTTGGGCAGACAAGGCTGCTATTAAATCTCACGATAAAGAGCCACATACCAAAAAGTTAATGGAAGTAGGACAGACCGCCTTACAGTCCGCTCCAGATTTCTACTTTTTAGGCGATACAAATCCACTTCCAAACCATTCTAAATCTGCAAATCCTGAAGATGACGTATTTATTATTTTCTTCATTTTTAAACTAAAAACGGAATTTAGAGAAGCACTTCTTGAACAGTTTGAAGATCACATTACCCACACAAGAAAAGAGGAAGATGGCAACATCCTTTTTGATTTATACACAGTAGATAATCAAGTGGATACCCTAGCAGTTTACGAGCATTGGAGAAAAGAATCTGATGTTTGGGACATTCACTTTAATCAACCTTATGCAGTAAAAACAGGCAAACTAATGGAAGATGCTGTCATTGGTGATTTAAAGCAGTATATGAATTTCGTTAGAGAAATTTAAGAGAATTAAATAATCAACTAAAAAGTACTCTTATGAAAAAAGCAATTCTATTAGTTTCCTTGGCGATTTTAGCAAGCTGCGGAAATCAGGACAAAAAAGAGGTTGTTTCAACGCTAGAAACGCACGATCACGAACACCCACATCCACACAATGTAGATGAAAACGGATTAGCACCACATACGGAAAATACCATTCATCAATACGCGCCAACGGTTGCATTGTTAAATAGTATATATGAAGGTGATTTTACGCCAGAACAAATGGTACAGCAAGGTAATATTGGTATCGGAACCGTTAATCACCTAGCAGGTGAGTTGGTTGCTGTAGATGGTGTGGTATATACTATTGACGCGGAAGGCGGAATTAAAGAGGCTCCAGAAGATTTAGAATCGCCTAATATGACGATGATTAATTTTCAACCTAAAAAAACGGTAACCGTTGAAAACATGACCTCTTATGAAGAACTAAACAAAGAACTTCAAAAATACTCCACTTCTAAAAATAGTTTTTATGCCTACAGAATTAAAGGAGAGTTTGGATATCTAAAAATGGCATCGGCACATAAAGTAGAAAATGAAGATGTTTCTCTATTTGAATATTTAGATACAAGAGTAATGTATACTAGAAAAAATATCAAAGGAACTTTAGTAGGCTTATTTACGCCAGATTATATTGGAAACGTAGTGATACCGGGAATGCACTTTCACTTTTTGTCTGAAGACATAACACTGGGAGGACATTTAGAAGATATCAAGTTTGATAAACTTCAAGTAGAAATTCAAGAAATAAACCAAGTCAATTTGCAGCTTCCTCAAACTGAAAAATTCAGAAACAAAACGTTAAAGCAAGGTGCAGCTCCAAAAGCTACAGCAAAGCAAAACGGAAAATAAGAAGATTATGAAAAAGTACATCATTTTAGTTTTAGCATTGTCTTTCTCTTTTGCAGGTATTGCGCAAAACACAAAAGAAGACAACTATAAAACAGGCGTAAAAATTGTTAATGAGGTTAATGGTGAAGGTGCTGCAAAAGGATTAGAAGCAGCTTTTAAAAGTGTCTCTCCAGATATGGCAGATTATATTATTCGCTATGGTTTTGGAGAAATTTATAACAGAAAAGGCATAGATTTTAAAACCAAAGAATTACTAATAATAGCTAGTCTTACTACACAAGCTAATGCAAAGTCGCAGTTAAAGTCGCATATAAAGGCTGCATTAAATTTAGGGGCTACGCCAAATGAGATTTCTGAAACTATGATTTTGTTAAGCTTGTATACGGGCTTTCCAGCTGCAAATAATGGCATTTTTACTTTAAAGGAAGTTTTAGAAGAAACAAACTATACTGCATCTAATCACATAAATACAACACAGCAATTAGTTAAAAACTGGGAGTTAGATGGTTTTTCTATGCCTGAGTCTATTGTGGCATCACCAACAGAGAATTGGTTATATGTTTCTAACGTAAATCAAAATAACAAAGGGTATATAAGTAGAATTTCAAAGGACGGAAAAGTTGATAATTATAAATGGGTAACAGGTTTAAATTCGCCTGCAGGCTTAGCACTATATCAAGACAAATTATACGTTGGCGATGGTAAGGAGCTACATATTATCAATGTTAAAAATGGAAAAGTCGTAAATAGCATTACTTCTCCAGATGTTGTGTCATTAAATGATGTAGTGGTTTCTAAAAACGGACAGGTTTTTATCTCTGATATAGGAAGTGGTAAAATTTTCACATTAGTAAATAACAAATTAGAGGTTTGGTTTCAATCCCCTGAAATTAAGCATCCAAACGGACTTTATATTCAAAATGAAGACTTGGTTATTGCAAATTTTGGTGAAGAATTGACTTTAGAAATTTCATCAGATAAGTTTGGCAGTCTATATAAAGTTAACCTAAAAGATAAAACGATAACACGGTTTAAAAGCAGTTATCAACTAGGAGCTTTAGACGGTTTAACTGCTGTTAATGATGGTTTTTTAGTAACAGGAGGTACGGTTAGTGATTTGTTTTTTATAAATGAAAATACGCGACAATTAATTGGGAACTTTCCGAAAGGTTTAGCAGATATTACTATAGAAAACAATGTGTTATTTACTCCGGTTCTATTTAGTAATTCAATAGCATCTTACACACTTCCATCAACGATTAGTGAAGCTATACCTGTAGATGAAAATTGGAAAAGAATAAACACAAAAGAAGAATATTTAAAGATAGCTGCCGATAATTTTTATGGTGACAAAGACGGGCAATCTGTTGCTACTCACGACGGACAAATATTAGGAGTTTTTGGAGGTAAAGTTTTGACAGGTACTTGGGATTGGAAGAATAATTTCTTCACCAGAACCAGCAAAATCGGAGATCTGGATTTAGGGTATGATGAACTTGTAATTGAAGTAACCGACACCAAAATGCGCTTAACACTTAAGCAAGGCAAGGGAATGACCGTTGTCTACAATAAAAAATAATTTAAAAATAGAAACACTATGAAAGCAATAGTATTAGAAAAAGCAGGAGGACCAGAAAACCTTCATTTAGCAGAAGTAGCAAAACCAAGCATAAAAGATAACGAGGTATTAGTAGCGGTAAAGGCTATTTCATTAAACCCGGCAGATGTAAAACCAAAGTATCAAGATAAGATGCTGAATATGATGTATGGTGAAAAACGACCTGTTATTTTAGGCTGGGACATAGCAGGAACCGTAACAGAAGTCGGTACTGATGTTACCAATTTTAAAATAGGCGACAATGTCTTTGGTATGGTAAACTTCCCTGGTGTAGGTAACGCTTACGCGGAATTTGTTGCTGCGCCAGAAGCACATTTAGCTATAATGCCAGACAACGTTTCTTTTGAAGAGGCTGCAGCTACAACCTTAGCTGCTCTAACTGCACTGCAAATCTTAGAAGGAAGGATTAATAAAGGTGATAAAGTACTGATACAAGCAGGTTCTGGTGGTGTCGGGCATTTTGCTATCCAAATTGCAAAAGCAATGGGAGCTTTTGTAAATACTACTGCCTCGGCAAAAAACAGTGCATTTGTTACCTCTATTGGAGCAGATAACGCAATTGATTATCATACTGAAAAGTTTGAAGAAATTTTATCTGATATCGACTTTGTATTAGATACGCAAGGTGGTGAAGTATTAGAAAATTCCGTAAAAGTTTTAAAAAGCGGTGGTACAGCTTATACAACAGTAGGTATGGATTTAGATGACTTAAAAGCATCTGCCAAAAAGGAGAACAAAACCGTTTCAGACATTTTAGTACACTCTAGTGCTGAAGATATGAACACCTTAAAAGAAATGTTAGAAAACGGTAGCATTAAACCAAACATTTACAAAACGTTTGCTTTTGAAGATATGGCTAATGCACATACCGAAGTTGAAAAAGGAAGAACAGTGGGTAAAGTAATCGTGACACTTTAGTAACAATGCTCGGCGCTATAATAGAACACTTTTAAATAAGTAGCGTTTCCGGCGGGAACCTAATGATTACAATCTAAACATTAAAAAAGGGCTTGTAAAAAATTGCAAACCTATTAGAATTAATAAGAAGTTTAATATCCGCCATTCTGATTTGAACTAAATTTTAAATCGATAGCGTCAAGATAAACCGTGGTTTAGCTCTAATTTTACAAGTGTAAGCCAATAATGGTTTATTTAACTTAAAAAAGCAAATAAAATGACGAACGCGATAGAAGACAAATTAAAAGGAAACTGGAATATTGCTAAAGGTAAACTAAAGCAAAAATGGGGAGATTTAACCGATGATGATTTAGATTATCAAGAAGGTAAGGAAGATGAATTAGTTGGGAAAATCCAGAAAAAAACCGGAGAATCTAAGGAAAAAGTAAATGATTTTTTAGAAAGTTTAAAATTCTAACATTTCACATAAGTATTAAATTAAAAAAATCTCAGATATTGAGATTTTTTTTGTGCCCTAATTAAGTTAGAATAAAATTAATAGTTACGTTAGAATAAGAAATGCTGAGATTAATTTTTTAATTAATCTCAGCATTTCTTATATTAAACCAATTCGTAAAATAAATATTAAAAATAAATTAAAATTGATTTGGTGAAACAGAAGGAATTCAAGTTCTTTCTAGATTCAAATTTTCGCATTAAATGGATAACCTAATTACCTTCGCAATAACCGTATTTACTGGTTTTTTTGCTATTACTAACCCTATTTCAAACATGACTGTTTTTGTGTCCTTAACGCAAGGTGCGCATAAACAGACCAAAGATGCCATCAATAAAAAGGCAAATATCATTGCTTTTATAATTGTAGTGGTATTTATTCTTTTAGGAAAATATATTTTTGAACTATTCAATATTAGTATTCCTGCCTTTAAAATTACAGGTGGAATTTTAATATTTTTTATAGGTTTCGAGATGTTACAATCTAAGCAATCTAATGTAAAGAGTTTGAACGATGTACATATTGAAGAAGATATTGCAGTTTCTCCATTAGCAATACCTATTTTGGCTGGCCCAGGGACTATAGTTACCGCAATGAATTTTGTATCAAACGCTGCACCATTACAAATGTTTTTGGTAATTGTTATTTTTGGGTCTATGAGCTTAATAACATATTTCACCTTTAAATTAAGCGACCATATCGTTAAGTTTGTTGGATATAATGTAATATCCGTAATTGGAAAAATAATGGGATTAATTATTGCTATTATCGGTACAGGTATGATAATACAAGGTATTAAAATTTCTTTCGATTTAATATCCAATTAACTCTTTAAACTAAATGCTGCTCAGCAATTAATTAATAGCTCTATGAAAAAAATATTAATTCTGTTTTCACATCCAAAGTTCGAAAAATCTAGAGCAAATACAATACTTGTAGAACATATAAAAAATAAGGAAAATGTTACTTTTCATGATTTATATGAGCGGTACCCTGATTTTCATATTGATGTAGAGGTCGAAAAAGAATTACTAAAGCAACACGATGTCATTATTTGGCATCATCCATTTTACTGGTATAGCTGTCCGCCTTTAATGAAACAATGGATTGATATGGTTTTAGAATTTGGCTGGGCTTACGGTCCAAACACCAATGCTCTAGAATCTAAAATTTGCTTAAATGTAATCACAACTGGCGGGTCTAGAGAATTGTATTGCGCACAGGGCACTAATAGCTTTACTGTTAATCAATTTTTGAGACCTTTTGAGCAAACGGCTCATTTGTGTGGCATGACGTATTTTCCGCCTTTTACTGTAATGGGAACACATAATTTAGATCATGACGCTTTAACCAGTCATGCTAAGCAATATAGTCATTTAATCGATTTATTACAGCAAGATTATACCTTAGGCGATTTTAATGGATGTGCATTTTTGAATGATATACCAGAACTAAATAACTCTTAAATATTATGACAGGAAGTATACTTTTTGAAGCCATTGTATTTCTGGCAGGTGCCATTATCTGTGTATCTATAGCAAAGCGTTTAGGGTTAAGTTCGGTTATAGGCTATTTGTTGGCCGGTGTTTTAATTGGTCCTTATGTTTTTGGTTTTATAGGAAAGGAAGGTGAAGATATTTTACATTTTGCTGAGTTTGGAGTTGTGGTCATGTTATTTTTAATAGGCTTAGAGATAGAACCTAAAAACTTTTGGAATATGCGTAAAACCATTGTGGGAATGGGTGGTATTCAGGTAGGTGGCACCATGTTACTTTCTTATATATTCTTTACAATTTTGGGCTTTGATTGGAAAGTCGCTCTAGTAATTTCGATGGCCGTTGCCTTATCTTCTACAGCAATTGCTATGCAAACTATTAAAGAAAAAGGTTTAATGGATACTACTTTTGGTTCCTCATCATTTTCTATTTTACTATTTCAAGATATTATTGTTATTTTCATGTTGGGTTTTATTCCTTTACTATCTAATACAAATAATAGTGCTTCTTCAGAGAATCAAAGTGCGCATACCAATTTATTAGATAATTTACCGTTGGGTATACAAACTTTAGCCATTATTTTATCGGTAGTTGTAATTATAGTTGCTGGTCGCTATTTAATAGTGCCAATGCTTCGGAAAGTGGCAAAAACAGGAGTAAGAGAACTACTAATAGCCGCTGCTTTTTTAATTGTTTTTGGCATTTCGCTATTAATGGAGTTTGTTGGTTTAAGTCCCGCCTTAGGTGCGTTTTTAGGCGGTGTTGTATTATCCAACAGTGAGTTTAAACACGAACTAGAAAGCACACTAGAACCTTTTAAAAACTTAATGCTTGGCTTATTTTTTATGGCTGTTGGAGCATCAATTAATTTTATTGTCATAGCTAATAGTCCTTTAAAAATCGGAGGTATGTTAATAGCAATAATCATCTTGAAAGCGGTTGTTTTGCATATTACGGGGCGTGTATTTAAATTAAAATTAGATCAAAATCTATTGCTTACCTTTAGTTTGGCGCAAATTGGCGAATTTGCCTTTGTATTACTGTCTTTCGCCTCTGGTCTTAATATATTAGAACAAGACCAAATGGATATTATGTTAGTAATAACGGCACTTAGCATGTCTTTAACACCAATAATAGGTATTGTTAATGAACGTTTTATACTACCAAAAACAGGAACAAAAGAGTCTGTTAAAAGACCTATGGATCATATTGCAAAGTCTCAGAAAATTATATTGGTAGGTTTTGGTCATTTCGGAAGTACCATTGGTCGTTTTTTACGTTCGCATGGCGTAGAGGCTACCATTTTAGACCACGATTCTAACCGTGTCGATTTTCTTCGTAAAATGGGCTTTGACGTTTATTATGGAGATGCTACGCGGCTAGATTTATTGGAATCTGCAGGTATCGCAGAAGCTAAAATTCTTATCTGTGCTACCAATAAAATTAATGTTTCAAAGGCAATTGGTAAAATAATTAAGGAGAAATATCCGCATGTAGAATTCATGATTCGTACCAAAAATAGATATGATGCTTATGAATTGCTTAACCTTGGTAATGAAAATATTTATAGAGAATCTTTAGAAACATCCTTAACTTTAGCTAAAGATGTTTTAAGCAAAATGGGCTTTAGAAAGTATACGTTAAATAGGCAAGTACAAAACTTTATTAAATATGATGAAAATAGTTTAAGACGTTTAGCCACTGAACCTAAACGAGAAGATGATTATATATTTAAAGTCAGAAAAGAACTAGAACAACAAGAGAAATTTTTAAATGAAGATTTTAAGAGAGGTATTGTAAGTTATGATAATCATTGGGATAGTGAACATATTAGAAAAACTTTAGAAAAATCTAAGACTAAACCTAATGGAAAATAGAAACATTCCACATATTGCATTTAATTCTCCAAAACCCAATAATAGTGGTATTGAAATACTTCCTCTTGAAAGTCTTGCTAAACGCAAAAATGACGTAAATCACAGTCCTGAAAAAGCCCACCAAGTGGCGTTTAACATGATTGTTTATTATACACATGGAAATAGTAAACATTTAGTAGATTTTGTTTGGCATTCCGTTAAAAATAACACCATCATTCACTTATCAAAAGGACAGATTAATGCCTTTCAATTTACCAAGGGGTTAAAAGGATATATTCTTCTTTTTACAGAAGATTTTTTAAAAAAACAAATTAATTCATTACCGAAAAATGAAATTATTAGACTGTTCAATTCTCATCTTTTTTCTCCAATTATTCAAGTCCCTACAGATTCTAATGTACTTAAATATTTCGAATTGTTATATCAAGAGTACACATCTTTGAATGAAGACTACAACCAAGAAAACACATATAAATCAATACATTCTATCATTTTCTCTAAGTTAGAACGTTTAAAACAGTACCAAACTTTTCATTTAAAATATTCTGATAAATTAAACACTTTTTTAAATTTTAAATCACTTCTAGAAGCCAATTATAAAACAAGTAGAAATGCCGATTTTTATGCCGATAAACTAAACATTACTTACAAGCATTTAAATACAATTTGTAAAGATACAGTGGCATTAACAGCGAAGCAATTTATAGATGCTTTTGTAATTTTAGAAGCAAAGCGATTACTTATAAATTCCGAAATAAAAAGTACTGAACTGGCTTATTCTTTAGGTTTTGAAGAATCTACCAATTTTGTAAAATACTTCAAAAAACATACAGGGTTCACCCCGAATTCTTTCAAAAAAAGCTACATCTAGAGCTATAGGTTCGTTATTTACCTTTTTTGTGTCAATATTCATCTTTAGTTAACCCTATTGATGGTGTAATTTTGTTCCCGTACTAATTATAACATTAAAAAACTAACACATGAAACAAACACTCTTAGTATTGGCCTTAGTATTAATATTAGGGTCCTGCAAAACTGAAAAAAAAGAAAGTATTACAGAAAAAATAAACCATGATGGCACAATGGAAACAAAAGTTAAATTATCAAACAAACAAAAAACGCTAGCAGTTTTAAAAAGTATTGAAACTGGAGATCAAACAGCAATTGCATACATAAATCCTACAAATTACATACAACATAATTTGGGTGTTGAAGATGGTTTAGCAGGCTTTGGAGCGCTTCTGGAGCATGCTCCAGAAGGAGGTTTTAAAGTTAATAATATTAGAGCTTTTGAAGATGGAGATTACGTTTTTGCACAAACACAATACGACTTTTTCGGACCTAAAATTGGTTTTGATATTTTCAGATTTGAAAATGGACTAATTGTAGAACATTGGGATAATTTAACTGTAACAACAACAGAGAACCCAAGTGGACATACACAAATTGATGGTACTACAACTGTTACAGATTTAAACAAAACGGATGCCAATAAGGCTTTAGTTTCAAAGTTTTTAATCAACGTATTAATCAATGGCAAAATGAGTGAAATTACTAATTACTTCAATGCAGATCAATATATACAGCACAACTCAAATATTGGAGATGGTTTATCTGGGTTTGGAAAAGCGGTTGAGGCTATGGCAAAACAAGGGATTACTATGGAGTTTACAACCTTACATAAAGTATTAGGTGAAGGTAACTTTGTGCTTACTATTACAGAAGGAACATTTGCAGGAGAACCAACATCTTATTACGATTTGTTTAGAGTAGAAAATGATAAAATAGCTGAACATTGGGACGTTATGGAAACAATTACACCAGAGGAAGACCGTAAAAATGCTAATGGAAAATTTAATTTCCCTAAATAATTTAAAATGAAATACATATTAATTATTCTAACAAGTTTAACAATGTTTAGCTGTAGTAGTAATATAAAATCTTACGTTATAGAAATTACAACTTTCAAGATAAAAACAACAGTTACCACTGAAAATTTTTGGAAAGAAGATGCAAAAATAGACGCTAACTATACAAGTAAACAACCAGGTTATATAAGTAGAGAAAGTGCTTTTAACGATGAAACTGATGAAGTTTTAGTTGTTGCAAAATGGAAAAAAATGGAAGATGCTGATGCATCTATGCAAAAATTTATGAAAGATACATCTGTTGCAAATTACGCGAACATGATTGAAGGTAATACTATGAGAATGAAGCGATATCTCGCGAATTAAATAGTAAATATTGATTTTTAGCAAAAGGAGGTTATCATTAATTTGATAACCTTTTTTTATATAAAACCTTAAAACGGTTCGATATTTACCATTTTTAAAACTACATGTATCCTAAGTTAAACCTTGTTTTAAACTAATTTTGATATATAATTTAAAAATATCAACAGAAAATAGAACGGTTTAGTTTCAAATCTTTTCAAAATATAAAAAAAAACATGATAATACAACATCACATAACAAGAACGTTAACAGAATTATACAACGATTCTAAGTATGACCATTTAAAAATTATAAAAGGCTTTGCAAAAAGCATTATTAGACCTATACAACCATCAGATTTTAAAGATGCTTACCTTTCAATTTCTAAAGAACAAGGTGAAGATTTAATTGAGCTCATAACAAAAAACAACATTAAAAACGTGGTGGAATATGGAACTTCATTTGGTATTTCTACCTTGTTTTTAGCACAAGGTATTATTGAAACTAAAGGCCATATTATTACTACTGAACTAGTTAAATCTAAAGCACAAAAAGCCATTAGTAATTTTGAAAAAGCAGGAGTTAATGAGCTTATTGAAGTTAAAGTTGGAGATGCTATGGAAACGTTAAAAAATCATAATAAAAGAATAGATTTATTACTTCTCGATGGATGGAAAAACTTGTATTTACCTTTATTTAATATGCTTGAACATAATTTTAATGAAAACACCGTAGTTTATGTAGATAATGCAGATATGGGAGAAACCAAATCATTTTTAAAAGCCATTAGTGAGAATAATAAATACCAATTACAGCACAAATTTGGTGGTAAAGTGGTACTGATTACTGTTAAAAAATAATATAAAAAATTAAATAAAGATATCATGTCAGATGTAAGAACATGCCCAACTTGTGGCGCAAAAGCAAAGTATAAAGTCAAAGATCAAGAAGAAACATTCACAGCTGTTCAAGATGTAGAAGCTTTTAAAAAAGTTGGTCAAATGAAAAAAGCTATGGAAAAATTTAAATCTAAAGCAGAAGCTTTAGAAAAAGAACTCGAAGAACTTAAGTTAAAAAAATAGCATGGTATTTTTAAAAAGAAACTATGGCTGGCTAATAGTTACTATATTGGCCAGCTTACCGTTGTTGGTGATTAAAGAGATGATAAACTTCAATTTTTCTACCAACTTATCTATTTCTTTAGCCGAAAGCGCAGTAGGACAAGGTAGAACAACTGCAGAAATGCTATATCACGTATCTGGTGAATTTGCGATACGATGGATGACGGCTGTACTAATGTGCACACCATTTTTTATACTATTTGGTGTTTCCAATCTATTTGTAAGGCAAGCCATGGGCATAGCAACCGCAGTCTGGAGTTTACTTCACTTTATTATTTTTATTGCAGTCGAAGGTTTTTTAGAAACATTTACTCAAATTAATTACGTAACTGGATTTTTGGCTATAATAATATTAATTCCATTGTTTCTTACTTCGAATCGAAAAGCAATGAAAAAGCTAAAAACAAAGTGGAAGAAATTACAAAGCTATGCATATGCAGCTATACTATTTAGCTTAGTACATGTCGCAATATTAGATAAAACATGGATTATTTATGCTGTAGTTGTAGGTATCGGTTTTTTTATAAGGATCCCTCAGGTAAAAGAAAAAATCATTAAATTTAGAAAAAATAGATAATATTTCATTTTTTAATGAAATATTCAAAGCTTCTATTTTTTATTTGTAATCATCAAATAAAACATTCGACTTAAACTTTAGCAAAAAATAAAAATCTATAAAACAATCAAAGTATTATCTGCGAGTGAATTAGAAAGTTAGGGGAGCATCAAATAATACAATGTTATAAAAGGTTATATAATTGGATGTTTTTATGCTTACAAGAAATTAAAACACAAGTATAAGATATATATGAAAAAGCAAATGCACTTAGCAGCTCAATATTTGGCAGCTGCAGGAATTAGTTTTCTTGAAAAGAAAGAAGATGACAGCCATACTAATTTAGGTTTTAACGTTAAGGCTGCCGCATTAGAAACACATATACTATCTAAAAACGAGGACCAATTAACATTAAACTATAGAGACTTTTCATTAGTATGGAAATCAAAAACCAACAGCGCTACTTTTAATTTAGATAAAAAATCTCATCAAGAAGTTTTAGCATGGTTAACAGAAACATCTAAACGCTTTTTGAATAAAACATATGCGTATAGTTTTCATTACAGTTTACCTTATGAGATAGATGAATCTTTTATTTTTGAGCTAAAAAATAGTTCTGAATTAAATGAATTAATACAGTTAAGAACTCTAGCAGAAACAAGTCTAGACAAAATTAATAAACAATTCCAATTAAATTCTAATCCAAGAGTATGGCCACACCATTTTGATACTGGAATTTATGGTAAATTATCAAATACCGAAATATTCGTTGGTTTAGGACTAGCCATACCTGACTACGTTTGTAAAGAGCATTATTTTTATACCAGTGGTTACAAAGAAAACACAACCATTAAAACTTCTAATTTTCAGAGCTTGAAAATAGGAGCGTGGAAAAATGAGGATTTTAAAGGGGCTGTTTTGCCAAAATCTAAGGCGGCAGAAATGGATGTTATTGATTTTTTTAAGGAAACTATAAAGCAATATAAAAATTACAACTAAAGTTAAAATCACACTCTCTATTTTGTCAAAAGAACTTATTACTAAATATAAAGAAATACGAGCTTATACTGAAACAATATGTAAGCCTTTAAAACCAGAAGATTACGCCATACAAGTAGTTCAATTTGCAAGTCCGGCGAAATGGCATTTAGCCCATACTACATGGTTTTTTGAAACATTTATACTTAAGAATTATTTAGATAATTATGCCGAGTTCGATTCTAACTTCAATTTTCTGTTTAACAGCTATTACAACAATGTAGGCGATAGAATATTACAAACTAATCGTGGTAACATGTCACGACCTAGTACAGATGAAATATACCAATATAGAGCACATGTAGATGCTAGTATTGAAAAGTTTTTAAGTGATGTTCCTGATAAAAATATTATAGACTTAATTACTTTAGGCTTAAACCACGAGCAACAACATCAAGAATTATTAATTACTGATGTAAAATATATGTTGGGCCACAATCCTATTTTTCCTGTTTTTAAAGATAACTCTAGCTTAATAGAAGATAAAAACAAAAGTAATGAAAGCATAAATATTAAAGCAGGACTTTATAATATAGGCCATCAAGGAACCCATTTTTGTTATGATAACGAATTAGGAGTACATCAAGTATATGTTGAGAGTTTTGAAATATGTAACCATTTGGTAACCAACGGTGAGTATATAGATTTTATTGAGGCTGGCGGCTATTTAGATTTTAATCTTTGGTTAGACGAAGGTTGGTCTTGGGTAAATAAAAACAACATAAACTCACCCATGTATTGGCATAAAATTAAAGGAGAATGGTATTACTACACGCTTTCAGGATTAAAAAAGGTAGATAAAAATGCTATATTATGCCATATTAATTATTTTGAAGCCAATTCATTTGCAGAATGGAAAGGCATGCGATTACCAACAGAATTTGAATGGGAAATTGCTGCTAAACAAATAAATTGGGGAAAACGTTGGGAGTGGACTAATAGTGCCTATTTACCTTATCCAAATTTTAAAAAGGAAAATGGGGCAGTAGGTGAGTATAATGGCAAATTTATGAGTAGTAAAATGGTGCTTAGAGGAGCCTCTGTAGCAACATCAAAAAACCATAGTCGGTTAACATATCGAAATTTTTTCAGTCCAACAGAAAGATGGCAATTCACGGGAATAAGATTAGCAAAATAGATGATAGATACAGTTAAAACAAAGGTTACCAAAGAAAAAAAAGAAAACGATTTAATGTTAAACACATTTAAAAGCGATGTAAAACAAGGTCTTGAGGCTAATCCAAAAACATTATCGTCGAAATATTTTTACAATGAAGTAGGTGATGCCCTTTTTGTAGAAATAATGAATTTGCCAGAGTATTACTTAACAAGAAGTGAATTGGATATTTTTCAAAATAAAACGGAAGACTTAATTAATGCGCTTCAATTAAATCCGGAGTCTTATTTTGAGTTGATCGAGCTTGGTGCTGGTGATGGCTTAAAAACAAAAAAACTCCTCAATGTTTTAGACGCAAAGAATTTTAAATTTGATTATTTTCCCATAGATATTTCCGGAAATGCATTAAACCTATTAGAAAAGGACCTAAAAGAGGTATTACCAAGTGTTTCTGTAAAAACAAAACAAGGCGATTATTTTAAAGTTTTAGCATCTTTAAAAAACAGTAACAAACCTAAAGTTATTCTCTTCCTAGGTTCCAATATTGGTAACATGAATGATGTTGTTGCGGCTGAATTCATCTATAATTTAGGTGCAAACCTTAAACCTGGCGACAAGCTATTATTGGGTGTAGATTTAATAAAATCAACAGATATTGTTTTACCTGCCTACAACGATAATAAAGGAATAACAGCAAAATTCAATCTTAACCTTTTAAAAAGAATCAACGAAGAACTTGGTGCTAATTTTAATATCGACAACTTTAAACACGAGCCAGAATACAACGAAAATGATGGTATTGCAAAAAGCTTTATTACGAGTACAATAAATCAAACTGTAGAGGTAAAAGCTATTGGAACCGCATATAAATTTGCCAAAGGAGAAAAAATACACACCGAAATTTCTAGAAAATATAACGACGCATTAATTAAAAAAATTATTGCGAATACAGACTTTACTTTAGAAACTAAAATATTGGATAGCAAAGGTTATTTTGCCGATTATATGCTATCAAGACATTAAGAATGAATAGAATAAAACTAGCCGTTTTAGGATTAGGAAGCCGATCAACATTATTTTACCTAAGTGAATTAAATAGAGCATACCAAAATAAAAACGGTGGTTATAGCACATATCCTTTATGGCTTTTAAATACAGACTTTAATAGTATCAATAGTTTACTGCCAAATCCATCAGAAGCTTTAGATTATGTGGTTAGCGATTATATAAAAAAAATAGAGCAGCTAGAAGTTGATTCTATTTTAATTCCTAATATCACCTTGCACGAAACTATTGATAGATTAAGTATTAACAAAAATATTGTACACCCCATCCATTTAAGTATTTCTAAAATAAAAGCTAATTTATGTAAAGAAGTAGTATTGTTTGGTTCACTATTCAGCATGAAATCCAATTACATAAGCCAACATTTTAATGCAGCAGGCATTGCTATTATTAGCCCTTCCGAAAGCGATATGCAACTTATTGATACTGTTAGAAAAGAAATATACAATCAAACGGAAACTAAAGATTTAATAGAATCTTACCACAAGGTAATTGCTAAGTACAACTCTATGATGCCCGTAATATTGGGATGTACGGAACTATCTATTTTAAAACCAAAGGACCGAAATAATCTTATAGATATGGTAGACCTCCAAGTAGAGCATGCGGTAAACATTAACCCTTTTTAGACTAATATGTATCTTATTTTTGCTTTTAATTATTGAGATCTTTGTAACGAATAAAGGATAAATAACTTATTATGAAAATAGCCGTAACATCAGCAAGTGGACAATTAGGATCATCTATTGTAAAACACCTTATCCAAGCTATTGGTAAAGAACAGGTTGTAGCAATAGCACGTTCAACAGATAAAGCAAAGCATTTTGGTGTAGACGTTAGAAAAGGTGATTATAATAGTCGTGAAGATTTCGATTTAGCCTTAAAAGGAATTGATACTGTTTTATTAGTTTCTGGCATGGACGATCCTCAAAAAAGAATTATACAACACAGAAATGTCATTGAAGCCGCAAAATCTAATGGCGTTAAAAAAATAGTTTACACAAGTATTGTGGGAGACGAAAAAAACAATGCTTTCAGTCCGATAGTACAAACTAATAGACAAACAGAAAAAGACATTAAAAACTCTGGTTTACAATGGGTTATTGGACGTAACGGGATATATATAGAACCCGATTTAGAATATATAGAAACCTATGTGAAAGAAGGTGAAATAAGAAATTGTGCTGGCGATGGAAAATGTGCTTATACCAGTAGAGAAGAGTTAGGTTATGCGTACTCCAAAATGCTTAAAGAAGATAAACATAATAGCCAAACCTATAACCTAGTAGGTCATGCCATTACGCAAAGTGAACTGGCAGATAGCATTAATGAGGTTTTTAAAACCAATTTAGTCTTTCAGTCGGTCTCAGTAGAGCGTTATGCTGAAGAAAGAAAAGCTGCATTAGGAGATTTTATGGGGACTATTATCGCTGGTATTTACGAAGGTATAAAGACTGGGGCAAATCACGTATCATCCGATTTTGAAAAAGCTGCTGGAAGACCTCATATATCAACTATAGCCATGATAAAAGCCTTTAAAAGCTAAGGTGTTTTTCATTACAATAATCCAAACAGCATCTCGAGATAATTGAGGTGCTGTTTTGTTTTTAACTTAAATTTTTAAAGAGTTAGAGCTTCTAACAAATCTGCTCATTTTAATCTGTTAAACCCATAAAACTCTAGTATCTTTGCACAAAATATAATTTATGTCACAATCATTTTCTAGCTTAGGTATTAATGCCGCATTACAAAACAGTTTATCTGCCTTAAACATTACGGAACCCACTGATATTCAGGAGAAAGTTATACCATTAATATTATCTAAAAAAGACGATGTTGTTGCAATTGCTAAAACCGGAACAGGAAAAACAGCTGCTTTTGGGTTGCCCTTACTTCAATTAATAGATAGTGGTAAAAGCCATATACAAACTGTGATTTTAGCGCCAACTAGAGAATTAGGTCAACAAATTTATAAAAATTTAGAAGCCTTTAATTCAGAAGATTTACAAGTTTCTATTTTAGGCATATTTGGCGGAATTCCTATAAAACCGCAGATAGAAGCGCTTAAAGCAAATACGCATATTGTTGTAGCAACACCAGGACGTTTGGCCGATTTAATCGATAGAAATGCTATAGACGTTAAATCTATAACATATTTTGTTTTAGATGAAGCTGATGAAATGATTAGCGCACACAAAGAAGGTGTAGATGCAATTATAAAAAACCTGCCTAAAACCAGAAGAACACTTTTGTTTACGGCTACTATGCCAGGAACCGTTAAGCAATTGGTGCAAAATAACTTGTCGAAAAACGTATTAACCATTGAGGCTAATATGGAAACGGTTGGACACCAAGGCATAAACCATCAATACGTGGTTGTGGAACCTATAGAAAAGCTGAATGTGCTTATGCATTTCTTAAACTCTAACGATGGGCAACGCGGTATTATATTTTGTAAAACTAAAGCCGCTGTAAACAAATTAGCTAAAAATTTAGCAATCAATAAATTCTCATCTGGCGCCATTCACGGTAGTTTATCTCAAGGTATTCGCGATCGTATTATGGGGCAATTTCGAGAAGGACATATTAATATTTTAGTCGCTACAGATTTGGCTGCACGTGGTATTGATGTTAAAGATTTAGCTTTTGTGGTTAACTATCATTTACCAGACACCTATGATGCCTATGTTCACCGTAGCGGACGAACAGCTAGGGCAGGAGCCACCGGTTTGGCATTAAGTGTTATTCAAGAAGATGAAGTACAAGATATTCCAGAATTTGAACAAGAATTAGGTATAACATTTAAGGCTTACCAAAAAGCAGATGCGAAAAGTATCGAAGAAAATAATGGTTTACTTTGGGCTCGAAAAATTTTTAAAACTAAGCCAAATCGGGATATTCCAGAAGATTTTAAAGCTAAGGTAAAAACCATTTTTCATCATTTAACGAAAGAAGAATTGGTCGATAAAATACTATCTAATTATATTGCAGAAAACAATACCATTGTAGAAAAGCAGGAACCTGTAAAGAAGAAAAAGAAAAAATAGGTTATGGATAATTTTAGAAAAATACAACAGCATATTCTAGATAAGCTTAATATTAAGGCATTAAATGCTATGCAAGAAGAAGCACTGCTGTCTATTACTAATGTTGAAAACACCGTACTTTTATCTCCTACTGGAACAGGAAAAACATTAGCGTTTTTATTGCCAACGCTAACAGCTTTAAATAAAAACTCCGATAACGTACAACTACTAATTTTAGTGCCATCCCGTGAGTTAGCCATACAAATCGAGCAAGTTATCCGTACTATGGGGACAGGCTTTAAGGCTAATGCTGTTTATGGTGGCAGGCCATTCGCAAAAGATAAAATAGATTTGGCACACACACCTGCCATTGTTATTGGAACTCCTGGCCGAATTGCGGACCATTTACGCAGAGAAACTTTTATTGTTGAAGAAATTAAAACCTTGGTTTTAGATGAGTTTGATAAATCTTTAGAGGTTGGATTTGAAGAAGAAATGCGTGAAATCATTGGTCATCTACCCTACATCAAAAAGCGTATTTTGACTTCTGCTACCCAAGACATGGAAATCCCAAAGTTTGTAGGATTAGAGAATGAGCTTGTTATTGATTATTTAGATACTAAAATTTCTAAATTAGAAATTAAAAAAGTAATTTCTCCAGACAAAAACAAATTGCAAACCTTAGTTGATTTATTGCACCACATAGGAAATAAACCCGGAATAATTTTCTGTAATTTTAAAGATACCATTCAATATGTTAGCGATTTTTTAAACGATAATAATATTGCGCATGGCTGCTTCCAAGGTGGTATGGAACAACAAGATCGCGAACGTGCGTTAATTAAGTTTCGTAACGGTACGCACCAAATCATTATTGCTACAGATTTGGCTGCTCGTGGTTTAGATATACCAGAACTAAATTATATTATTCACTACCAACTGCCCTTAAAAGCAGAAGAATTTACACACCGAAATGGTAGAACAGCCCGCATGAATACCGAAGGTACCGCCTATGTGCTTCAATGGGAAAAAGAAACCACACCAGATTTTATAGAAACTTCTGAAACCGTAATACCAAACCCTAAAACAAAACAGATGCGAACACCGTGGAGCACCTTGTTTATTTCTGGTGGACGAAAAGATAAAATATCTAAAGGTGATATTGCAGGTTTACTTTTTAAACAATGCCTTTTAGATAAAACTGAAATTGGCGTTATAGAACTTAAGCAAGATTGTGCCTTTGTAGCTATACCAACTGATAAAATAAAAAGTATTATTGCCAAAACCAATAATATGCGTTTAAAGAAACGTAAAGTGCGGACATATATACTTTAAGCTTTCACATTTATATTATTTAAAGATAAGACTCCGTTAAAAATGGGGTCTTTTTTGTTTTATTAAGGTCAGCTAATAGTAAAATCCTATTCGCAAATTGGAGCAAGTTTTACCTAAATTAATGTATTGAATAATTAACAAACAATTAAAAGTCAATGTTAATAAATTGAGAATATAATTATTACATTAGTGCTTATTTCGAGATAGTTATGAGTTTGTAGTTTTTGATTCTCCTTCAAAAAATTATAGAATAAAGACAGCTAATAAATTCATTAGAAATTATAGAGTATACTAAATTATTTTATCAAATTAACATCAACTAAATGGCATTTATAGATTATTATAAGACTTTAGGAATTGAAAAAAAATCTACTCAAGACGATATAAAAAAAGCTTACCGAAAATTAGCTCGTAAATACCATCCTGATTTAAATCCTAACGATAAGAAAGCCGAGGCAAAATTTAAAGAAATTAATGAAGCCAATGAAGTTCTTAGCAATGCAGAAAACCGTAAGAAATACGATAAATATGGAAAAGATTGGCAGCATGCAGATGAGTTAGACAAAGCCCAGCAGCAGAGATCGCAATCATCGAGCAATTATCGAGATTCTTCTTCAGATAATTTTTCAGAAAGTGAATATTCCAATTTTTTTGAATCTATGTTTGGCGGAGGAAATCCGAAAGGAGCGCATGTTAAGTTTAAAGGACAGGATTTTAATGCAGAATTACAACTTAACCTAAAAGATGTGTATGAAACGCATAAACGTACTTTAACCGTTAATAACAAAAATATACGCTTAACAATTCCGGCTGGGGTTACAAATGGACAAATAATTAGAATAAAAGGCTATGGAGGCGACGGAATGAATGGTGGACCAAATGGCGATTTAATACTTAAATTTTTAATAGTCAATCGTACCAAATTTAAAAGAGACGAAGATAATTTATATACCAACGTAGATATAGATTTGTACAAAGCACTTTTAGGGGGTGAAATTACAACCGACACTTTTAACGGAAAAGTAAAGTTGCAAGTAAAACCCGAAACACAAAGTGGAACCAAAGTAAAATTAAAAGGCAAAGGCTTTCCTGTTTATAAAAAAGAAGGTGAATTTGGAAATTTATATATTACTTATAATGTAGCGTTGCCAACAAAATTAAGTGAAAAAGAAATAGAATTATTTAAAGAGTTAGCTAAATTGAGATCCAAATGAATAAAGAAAAATTAATCCAGATTAACCAATTGTGCGAACACTATCAAATCGAAATGTCCTTATTCTCTGAATTACATAGTTTTGGTATCATTGAAATACTAACTATTGAAAACACATGCTTTATACATGAGGATAAGATAAGTGTGGTTGAAAAAGTAGTAAGAATGCAAAAAGATCTTAATATCAATTTGGAAGGCGTTGATACCGTTTTTAATCTACTGGATAAAATACATAAATTACAAACTGAATTGAATACAGTTAAAAATAGATTGCGGCTTTATGAAGATTAATTAGGTCTTAATATTTATAAAGAAAATATAAAGCAATATGTATATTAATTAAAAGGAATTGCTAGTATGAAAAACACACCATTTCAAATTTTTAGTATTTTAATTATATTTTCTCTAATAAGTTGTTCGGAAGAAAAAAATGAGGGTTTTGAGTTTGGCACCCAATTTGACCGCGATAAAATGGATACTTTTTTTTCAATTCTTGAAGAAAAAAATCTCGATATGGGAAGCATTGCTATTTTTAAAAACGGACAATTAGATTACCAAAAATCATTTGGTAAAGCAGATATCGAAAAGAGCATCTCCGCAACCCATCAAACAAAGTACCGAATTGCATCGATTTCTAAATCGTTCACAGCTTCAATAATCATGCAATTAATAGATGAAAACAAACTAGCATTAAATACCACACTCGATACCTATTTTTCAGAATTACCAAATTCAAATTTAATTACTATAGAAAGCCTGCTTCGCCACCGAAGCGGGTTATATAACTATACCAATTATGCCGATGGAACCGATATCACTCAAACTGCTACCAGAGAACAACTTATTGATTTATTTATTGAAAATGGAACTGTGTTTGAGCCAAATGAACAAACGGAATACTCAAATACAAATTATGTTATTTTAGCTTTTATAATTGAAATAATTGATAATAAAACCTTTTCTGAATCTTTAAAAGATAGAATCACTATACCGTTAGGTTTAGAGAATACTTACAACGGCAATGCCATTAACACTTCAAACCTTGAGGCGCTATCTTATACTTTAGAATTAAATAATTGGGTTCTTGCGCCAGAAACAAATATATCTTTGGTGATAGGAGCAGGGTCTATAGTTTCTACCCCTGCGGATATCACTACCTTTTATCAAAATTTGTTCAACGGAAATGTAGTTTCAGAGAACTCCTTTAAACAAATGGTAGCAATTAATAATGCTTTTGGCATTGGGTTAATTTCGGTTCCGTTTTATCAAAAAACAGGATTCGGGCATACAGGGCTTTTGGACGGATTTCAATCAGCTTCTTATTATTTTCCGAATGATGATGTTAGTATTTCAATAACATTTAATGGCGTTTCGATGCCTGTAAACGATGTTATTGTTGGAGCCTTAAGTATATACTCAGGATTAGAATATTCACTTCCTTAAAAAATACTTTTAGATATTTTACTATTAAATTTTAAACTAAATACTACATGAAATTTCTTTGTTTTAATTTCTCACTGCTTTTCTTATTATCGCTATTCATGAATGCTCAAAGCCAAGATACATTAGTTGATGTTGGAGGCTATAACATGTACTTTAAAATAATTGAAGGCAAAGGAACACCAATTCTTTTTGAAGCTGGTGGAGGTAATGATAGTAATGTTTGGAACAGCATATTAGAAAAAATTAATGAAGTAACAGGCACAACCTTGATTACTTATGATAGGTCTGGTTTTGGACAAAGTGAATTAAATCCTAATCTAAAAAACGAATCAGATTATGGTATAGAAAATGGCATAAAAGAACTAGAAATTGGCCTTTCAAAATTAGGCTTCAATAAAGATATTATTTTAGTTTCTCATTCCTATG
This sequence comes from Algibacter sp. Ld11, assembly GCF_045066735.1. NCBI lineage: Bacteria > Pseudomonadati > Bacteroidota > Flavobacteriia > Flavobacteriales > Flavobacteriaceae > Algibacter > Algibacter sp. Ld11. Next base: position 97,756 of record NZ_JBISHH010000004.1, on the reverse strand, counting down.
GAGGTTTGTACAACTTGCTGTACGCAAGCAAACATCCGAAAAAAGTAAAGTCGGTTATTTTAATAGATGCTACTTTAAATAATTTTTGGAGTGACGATTTACTAAACATGAGAGACAACAATGTCGATATTAGTAATATAAAAAAACATACAGGTGATTATTACTTGAATTTCAATTACAACGAAACCATACGCTATACTAGGGATTTTAACTTTCCCGCAAACATCCCCATAACAAATGTTTTTCCAGAAATATCTTTTCCAGGTTTCCCTGAAATAATTAATAATAGATGGAAAAAACTACATGATACATTTGGTGATAAAAACAAAAATGTAAAAAATATAATAGCTCAAGGTAGTGGTCATGCCATATTTGAGGATAATCCCGCTTTAATTATCAACACCATTATTAAGGCTTATTCAGAAATCCTAGATTCAGAGCAGCAACATATTCTTTTAAAAAAGGCCTTAAATAATGCTATAGAATTATCTATTGATACTAAAAAGGCAGAAATAGAAAAATGGCATTCAGAAAACGATTTGAATATTTGGGGATATAGCCTTATGAGTAGTGGGGAATTGGAAAAAGCATTAACTATTTTGAAATTAAATACTATGCTATTTCCGGATAGCTTTAATGCTTTTGATAGTTACGCAGAAGCTTTATTAAAATCTGACCAAAAAGTAAAAGCCATTAAAATGTACGAGAAATCTATTGAATTAAATCCAAATAATGAAAATGCAAAATCAACTTTGCTAAAAATAAAGTGAGAATAGATAACTAGAATAAAAGAAATATTTTTTGTGATATAAAAAAAGTTTAACTCACCGCTTAATTTATGGAATAACCTGTTTTATAACAACTAAAATCACAAAACACAATAGGCATATAAAACTATCGACATATAAAAAACACCTTCTTTATTTAAATAAAAAAACTTAATTTTATAATCAACCAATTGTAAACAAGGTAAGTATGTGTTTTTTTAGTCTGTTTTTTCAATCTCTAATGTCAAAAGAAGTAGTAATACCTATAATTATTGGTATTGTGGCATCATGGCTTATCTCGAAATATTTTTTTTATAAAAAGAAACCTTCACTATTAGCAGATGCTAAGCGTTATAAAACTACAAACTTTGGTGGTTACAGAAATGTAACCAAAGAAACGGCAACAATACCTTTAGAAACTAAATACTTTGGAAGTTGGTCTATAAACGCTAACGGCACTGTTACCGATAACACTAATAAATTATCTTGGGTTAGAGCACCTTGGGGAACTACTTGGAATGGCACAGATTTTATTGGCAATCCACAACCTATCAAATGGCGTGACGCAAGCGATTTGTTTGGAAAGGGGATTTTTATTAGAAGCCCGTTCCCGGCACTATCCTTAGAAAAACGACCAACGAATTTTAAAGAAAATTACACCAAAGGTAGTTGTAAGGTTTCATTCGCCGATTCTGATAAATGGCGGTTACCAACTGCTGCTGAAGCAGATATTCTTCAGTTTTATAGTAATCCAAGCATAAAAGACCGTGATGTTTACAATCTTCGAGAAAAAGAAGCCACAGTATTAAAACAGCAATTATTTCCTTACATGTCCGCATTTTCTCAAAAAGATGGTTTAAAATATAAACTCTGGACAGCAGATATAGCAGATACCCAGTGTGCATGGTCGTTTCATGGTACTACGCTAGACGATACTAAAAAAGAAGAACCTTGCTATGTGTTGTTTGTAAAAGATTATTAATTGCTGAAATTTATAATTATCGTAAAATCATAGAAAATTTATTCTCATTATGAAACAGTTTTTTTGTTTTCAAATTTAGATTTGTACCTATCTAAGTTTCTACTTAAATAAAATATAACAAATGTTATTTAGAACAAACAGTTTAGAGAGAGGAGCAGATAAAAATAATTTATAGTTTTTCGGGTTTTGGAACGGTAAAGAAAAACGTAGATCCTTGATTTAATTCACTTTCTACCCAAATATCACCACCGTTATTTTGTACCATTTCTTTACATATTTTAAGACCTAAACCAGTTCCTTTTTCGTTTCGAGTACCAAAAGAGGTTGTGGTTTCATCTGCGTTAAAAATAGAAGTAAGCTTATCTTTACTAATACCAACACCATCGTCTTTAACAAACATCTCCCAATATTCAGGAGTTTCTTTAGCGCCAATGGTTATAGTACCATTCTCTCTTGTAAATTTTAGCGCATTGCTCACTAAATTACGTATTACAATATCTATTTGATTAACATCGCACCAAGTTATTACACGCTTATCGACGGTATTGACAGTGGTTATTAATTTTAATTCAGCCTGTTTGGATAGTAACCTGAAATTTTCTTCTACCAAGTTTTTCATACTAGTGACATTTGGTTTGGTAGATAAACCATTCATTTGTGACTGTCCCCAAGTTAGTAAGTTATTAAGCGTGAACGCAATACTATCAATGTTTTCGCTAATTTGTGGCATAAAGGTCATAAGGTCTTCACTACTAAGCTCACTTTTATTGAATAAATCGAAAAGAGATTTAAACGAATTTATAGGCCCTTTTAAATCGTGAGCAATAATTGAAAAAAGCTTACTTTTAGTATCATTAGCTTCTCTTAAATGCGCTTCGTTTTTTGTTAGAGCCTCTGCATTCTCAATTAATTTTTGATTTAAAGCATTTTGAGTTTTGTTATTCTTTTTAAGTATAATGATGATAATTAAAAACGCCAAAATAATTAAAACCGAAATATAAATGTAACTGCGTTGTATCACATTTTTCTGTTCGTTCTCTAATATATACTGCTCGCGTTCTTGCTCGAACTCAAGATTAGATTTCAAAATTCTTAATTCCTTTATGTTATTATTTTTATTTATCGTATCAGAAATAGCTTTTAAATCTTCTAAATAAGTAAGGGCTTCGTTGTAATTTTCGCTGGCCTTATTAACTTTATAGAGTATCTCTAAAATTTCATCACGATTTTCTAAAGTATTAAGCTCTTTTGAAATCTCTAGTGCATTAGTACCATAGTTTTCGGATAACTCATAGTTTTCGAGTCCGTAGTAAGTTTGCGCTAATAATAGGTAAAGCGGAATTTTATAACGTTTCTGGTCAATATTTTCGTGAAGCCTTTCACTCTTTTTTAACCAAACTAAAGCGTTACTAAAATCATTTTTTTTAAGGTAAATAGTCGCCTTTATTTCATAAGTGTAAGTAAGCCAGGGATCTAGTTCTAATTCTTTAAAGCCTTTTACAGCTTCGTTAATGGTAGAATCTGCACTTTCTAAATTGCCAATTTCAATATAGGTAAAAGCCAAATTTGATAGGGTAATGGCTAAAATTTTTTGATCACCACTTCTTTCATTAATTTCCATGGCTTTTTTTAAGAAAAGAATAGTTTGTTTATATTCCTTTTGCATACTATAAAGTACCGATATATTCACATAAAAAGTTGATAGCCAAGATTCATTTTTATATTGCTTTGCTATTTCTATACCGTCTAAAAATTCTTTTAGGGATTTGGCGTATTCTTCTTGATACATATATTCTGTAGCCAATTCACTTTTGGATTGAAGTAAAATTTTAATATCATTAATACTTCTTGCTGCTAGGTTAGCCTTAATAAAAAAGAAGATAGCTTGATCTTGATCGCCTATATCAGAATAATAACCACCTTTAATTAAATAGCCTTGTGCCTCTCCTTTTCTGTATTTAATATCTTTGCTTAAATCAATGGTTTTGTTTGAAAGAATGAGTAAACTATCTAAATTGTAAGCACTATATTCTCGAGCTAATTCATTTAGCAAGTTGATATACGTGGTATCCTTTTCAAAATTTTGAGTTTCTTTTATGTTTTTAAGATCTTGTAGTATAGCGTTCTTTATTCTATCTTGAGCGAATAGGGACGTAGTAAACAAACACACCAATAATATCCATACAAATAGATAAAATGGTTTTATTTGATTTTTTAAATACGGACGCTCCATAATATAGGCTAAATAACTCGTAATAATACTTTTAAGTAAAATAATAGTGCAAGATAATACTCAAAAAGGTGTTAACGCACTTTAATGGTTGTTTTAACTTACTTTTTAAATAAATTTATCGATAAAATACATATAAACACGATTAAAAGAAATTTTATTTATTTTAATTCGCCGTTTTTCGTTTTTAAAACCACCAATAATAAGTTACCAAATAATTTTTAAAACCGTTTATTTCAAGGTTTAATACCGATTAAATCTATTATGAATTTAACAAAAAAATAAGATTTATCAGACAAATGGAATGTATTTTTTCAAATAATTATCATTGAAATAAAATTAATTTTTGAATAAAAAAAAAGGTTGCCCATATTATGGGCAACCTTTTTAATAAAAATAAGATATTTAAATTACTTTAAACTCTCTAATAATTTTTCTGCTACTAATTCTGATGACGCTGGGTTTTGACCAGTGATTAAATTACCATCTTGTACTGCATATGGTTCCCAGTTACCTAAATTAGAATACAAAGCACCGTTTTCAATAAGCATATCTTCTAATAATAACGGTACAACTTCTGTTAATCCAACAGCAGCTTCCTCTGCATTAGAGAATCCGGTAACACGTTTACCTTTTACTAAGGCTGTACCGTTTTCATTTTTTACATCTTTTAGAACGGCTGGTGCGTGGCATACGAAAGCGATTGGTTTTTCTTGATGATTAAATGCTTCAATCAATGAAACAGATGCTTTATCATTGGTTAAATCCCATAAAGGACCGTGACCACCTGGATAAAATACCGCATCAAAATCGTTTGGATTCATATCGGCTAAAACCTCTGTATTTGCAATTTTTGCTTTAGCATCAGCATCACTGTTATATCGGTCTGTAGACTCTGTAGCGGCATCGGGACTATCACTACTTGGGTCTATTGGTGCAGCTCCACCTTTTGGAGTTGCAATAGTAATTTTTGCACCTTTATCTAATAATGTGTAATATGGGCTAGCGAATTCTTCTACCCAAAATCCTGTTTTTTTTCCTGTATCTCCTAATTTATCGTGAGATGTTAATACAAATAATATTTTCATGTCGTTTTGTTTTTTTGATTCTGTTTTTACTTCCGAAACTTTTTCAGAAGTTGTTTCTTGTTTTACGTCTTTACAACTCGAAGCCGTAATTATTGTAACTGCTAGAATTATAGTTTTTATAGATTTAATCATCAAATTAGTAAGCCATTTTTACAATTTTTTCAACTTTGTCTGGCGATAAACTTTGGTGTTCACCTAAACCTAACCAACCACGATCTGTAAAACGTTTAGAAATCTCTTCAGCTGTACCTTCATAATCTTTAGTATAGTCAGATAATTTGGTATCTATACCTAATTCATTAAAAAATGCTTCTGTTCTTTCAATTGCCGCATAAGCTTTATCGTCCATGCTACCTTCAGTAATATTCCAAACGCGCTCACCGTATTGTGCTAATTTTTCTTTTTTAGCTTCAAAATTATATTTGTAATGGCTTGGTGCAATTACAGCTAAAGTACGCGCGTGATCAATACCAAATAAAGCCGTTAATTCATGGCCCATAGCATGAACAGCCCAATCGTTAGGTACTCCTTTTTGTATTAATCCATTTAAGGCCATTGTGCAACTCCACATAAAGTTAGAGGCTGCTTGATAATCTGTAGGATCTTTTAGAACCTTTGGTGCAACTTCTATAATGGTTTGTAAAATACTTTCGGCAAATCGGTCTTGCAATAACGCACCAACCGAATACGTCATGTATTGCTCTAAAACATGTGTAAAAGCATCGGTTAAACCGTTTACTAATTGGCGTCTGGGAATAGAAATAATGACCTCTGGATCCAGTATCGAGAACTCAGGGAATAAACCTGGTCCACCCATAGCTAGTTTTTCTTTTGTTTCTTTTCTGGTTATTACTGCACCAGAATTCATTTCTGATCCTGTTGCAGGCAAGGTTAAAACAGTTCCGAAAGGCATACCTTTTTCTGTTCTAATATTTTGGGTTAAAATATCCCATGGTGTATCTCCATTAAATAATGCAGCAGCCGACAAAAACTTAGTACCATCGATTACAGAACCACCACCAACAGCTAATAAATAAGTGATGTTTTCTTCTTTTATTACTTTTAAAGCATCTACTAACACAGCATATTCTGGATTTGCAGGAATACCTCCAAATTCAACAACTTCAACTTTCGCTAAGGCTGTTTTTACCTGATCGTAAATACCGTTTTTCTTAATACTTCCTCCGCCATAAAGTAATAAAACTTTAGCGTTTTTTGGAATTTCATTTTCTAATTTTTCAATAGAATCTTTTCCAAAAATAATTTTAGTCGGATTTTTAAATTCAAAATTGTTCATCTTCTTTTTCTTTAATTTTTTATATTTTTACTATCATTTTCCCTTTATTTTTACCTTCAAATAAGTCGATAAAAGCACTAGGAATATTATCGAAACCATCAACAATAGTCTCGGTGTAGGTTAATTTACCTTCTGTTAACCAGCTAGATAAATGTTTCATAGCTTCAGGGAACTTTTCAGCATAATTAGAAACAATAAAACCTTGCATTAAGGCACTGTTTTTAACTAAAAATGGTTGTACACTAAGGCTTTTTGGTAATTCTGTTTCATTGTAAACCGAAATAGCTCCGCAAATAATGATACGTGCAAAACGATTTATGTTGAATAAAACAGCATCAGATATTGGGCCACCAACATTATCAAAATAAATATCAACACCATTTGGTGCTAATGTTTTTAATTCGGCGTTTATATCTTTACTAGTATTGTAATTAATACCTGCATCGAAACCAAATTTACTTTTTAGCAACTCAATCTTTTCATCGGTTCCAGCAATTCCTATAACGTGTAGTCCTAGAATTTTTGCTATTTGCCCCACTACAGAACCAACCGCTCCAGCAGCACCAGAAACTACAATAGTTTCTCCAGCTTTAGGTTTTCCTATTTCGTGTAAACCTAAGTAAGCAGTTAAGCCGGTCATGCCCAAGACCCCTAAATACGTACTTAGTGGTGCTTTATTGCCATCAACTTTTAAAAGGCCTTCACCCGTAGAAATTTGTTGTGTTTTCCAACTTAGCATACCAGAAACATAATCACCTTCTGCAAAATTCTTATTTTTTGAAGTTATTACTTTGGCTACAACACCTGATTGTATTGGTTTATTTAACTCAAATGGCGGAATATAGGATTTTGAATCGCTCATACGGCCTCTTAAGTAAGGATCTACAGATACATAAGTAGCTTCTAGCAAGATTTCTCCCTCGTTAACTTCCAATGGCGAGCCGTCGCTAACAAACTCAAAATTTGAAATTGTTGGTTTGCCTTTAGGCCTATTATTTAATAATATAGTCTTTGTCATTTTATTCTTTTTTTATTCAATTACAGTTACCAAATCTTCCATAGGTTTTCTAACCTTTACAAGATTTACTAACCAATCTGCATCGTCTTTTCTATAACCAATTGGTAATAAAACGGCGCTACGTAATCCTTTTTCGCGTAAACCTAAAATTTGATCTACCGCATCGGCATCAAAACCTTCCATTGGTGTAGCATCTACACCTTCAAAAGCAGCAGCAGTAAGCGCTTCTGTAAAGGCTATGTAAGCTTGTTTTGCCGCGTGGTTAAAATTTTCTTCGGCATCTTTTTGCGGATAGGAGTTTAATAACATCTTACGGTAATCTTCCCAACCTTCGTTCTTAAAACCACGAATATCGTTTGTTAAATCGAACATGTAATTAATACGATCTGCGGTGTACGTATCCCAAGCAGCAAAAACGAGTAGGTGAGAGCAATCGGTTACCACTGATTGGTTCCAGGCTACAGGTTTTATTTTTTCTTTGATGTCCTGACTTTTTACTACAAAAATTTCGAAGGGTTGCAAACCACTAGAGGTAGGTGCTAACCGAGCCGCTTCTAAAATACGTTCTATTTTATCGTCGGCTACTTTTTTACCATTCATGGCTTTTGCAGCGTATCTCCAATTTAATTTATCTAATAATTCCATGTTAATTTTATGTTTTTAGTTGTTTTTTGAAATTTGTTTTATATCGCTTGATGTAATAATTACTTCGGCATTACTTGTGCTGTTAGCTAAATTTATCATGGCAACAGCAATAGTTTCAGCATCTATAACTTTATATTGTTTTAATTTTCCAATAAATAAAGGTTCAATGACTTGGAAAACAGCCAGTCCAATTTTTTCTAATAATCTGCGCTCTTTTCTTTTGCCACCAATTAAAGAAGGCCTTAAAACAAAAGTGTTCTTTATGTTCTGTTGCAGGACATCGCGTTCCATTTTACCTTTTGTTTTATTGTAAAACACATTACTATTTCTATTAGCACCCATTGCTGAGATCACTAAAAATGTTGATATATTGTTTTCTTTTGAAAGCTTTGCTGCCTTTACCGGAATACCATAATCTATTTTTTTATAGAGATTTTTATCTGGCGTTTTTTTTGCTGTTGTTCCTATACAACAATAAACTTCGTCTGCTTCAAAATCGAGCTTAAAGTCTTCTATATTTAATAAATCACCTATATATTGCTCTACTTTATTTGGCAAACCTTCTATTTTAGAACGAGAAAATAATTTAATCGTATCGTATCGAGCATCTTCAATTAGCTTATTGAGAATAATATTACCGGTTAACCCAGTTGCACCTAGTATAATGGCCGTTTTCCTCATGTTATTTACAAAGTTTTATACTACTCCAAGCTGCCTGATAAGCTTCTTCTAGTAGGCTTTTATCCAATTGAAATACACCACGTTTTTGTATCATCATTAAAAACGACAAAGGATTTATCGCGTAAGCATATAAAAGATAGTCGGACAATGGTTTAATAACACCTTCTTTTTTACCACGTTCCCAAAGATCGAGTAGAGGTTGCAGATGCTTTATGCCTTCTTGTCGACTTGGTTCATCAATCATAGGAGAGTTATCGCATTGCGCTAAAAACATGGCGTGTTCACACTCCTTAAGCTTAAAATCTGCAATGCGTTTCCATATCAATTCAAAACCATCCTCAACCGACATATTATCATCATAAGTTTCAAAAGCATATTTAGTATATTCTGCTTTTACATCTATATACGTTTGATTTACTAAATCTTGTTTATTTTCGAAATACAAGTAAATGGTTGCAGGCGAAACATTCGCCATTTTAGCAATTTTACTCATGGGTGTTGCATGGAAACCATCGTTGTTTACCAACTCTATGGTTGCTTTTACCAATGCATTACGCTTATCTATACTTTTCTGTAGTTTAGCCATAATTTATTGATTTTTTTGAAATTTATACGCCAATGCAATGAGCACAAACTGAATTGGCAATCTTATTAATGCGGCTTGGTGACTACCAATAGCTGGTGTATTTGAAAATACATCCCAGATATGAATTGGTAAAAAACAAATCATTAGTACAAAAATGCCACTTGCCGCCGTACGTTTGTATTTGGGGATAAGTAATAATATTCCTAGTAGTACCTCTATAATGCCTGACACATAAATAATACACGTTTTATATATTAAAAAATCTGGAACGAAAGCATTGAAAAACTCAGCATTCGTGAAATGCTGAGCACCTGCGTATATCATAAATATTGCAAATAGAACTCGTAAAATATTCCAAAAAAGTGTCATTTATTATGTTTTGTGAGTACAAATATATGTAAAAAATGAACGTTCATTCTTTTTTTAACAAAAATTTATATTCCAAAATGCCAAAATTTAGATGAGTAGAAGGGTTTTATCTATAAAACGTTTAAGATGAGTTCTATAGTAAGCTAAAAAAAATAATTATGAATATAGAATAAGAAATACACCTAACATAATACCGAAAAGTGGCACTAATTTTTTGCGTTTATTTTGTTCTTTAAAAATAAGCCCACCAATAACTACAGCAATTATAATTTGACTTCTCTTAATGGCAGAGAGTAACATAATTAAAGCTTCAGGATCTTGCAACGCTTTAAAATAAAAATAATCGGCAGAGGATAACAGCACACCAACGGCCGGAATAGTCCAACGCCATATAAAAGCTTTTCGTTTTTCAACAAAAGGAAACCAAGTTATTGATAGTATTACTAAGAGAATTAAAATAACATAAAAGCTAAACCAAAATAGTAGAGTTTGTGGGTCCAGAAGTAAATTCTGAATTAGAAACTTATCATAAAGACCACTAGATGCACCTAAGAAGGTTGCGGCTATAATGGCAAAAATCCATTTATTATTTTTAAAGTTAATCCCTTCTTTTTTACCAATTTTAGAATACAGCATCACCGAAAAAATAATTAGAAAGAAACCAACCCATTGCAATCCGTTAGGTCTTTCATCATAAATAAGAATAGCACCTATAAAAGTGAAAAACGGACCAGCAGAGCGTATAGGCGTTACAATAGTTATTGGTAGGTGCTTTAGAGCCTGGTAAGCCAAAACCCAGGAGCTCGCCATTATAGCCGATTTGATAAAAATAAACCCATGTGTTTCCCAAGGAATTGGCGCAATGTAAAAGCCCAAATTCTTGGTGAATTCCGGAAAATAGATCGATCCAATAAAAAAGGGTAATAAAAACAGGAAACTAGAACTCACTGTGCCCAAAAGCACCGGAAAGACTTCGTTGCCTTGTACGGCATGCTTTTTACATAAGTTATGTAATCCTAAAAATAGCGCGGCTAAAAGCCCTAAATACATCCACATCGCGCGAAGATAATTTAATCTATAATTCTACAATAAAAATTTAAGATATAATATCACTGTTCATTGTAATGTAAACTTAAAATAGGGTTGTATTTACATTAGTATAAATTCAATACATTGTTTCATTTCGCTTTTAGCATAAGTGAAATCTGCCATTTTTTTACTTTCTCCAATATGGATAGGTATATTGTTAATGCGGTTTGTTAAATCTTTAATAGGCATAGCTTCTAAAGTATTAAATTCATCTTTCCAATACTCTAAATGCGAAAGTCTATCGTTTTGAAAACCTGTTGTTTTTCGGTCATTATCCGTTCTAAAAAAACTTATTTCACCAATAAGCATATTTACGTTTTCGAAATCGATAATAATCCCATCATAAATTAACTGCGTATAAAAAGCGTTCTTAAAAATTTCTGAAATATTGCTTAAATCCTTCGCTTTTATATCTGTTAAAATTACAGAGTATTGTGTTTTTGCATTAGCTACAAGCCAACACTTTTTCCTATTAACATGAAAAACAGTGGCATTCCATTTACCTAATAAACCTAACTTTTCTGTAGGTTTTGTTTGAATAAGTTTTTTAATAAATTTTTCTAATTTAATAGATGTGTGTATTGGGGTTTGCATAATCTATAAATTGGTTTAAAATTTAATGTTCTCCATAACCAACATCGTCCATTTTACCTCTAAAAACTTTATACTGTATAAACATATATACTGCAACTAAAACAATAGCGATAGCAAACCAATAGACGCCAACAGATAAACCATAATCATCTGCAGCGACGTTGTAAAGCGTTAAATCTGGATTAATATCGTTAGTTGATGGTAACACTTTTGGAAATATTGAAGACACAGTTGTGGTTAAACCGCCAAATAGAAATAGCGACGAAAAGATAAAGCCATGACCATCTTTTTTGAATGATTTAATTCTGAATAAGCCAAATAAACCGGTTAATGTTATAATAGGAAACAACCATAACCAAGGATATTCAAAGAAATTATGAAATGGTTGTGGTTCAATTAAATGCCAAATTAAAATAGAAATAACAACTAAAGCTAGAAGTACAATGTTTAGGTTAAAAATAACTTTTCTAAGCTTTTGATTTATATCGGAATTGGTTTTAAAAATAATCCAATTAGCGCCATGTATTGCTAAAGAAACCACACCAATAACACCTAGTAAAAGGGTAAACCAATCTATAACTCCCAACTCTTCGGCATGTGGACTAAATGTTGGATTCCATAGCGGTAAAAAGAAAAAGTGTGCTTCGTGAGTAGAAACACCATCGACCACATTACCTAAATTCACACCACGAACTACGTTACCTAACGCGACACCAAAAAACAATGCTAATAAAAGGCTAGAGATACCAAAGGCTTTATCCCAAATGGCTTCCCACATGCGGTTATGCACTTGTCCGCGTAACTCCAAACCTATGGCTCTAAAAATAAGCAACCATAAAATCATAATTAATGGTAAGTAAAAACCACTAAAAGATGAAGCATATAATGTTGGAAAAGCAAAAAACAAAATACCACCAGAAGCAATAAGCCAAACCTCATTAGCATCCCAGAAAGGTCCAATAGCATTGGTTATAGCTTTTTTATCTTTTTCTGTTTTAGCAAAGAATAAGTGAATAATACCTGCTCCAAAATCGTAACCATCTAAAATTACATAAACTGCCAGCATGGTCATTAAAACGATATACCAAAATAATTCCATAATTAATGTGTGTTGTTAAGTTGTGGTCCCTTGTTAATTATTTTTCCTGCAAGCATTAAAAACAGTAAACCTAAAAGCAAATACAAACCAATAAAACCAAGTAAAGTAAATAATGTGTTTCCTGCAGATACGGTTGGAGATGCGCCATCTGCAGTGCGCAATAAATTATAAACCAACCAAGGCTGACGACCTAATTCGGCAGTGTACCAACCCGTTGTATTTGCTATATATGGAAAAGGAAGCATAAATAGAAGCGCCCACAAAATCCATTTTGTTGTATATAGTTTTTTTCTAAAAAGTTGTACGGCCGCTAATAACATTAAACCAATAAAAATAGTCCCTAAACCAACCATGATATGGTAAGAATAGTAGAGCCCAGGTACGTTTGTAGGATGGGTACGTTTATCAAACTCGTTTAAACCTTTAATTTCTGCATTCCAATCTTGATAGGTTAAGAAACTCAAAATATTAGGTACCGCTATTTTATTGTCAAGCTTTTGCTCCAACATATTTGGTTGGCCAATTAAAACAATTTCCGAGCCGCCATCTTCAGTTTCAAAAATCCCTTCCATTGCAGCAAAGGTTACAGGCTGATGTTTTACAACGTTTTTAGCCACTAAATCTCCTGTTGGGAAAGCCACTAAAATACTTGATACTAAACCAAACCCAACACCTGTTTTAACAAATAGTTTTCCAAATTCACTATGCTTATCATTCAATATATAAAATGCTCCAATAGCTGCTACCACAAACGATGCAGTAATTACTGAAGCCATTTGATTGTGCAAATAAGAAGGCAACAACCAAGGATTAGAGAATAAGGCACCAAAATTATTAAGCACGAACCTTCCATTCTCTAGAATTTCATAACCTACAGGGTGTTGCATCCATGAATGCGTAGCAATAATTAAATATCCACTAGCCCAAGACCCTAAAAAGACTAAAAAACCAGTAACAAAATGGAGCTTATGCCCAAGTAACTTTTCACCAAAAATAAAAAGTCCTAAAAATGAAGATTCTAAAAAGAAAGAGAACATACCTTCCATGGCTAACGTTTGACCTATAATTCCACCTGTAAGTTCTGAGAATTTAGCCCAATTGGTTCCAAATTGAAACTCCATTGGGATACCGGTAACAACACCCATAGCGAAATTTAAAGCGAAAATTTTCATCCAAAACTTAGCCGCGTCGTTATATTTTTCAATATTAGAGTAAAGATATTTTCCCTTAAAATAGACTACCAATAATGATAATCCCATGGTTAATTGCGGAAATAAATAGTGAAAGGTAATGGTAAAAGCAAACTGCATTCTATCATAAAAAAGCATATCCTCCATAAAAGCAATAATTTATATTTGTTGCCGACGAAATTATTCGATTTTACGCTATAAAACAGTAACTTTTGTTACATATAAAAAGCTTCAGTAATTAATATAAAATCACTAATTCATCAATTTAAATTAACTACGAACAAAGTTAATGATTACCTGTTGTTTTCTAAGTATAATTTGAGCGAAATAAAGCCATAAAATCGATATTTATCAAAAATTCAAAGAGTATAATCTATATTTTAATTATTGGTAAAATTGATAAAAATCTCGTCGATAGAATTAGGACTTTAGTATAGTGAATTGCCTCAAACTTCTATTACTATTTTATAATGGAGCATTTAGTATCAATTTTGGTGTGTAAAACAAAAACACCTCAAAAAAATGAGATTATATATTTTTATTGCAAGTTTACTATTTGCACAAATTTCAATCGGGCAGGAAGTTCTTAAGGAAATCTCTTCTAAAGTATGGTCACTAGAAGATTGTATTAACTATGCCATCGCTAATAATATTAGTGTAAAAGACGCTTCTTTAAACAAAGACCTTGCAGAAGTTGATTATAGCAACGCTAAATCGTCTCGATTACCAAATTTATTTGGTAGTGCATCGCAAAGTTTTTCAAACGGAAACACGATTGACCCTATCACCAGTAGCTATGTTACCGATCAAATACACAGTACTAATGTGGGTGTGAATAGTTCGGTAACCTTATTTCAAGGGAATCAAATAAATAATCAAATAGAACAAAGTAAAATTCTTTTAGAACAAAGTAGCTTTATAGAAGAAGAAGCAAAAAACAGTATCGTAATTAGCATATTAGAAAACTATTTACAAACACTATACAGCAAAGAAGATATAGTTATTGCTGAAAACAATTTAGAAGCCTCACAAAAGGAAGTATTACGTGCCAAAGCGCGTTTAGACGCTGGCACTATTGCTTTAAGTGACTATACCGAAGCGCAAAGCCAAGCTGCTACCAATCAATACAATGTAATTAGCGCTAAAAATAATTACCAACAATATATAATCGATTTAAAACAACTACTAGAATTTTCTCCGATGGAAACTTTAGAGATTGAAACCATTGATGAAAACATGAATTTAATAAACCTAGAGTTAGACAAAATTTCAATCTATAATAAGGCTTTAAATTATTTACCAGAAGTGGAAGCAAGCAAACTAAACCTTGCTGCTAACAAGAAAGCATTAGACATTGCTAAAGGAGGATATTTACCAACATTATCCCTTAACGGAAGTGTAGGTTCTGGATACACTAGTATTAATGATAATACGTTTTCGGATCAGTTTGATGTAAATTTTAATCAGAAATTAAGCTTATCATTAAGCATACCAATTTTTAATAGAAATGAAACAAAATCGGCCGTAACCTCTGCAAGAATTAATATTGAAAAAGCTGAAATACAAAAACAAATAACAGAAAAAATACTGTATAAAAAAATTGAAACAGCTTATCAAAATGCATTATCGGCTCAAGAACAAATTATTGCAGCAGAAGCTTCTAAGGATGCATCGGAACAGAGTTATAAACTTGCTCAAAAGAAATATGAATTAGGCGACTTAAGCACTACCGATTTAGTGATAAGTCAAAATACATATACCAACGCACAACAGAATTATTTACAAGCCAAATACTTAAATATTTTATACCACCAACTATTACAATTTTATCAAGGAAACGATATAAAACTATAATACCCATACCATCATGAAAAATAAAAAAAATATCATAATAATAAGTGCCATACTAGTTGTATTGGCTATTGTAGGTTTCAGTTTAATAAACGGAGACGATGCTATTATTATAGAACCAAAAACCGTTACTGCTAAAAAAGCAAATGTTACCACAATGGTTACCGCAACGGGAACTATAGAGCCTATAAACCAAGTAGATGTTGGTACGCAAGTGTCTGGTGTTGTAGAAAAAATATATGTAGATTACAACAGTATTGTTAAAGAAGGCCAGTTAATTGCAGAATTGGATAAAACCAACCTCAAAGCATCTACAACACAAGCACAAGCAGCTTATGATAATGCTATAAGTCAAAGAAATTATACTAAAACCATTTACGACAGACAAAAAACATTATTTGACAATCAGGTAATTAGTAAATCTGACTTTGACGATGCTGCATATAATTACGAAACAGCAAAAGGTACAGTAACACAGCGTTATTCTGATTTACAATCAGCTAGAACCAATTTAGGCTATGCTAATATTTATTCGCCTATAGATGGTGTTGTATTATCTAAAGATATTGATGAAGGGCAAACCGTAGCTGCAAGTTACAGCACGCCAACTTTATTTACAATTGCTCAAGATTTAAAAGAAATGCAAGTCGAAGCAGATGTGGATGAGGCTGATATTGGACAAGTTCAAGAAGGCCAACGTGTTGAATTTACAGTAGATGCTTACATCGGAGAAACGTTTAATGGTATTGTAACGCAGGTAAGACTTGACCCCACAGTAACCTCAAATGTAGTGACTTACACCGTAGTAGTTAAAGCAGATAATGAAGACTTAAAATTAAAGCCAGGATTAACTGCAACCATATCTATTTTTACTTTAGAGCTCAATGATATATTGACAGCAGAAGCGAAAGCCATTAATTTTAAGCCAGAACAGGAAACACTAAATATATATAACACCCATCATAATTTTTCAACGGTTACAGGCCAAGTTTTAGAAAATAACAAAACATTATGGATACTAGCTAGCGATAGAAGTATAACTCCGAAAACAGTAACATTAGGTGCAAGTGATGGTGTTAATGTTCAAATTTTAAGTGGTCTGTCTGAAGGAGACGAGCTTGTTTATAGTTTAAAAGGTGTGTCAAAATCTGAAGCTACCGGTCCACCGTCAGGAACTAACGAAAGTCCATTTATGCCACAACGTCCGGGAAGTAAAAAAAAATAAACAGCCATGAGTAAAGAAATCATTAAAATAGAAGATTTAAAACGTGAGTTCACCATGGGAACAGAAACGGTTCATGCTCTAAGAGGGATTTCCTTCACTATAAAAGAAGGTGAATTTGTTACCATCATGGGATCTAGTGGATCTGGTAAAAGTACCATGCTTAATATTTTAGGCTGTTTGGATCAACCAACTTCAGGGATTTATGAAATTGATGGGGTAAGCGTAAAAGATTTAAGCCGAAATGAATTGGCTACCATTAGAAACGAAAAAATTGGATTTATTTTTCAATCCTATAATTTATTGGCTAGAACATCGGCAATCGAAAATGTAGAATTACCACTTTTGTACAATAATAAAGTATCTACAGAAGAACGAAGAGAACGTGCTATAAAAGCTTTAGAAATGGTTGGTTTGGGCGATCGATTGCATCATACACCATCGCAACTTTCTGGTGGACAACAACAACGTGTTGCCATTGCAAGATCGTTAGTAAATAATCCTGTTATGATACTGGCGGATGAAGCCACAGGAAACTTAGATACACGTACGTCTTACGAGATTATGTCACTATTTCAAGAATTGAATAAACAAGGTATTACCATCACGTTTGTAACACACGAGCCAGATATTGCTACGTTTAGCAGTAGAACAGTTGTATTAAAAGACGGTGAAATTATGCAGGACTATCAAAATCATAATATCCAATCAGCAGCAAAGGAATTGGCTAAATTACCTAAACAAGACGATTAATTATGAGACTATTAAATTTATTAAAAATCGCAACAAAAGCAATCATTCTTAATAAAACAAGAACGTTGCTTACCATGTTAGGCATCATTATAGGTGTAGCCTCAGTAATTGCTATGCTAGCCATTGGTGAAGGCTCTAAAGAAAGTATACGTACAACAATTTCAGCTATGGGCTCTAACATGATTACCATTAGACCTGGAGCCGATGATAGAGGTCCGGCAAGAGGAAGCGGAGGTGATGTACAGACTTTAACACTTGACGATTACGAAACATTAAAAAAAGAGGCGCCTCTATTAAGCTATATTACCCCAGTTGTAAACGGCGGAGGGCAAGTGATTAATGGGGCTAATAACTGGCCAAGTACTATTTATGGTGTTAATCCTGAATATTTAAACATTAAAGTAGTCGATTTACAAAGCGGAAGTATGTTTACCGACGCCGAAGTTCAAACAGCTTCAAAAGTGGCTCTTATTGGGCAAACGGTAGTTGATAACGTTTTTCCTGATGGTCGGGAACCTGTTGGACAAATGATTCGATTTAACAATATCCCGTTTAAGGTTATTGGTGTTTTAGAAGAAAAAGGAGAAAATACTTTTGGTCAAGATCAAGACGATGTGGTAATTGCGCCTTATACAACTGTACAAAAACGTATTTTGGCCATCGATTATTTAAATCAAGTTATGGCGTCAGCTGTTAGTGAAGATGATGCACCAGAAGCCGTAGAACAGGTCACAGTCATTTTGCGCGAGCAACATAAATTAATGGATAATGAAGATGATGATTTTTCGGTGCGTTCTATGGAAGAATTGATTTCTACATTTAGCTCAACAAGTGAAATGCTAACCATTCTATTAGTGGCTGTAGCTAGTATTTCCCTATTAATTGGAGGTATTGGCATTATGAATATAATGTACGTTTCGGTTAAAGAACGGACTAAAGAAATTGGTTTACGCATGGCTGTAGGAGGAAAGGGCTCCGATATTTTAATGCAATTTTTAATTGAAGCTATTTTAATAAGTATAACCGGCGGTGTTTTGGGTGTAATATTAGGACTTGGAGCAACTGTTTTTATCGAAAAATTCTTAAATTGGCCTACAAGTGTGGCCTTATATTCTATAGTCATTTCATTCGCTGTATGTGCTGTAACAGGTATCTTTTTTGGATGGTATCCAGCAAGAAAAGCATCAGCCTTAGACCCAATTACCGCTTTACGCTACGAATAGTAAATTATGTATAAAAATAAAACAATAACAATAGTATTACATGTACTGGTATGGCTAACATTAGTTTGTTTGCCATACTTACTATCGTTTGGACAAGAACAGAATATTTATAGAATTATTGCTCATTTTTGGATTCCAATGGTGTTTTATGCTTGCATTTTTTACATTAATTATTTTGTTCTTATAGATCGTATTTTATTCTTAAAGAAAACAATGCAATTCATTTTAATTAATATTGTCATTATTGCTTTATTCATTTTTTTAAGAGAGCAGATTGAAGTTAAGTTTTTTGAAGAACTTATTAATAAACCTGATAAAGCGGATGATGATGGCCCACCTTTTAGAATGTTTGTTTATATACAAATGTTGTTTTTCATGGTGCCTTTATTGTTTTCAATAGCCATGAAAACTACCAAACGTTGGGTGAAAACAGAAGCAGAGCGAAAAGAAACAATTAATATTAAACTAAAGTCAGAACTTCAACATTTACATTATCAGCTACAACCACATTTCTTTTTTAATTCGTTAAATAATATTTATGCGATGGTTGATATTTCGCCAGATCAAGCTAAAACTTCAATACATAGTTTAAGCAAGTTGATGCGTTATATGTTGTATGAAACAAATGATGAATCTATTCCATTATCAAAAGAAATCGATTTTATGAAAAGGTATATCGATTTGATGAAACTTAGGGTTTCAGATAAAACGGTGGTTAATTATAATTTCCCAACGGAAGAAACAGGAGTTATAATTGCACCATTATTATTTATTTCATTAATTGAAAATGCATTTAAACACGGCGTATCTGCAAGCAAAACGAGTACGATTGATATTACCATGACTTGCGAAGAGAAAATAGTAATATTCACCATAGAAAACGATAATTTCCCTAAAAAGACAGACGATAAAAGTGGATCTGGAATAGGCATTCAAAATATTGAAAAACGGATAGAATTACTTTATCCAAACAAAAATAATTTTAAAACATTTGTTAAAGATGATCGTTTTGTTGGACATTTAGAAATTGATACGAACTAAATTATGAGCAATATAAAAATTACCTGCGTTATTGTAGACGATGAGCCTATGGCACTTAATTTAGTAGAAAGCTACGTTGAAAAAACGCCTTTTTTAGTTTTAAAAAAGAAGTGCAGTAGTGCTATTGAAGCTATGGAGTTTATTAAGCAAGAACCTGTAGATTTACTGTTTTTGGATATTCAAATGCCAGACTTAACAGGCTTGGAGTTTTCTAAAATGTTACCAAAAGAAACACGTGTGGTTTTTACAACTGCTTTTGATCAGTATGCGTTGGAAGGTTTTAAAGTTGAAGCCTTAGATTATTTATTGAAGCCTTTTGATTATGCCGAGTTTCTAGCAGCGGCAAATAAAGCAAACCATTGGTTTACATTATCAAAAGGAAAGACGCAAAACGAAGTTTCCGAAGGAAAGGAATTTCTTTTTGTAAAATCGGAATACAAGCAACTACGTATAAAGCTTTCTAATGTCTTGTATTTTGAAGGGTTGAAGGATTACATTAAAATTTGGTTAAAGGATAATCCAAAACCTATTTTAACTTTAATGAGCTTAAAATCTTTACAGGAAGAATTACCAGAAACTCAGTTTTTACGTGTGCATCGCTCTTTTATTGTGTCATTAAAAAACATTGAAGTTATTGAGCGTAGCCAGATTATTATCAACGACCAACGTATTACGGTTTCTGAGCAATATAAGCCTGCTTTTCTAGAATTTGTAAATAGTAATTCAATATAATTTATAGGATTAATTTCATCTTTATATTTCCAAACAATCCGCTATGAAACTATTCCGTAAATTAAGAAGAAACCTAATAGCCTTCGGTAAGTTTAAGTCTTATTTGGTATATGCTATTGGCGAAATTATACTTATAGTAATTGGTATTTCCATTGCTTGGAAAATAAACGATCTTAATGATATTAGAAAAAACAATATTGTAGAACAGAAAATTTACAACAATCTCAATGAAGAATTAAATACAAACTTACATGTATTGAATGCCGTAATTGATGAGTATCCTAAAAGCATCACTTATTTGGAAAACACTTTAAAATATGTAGGCAAACCAACTAATGAACTATCTAAAGGAGCAAAAGATACACTTGTTAACATGATTAATAAGGAGGTGAGTTTACTCGATAGTTCTATAAACTCTATTGTTAATACTACCAAATTTGAAATTATTGAAAGTGTAGATTTAAAAGATTTAATCGCAATTTATCCAAGTAAAATTAAAGTATTCACGAAACAAGATGAAAAAATAAGAGCCATTATTGCGGACAGAGTAAAACCAGTTTTAGAAAAGCACATTTCTTTGGCAGACTTGCTTTCTAATGAAAACTTAAACTATAAACATATTAAAGAATTCGGTAGCAAATCGGATTATAGCGGGTTACTTAAAAATAAAGAGTATCAAAACAGTATTATAGACCGCTTATTACAAACCGAGATTCAGTTAAATAACGCTAAAGTTTTACGTGGAAAAACAAAATTATTAATTACCAAGTTAAAAGAGGAACTAGAATAAATCCATTCGTCTAAAAATCTACTTGTTTAAAAGATGAAATTACGGTGTTGGTATATTATTTTTCTCAAAAGAATAGGGGAGCACTACATTTGTTGAAAATAAATTTAAAAACTATTATGAAAAAAGTAATACTATCTTTAGTCGTTATTGTTAGCTTAACGAGCTGTAACAGTGTAAAAAACATGAATACATCGAGTGTTGCAAGTGCTGCATCCTTATTAAGTTCTTTAAGTTCTAATTCAACAGTTCAGCAAATATCTACCTTATTTAGTTTATTAGATTCTAACAAAGATGAGGCTATTAGTTCAACAGAAGCTATTGGCTCAGTAGCAGAAAATTTTAACGTATTAGATACGGATAGCAATTCTAGTTTAAACTTAACAGAATTAACCGGCTTATTAGGTCTTTTAAAATAAAACGAACGTAATAAAATAGCCTATTTTGCTTTTGCAATTTAGAATAGTAAACCTTTCATAACTATTGATAATATTCAATTTTTGTGAAGGGTTTTTGCTTTTATATTATTTGGTCTGAATGAATTAGCAAGGGTGAAATTTAGATAATTCAGAAATAAAACACAATCAAGTGATTTTACTTACAAATAGTTTTAAATCTATAACTATCTTTAAAGCAGAAAGACACAATACAGATCATGGCAAAAGAATTAGATAAAAAATCAGAATTCACACCTTTTGAAAACATAGGCCTTTGCTTTAGCGGTGGCGGTTATCGTGCTACTTTTTTTGCTTTAGGTGTTTTATCTTATCTCGATCATGTTTCTTATAAAAATAAGTCGTTATTAAAATCTGTAAGAGCATTAAGTACGGTAAGTGGAGGAACACTTACAGGTGTAGGTTATGCAAAGGCTGTGCAGATGCCAGGGTATAATTTTAGAACATT
Organism: Algibacter sp. Ld11; assembly: GCF_045066735.1. Lineage (NCBI taxonomy): Bacteria > Pseudomonadati > Bacteroidota > Flavobacteriia > Flavobacteriales > Flavobacteriaceae > Algibacter > Algibacter sp. Ld11. The sequence continues at coordinate 75,609 of NZ_JBISHH010000004.1, read as the reverse complement.
TTTTACACAATTTTATAATACATTTACACCAGAAAACGATGTTTTACTAGAAAGCGCCATTGCTAAATTAGAAAGTGATACCGTTTGGAAAGCAAACCCATATAAAAACAGATCATTAATAAATGCTTTTGCTTTAACGTATTCCGAAATGCCCGTTTTTAAAGGTGCATTCGGTAAATTTGAAAAAAGTAAAATAACGCAGCTAGAGCAAGTTTGTTTCAATGCTACCGATTTTTCATTTGGTTTAACTTATCGCTTTCAAAACCGCGGATATTTTGGAAACAATCCACTATATAGAAACAATCAAAAAGAAATTAATGCTTTACGAAATGAGGTTGAATTAGGAGATGTTATCGCCTCATCATCTTGTTTTCCTGTAGGGTTTGAACCGTTAGTGTTTCCTGACGATTATTTTAAAGATCATGATAGTTCTTCGTATAAAAATTTAAAAGGTTTAGACACATTTATTGAAGGTGTAGGTATCATGGATGGAGGTATAGCCGATAACCAAGGAATAGGCAGCATGATGCTCATTAATGATAGAATGAAAGGTAAGTTAGACCTCATTATTGTTAACGATGTGGGGAGCTATAAAATGAAACCTTGGAAGCAAGATGCTACTAAAATTGAAAAGAAATCGACCGCCAAACGAGTTATAAATAAGGTATTGCAATATTTTTCTATTAAACCCATTTATTGGTCTATTTTATTGGTTGGTTTAGCAATTTTACTTTTAAACAACATGAAAGTTTTTGGCTCAACAGACTATGTAGGCTTATATATTTTAGGTAGCTCACTTTTTGGTATTGGGTTACTTTTAACCGTTTTTGGACTTGTAGCATCGTCAGTTAAAATAGCAGTACTCTCTAGGTTGAAACACCTATTTAATAAGAATATCCCCGAAGCTTTACTCGATGATATTCTAACGTTTGAAAAATTAGATATTAGCTTAATACAAGTGATGCTCTCCAATCGTGTAACATCGGCAATGACGATGATAAACGATGTGTTTTTAAAACAAATGCGACGCGTAAATTACGATTTATTCTACTCTAAAAATCAGTTAAAAAACAAACGTATTACCGCAACTGTTTATAAATTAAACGGTAAAAAATCGCCTTATAAAAATAGTCCTGCTTATAACAAATCTATAAAAGCCCCAAGTAAAAACCTAGAAAGTGTTTGTTTAACGGCTTCCGAAACACCAACCATTTTATGGTGGGATAAAAAAGATATTGTAAAAAACAGAATGCAAACTTTAATCGCTTGTGGCCAGTTTACCGTATGCTACGAGCTTATGGAGTATATTTTGGAATTAAAAGCTGACCCAGATATTAACTTAGATGATTTAACTGAAATAGATAAACTTTATGATGCTCTAGAAACCGACTGGTTGCTATTTAATAATAAACCACTGTGGTTGGTTGAAGATTTTATTAAATAAGTAGAAAACTGATAACAATTGAATAAAACTAAAATAGACTTGTTACAAATAATGCGAACAAAGACTCTTAACTATAATTTAAAAACGAGTTCTATTTCAAATAGTCAAAAAACTTAATTGAAACGAAAACAAAGTGGCACAATTTTACGTGTTTAACACGTAAAATTGAGACTAAAATATTAATAATTACAAATTATTTAAAACTCTCAATAAATTAGATTTACTAATAAATAATTGGTATTCAATATCTATTGCTTTTAATTGACTTTCAATTAGTTTAACTTCTCTATAATTAACCAAAAAGAGAGAGCCTTCACCTAGGCTGAATTTGCGTTCCTCACTATATACAATTTGTTTGTAATCTTTAACAATATCTTGTAAAAGATTAAACTGCGTGTAATACGAATCTATTTCTTGTATGGTAGCATTTACTTTATTTTTCAGGTTAACTTTAGTTGCCGAAATATCAAAACCAATGTCCTGAAGTTTCATTTTAGCTAATCTTAAATCGGCACGTTCCTTTCTTAAAAATAAAGGAAAGCTAATATTTAATCCGCTTTTGTAATTAGCAGTATTAAAATCGTTAGCATTTTGATAATCGCTAGACAGAAAATTATACTGCAAATCTATTTTTGGCAATAAGTTATTTGTTTTTAAACGCTTATCAACAGTTAAGATTTCCTTTTTTATTTGAAGACTTTGAAGTTTAGGGTGGTTTATTATTAATTCTTCCGTGCTATTTAATACAGAACTGTTTAAAATAACATCTATTTTATCAATAGTAGTAATATCCGGAAAAACACCTTCTTCTAACTCTAAAGGAATGTTGTTTTCTATCCATAAATAGTTTGATAGTTCTAAAGCCGATTTAATATACCCAATTTTCGCTTTTTCAAAATCGAGTTTCCTGTTTTTCAAATTAATACTTGCTTCCAAAGTATCAATAGCAGGCTTATCGCCCGCAAAAAAGCTGCTTTTTACATTTTGCAACCGAATATCTGCATTTTTTAGATAATCGTTATAAACCAATTTAGCTTGATGATTCTTTAACCAATTAAAATAGGTAGAAATAGCATTGTATAAAATATCGTTTATTACAAGTTTTTGTTCTGCTTGTGCATATTTTAAATATAATTTAGATTGTTTTAAAGTCGCCATGCGCTCATTGGTTAATAAACCTTTTGCTAAAGAAACTGAAACTCCAACACCATACAAACCATCTTCTGGTGTGTTATATTCCGGATTTAAATAGGTCCCATCGTTATTTTCATAATTAGCTTTAAGCTCTACACCGTACCAAGTAGGGATTTTAAATGTGGTATTTAGCTTATCGTAATAGGTGGTAGACTTAAACTTTTTACGATTATAATCTACCTCCAATTTTGGATCGAAGGCCCCTCTAGATTTCAACAATTTGGCCTCACTTTCTGTCGTGATAAGTTGCGCTTGTTTTACTATGGGATGATATTTTTTTACATAACCCAAATATTCCTCTAATGATAAAACCGCATCGCCTTCTTGTGAAAAACCAATGGAAGACATTAAAAACAATACGATAATGATAAGTTTTTGCATCCTTTTACTTTTTATCTTTTGAAGTTTCGGCTTTACTATCAGGCTTATAAAAGTCAGGAGGGAAGCTGTTTATTTGCCTCCAAAGTTCAAACCAAATAGGTACATCGTTCAACAACGCAATACTTTTAGCTCCAGATCCCACACGAATTGCTTCTGGCCAAGCTACATCGTCAGTATCTGGTTTTAGCAAAACACGGTATTTACCATTAGTACTAATATAATTTTCGATAGCTACAATTTTAGCACCATAAGTTCCATAAGATACATTTGGCCATCCGCTAAAAACAATTGCAGGCCAACCATCAAACTGCACACGAACACTTTCCCCTTTATGAATTAATGGCAAATCTATAGGGCGCACGTACATTTCTACAGCTAAATCATAATTAGCTGGCATAATATTAACCAATTGCTCACCCTCTTTAAAAGTTTCACCAATACCAGCTTTAATTGCTTTATTAATATAACCATCTTGCGGAGCTGTTACAAATAGTAAACTGCTACGCTTAGTATAATTGGCTAAGCTAGTTTCTAGTTTAGATACTTCGGCTTCGGTATCATACCCGCTAGACTGTGCGGTGTATAAACCACTTTCGGCTTTTGCCAATTTATCACCGTAAGTAGCGCTTATTGTAGAGATAGCAATTTGCGCATTTATTACTTCATTTTTAGTACTTAAATACTTGTTTTGCTGAGACATTAACTTAGCCTCGGCTTCTTGTAATTTATTGCGCTTTTCTTCAACATCTTTAACCGCTTTTAAACCTTCTTCTTGTAAAGAGATGGTACGCTCGTACTGCGTGTTGGCAATATCTGCTTTTATTTTAATAGCCTCTAAATCCATACTATCTGTGGTCACTTTTAAATGCGCCTGCAATAATTTGTTTTTGGCCGATTCTAGCTTTAATCTGCGTTCTTGTTGTAATGAAGAAATTTGATTTCCTAATGCTACCACTTTGTTTTTATATGCCGCTACAGACGATGATTTTACATTAAGTTGGTTACCTGTTCGCTCTGCTAAGCGCGAATCGAAATAATCACTCTTTACTTCAGAAATACGAATAATAGTATCGCCTTGTTTTACAAAATCTCCTTCTTGCACAAACCATTCCTCAATACGTCCTGGTATTTGAGACTGTATAGATTGTGGGCGTTGGTTAGGTTTTAAAGTTGTTACCAAACCTGTACTTGTTATGTTTTGTGTCCACGGTAAAAAGATAATCACTACAATAAGAATAGAAAATACCTTTAAAAAATTTTTAAATCGTTTATGGTATTGCACCGTAAAAATGTCTTTTCCAGATTTCAAGGTTTTAATATCTATATGTTCTGAAACGTGATTCTTTGTTATATTCAACATAGCTTACAGTTTATTTATGATAAATCCATTTTTAAGCTCAATATGCTTATTACATTTAGCGTCCCACAGGCCATTATTACTCACAACAACTAAGCTCCATGGGCTTTGTGGGCTGGCTAATAAATTAATAAGTTTTGTAGCTTCTTCTTTGTCAAAATGATCTAACGGATCTTCTAGAATTAAAAGTTTTGGCTGTTTAACCAGAGCTCTAGCTAATATTATTTTTTTCGATATAGTATATGCCATTTGTTTTCCTTCAGGCTTCAAAATAGTATTCAAACCTTTGGTTTGTTGTTGTAAAAACGTAGTTAAATTTAAGCTTTGTAAAACATCATAAATAGTATCATCGCTAATATCTTTATTTCCAAAAGTAATATTATCTCTTAATGTCCCTTCAAATGGCGACTCCTCAGATAGTGACAACCCTAAATTAGATCGATATTCATTTTTAAATAAGCTTTGTAAGGATAAATTGTTGACATAAACATAGCCAGAGGTTGGAGAAATTAATCCCGCAATAAGTTGCAATAGACTAGACTTCCCAGAACCACTTTCACCTTTAACCAAAATCTTGTCTTTAGGCTCTATTGTAAAAGATACATCGCTTAAAATAGGTTTGTAACGGTTTTCAACTAGGTAAGACACGTATTGAAATTCAATTGTTAAATCGGCATCCTTTCTTATGGTTTCACCACTTTGAGACTCTAAAGCCATATCTACTACTTGCCCTAATTTTTCAATAGACGTTAAAACATCATAAAAAGATTCGAGACCTTTAATTAGTTTTTCAACGGAATTAATAATTAAAATAATAATAATTTCTGCGGCTACAAATTGTCCTATATTCATACGTTGGTCTAGAACCAAGAAACCTCCAATTAACAATAAACCTAGAGTTACTAAAACCTTAAAGCCTATTAATTGAATAAATTGAAGCACCAATACTTTAAAGTGCTTTTCTCTAGAGTCCAAATAACCGGCAACCAAACCGTCACTTTTATCTATGGCTAAACTCGTTTTACCCGAGAGTTTAAAACTTATAACCGTTCTAGAAATTTCTTGCAACCAATGCGCTACTTTATATTTAGCTTTAGATTCTTTTAAACTCGTTTCTAAACCACGTCGTGCAGTATATTTAAAAACTACATAAATTAGAAGCAATAATAACAAGCCAAAAATTATAAAAAATGGATGGTAAAAGGAAAGTAGAAGTAATGCAAATATAATTTGTAATAAAGCAGAAGGAATATCTATTAAAATTTTTGATAATCCCTTTTGAATGGTTAACGTATCAAAAAATCTGTTTGCTAATTCTGGTAGATAATATTGACGTAATTCCCGCATTTTAATTTTCGGAAAACGATAACTCAATTCTATAGAGGCACGCATAAAAATACGTTGCTGTATAGTTTCAATAATGCGCATTTGCATTAATTTAAGCACACCCGAAAAGGCGACACCAGAAGTTACTAATAATACCAAAACAACCCAGGATGTAGAAATTTGGGCGCCTTGAAGTAGATTAATTATGGCTTGAATACCTAAGGGAAGCGATAAAGCAACCAAGCCATCGAAAACAGCATAGTATGCTATTTGATAAATATCTTTACGCTCTAATCGTAATAATCCTAAGAAGCGTTTCCAGGGTGACAATGTACTGTTATCCATGTAGTAGTAATGTTTTTAGGGCCAAATCTGTGAAAAAATCGGTTGGTTTTTTATATTCATCGTAATTCGAAATAGATTTAAAATGCGTTTTGATAAAGTGTTGTTTCAAGGCGCCTACAATAATAGTAGAAGCTAAACTTAAAGGATATTCATAGCTGGAGTTGCAATCAACAATAATATCTGATAAACGATGTACAACACGTTTAAAAGGCAGGAATAATCCATCCTTATTTTCTATATCAACATCCTTGGTATGATAAGATTTTGAATTTTGGTCTATAACAATTTGATTCAATAACACCTCGTTAATGTGCGTGTATTTATTATCCTGCTTTGTGGTTCGCGTTACAACATCTATGGCTTGTATAAGTGTTTCCTTCGGGTTATTTATACTATAAGTCTCTAGAACCATTTGGTATTCTAACCAACTCCAATACCAAGAGGTTAGATATAAAAGTATTTTATGTTTACTTTCAAAATAACGATATATAGAACTCTCGTTAGAACCTATATATTTTCCAAGTTTTTTAAAATTGAAATCTTCGAACCCAATCTCTTCAATGAGAATAATGCTATTTTCTATAATTTTTTTTCCTAAAGTAGACGACTCTGGATCTTTCAGGTAAATTCCTTCAGGTAGCTCTATTTTAAATTTTGACAGTAAATCTTTCATTATTGAAACTTGTTTACGCAAATATAATAGTAATACTATCATTTTTACAAATTCTAATTACTAATGGTACCATAGAAAATTCTTATACAAGTTTTTTTTAAGTGTTAAAAACGTTACAACCGCTTTTAAATAGCACTTTAAAGCAAAATAGATTAAAACAAAATGAAACACTTATTACATATGCTAAAGTTTTCTTAAAACTGATTTTTCACCGCAAGTAAATATTGAAACCTTAATCTAAACTTATAAACATAACAATAACAGAATAAAACTGAGAGCATGAAAACAAACAAATTAGAAGTAAAAAGCCTTATCCTTATTTGCATGATTATTTTATCATTCACAGCGTGTGGATCAGACGATAGTAATACCAATGGATCTGATACTGCAGAAATTAGCGACGACTTAGTTTTAAGCGTAGATTCCTCTTTATTTTTAACAAATACATCAGCTGTAACCATTACTACGGTGCCCTGTACATTATCCGATGGAACAACTACGGATTGCTACCAAATAGTCGCTACGAGCACACCATCAGACCATCAAATGGGACCATGGTGCCCTGGAAACATCTCAGACGATGCATCGGCTGGAGGAATTTGGTTAGAAAGTGGAGAAGTTTATGATGTTGATGGTGCTTTTATTGAAAATATGGCAGAATTCTATAACGATGCCACTTGGCATATGTACGATGAAAATGGCGATATATACACTACAGAAACTGAAGATGATTGTGCTAATGCTGCAAACCCTAACGTAGGAGAGGAATATGAGAATTTTTGTGTAGAATGTTTACCATCTTATGTGGCCGATATATCAAAAACATACTTAATACCAATTACTCCAGTAAAGCAAACCACAGCAACAAGTTTTAGTGGTTTTGGACCAGGAGCAGCCGGACCGTCTCAAAGAGGCTTAGCTTTTAATGGTGTTGTTTTCGATGCGCCTGCACCAACTGATGCTATTTTAGGGGCTTATACATTAGCGCCATTTGATGATGCTGGCGGACATATAAACTTAACAGCGGGATACCACTACCATGCCGCTACAGGTGTAAGTACACAAATAGCTCAAGAGGACAACCATGCCGCCATGATTGGGTATGCTATGGACGGACATGGTATTTATGCGCAACTTGATGACGATGGAAACGAACCAACAGATTTAGATGCTTGCCGTGGGCATACAGATGAGGTTAGAGGCTATCATTACCATGTTGATGCACCAGGAAACAACAACTTTATAGATTGTTTATATGGCGCATATGCCAACTAAACACATTTACAAATGCGTGCTGTTTAATGCATAGCACGTATTTTATTTCTTAGTAAAAATTAATTGTACAACACATTCTAATTATGAAAAAAATAGCTTTAGTAATTATATTCCTTACAACATCCCTGCTCATGCAGGCCCATCAGCCAGATATATCAACCACGATGTTAGTACAACAAGAAAATGACACTTGGGTTTTACAAATTACGGGGTCACTAACCGCTTTTCAGCAAGAAGTAAGAAGTCATTTTGCAGAAACGCCGTATAAAACTCCTGAAGAATTTAAGGAAATGGTTATTACGCACATTAAAAACAATATAAGCATAAAGGTTAATAACAGGGAATCTCTCTTAATTTTAGAGCATGGCTTTGTAAAGCTGGGTCACGAAACAAAAGTTGTTTTTCAGGTTATGGGAATTCCTGATTCATTAACATCTATAAACGTTACAAATACTGCTTTTAGAGATATTAATAGAAGCCAAAGTGCTTTAGTACTTCTAAAAAAAGGGTTTAGTAAAGAACATTTTGTTTTAAATAAATCGAACGATTTTGCTTTAAGTCTAAATGTTGAAGATCATAAATTTGTTAAACAAACTGATAATCAAGCTAATTTTTTATCGACAAAAATATTACTTGCGTTGGTAGTGCTTGGGTTAGTGGTTTTTATCTATCAAAAAATTAAAGAAAAAAGACAAGTTCCAATTTCGGTTAAAACTGCCGTGCTAACCATTGTAAAAGATTAATGCTTTAATCTTATTAAAACAACATAAAATTTATTCTTATCTTTAACTATCATATATCTTTTTAAGATGACAGTTACAGATTTTACTATACGTCTTTTTGCGGCCGCCTTAGCAGGATTAGCTATTGGTTTTGAAAGGCAATGGCGGAATAAAACAGGAGGTTTAAAAACTAATATGTTAGTGGCTTCGGGAGCTGCAATATTTGTTTTGTTATCTTTTTTAATAAAGCAAGAAGAAAAAGCTGTAGATGTTACCCGAATTATTGCCCAAGTTATTACCGGCGTTGGTTTTTTAGGTGCAGGTGTTATTTTTAGAGAAGGTGTTAATGTCCATGGTTTAGGCTCTGCAGCTACTATTTGGTGCAGCGCGGCCATCGGTTGTATTGCCGCAACAGGTTTATATAAAGAAACAGCAATCTGTACTGTACTCATACTAATTATAAATTTATCTATAGACCCTTTAGATAAATGGTTAAAAAAAAGAAGATAATTAAGCTTTGAATACTAAAACCACAATGTCGTTTTGATAAAACAAACAATAGCTAAAATTGATAAAAAAATTGGACTTGTTCTTTCTGGCGGTGGGGCGCGGGCTTATGCACATATTGGAGTGTTAGAAGCCTTAAACAAACATGGTATTTATCCCACACATCTTTCTGGTTCAAGTGCTGGCGCTTTAGTTGGTGCTTTGTATTGTACTGGCTATAAGCCATTAGAAATATTAGACTTAGCGAAAAGTCATGAGTTTTTACAAATTTTTAAAATAGGCTTTGTAAACAAAGAGCTTACAGAAATGACACGCTTAAAATCTTTTTTAAATCAATATTTAGAAGATGATTTTAGTAGCCTGAAAATTCCGTTATCCATTTGCGCATCTAATATTAATGTAGGTGCTTTCGAAATTAGATCCTCTGGCAAATTAATAGAATTTATTGCGGCCTCTTGCGCGATTCCATTACTATTTAAACCTATAAAAATTAATAATCACTTATATGTCGATGGTGGTTTGCTTAATAATTTACCTATTGAACCGCTATTAAAAACTTCAGAAAAAATAATAGGGGTAAGTGTTAACGAGCATGAGTTTAAAGATAATATTAGAGGCGCCGTACAAATTACACAACGCTGTTTGCAACTGGCCGTTTGGAGTACAGTACAAGAACGCATAGAAAAATGCGACGTGTCTATACATATCGATAAACACTTTAATTACAGCATGTTTTCTATTAGCAAATCTCAAGAATTGTTCGATATCGGGTATAATCAAGCTATGGACAATATGGATAATATTTTAAAAACTTTAAAGTAATAGGTTCAATCTTAAAATTAACAAGTTCCATAAAATAAATAGGCTAATACATATATTAGGAAGATTTCTAATTTAATGGTATTATCTTCGCCAACTAAATAAAAAGTTTTCAGGTTTCAAGCAGCACATTACACTCTTTTAAACCTACAAAAAGATTAAATCAAGTCGTTGTTATGAGTAAGCCCATTAGTAACCTAGATATAGAAGCTTGTATCGCTACGTTACAAAATTTATTAGAAGACACCAATACACTTTTCGAATTACCCGAAGAGCAAAGAGTAGCTCTTTTTAAAGCTGCAGGCGCCTTAACTCGCCCTAATCGCGATGAGTTTCAACGTCGTAGAAAAGATGCTAAAAAAGCAGCAAAGCGTAAAATGATTGCTAAAGATAAGCATGCTCGAAAATCTACAGGTATTCGTTCGGCAAGAGAATCGGCACTGTTTGTTGCTCCTAAACTATTGGCAGCTGCAGCCATTCCAGAAGATACTCCAGAATTAGAATCGCCTAGAAACTGTTACGTTTGTAAAACGGTATTTACTAAATTACATCACTTTTACGATACAATGTGTACCGAATGTGGTGATTTAAATTATGCCAAACGTTTTCAAACCACAGATTTAAAAGGCCAAGTGGCAGTAATTACTGGTTCGCGATTAAAAATAGGGTATCATATTACGCTCATGCTTTTACGCTCTGGAGCAACTGTTGTAGCAACTACACGTTTTCCTGCCGATTCGGCTATTCGATTTGCTAAAGAAGACGATTACAAACAATGGAGCGACCGCTTGCACATTCACGGTCTCGATTTACGACACATACCAAGCGTAGAAATTTTCTGTAACTACATAGAACAAAAATACGATCGTTTAGATATTTTAATAAATAATGCTGCGCAAACTGTAAGGCGTCCGTCTGGTTTTTATTTCCATTTAATGGAAAATGAAAAATTACCCATAGATCAATTACCAAAATTAGCACAAACCTTACTTAAAGATCATGAGAGTTGTCTAGAAGAAATATCGAGTTTAAGTATAAGCCCATCAAAAACAGATAAAAATAACGTATTACCAGTAACATGGCACGGTCCAGAACCGGGTATTGGATTGCGTAATTCGGCCGAACTATCTCAAATCCCATACAGTTTCGATAACTCATTGCAAACCTCAGAGGTATTCCCAGAAGGAAAATTAGATGCCGATTTACAACAAGTAGATTTACGAAAAACAAATAGCTGGCGTTTAAAATTAGGTGAAATAGAAACTACCGAAATGGTGGAAGTACAACTTGTAAATGCTGTAGCGCCTTTTGTGTTGTGTAACCGTTTATCAAATTTAATGATGAAGGAAAACACAGGAAAAAAACACATTATAAATGTTTCGGCCATGGAAGGAAAGTTCCATAGGTTTAAAAAACAAGATAGACATCCACATACAAACATGGCAAAAGCAGCTTTAAATATGCTTACACATACCTCGGCAGCTACCTTTGCAAAGTCAGGAATTTACATGAATGCAGTCGATACTGGTTGGGTAACCGACGAAGATCCGGCCGAATTGTCTAAGAAAAAGGTAGAAGTTCACGATTTTCAGCCACCGCTAGATATTGTTGATGGTGCCGCGAGGGTAATGGATCCGGTTATTGACGGGATTAATACCGGAAAACATTGGTCGGGTAAATTTTTAAAAGATTATTTTCCTATAGATTGGTAGTCCTTATCTATAAATTGGCACTACCTTTACACAAGTAATTATAAATACTATATTATTATGAGTAAAGGAACAGTAAAATTTTTCAACGACACTAAAGGATTCGGATTTATTACAGAAGAAGGTGTAGACAAAGATCATTTTGTACACATTTCAGGTTTAGTAGACGAGGTTCGTGAAGGCGATGTTGTTGAATTCGATTTACAAGAAGGAAACAAAGGACTAAATGCAGTTAACGTAAAAGTTATCTAAATATATACTTCAAGTTTTAAAAAAGGCCCATCAATTTATTTTGATGGGCTTTTTTTGTTTAAAATTTTAACAGCTTACAGAAACCATTAAAATAATCTCAAATCTCCATCAATAAAACAGCAAATAATCTGTACTTTTCGGAAAAATTAGAAGAACGATGTGCAAAGAAAAATTTATGCAGGAAGCTGTAAATGCAGCTTTAAAAGGAATGAACAACAATGAAGGTGGCCCATTTGGCTGCGTAGTTGTTAAAGACGGAAAAATAGTTGGTCGTGGTAATAATAAAGTAACCTCTACCAACGACCCTACAGCACATGCCGAAGTTACGGCCATTAGAGATGCATGTAAAAACCTAGATTCTTTTCAACTAGATGGTTGCGAAATATATACCTCTTGCGAGCCTTGCCCTATGTGCTTAGGTGCTATTTATTGGGCGAGACCAGATAAGGTTTACTACGGAAGTAATCAGGTAGACGCAGCTAATATCGGTTTTGATGATGAATTTATCTACAAGGAAATTCCGTTACCATACGAAAAAAGAAGCATCCCTTTCGAGCAATTAGCTCGTGAAATCGCTTTAGAACCATTTAATGAATGGTCTAAAAAAATGGATAAAACGGAATACTAATTTGTTGCGTTAAGTCTATTAAAACAATTTTTAACTTAATTATATTTAAGCTTCTATTTACGGAGTATTTCAACTTAATTTAAGTATTTCTAATGATAAATTTAGAAGATCAATTAAAAAACCCTGTTTGGCATTCATTAAAAGAAACGCATAAAAAATTTGCTGTGGTTTCCGATGGTGTACAATTTTATCACCACGAGGTTTGTCCGTTTGGAGCTTTTTTCGATGAAACAAAAACGGCAGAAGCTTCAAGTGAATATGTAAAAAAATCCGATTCATTTTTCTTTGTTTCAGAAAATAAAACCCCAATAATAGACGAAAACAAGGTTGTTTTAGACAGAAAAATTGAAGGTTGTCAAATGGTATTAAATCAACTATCAGATGTTGAAATAACAGAAAATATTGTATTGCTAGACGATAGCTATATTGAAGAAATTTACAACCTAGTTTGGTTAGTAATGCCTGGTTATTACAAAAAGCGAACCTTTGAAATGGGGAATTATTATGGCATTATTAAGGATGGTAAATTAGTAGCTATAGCTGGCCAACGTATGCAAACCGATCTTTTTATAGAAGTTAGTGCTGTTGTTACACACCCCAATTATACAAGAAAAGGATTGGCAAAACAACTAATAGCTCACAACACAAAAGAAATTTTGAAAGTAAATAAACAACCTATTTTACACACAAATAAAGGTAACTTAGCCATTCCGCTTTATCAAAAATTAGGATTTCAGTTAACGCGAGATATGAATTGGTGGTTGTATCATAAAAAATAGAAACACCAGCTATTTTATGACTCACAAAGGCTTTCTAGCGCATAAAACAACCTGTTCTTAGCATTATCTTGCGAACCAAAAATTGACCGAAACAATTCGCCTTGTTCCGTAATAAGTAACCATTGTGGTGTGCCTTCAGACTTAAATTGATCGTAAACCTGATGATGCTTGTCTATATAAATAGGAAACGGATTCTCACCACTTGTAAAAACACTTTTAATAGAAGTTTTTGTGCCTTCTCTATTCACAAAATCTGCATGAATACCTGCTACTTGGATTGATGGATATTTTTGCTGAAACTCGTAAGCCAACGGAATGGCGCGCCCAGTACAACCTAAACAATCGTTATTATAAATAATAAGCAGTAAAACTTTATTTTTATATAAGGTTATTAAATCGGTAGCTACACCATCTAAATCTTCAATATTTATGCTTTGTATTTCTGTATTCATCTTATAAGTATACCTTAATAGCATACAAATTTAGGTATTTATTAGGATAAGTTTTTATTTAAAGCGTGTTGATTAAATAAATCTATTTTTAGTCTTCATTCTTAAATAGTCTTTAAAATTAATTTTAAAAAAAAGGGGAAAACCCCGTGCTAATTTCAGTATATACCCTTGGTTTTTAAGTGTTTAAATTATTAAACTTTGTAATATAAATTAAACATTAATCTAAATCCCTTACAAAATGAAGACATTACAAAGTGTTTTAAACGAAGACCATTCAAAAAAAACTAAAAAAGAACTTGTTGATTTACTAACAGGTATTCAGGAAATTGTTGGTGACGACTATTCTGAAATTACTGGTGTTCAGGTCAGTGAACTTCCTAAAACAAAAAACGATGATCTCTTAGCTATTTTAAAATCTTTTAAAGATAATTACAATGTAAAGTGGGAAACTCATGTTACCAATTCCTCGGAGTTATTATCAACCATTTTTGCTCAAATCGAGAAAGACGATAATCAATTTTCAACCTTAGATGCTTCCGATGCCGATTTTGCTGCTGAATTAGGTAGTATTGATTTTGAGAATTTAATTGGTGGGCCTTTAAATGCCTGCGTTACTGCGCAAGCCAACGCTTCGATGTCTACTGTTAATTTTATTAAAGAAGTAGGTTTTGATGACGATGGGAACTTACGCATGGTAGATTTTTCATATAAAAAAGAAGTTCCAGATCCAGCAGATCCAAGTGCAACTATTAGTGAAGATGTGTCTTTAAAAGTGCCTTTTGTATCCGTTTTAAATATTCCTAGCTTACGTATTGAAACCTGCGAAGTCGATTTTAACGTTAAGTTGAACTCTGTGTACACTAAAGACGTTAGTAGCGAATTTGGTATTGATGCGAGTGCTAGTGGCGGTTGGGGACCAGTAAAATTTAAAGTATCTGCGTCGTACAAACGATCTTCTAGTACAGGTGTAAAAGTAGAAAAGGAGTACACTATGGGCGTAAAAGTGGTGGCTACTAACGACCAAATGCCTGGAGGACTAGAAAAGGTATTAGGTATTTTATCTGAATAAAATTATGATAAAACTATCAGACTACATGGACTATCTCAATGAAGAGATAGTCCAAGCTAGAAAAAAAGCCGATGAACAAGCTGTTATAATTGCCAAGGAATATGCAAAGCATCCTTATCTAAAATATTTTAGGGTTCCAAGGTTTACTATGCCATCTGTTAAGCTAAGTATTCCTATTAAAATTTCGGAATTAGACTCAGAAACAAACTACGAATTTAAAATGGATAACGATCAATTTCTTAAAGATGTTAATACCAAAATTGAATTAGTTAACAAAGAAAAGAACCTTAAGCTTGTTCCTATTACCAAAGATGTACTTATTAAAAAGGACTTAAAAGAAGTTATCGATAAGTTGGAAAAAGATAATAATTTAATAATTAAAAATCCTAAAGATAATATCTTAAAAATAGACCTAAAAAAACCGGTGTTAGATTTAATAAAAGTTAGAACTTTTAATACCACCGCTGATGCTGCTTCGGTAGAGAACGATGAATTGGAAAAAATACTTCAGGAATCTCTCACCGATAGGTATAAACCCATTTCATCTAAACTTAATGATATTTATTTTGATCCGAATACTAGTGACGAGAAAGATAAAGGTAAAATATTATTAACGCTTAATGTGGAAATGGTTGAGGAAGGTATACGAATTCACAATGCAACCGACGAAAAAGGAAATGTAGTAGAAGAAATAATTTTTGAATAATGACGGTACTGGTTCATTTTAAAAAACAACAATTAGAGGGTTTTATGCAACAGTTTATTTTGCAAAACGAAAAATTTATTAAAAAGGAATACGACTTAGATAAAACGCTAATGACATTACTAAACCTAGTACAAGACTATTATGGACAGGTGGGTGACAGTACGGCAGAAAGTGCTATAAGTGAATTAAAAACCTATTTAGATTTAGCGGTTTCTGGTATAGACCCAATACATTTAGAGCGTGTTAAAACGAGACGACGCGATTTGGTTCGTACAGCTTGTTTTCATTGCTTATCACATTTAGGTGAAACGCTCCGTAACTCGCTCTCCATTATAGAAAACCTTATAAGTACGTCTACAGAAACTATTAATCAAGTAATACTTTCTGCATATCAATCCAAGCTTATTAGCGATAACTTAATTAATATAACCGATAATTTAGAGAAGTGTACAGCCTTATGGAATACATTAAAAGACAATGAACAAATTGCTGTAATTGATAAAAAATTAAAACTTGATATTTTACAAGAAGACATAAGCATTTTAATAGATATAGCCTTTTCTAAACTTAAAAACTAAACAGTATGAAAACCAAAAAAACACCTAATAAATATATAATTCAGTTAAAAGATGATAGCCGTTCCAGTTTAAGAAAAACTGAAAAAGATTTGAGTTTAAAATTTACATCCTCGGCAGAATTGAGTTCAACCGTAAGAGCACAAGACGTTTTAAGTTCAGGCAACGGCCTCTTTTTAAAGAACCTTGGTTTAGCCATTGTTGAAGATTATGAAATAGATAAACTAAGGAGCTTAACCAATGCATCATCTAACCCGATAATTTATTGGGAAGAAGATCGCATTTTCACACCCGTAGTAGAACTCGATCTTATAAATAGCATGAAAGCACAAATAGAAGATTTAACAGGTGCTTTAGATCAATTAGAATTGCTTATTAAGCAAAATAATAAACCTATCGTTGAGAATAATTTTACTTGGGGATTACAAGCCATTGGCATGGAATTAAGCAATTACACCGGTAAAGGCGTAGATATTTGTATTTTAGACACCGGTTTTTATGCCGAACACCCAGATTTTAAAGGTAGAAACATTACAGGAAAATCTTTTGTACCAGGAGAGCAATGGGATTTGGATATGCACGGACATGGTACGCATTGTGCTGGTACTGCCGCTGGTTTTATTTCTAAAATAGACCAAAAGAGGTATGGCGTAGCACACGAAGCTAATATTGCCATTTCTAAAGTTTTAAGTGATTCTGGTAGTGGCTCAACCAGTGCAATAGTCGATGCCATTGATAATAGTTTAGAGAAAGGACACAAAGTGATATCAATGTCTTTAGGGTCTCCCGTAAGAATAGGCGAGCAACCATCGCCAATATTTGAACAAGTTGGCAAAAAAGCCTTAGAACATAATAGTTTGGTTATTGCCGCGGCAGGAAACGATAGCAATCGACCGACCTTACCCAAACCAGTAAGTAGCCCGGCTAATGCAGAATCTATAATGGCTGTTGCGGCTTTAGATGAAGCTCTAAAAGTAGCACGTTTCTCTAATGGAGGTATTAATGCGAGTAATGGCGGTCGTATAGATATTTCGGCACCTGGTGTCAATGTATTCAGCACATCATCGAAGCATGCAGGTGCAGGTAATTTATATCAAACTATGAATGGCACAAGTATGGCCACACCACATGTAGCAGGATTAGCAGCTCTATATTGGGAAGCATTTCCACAATTATCTGCCGAAGGTATTTGGTTAAAATTAGAAAAACGAGCTAAACAATTAACTAACCAATTACTTAGAGATGTTGGTCAAGGACTAGCGCAAACACCGTAAACTCAAAAAGCTTTTATTTTTAATTCAAGTAAAAATGCTTATTTTAAACTCATGAAAATTTATTTGGCCGTTTTAAAAAATGATGTGGTAATAGACAGCCATGTTGTTCAATACCTAACAGATATGGATTTTAAAATACTAAAGTATTATCCGCGATTTAACATGTTGAAGTTAGAAAGAAATACTGCTTTAGAACATAAAAACATAAAGTATATAGAATCTATTGAAGAAGAAAAAACCATGGAATTATAAGTGTTTTCTATTGAATAGTATCATCTATATAATTATGCTCAAAGAATTAAAATTGGTATGGATTTTGACCTCTTGTTATTTTTAATAGCATTTTATTTATCATGAAAACGAAACATACAGCTTATTCCATTTTAGATTTAGCTTTAGTATCTCAAAACCATACACTTAAACAAACATACAATGGTGCCTTAGAGTTAGCACAGCATGCCGAAACCTATGGCTATACCCGCTATTGGTTGGCTGAACACCATAATGCGCCAAATATTGGCAGTAGTGCCACATCGGTTTTAATTGGTTACGTGGCTCAAGGCACAAAAACTATAAAAGTAGGTTCGGGCGGTATTATGCTGCCCAACCATTCACCATTAATTATTGCTGAGCAATTTGGCACTTTGGCATCTTTATATCCAAACCGTATTGATTTGGGGTTAGGTAGAGCACCAGGAACGGATAGAGAAACAGCACAAGCCATACGCTCTGATTTTATGGATGCCGCACATGCATTTCCAAAGGAGTTAGAAAAAATACAAACCTACTTTACAAAGGAAAATGCAAGTTCTAGAGTAAGAGCAACAGTAGCAGAAGGCGTAGAAGTACCTATTTATATTTTAGGCTCTAGTACAGATAGTGCACATTTGGCAGCTAAAGAAGGATTGCCTTATGCCTTTGCGAGTCATTTTGCTACTACGCATTTATGGAATGCCATAGATATTTATCGAAAAGAGTTTAAACCTTCTAAAGTATTAGATAAGCCTTACGTAATGGTTGGCGTTAATATTATTATTGCAGATACCGATGAGGAAGCACAACGTTTATACACATCATTAATACGCATGATTGTGGGCATTTTTACAGGAAAACCTGATTTTGTACAACCACCAACAGACATGACGGCAGATCTAAAAGAAGTTGTACAAAACCCGCAAGTTCATCAAATGCTTAAATATACTTTCGTAGGAAGTAAAGCAACAGTAAAAGCAGAGGTAAAAACCTTTATGGAACAAACCCAAGCCGACGAGCTTATTGCAGTCACTAATATTTATGATGTAAAAGATAGAATACGGTCCTATAAATTATTTGCTGAAATCATGAAGGAGTTGAATCAATAATAGTTTAAGAATATTCGTTAGAAGCGATTTAAAAAAAATCTGATTAGGAGGGAAGCTGTTGCTAAACAACAAAGTGTTCCCTTCTTTTTTTTGATTATTTACTCGGCAAAAAACAATTCTAGAGTCTTAAATTCTTCTTTTTTTTTCTTTTTTTTTCTTCTTTTTTCCATCGAATATATAATCTTAAAGATAAGTATTACATTGCGTATTATTATTTGAAGCATTTAATACATCCAAACTCCCTATGGAATATATTCTTTCAGTTGTTATTATATTATTACTAATCTTTCAGAATTCTAAATATAGCAAAGAAAGTAATCGGTTAAAAGAAGACATTGAAGAATTAACCGACAAATTAAACGGACTTCATAAGCTCTTAAATAAAGAACGATTTCAGCAGTCTGATGCACCTGAGACTATTCTTAAAACAAACATGGAGCAAGATATTGAAGAAGAAGAAGAACCTATTGCTGAGGTTGTAACAGAAACTTTTATTCCTCCAATAGACATTCCTGCGGAAACACCTTCTTTTGCAGAGAACTCAACGGAAAAGAACTATATACCAACCTACGCTAGTGTTACTAAGTTGAACGCTAAAGATGTTGATATTATTAAAAACATTTTAGTTACTGCAGAAGCTTCACAAGATCATGAAACCTTGCTGAGATTACGAAATAAAATGGTTGACGTTCTTGGAATTAATGAAGTTAAAGAACAAAGCAATTTAGAGTTTATAAGCACTTTATTGAAAGATTACAACTTTTATACGCATGGTGTTATAGATAATAAACAAACCGAAGCTATTGATAGCAAAGATGCTGAAGCTGTAATTGAACATTCGGATAGCGCATATACGGCGTCTGCAGCTCCTGCACAAAAAGAATACAAGGAGCCAAAACCGCCACTTTGGGAACGTTTTAAGCAGAAAAACCCAGATTTAGAAAAGTTTATTGGAGAAAACCTCATAAATAAAATTGGTATTCTTATTCTTGTTTTAGGTATTAGCTATTTTGTAAAATACGCTATTGATAAAGATTGGATTAACGAACCTGCACGTGTTGGTATTGGTATTCTTGCTGGTAGTTTAGTGCTATTTATAGCACATAAATTGCGTAAAAAATATGCGCCTTTTAGCTCTGTGCTTGTTGCAGGTGCTATTGCCATTTTTTACTTTACTATTGCTATTGCCTTTCATGAATACAAATTGTTTGGACAAGAAGTAGCCTTTGCCATTATGGTAGTTATTACGGCATTTAGTTGCTTAATTTCGCTATCGTACAACAGAATGGAACTAGCCATATTATCACTAATTGGTGGTTTCGCTGTTCCGTTCATGATTAGTACAGGCAGTGGTAACTACCTGGTATTATTTACATATATAGCAATTTTAGATATTGGTATTTTAACGCTCGCGTACTTTAAAAAGTGGCAACTTTTACATATTCTAGCTTTTGTTTTTACCATTTTATTATTTGGCGGTTGGATAAGTCAAGATGTGTTTAGTGAAACACCTCATTATTTCGGAGCCTTAGCATTTGCATTTATTTTCTATTTAATATTTCTAGTAATGACTACCATTAACAATTTACGAAATAAAGGTAGCTTTACTGGTATTCAACTTGCTATGTTGGCAACTAACAACTTCGTTTTTTATGGAATAGGGATGGTTGTATTAGGAGCGTACAAACCAGAATTAAGAGGGTTATTTACAGCCTTTTTAGCTGTAATGAACATGGGCTATTCACTATTGTTATTCAAGAAATTCGGTTTAGATAAAAAAGGTATTTATTTACTAATAGGTTTAAGTTTAACGTTTATAACTTTAGCTATTCCTATACAGTTTTCAGGAAATAATATTACTATTTTTTGGGCAATAGAAGCCGTTATGCTTATGTGGTTAGCTCAAAAATCGCAAATTAAAAGTTATCGCTTTGCATCTGTTATTGTACAAGCTTTAATGATTGGTAGCTTGGTGCTAGATTGGGGCTTTTATTTAGAAGATGAGGTTTTTAGCATGATGCTTAATCCTATTTTTATTTCAGGCCTTTTAGTGGTAGCATCTCTTGTTGCGGTGCATTTACTATTACGCAAGGAAACTGAAAATCTTAAGAAATTTGGTTTAGTTTTTAATCCTGTTTTTTATAAAAAACTCACACGCATCCTTGCCGTTATTGTTGGTTATTTTGTTGGTTTTATGGAAGTCATTTATCAA
Organism: Algibacter sp. Ld11; assembly: GCF_045066735.1. Lineage (NCBI taxonomy): Bacteria > Pseudomonadati > Bacteroidota > Flavobacteriia > Flavobacteriales > Flavobacteriaceae > Algibacter > Algibacter sp. Ld11. Next base: position 54,549 of record NZ_JBISHH010000004.1, on the reverse strand, counting down.
TCGGATCAATACTATCAATTTAACGGCATAATATCAATTTTACTACAGTATCATTTTCTATTTTCAGCTATATTGTGCTTTATTCTATATCGACATAGAACAGCGGTTATTGATAAAATAATTAATGTTTTAGCCATTTTTAATATAGCTATATTCACTTTTGGTATAGCCATAATACCAAGGTTAGAGTTTGAAGAAAACATATTGTATGGTTATAATTACAACATATCATACTATATGCATTTCGTAGGTTTGGCCTTTGTTTTATATTTCTGGTATTTAGTATATAATAGTAATAAGGTTCAAAAAGTGTTTTCAGTTTTCAATAACAAATTAACCATTTGGATTGCTGTGATTGCCTTAGTCGTTATTGCTAGTACGGAAGTGATTTTGCAAGGACTCCATATTATGGATTTCACGGCTGCACAAAATCAATTAACCAATAAATACCAGTTAATCTCATCGGCAAAGTACAAAATAATAAAAACAGGACTTCCTGTGCTCTGGGGTGTTTTAGCGTTTGTTTTTTTGCTTTGGGGTATAAAAAAGCAACAAAAATCTGTACGAATTATTGCGCTTGCACTTTTAGGGCTTACTATTGTAAAATTGTTTGCATACGATATTAGTAATGTTTCTGAAACCGGAAAAATTATCGCATTTATACTATTAGGAATCCTTATTTTAATTATTTCATTTATATATCAAAAAATAAAAGTTTTGGTTATTGATGATGAGAAAACAACAAAGAATGAAAACATCGATTAAACTACTTTTAATGTTTTGTGTTACTATGGCCTTTGGTCAAAAACATGCCGTAGAAGGAGAGATAAAACCTGTAACAGAAGCTGGCCTATACCACATTCCTGTGCCTTATAATTTCCGTACACATGCTACAGCTAATTTACGCGACCTTAGAATTTTAGACGATAAAGGCAATCAAGTGCCTTATTTTTTAAAATCGGCAACGGCTTTCAAAACAACTCAGGTTTCAGATTTTACAGAATTCACTGTTATTTCTACCGCACAAGAAACCGATAGTAGCTCTACGTATATATTTGAAAATCCAGATAAATCTATAAAACAAGCAGTGTTTTTAATTGCAAATTATCAAGGTTCTAAAAGTTACAAACTAGAAGGTAGTAACAATAAAAAAAAATGGTTCGGTATTGTTAATAATGGAAAATTAGATAATTTAAGTCATCCTGAAGATACTCAAGTTTATAAGGTTATTAATTTTCCTTTAGGAGCTTATCGTTATCTCAAAGTAGTTTTTAATGATAAACAGTCGTTACCAATAAATCTTTTAAAAATAGGAAAGGTGAGCGCTGAGAAAGAAACTATATCACCAATAAAAATGGATGGTATCCCTGTAAAAACAATTTCTTTTTTAGAAGAAGACAAAAAAACTAAAGTACATATCACTTTTGAAAGACCAGAAGTGATGCACCAAATAAAACTAAATATTACTGGACCAGCACTTTTCAGCCGTGATGCGACATTATATGCTTTAGAATCTCGCGAAGAAAAACGTAACATGGAAACATATAGAAAAGTTATTAGTTCGTTTTCATTACGTTCCGATAAAGATTTTGTTTTTGATATTCCAGCCGCTTTAGCAGGTGAACTCTATTTGGAGATTGATAACAAAGACAACCCAAAACTGCAAATTAGCAGCATCACGTTTATGCAAAAACCTGTTTACATGGTTGCCGCTTTAAAACCGCAAACAACTTATAAGGTTACGGCAGGCAATAAAGCATTAAATTTTCCTGATTACGATATTTCCGAAGTTGTAAACACTTCAAAACAAACCTTACCTATTGCAACTATAGGTTCTGTAACCACCTTAAAACAAAATATCAAAAGCGTCACAGAAACATCTTTTTGGCAACAACCTTGGTTTATGTGGTGCTGTATTGGGTTAGCAGGACTTATTATTCTATATTATGCGTCTAACTTAATAAAAGATTTAAATAAGAAATAGGTATTAATATTTTCTTATATATTGAAAAACAAACACCTAAAAACTAGATTACCAGAGATATTAGCATTTTTTTATTATATTTAATTTTCCCTTTTAAAGATTCTAATTTTTTTCAATTATTGAATTAACTTGTATTTATTCTATTGAAAACTAGCACGATTTATAAACTTTAACGTCAGGCTTATAAAATAGAATTATGGCTAAAAATTATCTTTCACCAGGTGTTTATATAGAAGAATTAAATGCCTTACCAATTCAAGTTAACCAAGTTGCCACAGCCATACCGGCATTTATTGGTTATACAGAAAAAGCAATGAATAACGGCATTTCGTTGATAAACACTCCAACAAGAATCAGCTCGTTTTTTGAGTATAATATGCTTTTTGGCGAAGGATTTAAACCAAAATACAGTTTAAAGCCGGCATCCTTAAATAGCGATGAATCTATAGAACATGTAATAACTATTGCTGGTGTAGACATGGCTATTAGTTATATGGATGGCCATCAATTTTATCTCCATAAGAGTTTAAAGTTATTTTTTGAAAATGGAGGAGGAGCGTGTTACATTATTTCCGTAGGAACTTATGGAAGTAAACCCGATGGTGAAACTGTTGAAAAAGAAGCCATATTTACCGGTCTTGATACTCTTTTACATACTCCAGAACCTACGCTTATTGTTATTCCAGATGCAGTTTTACTAAGTTCAGATAGTTGCTATCATGTTTACACTAACGTACTTCGGCAGTGTGGTACATTAAGAAATAGATTTGCGATTTTTGATGTTCATAATGGTTTTGGCGAACGCATAGAAGGTACTGCGGAAGAAGGTGATGTTATTAGCATTTTAAGAAACAAAACAGGAAATCAAAACTTAAATTACGGCGCAGTTTACTATCCATGGTTACATACCAAGACTGTATCCAATACAATGTTTAATTTTGAAAACTTAGACATCTCTATAAATTTAGAGACACTTTTACCAGAACCAGCGGCCAAGGCACTACTATTTAACGTAGACTACCTAAATTTTAATGATCTTGAAAAGCAACGTTTGAATGTAAGCTTACTTAATGAAAGTCCAACGTATAGAAATTTATTAGACAAAATTACAGAAATAGAAAACTTATTGCCTCCATCAGGCGCTATTGCAGGTGTTTTCACTACGGTAGATAATGCAAGAGGTGTTTGGAAAGCACCTGCAAATGTTAGTCTTAGCGGCGTTATAAAACCATCTATTAATATAAATACCAAAATGATAAATTCTTTAACTGTGGATAGATCTGGAAAATCTATTAATACCATAAGGGCTTTTACAGGTATAGGAGTTTTAGTTTGGGGAGCAAGAACTCTTGACGGAAATGCCTCAGGTAGCCGTTATGTACCCGTAAGCAGAACTCTAATCATGTTAGAGCAATCTATAAAATTGGCATTAAATGCATTTACTTTTGAGCCTAACAGCTCCAAAACTTGGGCTAATGTAAAACTTGTAATTGATAACTATTTACACATTAACTGGAGAAATGGTACATTTAGTGGGGCAAAACCCAAAGATGCCTATAACGTGCTTGTTGGACTGAATGAAACCATGACTCAAACAGATATTTCAAACGGCAAGCTAATTGTTGAGTGCTATGTAGCACTCATTAAACCCGCTGAATTTATGGTAATAAAATTAGAACATCAAATGAGCACAGAATAGGTTTTATCCATTTTAATACGCGTCGCAGAAAAAGAGTCAATTAGTCTATAATTTACAGTTTTAATATAATATTCCATTTCACGCTTACATATATTTTAATAAGAAGAATGGATATATTATATTAGACAAACTATTATAAACTATGTTTTATATTAATTGTTAATAAGCCGAATGAAATCAGAACAACAAAACCCTCCAAAAGCAATTTCAATTACTAATTTTAATCAGGAAGAAAAGGATAAAATTATTGAACGTCAATTGCGTTTTCAAGACTTATTGATACATATTTCTACTACATACATCAATTCCGATTTATCCGATATTGACCAGCTTGTTAGAAAATCACTCAAACAAATTGGTGAATTTGTAGAATCGGATAGAAGTTATATCTTTTCTTATGATTTAATAAATCAAACGGCCTCTAATACCTACGAATGGTGCGCAGAAGGCATAGACCCAGAAATAGACAATCTCCAAGATGTGCCAACAGAATACATTACACAATGGCTAGAAGCACACAAAAATGGTGATGCTTTTTTTATTGAAGATGTTAGTTTATTACCCGACGACGGTGAGTACGGCTTAAAAGCCATTTTAGAACCACAGGGCATAAAAAGTTTAATAACAATTCCTAAAATTAAGAACAACGAATTAATTGGCTTTATAGGTTTTGACTCGGTTAAAAAGATAAATAAATACAACGATAAGGAAAAAGAAATTCTTTTTGTTTTTGCCAACATGCTTGTAAATGTTATACAGCGAAAAGAAAATGAAGAACAAATAAAAGAACAAGAAAAGAAAAAAGAAGAACTACTAAAACATTTATCACAACAAAATGTGGAATTAAATGAGTATGCTCATGTAGTTTCACACGATTTAAAAGCCCCATTAATAAACATTCATACTTTGGTGGGTTGGTTTATGCACGACCATAAAGATGTAATATCTAAAGAAGATTTTAAACCTTTAGATCAAGCATTATTTAATGTAGAAAAAATGGATTTTTTGATAAAAGGAATTCTAGACTACTCAACGGTCGATAGATTAGAATCTGAAGACAAAATTGTCGATTTTAATGAAATGGTCGACGATATTCTTCAAACTATTTTAACGCCTAGTGATACAGAGATTACCATTCAAGAAAATCTTCCAACTTTGTATGGAAATACATGGCGATTTAAGCAAGTTTTTCAAAACTTAATTCAAAATGCTATTAAATATTGTGATAAAGAAAATGGCATTATTGACGTTGGTTTTACAGAAAAACCAGAACACTTTGAGTTTTTTGTAAAAGACAATGGTATGGGAATTAATTCTGATTATTTCGATAAAATTTTTAAAGTATTCACCAAACTAGATAGTAGCGGCGCATCTTCAGGAATTGGTCTTTCTATTGTGAAAAAAATTATTACACATTACCAAGGAGACATTTGGGTAGAAAGTGAAGAGGGTGTAGGTACTACGTTTTTCTTTACATTACCAAAAAATATTCAAAGTGAGCAAGCATAATGAATCAACCACATTTTTTAGAAAATATTTTTAGGTCAGAAAATTTTAATTCGGATATGAAATAGAGTTAATCTCAAATCTGGATTAATAAATTCATTCTTTATGTGGATTTTTAGAGCAAAAACAGATATGGATAAAATGAATGGAAGAGGGGTGAAACTTTTAAAAACGTTCAGTTAAACGTCATAATTCAATTATAAACTAAAAAAGCACCATATTTCTTAAAAATATGGTGCTTTTTATTTACGTGTTATTTTATTTAATCAAAATAAGACTGTAATTCCTTTTTCAAGTTGTGCCACTGGTCTTTATCTCCTGTAATTACTTGTCCAACTTCTTTTAATTTAGATGTGCCAAAACCAATAGCCTCTTTCACACCAATATGTGGAGGTAAAGACAACGCGCCACTGCTAACTACGGCATCAATAATAAAAGGCTTTTTACTTTGTTTAGCCTGAATTATAGCCGCATCAATATCTTCAGCATGTTCTACGCGCACACCATCGCCACCGCAAAGTCTGGCATATTCAGCAAAGTTCATATTGGTTTCATGCAAAGCGTCTAAACTAGCAGCAAGTCCAACCTGTTCCATCTCTAATTTAACAAAACTAAGTTCGGAATTATTAAAAATTAATACTTTTATAGGGAGTTCATATCTAACAGCAGTTATAAAATCTTGCATTGCCATATTAAAAGCGCCATCACCACTTAAACACCAAATTTCTTTATCAGGATTCGCCATTTGTGCTCCAATAGCCGACGGTAAACCAACTGCCATAGAACCATGATTAAAAGAACCAATTAAACGTCTCTGTTTATTAAACGAAATATGATGTGCTGCCCAAATAGCAGAAGTTCCAGTTTCTACAGTAAAAATAGCGTCTCTAGAAGCATGTTCATTTACTAAATCTGCAAATATTTGTGGATGTAAAGGTTCGTTTTCACGAGTAGGCGAGGCCTGATCTTTCATATTCTGTCTCCAATTATTAAAACTATCTTTTAGCTTATCCATAAAACGAGAATCTTCCTTTTGATTGATTTTCGGATTAATCATCTCTAAAAATGAAGACGTATCACTCCAAACACCCAAAGTAACAGCCGTTCTATTTCCTATATTTTCTTGTCTGATATCGACTTGAATAGTTTTTGTATCATGCGGAAGAAAATCGATATAAGGGAAATCTGTCCCCAACATCAACAATAAATCACACTTCATAACAGCATTATAACCCGATGGATTACCAATTAAACCTGTAAGTCCCACCACATTTTCGGTATCATGATCAAACACGTCACTGGCACGCAAACTATGTGTAATAGGTGCGTTTAGTTTTTTCGATAAAGCAATAACAGCCTCGCGACTTTCACGGCAACCATCACCAGCCAAAATACCAACAGTTTTGGCATTGTTTAGCAAATGTGCCGCTTCTAGAATAACAGCTTCGTCGGGAACTAAATTCGATTTATATTTTAAAATTGGGTGTATAAATTGCTTATTTTCAGCTTTCATTTCAGCAACATTAGCCGCTAATTCAATTCTACAAACTGCATTATTGGCTATAGCAATTTTAATAGCCCGTTGTATTACCATAGGCGCCTGCTCGGGCGTTTCAATAATAGCCTGATAATCGCAAACATCATCAAAAACCTTTTTTAAATCTACTTCTTGAAAAAAGCTCGTCCCCTGTTGTTTTTGATTTATTTGTCCGGTAATCGCAATAACGGGCGTACGTTCTTTTTTAGCATTATACAGTCCATTAATTAAGTGCAGCGCTCCAGGACCAACAGTTCCAGCACAAACAGCCAGGTTTCCCGTTGTTTGGCTATCACCAAAAGCAGCAAAAGAAGCATTACCTTCATGTTTCATTCCTATCCAATCTACGCCATCGCTCTGTTCTATTGCTTTTACAAAAAAGTTAAGGGCATCGCCAGTAACTCCATATACTTTTTTTACGCCAACACTTAATAAAATATCAAGTAATTGTTCTGATACATTTTTAGACATAATTTAATGTTTTTAAGTTTATATTTTTGTTTTTACAAATACCACTGTGGTATTCGCAAACTTGATTTTATTAAATAACGCAACCAAGCTATTATTTTTCAATTGTTTTTACGGTTACCAAACCAAACACAATATGCCCAACTAGCATGGCTATTAATCGCATGGGCATCGTGCCATCCATGGGTGGCATTTCGAAAATCATACCCAATATTTTCATACCAATTTGGGCAATAACAACGGCTGCAATACCAAAAAGAACACCTTTAAGCCAAGAATTTTGTATATTAATATGGGGTGCAAAAACATAGCTATAGCCCAAAGCAAATAGAATTCCCATTACAAAGTGTAAAACCCAGCCCACTATTATAGAAACACCCATGGCGCCCGATAATAGTTTCCAAGGCGCCATTTCAGGCATCCCTATATTTGGAGCCATAAGCATAATAATGGTCATGGCAACGGTTGCTAAAATTCCTGCGAATATTGATTTTGAAATATTTGGATTCATTGTAGTTCTTATTTTAAAAATTTATGTTTTTTATTCAATGCGTTTTTAATAAATCTATAATTGAGAAGTGTAAGTTTTGGGTGAAGCTAAAGCCGGTAACAAACAGATTATAATATTAAAGCATTGTTTACAAGGCGCAAGGTAGCCGAAGTACGAGATGTAGATTACCTCGTACCATTTCATTATTGCCCCATTTAAAAAGAATGAAGTATGGACATTCTTAAAAGTATGCTCATAAAAAAAACCTTGTTCTAACTTAAGAACAAGGTTTTTTTATGATGTTTTAAAGGTGCTGACTATTATTTTTCGGCACGTTTTTTAAACTTATACGTAATACCGAAGTTAACTCCAAAGGAAGAATATGGCACTTTTTGAGATAGCTTTTTAGAAGCATCGGTGTTCGTATTCGATAAATTATCGACATAAGTTGTTTTCTTAACCGTTCCATCTGGCAAATTATCCATCGAGTAAAAGCCTTCTACAGCTACCGTACCATCAGGCAAAACAATATTGGTATTAAACTCAGCAAGTTCCGAGTCTTTACGCTTTAAACTAATACCGTAATATTCGGCTTCTACAAACAAGCTAAAATTAGAATCTAAATCGAATTTATAACCCAACGCACCAACAAAACCTAATGGAAAATGCCCGTGAAAATCCTCGATATAATTCGTTTCAGAATACGATCCCTCTGGCACACCAAAAGCATCGGCTTCAGCTTCCGAAAACACCGCTTTTCTATACACCACAGCCTCCGTTTTTCCACCTACTTTTAAAAGAGCTCCAAAACGACCATAAATGTTATTTGTAAATTTATACACCACAGATGTCGATGCTCCAAAAGCACGCGCTCTTGCCACTGCATTTATATCGGTATTAGGCGTATTAACCTCCGATACCGTTTGGTCTGTACCTTGTAGATACCCAAAGCTTAAATCGACACCAAAAGACTCGTTAAAAAAGTAAGTTCCTCTTACCTGCACATTGGCACCTTCGCCATAACTCCCGTAAGAGTTTCCTGTTTCCGAAACGTTTACCGTTTCTCCTAATTTCATTCCTGCACTAGCAAACGCGTAACCTGTACTTACCGAAACCTGAACTTGGGCATAAGCCAAACCGCTAATTACGACAGCTGTAAGTGCTAAAATTTTATGTTTCATGACCTTCTTATTTTTAAATATTAATTTAATAAAAAAAGACTGAAAAATCAGACGTTTTTGCCTTTAATTTCAATCGCCGGCAAATATACTTTTTTTGGTTTAAAATAGTTGAGAATTGCTGGGGTTTATTAGTTTTAGAAAATATTTACGTAATGATTATCCGATTAAGGGTTTCCGTAAAATAATTTCTACAAATTGCAATATAATTAGGCCATACCATTTAGTGATATATCAGTTTTAATTAAAGAACCCTAGACTAAATTATAATTACTTTATTATTATCAATAATGTAAATATCAGTTTAAGAAGTCGTTGTTTACCCAATACAATTCCAATCCCCCCAACCAAGTAATGTTTCATCACTTTCTACGACTAAAGGCAGCATCAATCGTATAGTTTGTAATTATATAAACACAAATTATTTCAGCAATTATAGAAAGCCTACATGCAAGAACATAATAAACTTAATATATTTGAGAGCGTAAGTTTCAATAAAGGGATTTACGTTTCTTTGTTTCAATTAATACTTCTAGTTTCCGTTTTTACTCAGTTTACAGCAGGCGCACAGATAAAAGACACGCGTTTACCCATCATTATAGATGCCGATACCGCCAATGAAGTAGACGATCTTTATGCTATTGTTAGAGCCATTAAAGAACCGAGTTTTAATGTTTTGGGGATTACTTCGGCACAGTTTCATACATCGCCATTAGCAACCGAAAATACCGTACAAGAAAGCCAAGATATTAACGAAAAGATACTGAGTTTAATGGGGAATTACAGCATTCCGCTACCACTAGGAAGCAATGTACCGATAACCAAAATTACAGAACCAGCGAGTTCACCAGCATCAAACTTCATTGTTAAAATGGCGCATAAATTACCCGCTGGCGAAAAGTTGAACGTCGTTATTTTAGGATCGAGCACCAATGTGGCGAGTGCTATTTTAGAAGATCCATCGATTATAGAAAAACTAAAAGTTCACTATCTTGGTTTTTGGCATACCGTGGAAACCAACACGTATAATAAAAAGGAATTCAATACAGGCAACGACCCAAAAGCGGTGGATATTCTACTAAATACCAAAGGTCTAGATTTAAGCATCATGACGGCAACAACCAGCCAACACTTGGTGTTTTCTAAAACAGAAGTAGATGAGCAATTAAAAAACAAAGGCGGTATTGCCGATTATTTAATAAACCGTTGGGACACTTACGAGCGTTGGTGGACCAAAGACGACCCGGAAAAGAAAAGCTGGATTATGTGGGATGTTGCTATTATAGAAGCACTCGCACATCCTGAATTATCGAAGATTGAGACCTTTTTAACGCCTCCAGAAAATACGCCTCGCTTAATAAACATCCATACAAAAATAGAGGTAGACCTTATGAAAGAGGATTTCTGGCAAAGCTTAAATATAAAGTAACCTATGTATTTAGATGTTAATAGTTCCATTTTAGATTTTGAAATGTGTTTAAATACCTTGGAGTTTTTAGACCTAAACCAAGAACGCATTCTTTCTATAGAAAAACCGGGTGAGGGCAACATGAATGTAGTGCTTAGAATCCGTACCAATACGCGGTCTTTTATTGTAAAACAATCGCGTCCGTTTGTTCAAAAATATCAAGATATTACGGCACCTATTGAGCGTATCGATGTGGAATTTCAGTTTTATAAAGCGGTTACTAATAAGGTTATTGCGCCACATATTCCTAAAATATTAGCTTATAATGCAGATAATTATTTGCTTATTTTGGAAGATTTAGGCGATTGCAAAGATATGTCGTATCTCTATGATGATAAAACTTTGGACAGCTCTCAATTGCATGAACTTATAGATATTGCTGTGGAAATTCATAAATCTAAACCTACAGCATATCCTGAAAATATGGACTTGCGCTTACTTAACCATCAACACATTTTTGTTTTGCCTTTTTTAAAGGATAGCGATTTTCATTTAGATACCATTCAAAACGGACTTCAGGAACTGGCTTTAATTTACAGAAATGATACCCCATTAAAAACAGAGATTGCAAAAGTTGGCGAGCAATACTTATCTAAAGGTGATACACTTTTACACGGCGATTATTATCCTGGAAGTTGGATGACGAAGGAAAAGCATACGTATGTAATAGATCCAGAATTCAGTTTTATGGGTTTTGCCGAATTTGATATTGGCGTTATGGCCGCACATACTATTATAATCACCATGAACATCGATTGTTTAGAAACCATAAAAAATAGATATCCAAAATTCTTGAACGGTAATTTGCTTGCCAAAGTTGCCGGAATAGAAATTATGCGCAGATTAATTGGTTTAGCTCAATTGCCTTTAAAAAGATCGATTGAAGAAAAAAAGTTACTTTTAAAAATGGCACGAACACTTATTTTGAAATAAAGATTCCTAGGTTTTATTTTTTTAATAAAAACATCAATTTTTAAGGTTCGCTGAGAATCGCGTATTTGAAAAAACTTTAGTCCTTTTACAGTATATTCAATTTATGACAAACATAAAAAATAATCGCGCTCTCAAGAATTGTTTGCCTTATGTTTCCCCATTAAAATAAACAATAGCATTAATTTGTTTTTTTATAGCTCCAAACCGCTAAACCATTCATTATAAAAGCATAAAGTATTGTTTTTGATAGTTGTGGCAAAATATCCGTAAATCCAGAGCCTTTTAACATCACCATGCGCATGACTTCTACAAAATATTTTATCGGGTTGAACTCTGTAACAATTTGAGCCCATTTTGGCATACTTTCAATAGGCGTAAATAAGCCACTCATTAAAATAAAAATAACCGTAAAAAACCAAGCAATAAACATAGCTTGTTGCTGCGTGTCTGTAAAATTAGAAATAAATAAACCTATTCCTAAAATAACTAAAATATAAACCGAGGTGTACAAATACATTAGGGGTAAGCTTCCTAACATTGGCACATTAAAAATAAGTTTAGCTATGGTTAAGCCAACGGTTAATAAACCCATGCCTATCACCCAAAAAGGAAAAAGCTTACCGATGATAAACTGACTTTTTTTAATGGGAGTTACATTAATTTGTTCTAAAGTACCAATTTCTTTTTCTCTAACAATATTCATTCCTGATAGAAATAAAGTAATCATGGTTACAAGTAAAACCAATATACCCGGAACCATAAAGGTTTTATAATTTAACGTTTCGTTATACCAAAACAAAGGTATAGTTTCAATACTTATTGGCCGAACTTGTTGATTGAATACTTGTGATAAATCTACTTTTATCTCTTGATTAAAACGTTGTATTATTTGAGTAACATACACATTTTCAACTCCAGCAGCTGCACCATCAATGGCATTAATAGTAACACCTAAGGCGCTGTGTTTTTCTTTTTGTAAATCGCGTTCAAAATGGGTGGGAATTTCTAAAACAACATCTACGTTTCCTTTAAGCATTTCGGAGCTTGCAATGTTTTCAGAAGAAAAATGAGTTAATACATCAAAATATGTCGACGCATTAAAGCGCTCTATTAGTGCTCGTGATGTTGATGTGCGATCGTTATCAATATAACCGAATTTAATATGCTGAACCTCAAATGTTGCCGCATTAGAAAGAATAATTAATTGGACTAATGGTAATACAAAAATGATAGGAAGCATGCCTTTATTCCTAAAGATTTGCTTAAACTCTTTTTGTATAATGTATAATATTGTTTTCATATAACGTCCTGCGAAAGCAAGAATCTCTTTTTAGTTATAACTTTAAGTTTTTTAGCAACACATACACAAATATTTTCTGAATGTGTAAAATGAACTGAAAACTATTTTACTCCAATCTAATTTTATATTTCTTTACACTCAATACAATAAAAAATACCGTCATACCGCATAAAATAAGGGTTTCTTTCCATATAAACTGAAGCCCGACACCTTTTAGCATAATGCCTTTAATAATAATAATAAACCACTTAGCGGGAACAATGTTACTAATAATTTGAAGGGGTAAAGGCATACTTGAAATAGGAAAAATAAAACCTGATAATAAAATTACTGGCAGCATAAGTCCCATTAAAGAAATCATCATGGCTGTTTGCTGTGTTGCTGAAATTGTTGAGATTAAAATACCCAAAGCTAGTGCCGTAATAATGAATAAAATGCTCTCCGTAGCTAATAAAAATAAGCTACCTTGAATTGGCATGTTAAAAACAAAAACACTTAATAAAACTATTACTATGGCATTAATTATAGATAAAAAAATATACGGAAACACTTTCCCTACAATAACCTGAATGGGTTTTATTGGCGATACCAACAAAATTTCCATGGTTCCTAATTCCTTTTCTCTTGTTATGGAAATAGACGTCATCATGGCAGAAACTAACATTAAAATAATAGTCATTACACCGGGTACAAACATATAGACGCTCTTTAATTCCGGATTATAAACCATACGTGATTCGGGTACAATTTGATATGCTATTTCAATATCCTTATTTAAATCTTTTTGATATTTTTGAAGAATAGCATTCACAAAATTACTAATAGTATTTGCCGTATTGGGGTCTGTAGCATCTGTAATAATTTGAATAGTTGCTTGCCGCTCTTTAATTAGATTTCTACTAAAATCTTTTTCGAAGTTTAAAACCGCTTTTACTTTTCCTTTTTTAAAAATGGTTTCAATATCAGATTCTTTTTCAATAATTTGTTTTATACTAAAATATTTAGATGCCGCTATTTTATTTATAATTTCCTCTGTTGTGGCATCTTTTGAATGATCTAGAATGGCAATATCTACATTATTGATTTCATTAGTTATAGCGAAACCAAATAGCATAATTTGGGCAATAGGCATTCCAAAAAGAATAAACAACGAACGTTTATCTCTAAAGATATGATAGAATTCTTTTTTTATAAAACCTACAAACCGTTTCATCCTCTTGCCAGTTTTAAAAACACATCGTTCATATTAGAAACATTAAATAGCGCTTTTAATTTCTTTGGCGTATCTAAAGCTTCTATTTTTCCGTTTACCATAATAGATACTCTATCACAATATTCAGCTTCGTCCATGTAATGAGTGGTAACAAAAACTGTAGTGCCGTTATGGGAAGCTTTGTAAATAAGTTCCCAAAATTGGCGTCTTGTAATAGGGTCAACACCACCCGTTGGCTCATCTAAAAACACAATTTTTGGATTGTGAATTAATGATACCGAAAACGATAGTTTTTGCTTCCATCCCAATGGTAATGCTCCAACTAGTTTGTTAGCGACATCTTCTAGTCCTAATTCTATAATTAGCGCATTCGATTTTTCTTTAATTTGCTTTCTAGACAATCCATAAATACCGCCAAAGAAGGTAATGTTTTCCTTAACCGTTAAATCATCATACAAAGCAAATTTCTGGCTCATGTAACCAATGTTTTTTTTGATGTTTTCTGCTTGTGTAAAAACATCAAAACCAGCAACGTTGGCTTTACCAGATGTTGGCTTAGAAATACCTATAAGCATTTTCATGGCTGTAGTTTTTCCTGCGCCATTAGCACCTAAAAAACCGAATATCTCACCTTTTTCAACCTCAAAAGTAATGGTGTTTACAGCTGTAAAATCGCCAAACGTTTTAGTTAATCCTTCTACTTGTATTACTTTGTTATTACTCATTATTTTGCTAATTCCATAAAGGTATCTTCAATAGTGGCTACTGTTTTTTTTATGTAAAGGTTAGTTAGATTTTTAGATTCTAAATATGCTTTTAAATCTTCAGGATTAAAGTCGGTTCTACTATCTGTGTAATGTACAAACTCACCGAAAGGATATACACTATGCCTAAATTTATAAGCATTTAAACTCTCTATTAATTGATACATATTATTTGCGCCCACATTAAAAATTGGTTTGGGATAGTGCTTTACAATGGCTTGAGGTGTATCGATTTGTAAAATTTTACCATCTTGAATAAGTGCAATTCTATCACAAAGTTCAGCCTCATCCATGTAAGGCGTAGACACTAAAATGGTAATACCTTTTTGCTGTAAACGTTTAAGCATTTCCCAGAATTCTTTTCTTGAAACGGGATCTACACCAGTGGTGGGTTCATCCAAAAACAACACTTTTGGCTTATGGATGAGCGCACAACATAACGCTAATTTTTGTTTCATTCCACCAGAAAGTTTTCCAGCACGACGCTTTTTAAAAGGTTCGATTTGTACATAAATTTCTTTTATCAAATCGTAATTGGCTTCCATAGTAGTGCCGAAAATAGTAGCAAAGAAGTTTAAATTTTCTTCGATGGTTAAATCTTGATATAAAGAAAACTTGCCAGGCATGTAACCAACACTATGTCTTATCTTTTTATAATCTGTTATCACATCATATCCAGCAACACTTGCTACACCTTGTTCAGGAAATAGGAGCGTGGTTAAAATTCTAAATAAGGTTGTTTTACCCGCACCATCGGGGCCAATAAGCCCAAAAATTTCGCCTGATTTTACCTCAAAAGAAATATTTTCTAAAGCTTTAATGCCCTTATACGCTTTCGATATGTTGGAAACAGTGATACTCACTTTGAATTATTTTTGAATAATTATTGTAATCTTCATTGTAATTTTTGAATTAACAGAATTAGAAATTAAACAGGCTTTTTCAGCTTTTTCCACAACACGCTCTGTGCGGTCACGTTTTGATTCATCTGTAATTACAACTTCTGGAAATAATAAAACTTCACTCATTACAAATTTGCCTTCTATTTTTTCTAAAACACCCTTTGCTTCACATTTAAAACTTACAAAATCAAGTTTTGAAAACTCTGCAATTGCCAAAAAAGTGGTCATTAAACAGCTACTAATGGCTGCTGTAAACAAATGTTCTGGAGACCAAATATTTGGAACGCCTCCAGGGAATTCTGGTGGTGTTGCAACTTCTATACAATTTACTTTGTTTGATTCGTTATTTTTTAGTTCTGGAGAGCATATTTGTCCTTTTCGACCTTCTGTCCAATTTAAATTGACGTTATAATTATGTTTATCCATTTTATTCTATTTAAATAATTAATATTCTATTATCTCAATTGTTATTTTCGTTATTGATCCACAGCTCTGCAGGCATTCCAATTTTTAAGCCACCATCATTATTAACTTTAATTTTTACAGCGTATACTAAAGCCACACGTTCTTCTTTGGTTTGAATAATTTTTGGTGTAAATTCTGCTTCATCAGCTATCCAACTCATGGTTCCTTTGTAAGACTTCATGACTTCTGCATCATCTATTTTTATAGTAACTTCTTGACCAATCCTTAAATTATCGAGCTGCGTTTCACTAACATATACGCGTAATTCCATGGTATTTAAATTAGCTATTTTGTATAGCGGTTTTCCAAAAGCGGTAATCTCATTGGGTTCGGCATATTTGGTTAAAACCGTTCCATTTATCGGATTTAGAATTTTACTTTTTAGAATTTGGTCATCTATTTGTTTCAGCTGAATATCAATCGATTTCAATTCATTAACAACTGGTGCATTTTGAATTTCTACACTTCTAATTTGATTTCTAATCACATCTATTTCACCTGTAACATCATCTAGTTGTTTTAGCGTACCCGCATTTTCTTTTAATAAATTTTCAGCACGAGTTTTATTTGTTTTTGCTGTTTTTAATCTTGAATTTAGTACCGCTATTTGAGATAATACACCTTTAGACTTTGAACTAATTACAGCTTTAGAAACAATTAATTGATCGCGTTTTAATGAGAGTGGAATGGTATCGATATAACCAATCCATTGTCCTTTTTCTAACTTGTTTCCTTCATTGAGGTCAAACTGCATTAATTTTCCTGTATTTTCAGCAGAAATTATAACTTCTGTAGCTTCAAAATTTCCATATCCATCGGCTTTACCGTTATCATTTCCGCAAGAAAATAGGGTAGTAGCTAATAGCATTATGCCTAGTATATCATTATAGTTTTTCATTTCGAAATGTTTATTATCCTTTTATAATGTTGTAATTTGCCTTTGCTAGTTGCAATTGAATTTTATGCTTAGCCAACGTATTTTCATCTTCGTATAAATTTGTGAGTTCTGTTAAATAAGCCGAAGCTGTTATTACACCATTTTTAAGTTGTGAATCGGCCGATTGTAACACGGCTTTTCTAAGATTAATAATTTCTAAATCTGAAATAATAAAGTATTCAATTTTATCTATTTCATGTTGTTGCTCATTCAATTCTATATTTGTTTTTAACTTAAATGTTTGGGTTTCTGTATCCAAAATATCTTTGTTAAGCGCTAAAGATTCGCGTTGTTTTTTATTAGAATTCCAATCGAATACGTTCCAGTTTAATTTAACACCAACAATATAAAACGCCTGAAACGAATTGTCCAGCATATTTAATCCCGGATTACCATAACCACCCGTAGCAAAACCAAGCAGCTTTGGTGAATTTTGCTTTGATATTAATACTTCGTTATTTTTTATTTCTTCTTGCTTAAATTGAAACAGCTCGAGTTCTGGCCGGTTCAATTTCGTATTTAAAGCCGTTTCTATTAATGGTTTCTCAAAGCTTGTTTCGGTTCTTAAAGATTGGCCTATAATACTCGAAAGTGTTTCTATCAACAAAGTTTTATTACTTTCTAATTCTCTAAATTGCTGTTTCAATTTTAATAACTCCGCTTGAAGAACTTGATCCGATGCTGGTAAAACAGTACCGTATTTAATACCCGCTTGCACTTCATTCAATTTAGACAATAAGTGAGTTTGTTTAGCTTCTAGTAAAACATGAGTTTCTTGCGATAATAAAACGGAGAAATACAATTGGTTAACCCTTTGTTTCAATTGATATAAATTAACTTCAACTTGTTTTTGTTTCGTTTTAAACTCAGCTGCTTTTACATTTAAAATAGCATCGGTAGCACCTCCATTAAAAATAAGTTGATTAACAGAAAATGTAGCACGATATTGATCTTTATTTTGACCTTCAATATTTAAACTCGGAATCGGAATTTCGATAACATCAGATTGATAGGTTGCCTGCGCATCTAAACTAAACTGTGGTAATTTTGAGTTAGAAACCACTTTTGCATCCAATTGATTCTGCACTTTAAATAACTGTGATTGCTTTGCCAAAGGATAATTTTTATCTACCAAATTATAACAATCATTGAGAGTGATGCGTTCTTGCGCTACACTAGCATAATATGTTAAAATGTATAAAATAACTATAAAATGTTTCATGTTAAGAGATCTTTATAGCATTGATAATGAAGTCGGCAACCTCTGTTTTACGGTTATCTAGAAGTTGTTGATAGGTATCATTATCTGTGCTTGTAAATGCCATAAGTAATGGTCTGGCAACAAAAGGAAAAACGTTTAATGACATAATATTCATAAATAATTGTTCTGCACTAATTGGTTTTATAAGCCCCATGTCCACCTCGTTTTTAACCTGATTTTTAAACTTTTTTAGATTTGGAAAACCTTGACTATCTTTCATATTTAAAATAAACTCAGGATTTCTATTAAGTTCTTGAATAACAAAAGTTGGTAAATAAGGATGCTGACTAATAAATGAAATGTAATTAGCCGTAAAATTTCTCACTTTATCCTCTATAGATGAATCATCATTCAAAACCGCATTTAATTGTGGAGCCAATAAGGAAAAAGCATTTTTAAAAACAGCCTCAAATAACAGCTGCTTACTTCTATAATAATAATGAAGCATCGCTTTATTTATACCTGCATGATCTGCAATTTCTTGCATTCTTGCACCATCCATTCCTTTAGATTGAAACACGTTTTTTGCAGCGTTTAATATTAATTCTTCGGTGTTTTTATCTTTTGCTTTTGCCATATTAACTATATAGTTTAACCATTTGGTTAACAAAAGTAAATAATTATTATTTAATGAACAGCATGAACGTGATAAAATTTGCTTTAGGAATAGGTAGAGGGTTAAAAAATTGATTTTTAATGGATTGAAACAAGATGTTAACCCGAACAATTGCAATCTTAAACATCAAAACACGGACTAAATATCATATTACATACAACTATTTTTAACTCGTATAAATCAAGAGCTCGTTAATAATTCGATTATTTAACTATCTTTGTATTTGTGATTAAACTATTTTCCATATCATTCTCTTTTGTTATTCTAATACAAAGTATTGGCCTATGTTTTAGTGACTTTACTCAAATAGATGAGCTTATTGAACACGCTCAATTCCATAACAAGGAATACGGCGATAATTTCTTCACCTTCATTGCAAAGCATTACGGACAGTCTAAAGCCGAGCATAATAAAGTACATGAAGAAGAAAAAGAAGACCACGAACAGCTACCATTTCAGCATCACTCGCACATGGCTTCTATTACTGCTTTCGTCCTAAATCATACAAAAAACGACTTTAAAACTCCAGAGGTTTTAGAGTTCAGAACTCATAATTTCTTCTACCAAGAACCTTCATCTTCATTTAATCAAGAAGGCTTGTTTCAGCCGCCAAGGCAATTATAAAATAATTATAAATCATATTTAGTTCCTATATCACATCAGTGTAGTAGGGCTGTTAACGTTTATTATTTTATATAAAAATGCTATCATATATTATCCATTTTAGTTTAAAAAACAAACTCATTGTTTTTTTATTCACCGCCTTTATAATGGGGTTTGGTCTTTATTCTTTATCGCAAATACCTATTGGTGCTGTACCCGATGTTACAAACAACCAAGTACAAGTTATTACTACATCACGAAACCTTTCTACTAAGGATATGGAGCAATTCATTACCTATCCTGTAGAACTAGAAATGGCAAATTTACCAGGTGTTCAAGAAATACGGTCCATCTCCAAATTTGGTTTATCTGTTGTTACCATTGTTTTCGATGACGATATGGGCACCTTTTTACCACGCCAACTTATAGCTGAAAAAATCAAATCGGCTTCGGAGAAAATTCCCGAAGGTTTCGGCACGCCAGAAATGGGACCAATTACTACCGGTCTAGGTGAAATCTACCAATATATTTTGGATGTAAAACCAGAATTTAAAGACCAATATAATGCTGAAGATTTACGAACCATACAAGATTGGGTTGTTAAGCGTCAGCTTTCTGGTATCCCTGGAGTTGTAGAAGTTAATACTTGGGGCGGTTTTTTAAAACAATACGAGGTTGCCATTAATACAGATAAGTTAAATGCCATGAATATAACGGCTAGCGAAATATTTACGGCGCTAGAACGAAACAACAGCATCTCTGGAGGTGGTTATATTGAAAAAGTAAACCAAGCTTATTTTATTCGTGGCGAAGGTTTAATTTCTTCTTTTGAAGATATAAATAACATCGTTATCAAAAATGACGATAACTTCCCTATATACATAAAAGATGTTGCTAAAGTGGACTTCGGAAGTGCCACACGCTTTGGAGCAATAACCGGAAATGGCGAAGGTGAAAAAGTGCTTGGCCAAGTGATGATGCTAAAAGATGCGAACTCTAAAAAGGTTATTGAAGCCGTTAAAGCGCGTGTAGAATCCATATCAAAATCGCTACCCGAGGGTGTATATATCAATGCCTTCCTAGATCGTAGCGAACTAATTGCAAAAACAACCTTTACCGTTTCAGAAAACTTAATATTAGGCTGTTTAATTGTCATCTTTGTTGTGGTACTTTTATTAGGAAACTTGCGCTCCGGGCTGGTGGTAGCCTCCGTGATTCCTTTATGTTTACTTTTTGCCTTGTCTTTAATGTACATTTTTGGAGTTGATGCCAATCTCATGAGCCTTGGCGCAATAGATTTTGGTATTATTATCGACGGAGCCGTTATTATTGTGGAGTTTATAGCATATCAAATAACACTAAAAGCCGATGAGATTAACAATTTCGCTAAGGTGGAAAAACAAGCTTTTAAAGATAAAATAACCTTTACAGGTGCATCAAAAATGATGAATTCTGCAGTTTTTGGCCAACTCATTATTTTAATTGTATTCATCCCAATTTTATCGCTATCAGGCGTGGAGGGCAAAATGTTTAAACCTATGGCATTAACATTTAGTTTTGCCTTAATTGGCGCAATGGTATTATGTTTTACCTATGTTCCTGTAGCCGCATCCTTATTCCTAAAACCATCTAAACCATCCAACAAGAATATATCTGTTCGCTTAATAAAATGGCTTCATAAAGTATATGAACCCGTGATACATTGGGCATTAATGAGTAAAAAACTAGTACTTGTTATGGCTGGAACACTACTCGCAATATCTATTTTTTTATATACATCTATGGGCGGTGAATTTGTACCAACATTGGACGAAGGCGATTTTGTAATACAACCTGTACTCAAAACAGGAACCTCATTAAGTAATACCGTAAAAATAACTACAGAAATTGAAAAAATATTACTTAAAAACTTTACAGAAGTAAAACAAGTAGTTACACGTATAGGTGCTGCCGAAGTACCAACAGACCCTATGTCTATGGAAGAAAGCGACGTTATTATTGTTTTAAAACCTAAAAGCGAATGGACATCTGCTAAATCTAAAGACGAACTAGCCGATAAGTTTAAAGAAGCACTTGCTATAATTCCGGGTATGGAAGTCGAATTTACACAACCCATAGAAATGCGATTTAATGAACTCATTACAGGTGTTCGCGCAGATATTGCCATTAAAATTTTTGGAGATAATCTTGACGTTCTAGCTAAAAAAGGAAATGAAATAGGCAGTTTAATAGAACATGTTCCAGGAGCGGCCGATATTTCTGTTGAGAAAATTGCAGGACTTCCAGAAATGAATATCGATTTCAATAGAATAAAAATTGCCCGTTATGGTCTCAATATCCAAGATGTAAATGATATGGTATCTATGAGTTTTGCAGGTAGAAGCACAGGTAGTATTTTTGAAGGCGAAAAGCGTTTCGACCTCGTGGTTCGGTTAGATAAAGAAAAACGGCAAGATATTGATAATTTAAAAAATCTATACATAGATATCCCTAATGGCGGAAAGGTACCATTAAGTGAATTAGCAACTATTACCTACCAAAAAGGTGCTGCAAAAATATCGCGAGACGATACACGCCGTAGAATTGTAGTAGGCATAAACGTGCGTAATCGCGATTTACAATCTGTTGTAGACGATGTGCAGAAATTAATAAACGAGAACATCAAATTACCTGTAGGATACAGCATAACCTATGGCGGACAATTTGAAAATCTAGAAAGTGCAAAAGCGAGACTGCTAGTAGCTGTACCTATTGCACTAATCCTCATATTTGTACTGCTATACTTTGCCTTTAAATCTGTAAAAGAAGCCCTGATTATTTACTCGGCCATTCCGCTTGCAGCCGTTGGTGGCGTGCTTTTATTATGGCTTCGAGATTTACCCTTTAGTATCTCGGCTGGTGTTGGATTTATAGCCCTTTTTGGTATTGCCGTTTTAAACGGAATTGTACTTATAGAACATTTTAAAGAACTTAAAAAACATGGAGGTTTTAGCGATATCAATGAGCTGATAAAACAAGGCACAAAAGATAGATTGCGTGCTGTACTTTTAACAGCCCTAGCGGCCGCCCTTGGTTTTTTACCTATGGCTATTTCAACCAATGCAGGTGCCGAAGTACAACGCCCACTTGCCACCGTAGTTATTGGTGGTTTAATTACCGCCACACTATTAACCTTAATCGTTTTACCTGTGTTATACGCTTATTTCAATGATCCAAAGAAGAAAAACAAAAATAATAATGGTAAAACCATAGCTAGTTTAAGCCTCGTTTTATTTCTAATTTCTATGAATGGAACGGCACAGAAAGCGCCTTTAAATTTAGATACCTTAATACCGCTGGCTATAAAAAATAACGCCGGACTTAATGCAAATCGATTAAAACTAGAACAATCTAACGTGCTTATCAACAGTGCCTTTAATTTCGATAAAACCGAAGTGTATTACAATTTCGATGAAAACAATTTGGCTACTAACGATGTGCCATTAAAGATTTTTGGTGTTCAGCAAGATTTTCGTTTTCCAACGGTTTACTTTTCTGAAAAGAAACTTAATAAAGCCAATGCTAATGTCATGGCTAGTAGTTATGGTATTCAGGTTAAAGCCATAGAACGACAAGTAACGAGTGCCTATTACAATTACCAAATAGCAAGCGAAAAACAGCGCGTTTTAAAAACGTTAGATAGTCTGTATCAAAACTTCTCGAATATTGCAACTAGACGCTTTGAATTAGGAGAAACCACCTATTTAGAGAAGATTACTGCGGCTTCAAAGCAAAAGCAAATTCATTTAAAATATCTCGAAGCGAAGCAACATTCAAATATCACTTATAGCGATTTGGCAAAAGTGGTACAATCTAAAGATACGCTAGTAATAGCTAAATCTTCCGTTTTGAAACTACCGCTAGAGGTTCTAGAGGTTAATAAAAGTGTAGAATTAAGTTATTATCAAAATAAAGTATCTCTATCCCAAGCACAACGCAATTTTGAGAAACAACAGCTCTTGCCAGATATCAGCCTAAATTACTTTCAAGGTTCAAATTCAGGGCTCAATACTAATTTATACGGCTATCAATTGGGGTTAAAAATTCCATTATTATTTGGTGGTCAAACATCTCGTATAAAAGCCGCTCGTTTTGCAGAACAAATTGCTAACCAAGAATCTAATGAGTATAAAACTCAGCTTCATGCTAAATTTAACGCCCTCCATTTGCAGTTTATCCAATTAAATAAAGCTCTTACATATTACGAAGAAGAAGGTGATACGTTATCAACCGAAATTTTAAAAACAGCCGATGGAAGTTTCCGAAATGGAGAAATAGATTTTTATCAGTACATCCAAAGTCTCGAAAGTGCTTACGAGGTAAAACTAGAATATCTCGATAAGCTCAACGCATACAACACGGTTGTAATCAATATCAATTACTTAACATTATAAATAAATCCAGATGCAACATATAATATACAGAACCGCTATCTTAAGTGTCATAATTGCACTTTTCAGCTGTGGCAACACGACAAAAAATGAAACAGCCGAAACCCAAAATAATACATCAACAGATCAAAGAATTTTTGTTACTAAAGCACAGTTTGAACACAATAAAATGACTTTGGCAAGCGTAGAAAAAAAATCCTTTCCAGTAACAGTAAAAACGAGTGGTATGATAGACGTGCCACCAGAAAACAGAGCGGTCGTAAATGCCACCATGGGCGGATATATTAAAACTACGCCTTTGTTAATTGGCGATACCGTACGTAAAGGTCAGGCACTTGTTACTATCGAAAACCCAGATTTTATAAATATTCAGCAAAATTATATGGAAGTTAATGGTCAGTTATCTTACTTAAAATCTGAGTTTGAACGTCAAAAAACCATGGTCGCCGAAAATATTACTTCTCAAAAAAGTTATTTAAAAGCCGAAAGTGCCTATAACACGGCAATGGCTCACTACAACGGCTTACGAAAACAATTGCAAATGCTCAATATTTCGCCAGCACGTGTCGAAGCCGGAACCATCAGTTCTGTTGTCACTATTTATGCGCCCATTTCTGGAAGCATTACCAAGGTGAATGTTACCCGAGGCACCTATGTTTCGCCTGCAACTGCAATATTAGAAATTATTGATAACAGCCACATTCACGTGGAATTATCAGTTTTTGAAAAGGATATTATGAAACTAAAAAAGGGACAGCCTATCGATTTTAGAATTCCCGAAGCCTCAACCGAAACGTACAAAGCAGAAATTCATTTAATCGGTACAGCTATTGAAGATAATAGAACAATTAAGGTACACGGACATTTATTAGATGAGTCTGTTGCAAATTTTTTGCCTGGTATGTTTGTAGAAGCTACCATTATTACAGAATCCGTTTTCGCGGAAGCGTTACCCGAAACAGCCATTGTTACTTTAGAAGATGCTTTTTTAGTCTTAAAACTAAACGAAACCACCAAGGAAGGTTACTATTTTAATCAAGTTGAAGTTAAAGTAGGCCATAGTTATCATGGCAACACCGCATTAACCGCATTGAATAATATTATGACAACAGATAAAATATTAACAAGTGGCGCCTTTAATCTTATCGCAGATGAATAATTTATAGAAATATTATAAAAAAGAAGGGAAAAGAAATGATTCAAATTATTAAATAGAAAAATCAAAAAACAATTAATCATAACATGATTCACATTTACCTTGGAGTAATATTTGAGATATTTCTACCTTACGATTGGCAATCTCAGGAATAACAACATTTACGTCTATACAATCTACCTTTCCACAGGTTAAACATTGAAAATGTGGATGGATATCTTTATGAACCACTGACGAACAGTTATGACACTTTGCATACCATTTGTGCCCGTTTTTTCCTAAAAATGAATGTACAATACCATCATCTTCAAGCTTATTCAAAATACGATAAACCGTGGTTTTATTCATTTCAGAACGAAGACGTTCAACTAACGTTATAACGGAAACAGCACTCGAATTTTTATCAAATTCTTTAAGCACTATTTCAACCGATTTTGTTTTTCTTAAAACACCCATAATGCAAAGGTAGTACTACTGTGTTGTAAAAACAAAAATATTTAATGCAACTTAGTTGCATAGTTTGATAACAAGTATAGTTACAGAAAAATTCTCATGGAACAGCTTCATTTTTAAATCATCAATTTTGGCTCATGAATAATCCTTTAAATGAATAGCGTAGTATTTCGCTTTCACATTGGTTACCTATTTATAAATTCATAAATTTGGATTTAACCCTTAAAACTCATGAAATAATGCTCTCCATATTTAGTACATTGCTTTTACAATTACCCATGGGAACACCAAATCCTGACGATAACAAACCAGTAGATTTATCGGATCCTTTTGAGTTAATTGTGTTCATTATTATACCAATCTTAGCTGTTTTCTTTTACATACTTTGGAGAAAGAAACGCAAAAATAAAGAGTGATTTTAGATGAATAAAAACAGTATTACAAAAAATATAAAAAACACATTTTTAACATATTAAACAGTAAAACTTAAAGTATAGGTTTTAGTACACCCCAAACGTTTTTAGCCAATATTTTATGACCTTTTTTGGTAGGATGAATACCATCCGGTTGATTTAATGCTTCAATACCGCCAACATCTTCTAATAAAAAAGGGATTAAATACAAATCGTTCTTTTTAGCTAAATCAGGAAACATATTTTTAAATTCTGTAGTGTAACTTTGTCCCATATTTGGTGGAATTTGCATACCAGCTAACAAAATAACAGTCTCCGGATATTTGGTCTTTACTGCATCTATAATAGTTTGTAAGTTGGCTTTAGATTGGTCTAAAGGCACACCACGTAAACCATCATTAGCGCCCAATTCTAGAATAAAAATGCTAGGTTCTTCATTTAAAACCCAGTCAATTCTATTTTTTCCACCAGAAGTGGTTTCACCGCTAACACCAGAGTTTACAATGCTATAATCTAAACCCAAAGCATCTATTTTATCTTGAATAATACCAGGAAATGCATCATCAACATCATCCAAACCATAACCAGCTGTTAAGCTATCTCCAAAAAACACTATTTTTTTAGAGCTTGTACTTTTGGCGGTTTCAACTTCAGTTTCTGACGCAGTTTCAGTTGAATCTGCAGCTTTTTTTGAACCATCTTGTTTACAAGACAATAAGAATAGTAGTACGTAAAAACAACAAAATTTTAAGAAAACCTTTTGAGTTCTATTGTTGATATTTATTATCAATTGTCTATTTTTCAACATCGGGATTTTTTAGTAAAAACATTAAATAAGCGTCATGTCAAATATATTAAAGATTAATGATTTAGAGAAAACTTATACCAGTGGTTCTAAAAAATTAACAGTAATTAGCAATATCTCTTTTGAAGTAGAACAGGGGAGTGTTTTCTCTATTGTAGGACCTTCAGGAAGCGGAAAAACCACGCTTTTAGGTTTGTGTGCAGGTTTAGATTATCCAACCTCAGGAAGCATAGAATTATGTAGCACGGCTTTACATGATTTAAATGAAGATGAACGCGCCGCTTTACGCAATAAAGAAGTCGGTTTTATTTTTCAAAATTTTCAATTACTACCCACTTTAACGGCATTAGAAAATGTGATTGTTCCTTTGGAATTGCAAGGTGAAAAAAACGCTTCTAAATCAGGAATTGCTTTATTGGAAAAAGTAGGTTTGGGAGATCGTTTACATCATTATCCCTCGCAATTATCGGGTGGAGAACAACAGCGAGTGGCTTTGGCTCGTGCTTTCTCTAACAAGCCGTCTATTTTATTTGCCGATGAACCTACAGGGAATTTAGACGAAGAAACCGGTGAAAAAGTGATTAAGTTACTCTTCGAACTTAACAAAGAAGCCGGAACCACCTTGGTGATTATTACCCACGATTTAGATTTGGCAAACCGTACCCAACAAATTTTAAGATTGAAAGGCGGTAAGATTATTTCAAACGAAAAAACAAGCGCGATTTAATGAGTAATATCTATTCAAAACCGAATTTTCAATGGCTTTTAAAAATGGCTTGGAGAGATGGAAAAGCCAGTCTTTCTAGACTGTTGCTTTTTATGGCTTCTATAATATTAGGGATTGCTGCGGTGGTTTCTATTCAGTTATTTAGCGATAATTTAAAACAAAATATAAAGCTACAATCGAAAGCCTTAATGGGTGCCGATTTTGTTATTGATAGCAAACAAAAACCTACCGAAAAAACACAAGCTATCATAGATTCTTTGGATGCCGATGCATCTGAAGTTAACTTTGTGTCTATGGCTGCTTTTCCTAAAAATAACGGTACAAAATTAGTAAAAGTGAGAGCGATTGAAGGTGCTTTTCCCTTTTATGGAAATATCACAACCATACCAAAAGATGCAGGTGCTACTTACCAGAACCTAGGAGGCGCATTAGTTGATGCTACACTACTTTTGCAATACAAGATTACACCTGGAGATTCTATTAAAATAGGAGAATTAACGCTGCCTATAATTGGTGAATTAAAAGCCATTCCAGGTAGTACAGCTATTTCATCTTCTGTGGCGCCAACCGTTTTAATTCCGTTTCGTTTTTTAGATGAAACTGAATTATTACAATTAGGAAGTAGAAAAGAATATCAATACTTTTTTAAAGATCCAAAAGTCAATTTAGAAAATTTAAAGAAAACATTAGAGCCCATTCTTGAAGCGCAAAACGCAGATATTGACACACATATTAGCACGAGTAAACGCTTAGGTAGACGCTATGATAATGTGAGTCGGTTTTTAAATTTAGTCGCTTTTATAGCGCTTTTATTGGGTTGTATTGGTATTGCGAGTTCTGTACATATCTATATTAAAGAAAAACTAAAAAGTGTTGCTGTTTTAAAGTGTTTAGGCGCTTCTAGAAAACAAACTTTTTTAATTTACCTGCTACAAATTATTAGCATCGGACTCATTGGAGGTTTAATAGGTTCGGCCATAGGCACCGCATTACAATATGCATTTCCTTATATTTTACAAGACTTTTTACCTTTTAGTGTTGAAATTTCTATTTCGGCGCAGCCCATAATTATGGGGATTACTTTAGGTGTTTTAATGTCTGTTTTATTTGCGTTATTACCCTTGTTAGGTACATGGTATGTGTCGCCTTTAGAGGTTTTAAGAGGCTCGGAAGATAATCTTCAAAAACCTAAAAAAGCAAGAATTGCAGTTATGTTCGCCATTGCTACTTTTATATTTTTGTTTGCATTTTGGATGCTAAAAGATGCCTTAAACGGATTGTTTTTTACAGTCGGAATTTTTATTACAGTTGCCATTATGGCCGGGATAGCACAGATGTTTATTAAATTAATTAAAAAATACTTCCCGAGTTCTTGGGGTTATACCAAACGCCAAAGTTTATTAAACTTATTCCGACCGAACAACCAAACTATGGTATTGGTATTAGCGATTGGTTTGGGTACATTTTTAATAAGCACGCTGTATTTTACCAAAGATATTTTATTGGCAAAAACTACTATAGAAAACAAGCAAAATGATGCCAATATCATTTTAATGGATGTTCAAAAAGAACAGGAAACGGCACTTTTAGAGACTTTTAAAAGTAAAGGCTTGGAAGTGATTAATAATATTCCAATTATTACAATGCGTATGCATAGTATTCGTGGTAAATCGGTAAATGAAATTCGCCAAGACACCACCATTAAAATGCGTAAATGGATTTTAAACCGAGAGCTTAGAGTAACTTATAGAGATGCTTTGGTAGATACCGAAGAAATTTTGGAAGGTGAATGGACAGGTAAAATGGAACCCGGAAACCCCATCTATATCTCAATAACAGACAACATTGCCAAAGATGCTAATTTAAAAATAGGGGATACTGCTGTTTTTAATATTCAGGGTGTGCTTAAGGAAACTGTAGTTGGCAGTATTCGTAAAGTGGATTGGAGTAGTATGAAAATAAATTTTAATATTTTATTTCCAACGGGTGTTTTAGAAAATGCACCAACCTTTAATGTCATGACGACGTATGTACCAGATGAAGAAAGTTCGGCTGCCTTGCAAAGCGATTTGGTTCAGAAGTTTCCAAATGTTACTATTTTAGATTTACGACAGGTGTTTACTATTGTTGAAGATATTCTAGATAAAATATCATGGATTATTAATTTTATGGCCTTCTTTAGTATTCTAACTGGTTTTATTGTACTTATTGGTTCTGTTAGAAATAGCAAATACCAACGTATAAAAGAAAGTGTGTTATTGAGAACTTTAGGAGCAAAAAGCAAACAAATTTTACAAATTACGGCTCTAGAATATGTTTATTTAGGTATTTTAGGAAGCTTAACAGGAATTTTATTGGCTTTCATAGGTAGCCAATTATTAGCCACGTTTTTGTTTAAAGAACCGTTTGTACCATCGGTAATTCCGTTTTTAATTTTTCTACCAGGTATTACGTTTTTAGTTGTTTTGGTTGGATTAAGTAACTTAAAATCTGTTTTAAGAAGTCCACCTTTGGAGGTGCTGAGGAAGGAAGTTTAATTTAAAAAAAGTAAACTACCGCCGTATTATTGCGCTCTTTTTACAAAGCAACAACATGAGAGAAGCGGTAGAATACAAAATTTATATTTAGTATTCCATTTTGCTACGAATCACTTTTAACTTGGTTATTTCAATGTAATTTGCTGTACATTAAAAGTGACAGGAATTTCTTATCTGATATAAAAGTAATGCTTAATTGTAGCTTAAAATTTACATTTCGCTAAGTCGAGTTTTAAATGTGATGAGTGACTGAAAAGT
The DNA here is from genome assembly GCF_045066735.1 of Algibacter sp. Ld11. NCBI lineage: Bacteria > Pseudomonadati > Bacteroidota > Flavobacteriia > Flavobacteriales > Flavobacteriaceae > Algibacter > Algibacter sp. Ld11. The sequence goes on along the minus strand of NZ_JBISHH010000004.1, from coordinate 24,446 downwards.
GTCGACGGTTACTTATGGCAAATTGATGATTTTAAGTTTATTGCTTTACCAAGAGAATGAAATACATTGTTATATTCGAATAAAATAACCTTAGCAGATAGTTTAGCCCTGATAGCAGCGGCATCCTTTTTGTGCTATTAAATGAAACTAAACGGAGGTTGAGGAAATAGGTTTAAATAAGGAGAACTACTTTAAAATCACCTACAAAAAAGATATAGCGGATAGCAGGAAATAGCTTCTAATACAACCCTTTTTTATTGTTTTTCGCTTAGATATTTCCAGTAGCGTTTGGGTACATGTTGGATGTGAAGTTTCATGTTTTTTCGTGACTTTATGTTTGTACTTTTAAAATAATCTTGCCATAGTTGTTGAAATTCTAATTCAATAGGCGCGAAAAATTCTGTTGATGTTTTAGAAGGGTCAAAATTTTGATCGAGTTCGAGGCTAATAAGTTCAACGGATTCTAAATTGTAATAGATGCCGTACTTTCTACCTAAGTCGTAAATAAGCCATTTTTGATCTGCATAGCGTTTTTCGAAATGCCTTTTTATTAAGGGTAAAACATTAAAATCGGGCTCTATATTTGCAAAATAAACACCGTCTTTTGTGAGCTTAAACCTTACAAAAGCTTCCATTCTATGTTTTTCTCGGCTTACATTTTTAGTGAGTTTTGAAAGTTGTAAAATGTGAACGTTTCCAAAATCTGAGGCCACGTTATTTTTAGATTGAAATACGTATAGAATGGCTTGGTATATGGTGTTTTCTACAGTTGGTTTTTCGCTTAAAAAAGCATAATAAAAGCGTTGTAACTCATTGGCAGACATTTTCTTTTTTAGGCCTGCCCAAACCCGGTTTGCTTTTTCTGGCTCAGTACTAACCAAGTCCCAAGTCCCAAACATGGGCTCTTGAAAGTGCTTTTCTTTTACAATAGAAACGTTTTTTAATTTCATCTCGTATGCCGAAAAAACACAGGATAAAAAACCATCGAACGTACCATCGTAAACTAAAGTTGTTTCCATAGTAATACTATCCAAAAAGGTTTAATTGGTTACTAAGCATTGATGTGTACTTGCTTTTAGAATTTTGCAGTATTAATCCTTTAATTTTTTCTGGAGTGAGATCACGCTTTTCAAATTGATTTGAAGCACATACCATAAAATATTGCGCCCGATTGAAGGCAACGCCAATAGATTTTAAATGATCCCAGTTAAGCTGCCTGTAGCGCCTTGCATTTAAAATTTTAAAAACCGATTTCATGCCTAAACCAGGAATTCTGGCAAGCATACGCTTATCAGCTTTATTAATATCTACCGGAAATTCATGCATATTACGAAGTGCCCAACCCAATTTAGGATCGATATCTAGATCTAGACTTTGGTTCTGTTCGTTTAAAATTTCTTCTATATTAAATCCGTAAAAACGCAGAAGCCAATCGGTTTGATACAACCTATTTTCTCGCAACATAGGTACGGGTGTGCCAATTTGTGGTAACCGTGTATCATAACTAATGGGTACGTAACCAGAATAATAAACCCGTTTTAAATTAAAGTTTTTATAAAAATAATTAGACGTGTACATAATTTGCATATCATTCTCACCACTTGCTCCAACGATCATTTGTGTGCTTTGTCCGGCAGGAGCATATTTGGGCGTGCTACGTATTATTTTCTTTTCACTTTTATATTGAATGATTTCATTTTTTACCTTTTCCATGGGTTTTATAAAATCGGCTCTATTTTTATCAGGTGCTAAAAGTTTAAGACCTTTTTCAGTCGGAATTTCAATATTAACACTTAACCGATCGGCATACAAACCGGCTTCTCGCATTAATTCATCGCTCGCTCCAGGAATAGATTTTAAATGAATATAGCCATTAAAATTCTCATCCAATCTTAACTTTTTAGCTACAGCCACTAAGCGTTCCATGGTATAATCCGCACTTTTAAAGATTCCTGAGCTTAGAAATAAGCCTTCAATATAATTCCGTCGATAAAAATTCATGGTTAAATCCACCACTTCCTGAACCTTAAAAGCAGCACGTTTAATGTCGTTACTTTTACGAGTTACACAATACGCACAGTCAAAAATACAATGGTTGGTTAGCAATATTTTTAATAGCGACACGCATCGACCATCTTCTGTATAGGTATGGCAAATTCCAGAGGCCGAAGCATCGCCTAATCCTTTGTTTTTATTAGTTCTATTACTCCCGCTAGAGGAGCAAGACACATCATATTTTGCAGCATCTGCAAGGATATTTAATTTTTCTTGTACACGTTGAAAAGACATGAGATGGGGTTTAATTTGATGCTCAAAGATACAATCTAATCAAATATAAAATGAAAAAATACTAATAAAAATCTCATATTTAATATAATTTATATCTCATTATATGATATATAAATATTTATTGATTAAATTCGTAGTCTCAAACCCATGATTTAATTATGAACCGCATTAAAGAAGTATTAGAACTAAAAGGTATCAAGCAAACTTGGCTCGCTACCAAGCTTAACAAAAGCTATAATATGGTGAATTCTTACGTGCAAAACAGAAGGCAACCAAGTTTAGAAGTGCTTTACGACATAGCAAGCCTTTTGCAAGTTGAGGCGAGAGAGTTACTAGAGGCTAACCCATTGATAAAAAGAGAATCTAGCGACAGTGACACTGTGGAAATTCCGTTGATTGGTTCTGTAGCCTGCGGATTACCTATTTATGCCGAAGAAAATATTGAAGCTAAAATTTCTATCTCAAAAAAATTGGTTAAAAATGTGAGTGATTATTTTCTTTTAAGGGCTTCTGGTGATTCCATGAATAAAAAAGGTATTACTAGTGGAGATTTACTTTTAATAAAACAACAACAAACTGCTAACCATGGTGATCTGGTGGTTGCTTTAATAGATGATGATGCTACGGTAAAAGAGTTTATAAATAACGGCGATACAATTGTACTAAAACCACATTCTACAAACCCAAAACATCAACCCATAATTTTAACTACAGATTTTAGAATACAAGGTATTGTTGAAAAAGTAATTAAAATATAATTGGGAAGAGGCGTGATATAAAAGTAGAATGCACTATTAATTGGATTGCAGAACATATGGACTAAAATAGACTCCAATTTTGTACTATAGCCTGAATCAATATCAAAATAATTATAATCAATTGGATATGTTCTAAATCTATGTTTTGTTTAATTATATTTATTCAGTTATAAAGAAAAAGAAAAACTATGGAATTAATTAACGAAGCACTCGAGTTTGAAAACGCAAAAATGAGCAATATGTCTACTAGCGATAGAGTAGTGGCATCGAGAGAAGCTAAGCGTTTAATACTCGCGTTGAATGAAGTTTACAAGAAATCTAAAGACACTAGCGTAATGGATATCATGAAACGTTTAACTGAAAAGAAGAAAAAAATTGAAAAGCGTTTAAAAGGGAGACCTGAACCAGCTTTTTAGATTAAAGCATTTAATATAGCTGTTACAAAATAAATACCCTGTTGTAGAATCTTTACAACAGGGTGTTTTTAGTTTAATAATATAAAGCATAAAAAATTTATATTAATTTTGTGCTTTAATTACCTTGATAAATTCTGAAATTTGCTAGAAAAAAGACAACAATTACCCCAAGAACAACTCATAGATACAGATTATTTCATTTACTGCTTAGAGGCAGTAGAAGATGTAGAAATAAATCAGGTTACTGAAGCTCAAAAAAAACTAGAACAATTAACTACGCAATATGGAGTTGCTAGTATTTATAATACATGCGACACCATTGAAGGATTAGAAGATAACTTAAACGCCTTAGTTTTGGGCGATCATAATTTTAAAGATTACGAAATAATTTACTTGGTTATTACGGGTGAAGCTAATAGTATTTGTTTAAATGATTACTACTACAGTTTACAAGAAATTGCTGAAATTTTTGAAGGTCGATTAGATGGAAAGATTTTACATTTTTCGAATGCAAAAGTTTTAGATTTAGACGAAGAAGAAGCTCAATTTTTTTTAGACATTACGGGAGCAAGAGGTATTTCTGGATACGGTAATGTTTCTAACGGAATGAGTAGCTCAAGTCTAGATATAGCCTTTTTTAACCTATTCAACGAAGATGATAACATGCTAGATGTGGTGGAAGAATTACACCAAAGACATTACAAACTTTGTAAACTACTTGATTTTAGATTGTATTATTAAGCTGATTATGTTTTTAAATATCGCAGAAACTTATAGGTCTGCAGTTTACTTAAAATCGCGTATTTATTAAAATCTTGAATAGGTCGAAAACATACTCACTTTATTTAACTTTTGCTAAATCGTTTTAAAGAGACGCTTTTAAAAGGGCATTTTAAAACCACAAAAATAAACTTCACATGTCCATATGAGTTCATAAAATAATCGTTTCAGCAAATAGTTGCTCTTATTATATTTAATTTTACACAAGAAATTTATTATTCAACATAACGACTATACATACCAATAGCAAAACTTAAATATTAAGAAAAGATGATGACAAAAGAATATTTACTACAGAATTTTAACAATATAAAAGATTTACCCTTAGCAAATAGAGTTGTAATGGCTCCAATGACCAGAAGCCGTGCCAACAACGAGGGCAATGTACCAACAGATGATTTACACGGTCTATATTACGAACAAAGAGCCTCGGCAGGATTAATTATTACCGAAGGATCTCAAGTATCAAAACAAGCCGTAGGTTATATAAATACGCCTGGTATATATAGCAAAGAACAAGTTGAAGGTTGGAAAAAAGTAACAGCACGTGTTCATAAAAAACAAGGTAAAATCTTTATTCAATTATGGCACGTTGGGCGTATTTCACATCCCGATTTTCATAATGGCAAATTACCTTTGGCACCCTCTGCCATTAATGCTAACGCCAAAGTTTTTACACCAAATGGAGAGAAAGATACTGTAACTCCAAAGGCGATGACTACAGAAGATATTAAACAAACTATTGAAGATTTTAAAAATGCAGCTTTAAATGCTGTAGAAGCGAATTTTGACGGTATAGAAATCCATTCTTCTAACGGATATCTATTTCACCAATTTTTTAACAAAACATCTAACACACGTACAGACGAATATGGTGGAAGTATTGAAAATAGAGCCCGCTTTTTCTTTGAAGTTTTAGACGCTATAAAAGAAGTAATAGCAGAAAAGAAAATTGGCGTGCGTTTTAACCCATCATTACACGGTATTTTTGGAATGGAAATGGATGAAGAAACGATACCGACATTCGAGTACATTATAAAAAAATTAAATGATTATAATTTAGCATATATCCACTTATCGGAACCCTTTAATGATGTTTCGGATGTGTCTTATGCAGTAGAACATATTGCAGAACATTTTAGACCACTTTACCATGGTACATTAATGATTAATGCTGGTTTTGATGAAGCTTCTGGCAATACTGTTTTAGAGGAAGGTTATGCAGATTTAGTAGCCTTTGGTAAATTATTTATCTCAAATCCGGATTTGGTAGAACGTTTTGCGCTCGATAAAGAAATGGCCGATTGGGACACCGATACCTTTTATGTTCCAGGCTCCAAAGGATATACCGACTACCCGAGAGTAACTCCAGAATTAAACAATATAGAAAGCAATAGTTAGAAAAAATTATGGCAGTCGCAAATTAGCGATGTCCATAATTTTACAGCATATTATAGATTTGAGATTAACTTATGGTATTAAATTTCTGTTTATAATTTAATGAAGCAAGCTAAAATGGCTTTGCATAGAAAAACAGGTACAAGTCTACAGGCTTATACCTGTTTTTATTTTAACTCGTTCCTAAAACAGTAGTTGCATAGATACTGTTTTATTGGTTTATTACACTTGAGTGCAATGCTTTATCAAACTTTACATATTTCTGTAATTATAGTAAATATCCCTAAAAAGCGTATTTATGCTAATTGATTCAAAATATACTATAATGCTCTGCGTAATGTAACTTGAGCTTTGGATAAAAGTGCAAGTTGTTACTACAGTTTCTTTAAAAAGAATATTTTTAAAAGTTTCTTCTGCAATGTTCATGACATCGAAATACGAGATGCATAAAATCCTCTAAAACAATATTAACCTTGTGAATAAACACTCTTTTTATGCGACGACACAGAAGGGAAGCGTAAGGTGTCTGGAATGAATTAATTAGCTACCTGTATAATTAATAGTTACTGTACCATTTACCAATCTATTTTCATTGTCAATACCACTAAAAACTCCGTCTTGAATTAATTTTTCATTTTTTAGATAAAAGGTTTTAAAATAGATATTGACTCTTTCCATTGCAATAATGCCCGAAAAGTTAAACCTAAAATTAATAACCGTTCCCTTATTTAAAAGTTCAATCCTATCTTTTTCTATATATACATTTTCTGTTAGCGTAATTATCTTATAGTTTGAAGCTAAAACTTTAAATTTAATGACTTCTGTAAAATTATCTTCCAAATTGAATGTTAGTACATATGTTCCAGGTATTTTTGCATAAATAGATGCAAACGGACTTTTATCAGATAACTCTAAATAATGTTTTGGAACTTTACTGTTATTAATAATTCGCTTATTTCTAATTTCTAAGGCTATATAGGATGGAATGTTGAAGTCTTTCGATTTCTCTTCCATAGCCTGTCTTGATTCACATTTTTCTAAGATGGAGCGCCCAGCGACCGTATTGGAATAAACATCAAAATTGCTATAGGTTCCCACCAAATAGTTAATATTTGATGGTTCTTGGTGTCCTATATAATATATTTCGCTCGAACCATTAATATATCTACCACTAGATAGGGTTTTTGTTCTAATATAAATGGTATCACCTTGACTAACAATAGTTCCATGACTATAATGTTCTTTTAAAGAACCATCCTCTTGAGGATACATAAATACATGTTGAATTTTAGTCCAATTATTAGAAATAATAGTTTGACCTTTTAGAATGATATCTTCTTCACCAAAAAAATAGTTTAAATAATAATAAGTTGAGTTAGCTGAATCATCATTTATTAATAGTAGCTGTTTCTTAACTTCTTCTTCAGATAATTTATACTTATCTAGAAAAAATTCAAAATCTTCATAACCTATATACAATAGAATAATAGATTTATAGTATTCATTTAATTTGATGGTCGCTTTCCCTTTTTCTAAATCACGAGATTTATCATATAAATATTTACCGTTAATAAACTCAGAACCAATAGCTTCGAAATCATGTTTTAAACTGGGTTTGTTTTCATCAAAAGCCCCATAACCGTATAGCTGAAATGTTTTAGGAAGCTTAGTTAACTTATGTTTTTTCTTAAATTTCACATGTACTTCATCTAAAATAATTTTAAAATACTCTGAAGTTAGAACTAGTGCTCCTGATTTTGTTTTCATATGTCTTTACTTGATTTTAGCATCTCATGCAGCTTACTGGTGTCTTTCAGCTATATTTTTATCATTCTTTTAGATGTTTTAAAAAATTCCTAAAATAATATTAAAATTATTAAAAATATTTTTAATAATTAAAATTAATAAGAATTAATTTACATCAAACTAATTTAGTGAAACTAATTAATTCAATCATACCATGAAAAAAAGCATTTTATTGTTATTATTACTAGTTGCAAGTATCGGATTTGCACAAAATAACATATCTGGAAAAGTAACTGATACAAGAGGAGAACCCTTTCCCGGAGTTAGTATATTAGAAAAAGGCACTACAAGAGGTGTTATAAGTGATTTTAATGGAAATTTCGAGTTTTCAGTAGAATCTAGTGAGGCTGTTTTAGTGTTTTCATACCTAGGTTTTGAAACACAGGAAATTAAAACAGGAGAAAAATATCTAATAAATATTCAACTTAATGAATCTGCAGAATCTTTAAACGAGGTTACTATTAAAGGATTTACAGGTGTTATGGGTAAATCAAGAAAGCGAACAGCTTCTATTCAAATAACACCAGAATCTGTAACAGCATTAAATGGTGAAGGCATTGAAAGTGCTGGAATATCCGATGTTAGTTCTTTTTCTGCTTTAGTGCCCAATTTAAAGTTTAATACTTCACAAGAAATAGGTTTAAATACTATAACTATTAGAGGTATTTCTCAGGTTAGAGGAGGAGATGCTCCTTTAGCATTTGTAATTGATGGTGTCACTATTCCAGACCCAAGTTTATTAAGTCAGGAATTATATGATTTAGCATTAATAGAAGTGGTTAAAGGACCTCAAGGTGCTTTGTATGGTAAAAATGCAATAGGTGGTGCTGTAAATATCTACACAAAAGAGCCTACAAATAAAATGTCCAATAAAGTAAAATTGGGCTTTGGAAATGGAGGCCAAAAAGAGGCTCAATTTATATCTTCTGGAGCTTTAAAAAAGGATAAAATATTTTATCGATTTTCTACTCAATATAAAGATTTTGATGGTTTATTAACCAACGACTTTTTAAATGAAAAAGTAGATTTTAGAACAGACCTTAATTTAAGAGGGCAAATTAAAGCAAGAATTTCTAATAATTTTAGTATAACCGGGACTTATCAATATTTTGATTTAGATGGAGGTGCTGCTTATTATTCTGTAAACCCAATTGGCTTTGAAGGTGAATTTCCTGGAGGTATTATGGATCCAAATCCTACTGAAGATAACAATATAATTGTTGCAGATGTATTAGGACGATCGGATATGATCAACAATTATGGAAACATAAAAATGGAATATTCATTCGAAAACATGAGTATTCAAAGTATTACGTCATTCAATAAAGTTGAAAAGACAATGAATGGAGATTTAGACTTTTTAGATTTCGATTTATTTACACAGAATAGAGTAACTAAAACAAAAACTTTTAATCAAGAAATTAGATTAAATAATAAAAACACCAATTCAAAATTTGATTGGAGTTTAGGAGGCTTTTATCAAAACACAGAAAAGGACCTTGTTGAAAACGGAACTTTTGAAAGTGATCCTTACCCTGTTGCCGACTATGTAAATACAATAGAAACAATTGCACTTTTCGGGTTTGCAGATTATAAATTAACAAACAAACTAACTGTCTCTGCTGGTTTTAGATACGATATAGACAAATTTAGTCAAGACGATACGCTATTTGAAACAGCATCTTCTAGAGATAATAACGTATTTCAACCAAAAGTATCATTATCATATCAAGCTACAAAAAAAGTGCTTTTTTATGCCAACTATGGCAAAGGTTATAGAACTGGTGGTTATAATGCACAGGCAACGGGGCTTTTTAATAGAGAGTTTAATGATGAAATCTCAGAAAATTATGAGTTAGGTTTTAAAACAACATCGTGGAATGATCGCTTTATTTTTAACGGTTCTATATTTACTACCAGAATGGATAATCAACAACAATATATTTTGGATTTAGATACTTTTATTGCTGGTGTTTACAATTATAATGATAGCAAATTTGTTGGGTTTGAGCTAGAATCTCGCTTACGCCTTACTAACTATTTAGATGTTTTTGCAAGTTATGGATACACCAATACGGAAATAATAGATGGAGGTAAAGCTGGTGGTGAGAATGGTGATACAACGGATAACACAGTATACAATGGTAATCATACTCCTTTTGTACCGGTTGATAATTTTGGTATTGGTCTAGAATCTTCTTTTAAAATAAACGAAGAATTAAAATTTAATGGATTTTTAAACTTAGACACAACTGGAAAAACGTATTGGCATGAAAGCAATAGAAATTCATTTACTACAGATGCATATTCTTTATTAGGTGCAAGAATTGGATTAGCGTATAAAAACTGGAAACTAGATATTTGGGGAAAAAATTTAACAGATAAACTTTATTATAAAGAATTTTCTCCAGGAGAATTTGTTGGAAGCCCTGATGATGTTGCTTGGAGAGGACAACCATTGTCTGTAGGTACCTCAATTTCTATTACATTTTAAAATATTATAATCGATAAATAGTAAACTTAAGTTTTTAATATTAGAGGGAATGCCGAATCATTCCCTCATTTTTTAACATATTTATGACAACAGATAAACAATTATTAATAACACGTTTTTCAAAAATATTAATTGAAACTATGTTTCAAGTAAAACCAGGTGAAACTGTAGCAATTACCGCAGATACTGGTTCTAGCAGAGAAACAATAGATGGATTAGCTGAAGCAACCACAGCCGCTGGCGGAATACCATTAGTAATGTGGATGCCAAAAGCAGAGCAAAGCGGACAAGCAGGTATGAAAGATTGGCCAGCAGAAGCATTAACAGCAGCGCTTTGTAAAGTAGATGTATGGATTGAAGCACAATCTACTGTAATATTATACTCTGATATCTGGGAAACAGCATTTAAAGAAAACGATAAATTAAGATATTTAATTATCGCAGACTCTAGTATCGAATCCTTAGATAGAATGTTTACCGGTTTTGATATCCAATTACTTAAATCTCTTTTAAGTAAAGTTAGAGACATGGCAATGGCTTGTAAAAAGGTTCATATTACAAGTAATAATGGTACAAATGTATCTTACGATATAGATCTTAATTATGCATTCGATATTGATGACGGCGATTTTTCGATGCCAAAGTTTGGTACAGCTCCTGGATTTATAAATATAGTTCCTAAATTAGGCAGCATGAACGGGACCATCGCTTTTGATATTTTGGAAGGAGCGCCTAGAGATGGTCAAATACAGTTTACCATGAAAAATGGCTCAATTATAGATGTAAACGGAGAAAATGGAGTCGAAGATTTTAAATCGTATTTAGCATCATTTGATGATGAAAACATGTATAAAATATCTCATAATATGTTTGGCTTAAATCCAGGAATAAAAAACATAACGGGCGAACTTTGTGAAGACGAACGTATTTGGGGTGGAGTAGACTTTGGGTTTGGTCACACTAGTGCAATGGATATGCCACCTTATGGTCAAGAGGCAAAATCGCATTTTGATGGTGTGGTTACTAATGTTTCTATATATTTAGACGACATTCAAATTTTTGACAATGGTGTCGTATGTCATCCAGATTTGGTACCCTTGGTAAATAACTTATTAACTAATTAAAATGGCAGAAGACCAAAATCAATACACAACCACAAAAGTACAACCAAAAGACTTTGTGTCTGGTTGGGTTGTTGGGTTCATTATTGCGAGTACAGGGTTATCAGTTTCCACATTATTTTTAGGTTCAGAAATTGCACTCAATCTAGGTCTTAAGCAAGCGCTTATAGCATTTGGTATTTCCACATTTGTTTTGACTTTAATGTGTATGGCAACCACATTAATTGGTAATCGATCTCGGTTATCAACTTACATGATTCTTCATTTTAGTTTTGGAGAATATGGAGCTAAAATTGTCAATTTTATCTTCGGTGTTACATTAATTGGTTGGTTTGCCGTAGCCATAGAGTTATTAGCAATTGCCATATATGATACTTCAATAAGTACTTTTGATGTTGTTGTATCAAAGGAGCTTATCATTATTGTAACCAGTCTGTTTATAACCGTTACAACAGTTTTCGGCTTACGCAGTATTGAAAAGCTTGCCAATATCTCTATTCCAATTTTAACAGCGTTTTTAGGGTATGTATTTTATCTATCTGTAGCAGATTTAGAGAGTCTATCGCAACTTTTCGACTATGTTCCAAAAGAAAATTCAATGACACTTTTTGAAGCAACGTCCATTTTAATAGGTGCTGCTGTTTTATTTCCTGTGTTAATGGCCGATTTTTCGAGATTTATAAAAACAGATAAACAAAGTTTATTTTCAGTATTGGGTTTAACTATAGGTACACCTTTAGCCTATATTCTAAGTGCTGTACCATCTATACAAACTGGCGAAGTTGATATTATTAAAATTATGGAGCAGTACAATTTGGTAATTCCTGCTTTTTTATTATTGTTTATAGCGACTTGGAGCACAAACGCTACCAATTTATATTCCGCAAGCTTAACGTTTAGTACAATCAATAAAAGCTGGACCTTCAAAAAAGTTGCTATTGCTTCTAGTATATTCGGTACAATATTGGCATTATTAGGGTTTGCTACCTATCTATTTGATTTTCTGGAATTCCTAGGCATATTAGCACCATCAATTTCTTCAATATATTTTATTCATTTCTTTTGGATCAAAAAGCAAAAATATAATCTTGAGGATATAAACAAATGGGAGTCTTCTGCTTTAATTAGTTGGGTCTTAAGTTCAATTATTACGCTATTTACATATTTAGAAGTTTTTCAATTAACGCATGCGTATTTTATAGATTCATTTCTTCTTGGTGGATTAATCTATGTTCTTTTAGAAAGGAAGCGCATTTTCTAATCTACTATTATGTATATAAAACTTCATTATTTTGCTCGGCCTAATATAATTTTGGTCAAAACAATTGGGTAATTTTGTAAATATTCCTAGAAATACTAATCGCTGAGAATTGCTTAAAAAATAATTACTTAATGATTTGTAATAAATATTCAATTTATGAAAGAACCTTTGTTTTTTTAAGCATAGCTTATTCAAATAAAGAAATCTAGGTCGTAAAACAGCTGTTACATAAATGCTGACGATATAGACCTAAAGGCGCTATATCTGCATTTATGTAAAATAGAACAGAAAAAGTTCTATTCGCTGTTTTACTCATATATTACATTTGTACTATAATGTTCTGCGTTATGTAACTTGAGCTTTGGTTAAAAGCGAAAGTTGTTACTACTACATTTTCTTATTTTTTTCTTCTAAAAACTTTCTCTACAATGTTAATGGAACACGCTTTTTACGAAACGACGATAGGTGAGTAGTGAAATGTGTGTGGAATGAAATGATTAATAATACATTTTATTTTATATATTTGCGTATAAACTACACATAATGAGTAAGCAATCAATTAAACTTTCTGTAGATGCAGTTGTATTTGGATATGAAGAAGGAAATATATCTGTGTTATTAATTAAAAGGAAGTATGATCCATTCCAAGGTCAATGGGCAATACCAGGTGGATTTGTTGAAAACGATGAATCTTTGGAAGATGCAGTTGATAGAGAATTGTTTGAAGAAACAGGAATTAAGATTAATTACCTTGAACAACTTTACACATTTGGAAAACCTGATAGAGATCCAAGAGGTAGAGTAGTGTCAATAGCTTATTTTGGATTAGTCCGTCCAAATGCATTTAAACTATATGCCTCAACTGATGCTGAACAAGCACAATGGTTTAATATTAATGACTTACCGAAATTATCTTTTGACCATAAAGAAATTTTAAAAACTGCTGTAGAAAGATTACAAGGAAAAATAACCTATGAGCCTATAGGTTTTGAACTACTTGACAAAAAATTCCCGTTTTCTGATTTAGAAAAATTATATACTACACTTTTAGGTAGAGAAATTGATAGACGCAATTTCCGAAAGAAAATTGTTGGTTTAAATGTATTAGATGAGCTTGACGAAAAAGTATCAAAAGGCTCTGGAAGACCTGCCAATTTATTCCAGTTTAATCAAAAAAGATACTTCCAACTCAAAAAGGAAGGAATAATTTTCGAAATATAAACAACTGATATACAGATAAAAAATGTATTTGTGTAAAAATAACGCAAAATATATTTGGTAGATAGTTTTATTCATTTTACATTTGTGTTATAATTACGCAAATAACTAATTAAAACTCAATATTATGTTAGGAATAAACTATATCAAATTCGACTCAATGAATTATGTAATTCATTACAAAAACGGAAAGATAAAGAAGGAGGGTAGAGGATTATCATTCTTTTACTTTTCTCCAAACTCATCAATTGTCTCTATTCCTGTTCCAAGTAATGATTTTCAATTTGTATTTAATGAAACTACCAAAGATTATCAAGAGGTTACATTGCAAGGACAAATAACTTATAAAATTGATAATCCAAAGCAGATTGCTGAAACATTAGATTTTACAGTTAATAAGAAAAAACAGTATATAAAAAATGATTATGAGAAGATTCAACAACGAATAATTAATGAAGCTCAAACTGCAAGTGCTTCAATTATTCAACGATTAAATCTAAAAGAAGCTTTAAGACAATTAGAAGAGATTGAAAAAGAAATCTTCACAAGTGTACAAAAGTCTAAAACTGTGCAGATGTTAGGTTTAGAAGTGTTAAGTGTAAATATACTTGGTGTCACACCAAATCCTGAAATGGCTAGAGCTTTAGAAGCTCAAACAAGAGAATCTTTACAAAAAGAAGCTGATCAAGCTGTATACGAACGTAGAAATTTTGCTGTAGAGCAAGAAAGAATAATAAAGGAAAGTGAGTTAAATACTGAAATTGCAGTAGAAGAGAAGCAAAAGCAAATTGTAGAAAAGAAAATGGAAACAGATGTTGTGAAGCAAGAAAATGGACAAAAGCTAAAAGAAATGGAAATGACATCAAGTATTTCTTTAGAAGAACAAAAGAAAGAACTTATTGATATCCAAGTTACCAATGAAAAGAAAGAAGCTGACGTTAAGGAATATGTATTGAATGCTAATCTAAAGCCATATAAAGAGTTGGACTGGAAAACACTAATGGCAATTAGTAATAACGGAAATGATCCAAGTAATAATATCGCATTAGCTTTTAGAGAACTGGCTGAAAATGCTGATAAAATTGGGAATCTTAATATTTCTCCAGATTTATTAGAGTCTATTGTTAAAAGTAAATAATAAGAAAAATGAAATTTGAAAGAGTTATAATAATAAGAGATAAAACTAGACTTGAGCAATTAATTGAAAGATTTAATTCCAAAGCTCAAGCCAAGTTTTATATTGAGAGTTCAGATGGAGACTTCGAGTTTTTTGAATTTGAACACAACACTTTTTATGAATCACTTTCAAAGGTTAAGAATTCTATAAATGGAATTCTTAAATATAAAGTTATAAATCGTTCGTTTTTGCCAACATACATTTTTACAGAAAATGATTTAGTTTTAGTTATTGGTCAAGATGGATTGGTTGCAAATACAGCTAAATACGTAAATGGATTACCAATTATTGGCATTAATCCAGATATCGAGCGTTATGATGGAATTCTATTAAAACACTCTCCTAAAGACTTAAATAGCATTTTGAAAAATGTTATCAAAGATAGTTATGAAATAAAACAAGTTACTATGGCTAAAGCTACCTTAAACGATGGTCAAGTACTTTTAGCTTTTAATGATTTTTATATTGGAGCAGATTCTCATGTTTCTTCAAGATATAGTATAGAGTTTAATGGTCAAAAAGAGCAACAATCTTCTAGCGGAATAATAATTTCAACTGGAGCGGGTTCTACAGGTTGGTTAAGTTCTATTTTTAATATGGCAAATAATATAAGTGAATATTATAATAGTGATATAAACGATTGCGGAACTACTCTAGATTGGAACGATAACAAACTTGTTTTTGTAGTAAGAGAACCGTTTATGAGTAAAATGTCACAAACCAATATTGGTTATGGAATAATTACAAGTAACAAAAAATTAAAAATTGAATCAAATATGCCTACTAAAGGAATCATTTTTAGTGATGGTGTTGAATCTGATTTTTTAAACTTCAATTCTGGGAGTATTGTAGAAATTGGGATTGCAGATGAGAAAGCAAATTTAGTTATATAAAGTTTTAATATTTACGGTTTTCCCTCAAAACTATTCCTACAAATATTTATACAAAGGACAAACAGAAGAAGTTGAAAATGTATTGGTATTTTATCGAATACGCGATTTTCAAAACAGCGCAAAAAGGTTAGCTTTTATTTTGGCGTTGAAAAGTTCTATTCGCTGTTTTACTCATATATTATATTTGTACTATAATTAATATTATGTAAAATAGAATATTTAAACTCATACTCTAAATCTTCATATCACTATAATTTTTAATCAACAGATTTAGATAGTAACGCTTCTTAATTAAGCCACGTTCATTTGTATAATATCTTTGAGTTCGGTTTTTCCAATAGGTTTATTTACAATGCCTGTCATACCTACTTGTCTACATTGTTCTTTAACTTCACTAATTTCTAATGCCGTTAATGCCACAATATTGGTATTTGGTTTAAACGATTTTATAGTTTTTGAAGCTTCAAAACCATTCATTAATGGCATATTGATATCCATAAGTACCAAATCAAAATCGTCCGTTTTACAACGTTCTACAGCTTCTAAACCATTATTAGAAATAATACAAATATGTCCAATAGATACAATAAGTTTATTAGTTATCATTTGGTTAATTCTATTGTCTTCAACAACTAAAACCTTTAAAGGTTTCTTTTTATTATTTAGCGTACTTTTAGATATCACCTCTGGTGTAGCAATTTCACATGGTAAAACAAACGAAAACACACTACCCAAACCAAGTGCGCTATCTACTTTAATACTTCCGCCTAGCGTTTCTACATGGTTTTTTACAATAGATAAGCCCAGACCAGAACCAAACGAGGTGTTTTCTTCTATGGCTTGTTTAAAATTCTCGAATATTAGCATATGGTTTTCATTGGCAATACCAATACCCGTATCTTCTATTTTAAATTCTAAATAATCGACATCGCCATCGGTATTTAAAAGCTCTACACTCACATCGATGCGACCTTTATCTGTAAATTTTATAGCATTAGATATTAAATTATCTAAAATTTCGGTGAGTTTTAAGCTATCTATATAATACAAATTATCGATAGCTGCAGGCATGTTTAAAACCAGCTCGTTATCTTTTTCTTTGGCAGAATAATTAAGCGATTTTACTAAGTCGCTTATCAAAACATGTAAATTAATAATTGTTTTTTTCTCCGCTACCCTATCGGATTCTATTTCGGTAATTCTTAATATTTTATTTACCAGTTCGTGTAATCTATTACCCGAAAATTGTAGAGAATTAATTAAATTTTTATGCTCAACACCCAAGGTGTCATCATCGGAAAGCATAGACGTTATGCCCATAACTCCATACAACGGTGTTCGTAACTCGTGACTTATGTTGGTTAATAATTCCGATTTTAAATTGGTTAAATGTTCGGTTTTAGATTTAGCATCGTTAATATCTTTTCGTCTTTGGCGTTCTTTAAAGGAATGAACAAGAAAAAGCATTAAAAGAAAAAACAATACAAAAGATACCACAATAGCTGTAATAATGTTATTTCTAGCATTAGAGGTTTCAGTTTCTAATTGGGCTTGCGTAATTTCTTTTTGGTATTCGCTAAACTTAAATTGTGCGTTTAATTCTTCTAATTTTAGACGTTTTTCGGTGTTAAAACTTAAATCCTTATAAAATTGCTTGTTTTTTAAGGCCTCAATAGCTGCTGTATAATTATGCTGCAGCTCAAATATTTCATACTGTAAATTGTAAGTATCAATCAATTCTGGGTATAACAGGGCTTTTTTAGAGATATTAATACCTTGTTCTGCATTTGTGAGTGCTTCAGAATATTCGTTTTTCTGTTTATTGTAAAGTCCTTTTAAATAATATAAAGTTGCTAAATAAATAGACTCATTAATATGATATGCTTCTAAATTTTCAGAGGCATTATTCAAATAAGGTAAAGCGTCGTCCGTTTTATTAAAATCTAAAAACAAACTAGCCATGTTTAAATACCAAGCACAAATATTGGTTGGCTCCCCAATTTTCTCAGCATATGTAAAAGCTTCGTCGTAATATGTAATGGCAAGATCTAAAGTTTTTTCGTCCTTAGAATAGATATTCCCTAAACCATTTAATGCTGAAGAGATTATAAAATCATCATTTAATTCCCTTCCAAATTTTAAAGTAAGTAAAAAGTATTTTTCCGAACTCGTATCATCGCCTAACATCTGGTAAGTTGTTGCTAAACTATTGTAAGCATCAGCCTGGTCTTCTTTTACACCCGAAATATTAGCTAATTTTACGGCAACTATAGAATGCTCTAAGGCTTTTTCAAAGTTAGAACCAAAGTTATGCTGTTCGGCTAGTTTGATTAGAACATCAATACTATCGACAATTTTTTCTGCGTAACTGCTTTCCTGACTATAGCCAAGAAAAGAATGACACACTATAAGGACGGCGAGTACAATTTTATTCAAGCTAGGCCAGTTTAATTTAATTGTTAAGATATTGATATAAATTTAAAAATGCAAAAATACAGACATATTATCTTACGAACCAATTAATTATCGGTTTTTGTACGCTTATTATCTATTCAACGATATTTAAGTGCTTTTGGCATTATTTTAGCTTTATTAATAAAAAAAATAAATGTTAAATATAGCTTGTAACGTTCACAACTATACTTCGACTAAGAAAATAACCTTATATTTGTCAGCCCAAAATTTTATCAAAAATGAAACCGGATCCAAAATCTAAAGCTAAGAAATCTAAATTTCAGCTTTTACATCAATACTACTCTTACACAGGGTTTTACAGCTTTGTATGGCAAGCTGTTAAAAAGGCTTTGCCCTATATTATAGGTATTGTAGTTTTGGTTTATGTGGTAAATCATTTTTTTGATATTAATAAAACACTAACGCATTTAACAGAAATTTTACCTGCTTATGGTGTTTTAAGTTTCTTTTTTGTGTCCGAAACCCTTTTGGGGTTAGTGCCTCCAGAAATTTTTATTGCCTGGGCCGGAAAAATGTATAGTCCGTGGTTTTATTTAAGTCTTTTAGCCGTTTTATCATATGGTGGTGGATTAGTTTCTTATTGGATGGGACGCACCATTACCAAAATACCTTCGGTACACAATTATATTGAGGTTAAAATGGAAAAGCAACTTAAAAACTCAAAAAAATGGGGTGGTTTTTTAATTATGGTTGGTGCTGTATTGCCTCTACCCTTTTCCATAGCTTGTTTAGCTGCTGGTATTATTGAATTCCCTTTTAAAAATGTTATGCTTTTTGGTTCGCTTAGGTTTATCCGTTTTGCACTCTATGGCATTATTATTTTTAGTGCACTATAAACAACTGCTTACCTTCTTTTAAATTAAAGAAATGTATCTTATTTTTAACGATTATTATGAAGGTATTACAAGTTTAGTACCTTATTTTTGCTGGAAAATTTATCGTATGTTTTCATTTTTAAATATTTTCAGAATTGTAGCCTTTTTAGAAGGTGTATCGTATCTTCTTTTATTGTTTATTGCAACTCCAATAAAATATATTTCCGGAAATCCTGAATATGTAAAAATGTTAGGTATGCCACATGGTATGCTTTTTATTTTATATATTATTTTGGCTTTTTTGATTAAAAGTGAGATGAAATGGACAAACAAAACTTTTATGGTTGTTCTTGTAGCTTCCATTATTCCTTTCGGAACGTTTTACGTGGAAAGTAAACTTTTAAAACCATCTGTTTAATGAATGGTTTAAAACATAAACTATTTGACTATTTAATATTAAATGGTTTTTCTGAGAATTCTGCAAAGTATTTAAACATGCTAGCCTTGTTGGTTGCGTTGTTAATTTTGGTGTTTGTTGTAGATTATATTACACGAAAAATACTAGTAAAAACCTTTGCTCAGTTTGCTTCGGTATCAAAATCTAACTTCGACGATTTACTGGTTGCCAATAAAGTACCTCGCAATATTGCACACATTATACCTTTATTAATCGCCATTAGGTTTGTGCCTGAAGTATTTGCCGATTTCCCAAGTTTTGAAGATGTTTTTGAAAGAGGCTTAGAGGTATTTGCCATTATATTAATTCTATGGATTGTTAGAAGCTCACTAAATGCGCTTAAAGACTATTTAAAAACCTTACCACGTTTTAAAGACAAACCTATTGATAGTTACATACAGGTTTTCATGATTTTTTCATGGCTAGGCGGTATTATGTCGGCCATTGCCATAATAACCGGTATTGAGTTTATAAAATTCCTTACGGGCTTAGGTGCGATTTCTGCTGTAATCATACTTGTTTTTAAAGATACTATTATGGGTTTTGTTGCCAGTATTCAAGTATCTATTAACGATATGGTGCGCATTGGCGATTGGATTACTTTTGAAAAATATGGTGCAGATGGTGATGTTATTGAAATTAACTTAGCCACCGTAAAAGTGCAAAACTTCGATAAAACCATAACAACAATACCAACTTATGCTTTAATTTCCGATTCGTTTAAAAACTGGCGTGGTATGACGAATTCTGAAGGAAGACGTATTAAACGTGCTTTATATATTAAACAAACCGGTGTTAAATATTTAACCGATGCTGATGTTGAAAAACTAAAAGGCATTCATATTATAACCTCGTATCTAGAAGGTAGACAATCAGATATTAAAGCTTACAATAGTTCTAATAATGTTGACAAAAACTTATTACTCAACGGAAGAAACTTAAGTAATTTAGGTGTTTTTAGAAAATACATTGATACCTATTTAAAACAACACTCTGCGGTAAATAAAGATATGATGATTATGGCGCGCCAATTGGCACCAACGACTCAAGGTATTCCATTAGAAATTTATGCGTTTAGTAGTGATAAACGTTGGGAGAATTACGAGTATATTATGTCGGATATTTTTGATCATCTTATTGCTGCTCTACCCTATTTTGATTTAGAGATTTTTGAGTTACCTAGTCATGGCTCTATTAAACTAGAACGACCAGAAACCAAATAACTTAAAGTAATAAGCCTTTCAATCATTTTTAGTTTAAAAGGAAGGTTACCGCTTAAAAAGCTATTTCTATTTAAAAAATTAAAAAACGCTATTAGATATTAAATAGCGCTTTAAAAGTCAATATTATTTCATGACAAAAGTATTTTCTCTTCTATGTTTCTTTTGTGTTTTTAATACCATTAATGCTCAAAACACATCAGGAATAAAACATAAATTAGACTCTTTAGCCAACGTATATACTGAATATAAAATAAACAATAAACGACAAAAGGCTAAGTTAGAAGCCACTGTTATTGCTGAAAAATGGGACACCATCAATTTTGATCCCTATAGAAATGATGTTAAAATTCAACCTTTTGAAGTTACATTTGCCGATAGCACATACACCTCACCTATCGATGGCAAAAAGGTGATTACCTCGCACTACGGCTGGCGAAGAGGTAGACCGCATAAAGGTATTGATATCGATTTGGTAACTGGCGATACAGTGCGCACTATGTTTGCTGGTATAGTAAGGTTTGCGAGATACAGTTCTGGGCATGGCCGAACCGTTATTGTGCGTCATTTTAATGGTTTAGAAACGGCATACGCCCATTTATCGGAATATATCGTTAAAGCAAACGATACGGTAAAAAGCGGTGATGCCATTGGTATTGGCGGCAAATCTGGTAATGCAAGAGGCAGCCATTTACATCTAGTTGTAAGCTATAAAGGGAATTACATAAACCCAGAATATTTGTTCGACTTTTCGGAAAGCAATGCTGTAAGAAACAAAACTTTATGGATTACAAAAAAATGGGTAACGTCTCGCTATCATACTTCTAAGTTACAGAGTGAATTAGAACTTTTAACCTCCCAATCTATAGCCGTTGCAAGCCAAGAGCGAGATAACAGAAAAAAAATACATGTTGTAGGTCGTGGTGATACGCTTTCTGGTATTTCTAGTAAATATCGAATTTCGGTTACTAGACTATGTAAAACCAATTCCATAAGAAAAACAAGCCTTTTAAAAATTGGACAAAAGCTAATTGTGAGTCTCTAAAAAACTCCAAACCATTCTTGTTCTTGTAAATATATCGGATTTGTTTTATATGAAAAAAGCCTATTATCGTCTTAATACCATTGGTTTTTTAAGCTTTGACGTTTTATAATAATAAACACTATCTATTTTATAAGTTTCGAATAAATCTGTAGCTCCTTTAATTTTAAGCTTATCTTTAATATACACAAGCCAATCGGCTCTATCAACTTTTACACTATCTAAAATAGTACCACTCAAGTTTGCGCCTTTTAAATTGGTTCTAATTAAAAAGGCTCCTTTTAAATTAGCGCCTTCTAAATTCGCATTAATTAAATTGGCATCATCCAAATCTGCATACGATAAATTAGTGTTCTTTAAACTTGCATTTTGCAAATCGACATTCATTAAGTCGGATCCTGATAAATTGGCATCATTCAAATTAATATCTCTTAAAGTAGCACCTCTTAACTTCGCATCAATTAATTCCGATTTGGTAAAATCACTTTCCTGTAGAATTTCGTCTACAAAAAATGAAGGTGCAATTTTACTTTTACATAGCGAGATTAACAATTGGCCACGCTCAGGACTTATAGGCTCATTAATAAGCTTATCGCCTACCATGTATCGATAAGGTTTCATGGCACGGCTTAACCCTATAATTCTGCCAGCCAAAGTATTAGATAGTCTTGAAGATCCGCTGTTTTTTAGTTCAATGTTAACATCGCTTAAAACTTCGCCCATAATAAACATTTGAGTAGACCGTCGAGAAGCTTCGGCTAAATGTGTTTGGGTTTCTATTTTACTATTCTGAATTTTTAATAAATTGTTTTGGTAAAACATTAAAGTAGTTGGCAATATGGCTACCAATAAACCAATAACACCAATTCGGGTAATGCGCCTTATTAAACTAGCAATGAGGTTAGATGTGGTATCTATTGATATTTTACGCTGTTCATTAAATTCGTTTATAGAATTATAGATGCTTTTTTTTAAGTTTTTTCCAGCAATTAGAGTTCCAACAAACTTAAAAATACCACGTTTATTAGATAGTGTTTTTTTACTATTAATTTTTTCTAGTTCTGCTTTAAGACGTGCGTTTTCTCGTAATAAATCATCAATATGTTCACTCATTCGATAAATTTGGGGTTTTATTCTTTTCCGATTGAAAACAAATTTAATGCTTTAATTTTAAATAGGAATTTATTCTAATTTATTAAAACCTATATCTTTTTGCTTGATTTTTTCTTGAAAGCATTAGAGAATAGCTATAACAAACCACTGTGTTGATTTTATTTTACAAAAATATTCAAAATCCATAAAACAACATTAAAATCGATGAAATACACTTTTACATAGGTGTTTCTACTTATTTAATCGACTAAACACATTATTTACCGTTATCATGTTTAAAAATATATTATGTTTGTCGCTTATTAACCATAACCAAATTTAAATAATGAAAAACAATTACACATTAAAGTTTTTACAAATAACATTGTTATTTTTTACTTTGTCACTTACAAGTTTGCCGGTATTTTCTCAAACTGTGCTAACTGAAGGTGATATAGCTTTTACTAGAATCCAAATGGATGATGAAACTTTTTCTTTTGTAACTTTAGTAGAACTAGCAACGGGAACAGAATTCTACATTACAGACGAAGCTTGGAATGGAAGCTCATTAGAACCATATGAATCAACTATTCGATTTGCTGTTACTTCCCCTTTTGTTGCTGGAGAAGAAATATCAGTAGATCCTTCTTCATCAATAACTTACACAACTACAGGCAACGGAATAGCGTCCCTTTCTAGCACCGGAGCCATTAACCCAGCAGGAGGAAATATGTTGGGATCTGCAGGAGATAATCTTTTTATTTATCAATCTACAGGAATACCTACAGCTACTGATTTCGTGGCTGGTATAAATGCAAATTGGGGTGTAATGGGATCTCCCGGAAATGCTTGGAGTACTAGTACTAGTAGCTCAAACTCACTTTTGCCAAGCGGTTTAACTAATGGTACAAACGCTTTAGGTCTTTTTCCAAATGGAGGTGCTCAAAGTGAAGTTGATAACGCACGTTATAGGCCTACATCGTTGCATACAGGTGATAAAGCTACAATTCTAGCTGCTATAATGAATCTTTCAAATTGGGAGTTTGATAATGTTGTGCCTTTTCTAATATCTTCAACTACATTCAACGTTACAGTACCTTGTACAGAGCCAGATATACCCACCATTAATTATGCTCCGGGAACTATTTGTGACGGAAATAGTGCTTTACTAAGTATTTCTGGTGATTTGAATGATGCCACAACATGGCATGTCTATACAGGGTCTTGTGGAGGCACACTAGTTGGCACAACAACAAGCTCAAATATTATTGTAACACCAACCCCACCAAGTACAACCTATTATGTTAGAGGAGAAGGTGGCTGCGCTACTGCAGGCTCATGCGGTACTGTAACAATTACAACCACGCCGCGTGAAGACGCTTCTTTTAATTATAGCGCTACTGCTTATTGTGCTGATAGTTCTGACCCTACTCCTACAATCACTGGAGTTTCTGGAGGAACTTTTACATCTTCAGGAGGATTATCTTTAAATGCTTCTACTGGTTCTATTGATGTATCAGCTTCCACACCCGGAACCTATACTGTAACTTATAATACTCCTGGTTTATGTAATGGATCAGAAACGGCTTCTGTTACAATAAATACTTTAGATGATGCTTCATTTAGTTATGACGCTGCAGCTTATTGTGTGGATAGCACAGACCCTACGCCTACAATTACTGGTTTAGCTGGTGGAACATTTTCATCTACAGCAGGTCTTTCAGTTAATGCTTC
>NZ_JBISHH010000003.1:0-132021 GCF_045066735.1 Algibacter sp. Ld11 | reverse complement strand
GGGGCTCACCTCTTACCATTCCGAACAGAGAAGTTAAGCCCATTAGCGCCGATGGTACTGCATTTGTGGGAGAGTAGGTCGTTGCCTTTTTTAATCCTCAACAAGAAATTGTTGAGGATTTTTTTTGCAATAAACTCAACGTAAATAATGAAAGATAAAGTGTATTGAATGAGGTGTTTACGATTTAGGTAGGCTTTTTTTATTTTCTTCAATATAAGATGGCTGTAGAATTCTGTATATTTACTTACAAATCGTTTTGGAATTGAAGATACAACAGCAAAAAAAACTATATTTTACAGAAGGTAAGTCGGATAAAGTTTACGAGGTGGATTTATGTGAATCTGGTGGAGACTTATTTGTGGTAAACTTTCGATATGGTCGTAGAGGAGCAACCTTACGAGAAGGAACTAAAACCGTTTTTCCTGTACCTTATGATGACGCTCTGTCTATATTTAATAAGTTAGTCCAAAGTAAAGAGAAAAAAGGATATGGTGAGAATGGTTCAGTATCTATTCCTGTTAAACAGAACACTGCTCGAGAAGAAACTATTTTAAAGTATTTAGAGCAATCAATTGCTGGTACTTATTCAAG
Source organism: Algibacter sp. Ld11 (assembly GCF_045066735.1). Lineage (NCBI taxonomy): Bacteria > Pseudomonadati > Bacteroidota > Flavobacteriia > Flavobacteriales > Flavobacteriaceae > Algibacter > Algibacter sp. Ld11. The sequence goes on along the minus strand of NZ_JBISHH010000003.1, from coordinate 131,430 downwards.
AGATTGGAAAGTCTCTAGAATAATTTTAAGATGTGCAGAACTTAATATTAAGTTAACATCGCCACTTATAGCTCGTTTTATTCATTCTAATGACGAATTTGAACAATATGCTTCTATATATACGCTTTGTGTTTTAGAAGATGATACACATGTTGATTCGATTTATAATGGTTTCAACACTGAGAGTTTTTCAAATAAACGCGGTCGTGTTGCTGTTGCATATTGTCTTAAATATGGTAACGATAATGTAAAGAAGGAAATTCAAAATAAGATTTTAAATACGCTTCCGTCAGAATTAGGAAATCATATAAAACATCCTGTATTATTTTACGCTGCATTAAAAGATTATTTCCTCAAAGAAGAGGATATTGATGCTTCAGTTTTATATTATGTTTATTTATATAGTTATATCGAAAATTCCTGTAGGAAAGAGCTATATCAATTCCTTCAAAGTATCCCATTAAAAGTAAACACATTTAAGTCTGTTAGATATATTTATCGAGTAGCCCGCTTATTAGACGACTATCAGTTTTTAGGCTTGTTATCTAAAAGAATGGGTGTTAGTACACCTGGATATACTTCTAATTATATATATAGCGGTCAGCAATGGACTTCAGTAGATGTTGAAAAGAAAAAAGAGAATCCGTCTGTTGCGTTTTCATCTAAAACACAAAAATATTTTAATAAAAACACCTATAGTTTAGTTTATAAATTAAGTAAAACTAACATATCTGGTTATTTGGATTATGCAGTTGCGATGTTAGTTTCGTTAAATGATAAAACGGATAGAAACGCTTCTAATGTACAATACAACTATATTTATGATTCTGTTGAAAGACGCTATATTACCGAGCGCCGGGTATTTCCAAGATATCATGAGTTTTCTGCACTAATGTATGTACTTTATGGTAATTCTACTATATTAAATAGAGATAAGGCCAAATGGTTTTATTCTGAAGATATTAAGTTAGAAGAACTCGAAAGGGCTGAAATTCTCCCAGAAACATGGAATAGTAATCCTGATAAAGTATTGTATGTTTTAAGTCATGCTAAGAGTGAGGAAGCTGTGTTTTTCGCTTTACGAATTATAAAGGAGAATAATAGTATCTTAGATTCACTTTCTTTAGAAGATTTACAACGTTTAGTTTCTCATTATCATCCTAAGGTTTTGGAAGTGATTTTAGAATCTATAAAAGATAAATATAAGAACGTACAACCTGAAGATGCTATATTGTTAGCATTATTAAGTTCTAAGAATGAAGGTGCCATAGAATTAGCGCTTGGTTGGCTTAATTTTTATGAACGGGATTACTTTTCTAGAGATGAAGTGGTTGTCGGTTTATTACTAACAGGAGAAGTAAAGGTTATTGACTATTTAAAAAACTTATATAGTAGTATTTCTAAATACAACCCAGCACTTAATTTTAATGCATTAAGTAGTTTATTTGAATCCCCTTCTGTATTCACTGAGGATTATCTTTTGGAGGTAAACAATTTAATAGGAAATACTTCTTTTGGGGGCTTATTGAGTGATGTGTCTATAGAAGATATTAATAAATTAGCATCTTCTAATAGTTTTACCAATAAATTATTTGCAGCTAATTTAGCCAAGCATAATAAAATAGAAACATTCTTATTATTTAAAGATTCGATAGATGAATATATTAATTCTAACGAAGCCAGGTTGAGGCAAGTTGGAATTGAGTTGTTATCTCAGTTTCCTGATCATTTTTTATTAGAGAATAGTAAAAAGATTAGTGGCTTTTGTTTTTCCGAATACGAAGAAGTACGCACAGCAATACAACCAACTATAGAGCGTTTGGTTAATTTAGATGTAGATTTCAAAACAAGTCTTTTTAATAGCTTACTTATTGTATTAATTGATTCAGAAAAATATGATGGTTTACATGCTAACTGTTACAGCCTGTTAACAGAAAACTATAAACATTATTTAAATGATATTTCTCATGAGTTTATGTTTAAACTTGTGCTTTCTCATTATGAATATGCTCAAAAACTTGGCCTTCCTTTATTTAAACAACATATAGATTTAAACACGTTACCTGTTGAGAAACTTGTCTCTTTAGGTTATTCAGACGTTTTTGAAATACGTAAAATGCTTCAAGATTATTTTCAGTTACATATTCCGAAGATTAATTATGAGTTAGAAAAGGCATTATTAATTTTTAATTCAAGTTGGCAAGATATTATAGATTGGGCTTGCGATTATTTTGAAAGAAACATTGAAGAAAAAAACTGGACAGTTAATATGCTGTTATACGCTTGCGATCATACTAAAAACGAAGTACAAGCTTTTGGTAGAAAAATGATAACAGCTCATTTTAGCGAGGAGAAAGGTTTGCCGTTACTAATGAAACTACAAGAGCATCCTACAAAGGATATGCAGTTTTTTGTAACTAACTATTTAGAAACATATGCTAAAGATACTCCAGATGTTATTTTAAAACTGGAAACATATTTTAAAACGAGCTTATTTAATATTAATACACATCGTGCAACCAAAACGAGGATTTATGCTTTTTTAGAACAAGAATCTGTTAAAAATAAGGTGGTTGCCGAAATGACTGTACGTTTGATAAACAGTATTCTTGGCACAAAAACCATAAAAGATAGAAGTAATAACATTGATGTTTTACTGAGTATATATGATGTTTTTCCTGAAATTGAAGTTCCGTTATTAATAAAATCAAATTAAAAACATGCAATTTAATTATAAATACGGAGGCGGAAGTGCTGTTAATAATGGAGTGTCTAGCACTAATGTTAGTTTTGCTCCAGATGTACTTCGCGATCCTACATTTTTTGTAGGGACTTTAGATAAAAAAATTCCGTTTAGAGAAGCTATCTCTGCATTGCATCATGTTGTGGTTGCAGATTTTAATTTTCAACCAAAAGATAATTCGGCTTACTTGGCTTGGTTAAAAGGCCAAGAAGAGATTTGGTTATCGGAGGCTAGTTCCGATTTATCCAAATTGCGTTCAGAAATTCACGAGGTACGAGCCAAAATGGAAGGACTTCGTAAAGAGCGCGATTCTATAATGAAACCTTATTATAAAGCCCAAAGTGCCTATTTTAAGTTTTTGTACAAAAGAGATATGGATGCTTGGATGGTTTTAGATCCGGTAATAACGGTGCATCCAGATCAAGTTTTTTTTGAATGTTTTAGTAAAGATGAATCTGTTTACGGCAAATTATCTTGTGGATATAATGTGTTTAAAGATATTAATGAATTTAAATGTGGTACCACAAATATTGATTATTCTAAGAAATTATATGAAGAGTTTCAGAAAATAAGAACTTATAAAGAGACAGATTTTAAAATAGACCCTAAAGGTTTTGATGTTAAAACAGCGGGTGAAGATAATTATAGAGAAGTAAAAATTGATTTGCCCGATAGTTGGGTTCGTGGCTTTTTACAAGTGAGTACAGCAATGACCACTAAAAAAGTATCTTTTGAACTAGAAGCTATTGATATAGCCAATTTTATTTCAGTATTAAAACGAAACAAAGAACGTAAAGGCCCTCGGTCTATTAAATATATCCTAAAACCAAATGAACCTATTATTGCAGTTTTCGAACCTTGGAATATTGAAATTGTTTGTAATCAATCGATTTATAAAGGAGATGAACATGAAGAAATTAGAGTTTGGGGACGTAGACGTATTCTACTTTTAGAACGATTACTGCCAATAACCAACAAATTCAGCGTTCATCTTTTAGGTAACGGAATGCCTTCATTTTATACGGCACATTTAACCAATGACATGTATTTTACATTGGGACTTTCTGGGTGGACAGCGAACGATTGGACACAGTCTAGCCAATTAGAATTATTAGCACCTCGTACATTAGTGCCCGCTACAACTATGCAAAGTATTTATTTAGAATTACGAAATACGTGGTTTGCAAGTGAAACCGATTTGGCTAAAAACCTAAATTTAGATGTTACTACGGTTAGTAAATCCATGGAAACTTTTGCGCAAGCCGGTAAAGTAATTTATGATCTTAAAAATAAAGTTTACCGTGTACGCGAATTAAAACGTGACGGTATTGATATAGAATCGCTTCGTTTTTCTAGTGAAACAGATAAGGATGCATATAGATTAATGGAACAAGGTGCGGTTGCTAACTTAAAAATTACACAACAGAACGGCAAAGTATTGTTAACCGCCACAGTAAGTAATAGTTATAATACGGTTATATTAATTGATAAAGATTTAAAAATTACAGATGCTAAATGTAACTGTAATGAGTTTTATAAAAATAAAATGACAAAAGGACCTTGTGCGCATATTTTAGCTACAAGAATCACTTTTGATAAAAAATAATATTATATTTAAACCATGGTAGTAATAAGATAACAACCTTGCATTTTGATTGGTGGATCGCCAATCTTGCTTACAGATACCGAACGCGTCACTGACTCGAACTTAACTTGTGAAATAGGTACTAGTACGCCATTTCCGGTTAGACTTCTGCGAAGTGAAATAGCGTACTAGTACCTATTTCACTGGAGTTGTTCAATTCAGTCTTGAGAATCGTACGAAGGGCATTCAAAATACATCTTATTGCTACCTTTTTTTTGTTATATGAGAAATAATTCTGCGGAAAGAAGACAAGAAATTTATGATAAAATAAAGGCATCTTCTAAACAAGAATACATCCTTTCGGAAATGAAACGCTTGGGGTTTTGGAATGAAGGAGAACTTGATTTTAAAGCGGTAAATACTTTTTTTAACGAAGAAAGAGAATTATCTCAGAAACTTCAAAAACTTTTAAAAGAAAAAAAAGTTATAGAAGATCCGGAATCTTTTCTGGCTAAAAAACACCAAGAGCGCAAGCTTGCTTCTAAACAATCTCAAAAAGAAACTAAAGAACGTCGTGAAAAAGAACGTTTAGAAAAGGCTGAGAAATGGCGTGTTTCTAAAGAGAAAGATATTATCTATTTAGGTGTAAATTATTCGCATCAATTAAATGAGCAGATATCTAATATCGAACGTTTAAAATCGAAAAACTTACCTGTTTTACATACAGCCGAAGATTTAGCGAAAGCTATGAATATCTCTATTGGTGAGTTAAGGTTTTTGTCGTTTTCAAGAAAAAACTCCAAAATTAGTCATTACAAACGGTTTCAAATGGCCAAAAAATCTGGTGGATATCGTTTGATTTCTGCGCCTATGCCTAAGTTGAAAAAGGCACAACACTGGATTTTAGAATCGGTTTTAAATATAGTACCTGTTCATCCAAATGCACATGGTTGCGTGATAGGAAGGTCTATTAAAACCAATGCGGTTCCACATGTTGGGAAAGCTGTCGTTATTAATCAAGATTTTAAGAATTTTTTTCCATCTGTTACTTATGCGCGAATTAAAGGTGTGTTTTTAGCTTTGGGTTATTCTAATCAGGTTGCAACTATTTTTTCTCTTTTATGTTCGGAACCTAAAATACTAGATGTTTCCCTTTTAGGTGAAGATTATTATGCACAACGTGGCGAACGTTTTTTACCTCAGGGCGCTCCAACAAGTCCAGCGATTACAAATATTCTTTGTGAAAAATTAGATTTTAGATTAACGGGTTTAGCTAATAAATACGGTTTTATATACACGCGTTATGTAGATGATATTACATTTTCTGGTACTCATGATAGTTTTGATAAAATGACTCCGCTTTTAAAATACTCTAGATATGTTGTAAATAGTGAGAATTTTAATTTACACCCTGAAAAATTACGCATTATGAAGCGTAATGCCAAACAGGAGGTTACGGGTGTTGTTGTTAACGAAAAAACTAATATTCCAAAAGAAGATATAAAACGTTTTAGAGCACTTTTGTTTCAGATTGAAAAAGATGGTATAGAAGGTAAATATTGGACTAAAGGTGGTAATGTTTTGGCTCAAATTGATGGATATGCTAATTATATTTTTCAAATAGAACCGGAGAAAGGCGTTTTGTATAAAAAGCGGGTCGCCGCTATTTTAGAACAATATAATTACAAGGAAAAGCATAAAGCTGCTTATGTTCCTAAGAAGGTAGATAAACAGAAAGGATTGACTGCTGGTGGTGGTCTTCTAAAAAAAATTATGTCTTTTTTTAAAAAATAGAAACGCGGCTATCTATCCATTTTAAACGTTGTGTTTTTAGAGATTTTTGAATGTTAGAATTTATCAGAGAAATAGATTTTTCTATATCTGATTGCTACGCGCTTATATGAAAAACTATTATAAAGAAATATGGAAAATGACTAACTTCATGATAGCTAGGGTTTGTTTTCTAAATATACGTGATTTGGACGATTAAAAACAAAAAAGCCTTGAAGTTTGTTCAAGGCTCTTTAATTTATGGAATATTTAAATATTTATGGGTTTGTAGGGATACTTTCCATTTAGGGTTTTGCATGACGTAATCTACAATTTCAGGAACCACTTTATCGCGTTTACTCCATTCAGGTTGTAAATATAAAATACAATCTTTATTTACAAGAGCAGCTTGTTCTTCCGCGAAGCGAAAGTCATCTTTATTATAAATAATAACTTTAAGTTCGTGAGCATTATCGTAAACTTCTTTAGTAGGAAGCTTCATTTTTTTTGGAGAAAGGCAGATCCAATCCCAGATTCCTGTGAGTTTATAAGCTCCAGATGTTTCAATATGCACTTGTAAACCTTCGGCTTTAAGCTGTGTTGTTAAGGGAGTCATATCCCAGGTTAAAGGTTCTCCTCCAGTAATTACAATGGTGTCACTATGCTTTTTGGCATTTTCAACAATGTTAGTAATTAACGTAGGTGGGTGTAAGTTGGCATTCCAACTTTCTTTTACATCGCACCAATGGCAGCCTACATCACACCCGCCAACACGAATAAAATAAGCAGCTGTTCCTTTGTGAAATCCTTCGCCTTGAATAGTGTAAAACTCTTCCATTAATGGAAGCATCTCGCCTTTATCAACTAATTGTTGTATTTCTTTTTTCATAAGTCCGCAAATATACGGATTCCTTTAGTTTTAACCCGAATTTTGTTAATTCTAAGTTTTCTTCCTATCTTCGATGATTAATAGTAAAATTTAGGTTCCCTAAGACCTTTTTAAAATGAAAACATATTCCCTCGTGCTGGCGTTTTGCGCTAGTTTTTTCTATGCACAGGCTCAAGTAGGTATTGGTACAACAACTCCCGACGATGGCTCAGTGTTACAAATAGATAGCAAGGTAGGTGCATTTGTGCCTCCAAGAATGACATCTGCAGAAATGTCAGCTATTCCATCTCCACTGGATGGTGCTTTAGTTTATAATACCACATTAAATTCGTATTGTATATTTGGTAGCGGGACTTGGTCTAGTCAATCTAATAACACGATAGTATTGAATAAAAATTATTCAGGAAGTAACAATGCGCTTTCTACGCCTGATAATACTTATGTTGATTTCCCGGTAGGTACGTCCGATGTTCTTGTAACCAACCCGGATGTTTATGATGTTGTGTCGAATGGTACAGTAAGAATTAAAGAAAGTGGTAATTATTTATTTAGTGCCTCACTATCAACGAGTAATATGCCTAATGGTAATAAAAAATATATTCTTGCACTTAATGTTAATGGGGCTTTAGTCGCTTATTTGGCTAGAGGATTTTCTAGTTTGCCCACTCAAAATTACTGGGGTACTAGTGGAACTGTAATATACCCTATTACCGCTAATGATGTGGTCAGTATGAGGTATGTTTTAAATAATGAAAACAGCCCTTTACATGCAAAATTTGTTAATATAGGTATTAGCCATCTTAACTAATTATATGTAATGTTAAAAAAAATACACAAACAAGTTTAGTAGGAAAATTATGATATTTAGAATTTTCTATATATCTTTAATCGATAATTAATATAATCTGGCTCCCTAAAGCTATTTAATAATGAAGAAATATACCCTCATGCTTGCGCTTTGCGCTAGCTTTTTCGTTGTGCAATCTCAAGTAGGTATTGGCACTACAACTCCCGACAATTCCGCAATATTAGATGTTGATTCTAACAGTAAAGGGCTTTTAGTTCCAAGGCTAACTACTGCCCAGCGGAATAGTATTGCATTGCCTGCAACTGGTTTATTGGTTTTTAACACGACTACAAACAGTTTTGAGTTTAATTCTGGACCGTCTGGAACACCAATTTGGAACCCTATAAATTCTAATGATACTGTTAGTGCAGATGCAGGAAATATATTGCAGTCGGGAGGCGATTCTGGTGCTTATATTGGGGCGACAACTTATGTTGGTAAGTTTATAATAAACAGTACAGGAGCTCAAACCATTAGCGGTTTGCCATTTGAACCAAGCTCTATTAAGTTTTCGGCGTATTCTAATGTAGAAACTTACGATCTTGATAGCGATAATGGAATTGCTAATAATGATAATACCTTTCAAAACACTTTTGGTTCTATGCAAGGATATGCCAGTAACTATGGCGGAACTATAGACCAGCAAGTTATTTTTAATGGAGGAAGTGGAGCTTCTATTAATGATATTTCTAGATACGCTTCTAGTTCTAGAGCCATAGGTATTCGTTATGGAAATCAAAACGGTGATTTCTTGGGTTTAACAGCGGCTGAAGTAACAAGTTTTAATATTGATGGGTTTACTTTAAATGTTACGGATAGAACCGACAATATTGTTGTTCTTTTCGAAGCCTATAGATAATAATGATAAGTGTAAATAGAAATTAGAGATTCTATTTATTTCAGTTTAAAGCTTATTTTTTTCTTCATCTTATTTACTGTATTTTTATGCAAAATATGCAGTATGAGTAAGACAGATACTTTTTTTAAATATATAACAGACGGAAATGCGACTAAAGGTGATTTTATAGCGGTAGGTTCTGCTATGTTAGATGGTGAAACCGTTACAGGAGCCCATGTGAAAATTCCTTTAAAAACTATGAATCGTCACGGTTTAATTGCTGGTGCCACTGGTACGGGTAAAACAAAATCGCTTCAGGTTTTAGCTGAAAATTTAAGTGATAAAGGTATTCCTGTTTTATTAATGGATATTAAAGGTGATTTGAGTGGTTTGGCACAACCAAGTCCTGGTCATGCAAAAATTGATGAACGTCACGAAAAAATTGGTTTACCTTTTGATGCCAAAGCTTTTCCTGTAGAACTTTTAACCCTATCTGAACAAGATGGCGTTAGGCTTCGTGCTACGGTTAGTGAATTTGGCCCAGTGTTATTATCGCGAGTTTTAGATTTAACCGATACACAATCTGGTGTAGTGGCTGTTATCTTTCAGTATTGCGATGATAATAAATTGCCATTATTAGATTTAAAAGATTTTAAAAAAATACTTCAATATACTACACAAGAAGGTAAAGCTGAATTTACGGAATCTTACGGACGTATTTCAACAGCATCTACTGGAGCTATTTTGCGAAAGGTTATAGAGTTAGAACAACAAGGTGCCGATTTGTTTTTTGGTGAAAAATCTTTCGATACCCAAGATTTGTTGCGTATTGATGGTAATGGTCGTGGCTATATAAATATCCTTCGTTTAACCGATATTCAAGATCGACCAAAATTATTCTCAACCTTTATGTTGAGTTTATTGGCCGAAATTTATTCAACTTTTCCTGAACAAGGTGATAGCGATCGACCAGAATTAATATTGTTTATAGATGAAGCCCATTTAATTTTTAACGAGGCTTCAAAAGCTTTATTAAATCAAATTGAGAGCATCGTAAAGTTGATAAGAAGTAAAGGTGTTGGTTTGTATTTTGTGACACAAAACCCTACTGATGTTCCCGAAGCCGTATTGGGCCAGTTAGGTTTAAAAATTCAACATGCTTTAAGAGCTTTTACCGCTAAAGATAGAAAAGCTATTAAGTTAACGGCACAAAACTATCCAGATTCTGAATATTATGATACTACAGAAGTATTAACATCTTTAGGAATTGGAGAGGCTTTAGTATCTGCATTAGATGAAAAAGGACGTCCGACACCATTGGCAGCTACCATGATGCGAGCGCCTATGAGTAGGATGGATGTACTAACGGAAATGGAGTTAGGTAGTTTGCTATCAAAATCTAAAATGGTTGAAAAGTATAATGAGACTATTGATAGAGAGAGTGCCTACGAAATGCTTAATGAAAAAATAAAAGAAGCAGAAGCAGACGAAGCTAAAGAAAAAGCTAAAAAAGAACAGGAGGCTCTTAAAAAAGCCGAATCGAAGAGAAAAACTTCAACACGGCGCAGAAGCACTGCCATGAACCCTATAGTTAAAGTCCTTACAAGTGCTACGTTTATTCGCTCAGTTTTTGGTATTTTAACCAAGGTGTTGAAGAAATAATTAGTTTTTGGCTAATTAGAAATTAAATAAACAAAGTATTATTATGTATAAAATAATCTGTAGCCTATTTTGTTTAGCCGCTGTTTTAACTAGCTGTAAGAAGAAGCAAAATCCTTTTGAAATTTCTAGACATCACATAGGTTTATTAACCGATTCTACCGAAGTTAAGGATTTAAAGCATATTTATGCCAATGACTCCATTGTTCGGTTTATAGGCGGTGATGAGTTTATGGGAACCGTTAATAATATTGAGATTTTCGAAAAAGGAGGGAATAAACTATTAACCTTAATGCCTAAACATGCTTTAGATTCTACATCAACAATTTCTGGTATTAGAATAATAGATAATCGTTTTAAAACAGATAAAAACTTGTCTTCTATAAGCGTATTTAAAGACATTGATAGTCATTATAAAATTTCACGTATTAGTAATTTAATTAATTCTATAGTAATCATTGTTGATGAAATTAATGCAAGCTTTACAATTGATAAAAATGAATTACCTGCTAATTTAAGGTTCGATATGGATTTGAATTTTGAGAGCACTCATATTCCAGATCAAGCAAAAATAAAGTATTTCTTTATTAATTGGTTGAACTAAAAACCTTTGAAATGAATCCGTTTTTATCCAAAATATTAGTAGATATTGCTCGTAAGCAGCTTAAAAAAAAGCAGCGAAATACTCAAGGCAAAGCTATTAGCACGAGACAGATTGTGCCTTTGGTAAGAAAATTTCAAGTGGAGTTATCTCATGCCATCAAGGAATATATTTTCATTATAATAGGTGTGTTTTCTGCAGGTTTTGGATTAAAAGGGTTTTTATTACCAAACCAATTTATAGATGGTGGAGCAACAGGCATTTCTTTGTTGTTAGAACATGTTACATCCATGGAGTTGGGGCTTTTACTAGTATTAGTAAATATTCCTTTTTTGATTTTAGCATCTAAAACTATCGGGAACAAATTTGCGTTAAAAAGTATAGCGGCCATTACGCTTTTGGCTTTTGTTGTTCATTTTGTAGAATATCCTACCATCACAGAAGATAAATTATTAATAGCTGTTTTTGGAGGTTTCTTCTTAGGTTTAGGTATTGGTTTGTCTATGCGTGGCGGTAGCGTTATCGATGGAACGGAGGTTTTAGCTATTTATTTAGGTCGGAAATTGTCATTAACTATTGGTGATGTTTTATTGTTAATTAATATCATTATATTTTCAATAGGTGCTTATGTTTTATCAATTGAAATAGCGCTTTATGCTATTTTAACCTATCTATCTGCTGCAAAAACCGTAGATTTTGTGGTTGATGGGGTAGAGGAATATGTGGGTGTTACTATTATATCTAATAAACATGAAGAATTACGAATTATGCTAACCGAAAAATTGCGCCGTGCCTGCACTATTTATGCAGGTAAAGGAGGTTATGGTAACCATGGTGATAGTTATGATAAGGATATTATCTATACCATTGTTACGCGCTTAGAACTTGCTAGATTACAAACTGAAATAGATAAAATAGACAGAAATGCTTTTATTGTCATGGGGATTGTAAAAGACTTGAAAGGTGGCATGATTAAGAGAAAACCATTGAAATAAAAATAATAATTAAATAGTTAAGGTGAAGCAGTTTTTTAGCAACGGGAAATTATTAATTTCGGGAGAATATGTGGTTTTAGATGGAGCCATTTCTTTGGCAGTTCCTACTAAGTATGGCCAGTCTTTATTAGTTGAACATATTAATGAGTCAAAAATTATTTGGAGTAGTTTAGACGAAAATGGAGAGGTATGGTTCGAAAAGGAGTTTGATATAAAAGGTAATAATATTCTAAATCTGAATGAAAAGGATGAGATTACTAATCGATTAATTGAAATATTATTGGCTGCTAAACAACTTAATCCGAGTTTTTTGAAAGATGGAAAGGGTTACAAAGTTATAACAGAATTAGATTTTCCTAAAAATTGGGGTTTAGGAACATCATCCACACTAATAAATAATGTTGCAAATTGGGCAAAAGTTGATGCCTATCAGTTATTGGAGAAAACTTTTGGAGGTAGTGGGTATGATATTGCTTGCGCTCAGAACAATTCAGCAATTACTTATCAGCTAAAAGGAGATTTAAAACATGTAATTAAGTTAAATTTCAACCCGATTTTTAAAGAACATCTGTATTTTATTCATCTAAACAAGAAGCAAAATAGTAGAGAAGGCATAAAACATTACAGAGCGAACAAGAGTGATTTAGTACCTTCTATAAATGAAATCAATAGTATTACTGAGAAGATGATAGGTGCTGAAAGTTTAGAAATGTTTAAATCGTTAATAGAAAAGCACGAAAATATAATCGCTAAAATAACTAAGCAAACCCCAGTTAAAAATCGATTTTTTAGCGATTTTAAAGGCGCTGTTAAGAGTCTTGGGGCATGGGGTGGAGATTTTGTTTTAGCCGTATCTAAAGAGGACCCAACAGTCTATTTTAAAGATAAAGGGTTTAACACTGTTATAGCTTATAATAATATGGTGCTTTAGTTTTATTTCATAAAAGATATCGTATAAAAAAGCCTCAATTTAATTGAGGCTTTTTTTATATAATTAAAATCAGTTCGTTTTATTGAACTTGAGATTTAGCTCTGTTATCTTCTATTTCAGCAGCATCTTTTAATGCATTGTATAATTTAGAATTTACAACATTAGATTTTTGTTGTGCAACTCTATTTGCTGCAGCTTGGTAGTTATCTAGTGGTGATGCAGGTGTTACTTTAGTTACCTGAATCATGTAAACACCGTTAGCTCCGTCTATTAATTTAGATGTTTCTCCTTCGTTTAATCCAAACGCAGCTCCAACAACCAATGGTTCTCTTCCAGCTCCAGAAATAGTTGGGTTTTTCATGTTAATTGCGGAAGCAGTACGAACACTTATTTTTTGTGCAGTAGCTAAATCATCTAAAGTTGTGGCAGAAATTTGATCTCTAAGCATAGCTGCTTTTTTCTCTTTTCTCAATATTGGTAAAACAGATACTGTAGCATCATCGGCAGACATTAAACCTGCTTCATGTTTTGCAACTAATTGAGCAATTACATATCCGTTTGTAATGTTGAAACGTTTTAATTCACCTATTTTGGAATCAGCTTCAAAGGCCCAACGAACAATTGGTCTTTGGTTACCAACACCAGGAATGGTTTCGTCTAATGCTTTAATCCCATTAACAGGACGTACAGTATAACTTTTCTCTTTAGCTAAAGTTTCAAAATCTTTCTCCGCAGCCGAAATTTCAAAACTAGAAGCATCTCTAAATACTTTATCAACCGTAGTATCCGAAGGTTCAATCTTTCTAGCTAAAGTTCCAACTTTTACAGCTCTTGTTTTATTTTTTTGTCCTTCAACTTCAATAATATGAAAACCAAACATTGTTTTAACAATTCCTAAATCTCCAGTATTACCTTCAAATTCAAAATCGTTAAATTCTGGAACCATAGTATTATAAGCATGCCAATCGTAACGCCCGCCATTTTCAACACTTCCTTGATCTGTAGAAAATTCTGTTACAAAATCTGGGAATTTAGAACGGTTAGTTTTTAATATCGCTAAAAGGCTATCAGCAGTTGCTTTTGCTTGTGCTTCTGTTTGTGTTGCTTGTGCTCCAGAACTTCTTGTTCCAATAAAAGGAATTAAGATGTGACGTACTTTAGCTGAGTCTGGAATTTGTTTCACAGCTATTACTTTTGAAATTTTGTAGTAGCCATTATCTTTATAAGGACCGAAAACTTCACCTTCGTTTAAGTTGTAAATAGTGTCTGCAACAGCAGATGGTAAACTAGATTTAAAAACAAAACGATTATCAAATTTAATATCAGAATTAGAATTAATAAAATCTTCGTTGTTTGTAGTGTTTAAAAACCCTGTAATATTTTCGTTAGCTTTAATACCATCGTTATACTCAACACGGTCTGATAAAAGCTTTTTTAAATCTTCTTTAATTGCATTTTCATCTTCTACGCTTGCAAATTCTTTAAACTCAACAAAACGAATATCACGAGATGCTTCAACTTCGTATTTTTTAGCGTTTTTACTAATGTAACTAGAAATATCTCCTTTTGAAACTTTGACTAAACTATCTGCGATAGTAGAGTAAGGTACTTGTACATATTTAAGATCTACTTTGTTATTTTCAAGCATGTAATCCAATTCACCTTCAGCAAGTGTTCCTGTTAAACCAGCTTTAACTAAGTTAAAATAGTTTTGTTGCAATGCATTAGTGGCTAATTGCTTTTCGTAATTAACCCAACTTTCATAACCTGCAGGAGATGTTTCTTTTAGGTTGGCGATATATTCATTAAGTTTTGCTTCGTCAAACAAACCAGCTTCGTTTAAAAACTCTGGGCTAGATGCAAGCGCCGTTTTTAATAAATCTTTCATTTGGTCTTTCTCTACAGAAATCCCTAATTTTTCAAATTGAGCACCCATTACAGCTTCACGTACTTCTTGATCCCAAACACGGTTCATAACCTGTGTGCTTGTTGCACTAGCGCCTGCTTGGCGTTGAGCTACATCAACTTTTTGAAGAAAAGATTCGCGAGTAATATCTGTACCATTTACGGTTCCAACAGTATTCTGCGATTTTGCTGAAAGTGCATCACTATTTTTAAATAAATCTGCTAATACAAAGGAAAATAACGCTAGCGCTATTATTAAGATTAAGAATAATGAACGCTGTCTGATTTTATTTAAAACTGCCATCTGTAATTAAAATGTTTTATAATAAATCCGTTATTGGGATTTAGCTTGTTATTATTGGTTGTCAATTTACGACTAAATTGATGAAAATATCGTGCGCGAAAATACCATTTTCTATTTAATAATAAAAGGGTTATTGTGTGTTTTGTTTAATGTCGTGTTTTGTAAGGGTAATTAATGACGTTATTGACTGTAAGTTAAATGTTTTATTGAAATAAGTAGCATTTAATTAAAACCAAAAAGAATATTGAAAAGTGTATAGGAGTTAGTAGTTGAATATTTACTACAGATTAATCTTCTTCAGTTAATTTAAGTTCTACCAAGTCGATTTTTGTATTCGAAACTTCTAAAATTGTAAATTGAAAGTTTTCTATTTTAACTACATCATTCTGTGCCGGAATTTGTTGTGTATGGTTTACAATTAAGCCACCTAAAGTTTCATAGTTTTCACTTTCAGGTAGATTAATTTTATAAGTTTCATTTAAATAATCAACTTCTAAACGTGCCGAAAAATTAAAAGTTTCATCTTCTAACTTTTCTTCAATTAGATCTACGGTATCATGTTCGTCTTCAATTTCACCAAAAAGTTCTTCAACAATATCTTCAACCGTCATAATTCCGGCGGTTCCGCCATATTCATCTAAAACAACAGCTATACTTTTGTGTTTTTTGGTGAGTACACCAAGCACATCTTTAATTAATACAGTTTCAGGCACAAATTCTACAGGCAACATCATGGCCTTAATTGTTTTGGGCTTTTTAAAAAGTTCGAATGAGTGTGCGTAACCTAAAATATCGTCTATGGTTTCTTTGTAAACTAAAATTTTTGTACAGCCTGTTTCCGTAAAGAGTGCATTTAATGTTTTAATAGATTCGTTAATTTCAACAGCAATTATTTCGGTTCTAGGCACCATAACTTCGCGTGCTTTTACCTCCGAAAATTCTAAAGCGTTTTGAAATATTTGAATTTCGGTATCTACATCGTCATGTTCTTCCACAGATTCCATTTGTTCAGTAATGTAGTTTCCTAATTCAACTTTTGTAAAAGCTAATTGTATTTGGTCGCCTTCGGTTTTGAAAAAGGCTCTAAGGACATTATCTGAAATCCAAATAACAAAATCTGAGACTAAACTAAATAATATGTAAAATACATATGCCGGTATGGCTAAAGCTTTAATTAATCTATTCGCATAAATTTGAAAAAAAACTTTTGGTAAAAATTCTGCAGTTATTAGAATAACAATAGTCGATATTATAGTTTGGGTTAATAAACTTAAATCGTTTAATAAGTAATTTATTGGTGCATAAGGTGTAGGCAACATAGATCTAAACCAATCTACCAATAAGTCACCCATGAAAAAACCATAAATAACCAAGGCTATATTGTTGCCAATAAGCATGGTTGTTATAAATTTAGATGGTTTTACTGTAAGTTTGCTAAGTACTTTAGCAAGTAAACCTTCTTGTTTTTTTTCAATTTCTATATGAATTTTGTTTGAAGATATATAAGCAATCTCCATCCCCGAGAAAAAAGCAGAAAGGATTAATGATACAATTATGATGATCACATAAATGCTCATTTATTTAGAATTGTTTCCTTTATTCTCAAAACGACGTCTAAAAAAGAACATAAATATAGCAACGGCCAATAGAAAAAGGCTTAGGTATGCACGACTTCTATCGATACTCCATGTTTTAAAAACATCGTAAATTAAGAAAATAGCAAATGCTAAATATAAAAATTTTGAAAATTTTAAATAGTTCATTGGTTGATTTTTATTCTAGGGCAAAGATAATTAAAATATTAGCAGTACGATTTTATTTATAATACTGTTTTAATTTGAATTATATTTTAGGGAAAATATATTTAGGAATAGGGGAAAGAGTTAGGGAACTAATCTTCCATAGTGATAATACCAGTAACTTCAAGCACTTCGGCATTCTGGAATTTAGTATCAGAATCAAATCCGTTACCATTAATGATATCGGTTTTAGTTTTAAAAGTAACAGGGTTGTTGGTAAAGAGCCATTCCTTTTTTTGATCGTAAAATAGCTGATCGGACTGTAAAACATTTCCATCTTGGGTTGTTATTACAACATGACCTTGTAAGTCTATTAAATCGGTGTCGGAATAAACAATGGCATAATCTGCTACAATAGTACTTTTTTTGTTGTTGTTGTCGTACAAATACAATGTAAGCCCATCAACAAATTCATTATATGGAAAATCTCGATTAGAGTAATCGAGCATTTTTGTACTAATTAAATTAGCAGTAACACGACCAGAATCGGTGTGTTTTAAATTAATATTTTCGGCAACACCAATGGGTTCGTTTTCCGAAACTCCAATTTTTTGAACCTCTTTTAAACTGTTGTTACATGAAAAAAACATAGCCATGCAACTAAGCATGACTATGTTTAAAATATTATATGTTTTTTTCTTATTCATTAAATATTTGGTACGGTAACCGAAGCTCCAATCCAACATCCAATTTTAATGCTTTGTCCAGAACAAGAACAGTTAAAGATTTCAGCTTTTTGCGGTGCTTTTGCAGAATAGTTTGCAACAGATGCAGCAGCAGCTTTTCTTAAAGTTGGATCTACACGCGCAGCTTTTCTAGCTTCGTCTGCAGCTAACCAATATACAGCTCTTTTGTTAAAGTTTGTATCTCCACAGCTGTTTGCACTTGAAGCATACATAGCAGCAATAGATAAGTGTGGACGTCCGTTAGATGGGTTTAATTGTAAAGATTGTCTAAAATAACTTCTAGCTTGGCCATAACTTCCTCTAGCTTTTAATTTAATTCCAATTTGGTTATTCAATTTAGCTTTCTTGAAATTATCTGTTTCTAAATCAACAGCTTGTTTGTAGAATGCAATAGCTTCACTGTTTTTACCTTCTTTATCTTTTAAGATCCCTAAGTAGTATGCTGAGTTAGCCGAAGGAGAAATTTCATGATAAGCATTTACTAATTTGAAGAATAATGGATCGTCTGTACAATCTTTCTCAGACATTTTTCCTGCAGCTCTTTGTAACCAAACCGCATTGTTTTTGTTTTCTTCGAAATCTTTTTGGTATAAAGGGATTAAGTTTTCACAGTTTGCACGTGTACCTAATTTTTCATCAATACCTGAAGAAATTTGGTCGTAAGCTTTTAAGTAACTTTCGTAGTATCTTTTGTAAGATCCTTCTTTTTTAGTTAAAGCTGTTCCAGCATCTTCTTTTGTAATTAACTCGTTAAGCTTTGCAGAATAGTTTCCTACTTCATCTTCAACCTTTTCAACAACATCATCATATTTGTTAAATAAATCGGCAGCAGGTTTTTTACCAGCATCATATAAACCAACCATTAAGGAAAAATAAGTGTATAAACTTTTTGGGTTCTTAAAAGTTTCTTTGTCTGCTTTATAAGCATCATCAAAACAAATGTATAGTTCTTCGTCGGTTAAATTCAATAACTTTTTGTTATCATATTTTAACTGACAAGCTTGGGCACCGTATTCTCCAACTGGAGTTTTACTTGCAAAGTGCTCAGCACGTTGTTCCCAAAGTTTTAGTAAATCGTTAATGAAAGGTAACTTTGCAGCACCTTCCGCTTTGTCAATTTTAGCTTCTAGAATCTTTTCTCCATCAATATAAATGGCGTTATTAAATTTAGGGCATTTGTTTCTTACTGCCATCCAAGGTTCGTAAGCAGCGTCAAAATTCTTAGATTTAACATACTCATGGAAAATTGAGAGTTTAGACATGCACTCTTCATCTTGTTGTGCGAAGCCAATATTTGCCCCAACAAATAAAAGCGTTAATAATAATGTAATTTTAGTTTTCATGATATAAATTTTATGTTGTTAGTCAAATTTTCTTTTACTAAACCATCTATCGTTCAAAGATAAACTTAATTGGAAATTAACAAAATTCTCTTGTATTAAATTACTGTTAGTGGTACCGCGTTTACCAACTTCTACACCTAAATTAGCATTAGAGAAAAAACTTCCTACTGGTAATCCTAGACCAAAAGACATGCCAAACTCGTTTATCGATTCGTTTTCTATATTCAAACCTGTGTTTTCGAAGTGTAAACCTGCTCTGTAAACAACTCGGCTTAAGTAACTTGAGAACGAATTGTATTTCGGGATATAAAATCCACCAAGTTTAATTGCAGATTGATCTTCGTAGGTTGCACCATTACTATATAGTGGGTTATCGAAGTCACTTGTTTTTAAATATTCAGACTCTATACCTACAAACCACTTTCTTGGTTGGCCAATACCAACACCAAAAGTAATTTTAGATGGTAATACTAATTCTGTATCTTTTAAATCTCCTAAATCACTAGTTATTGTATTTAACGCAAACTCAGCGCCACTTGTATTTGTTGTAATTGTTGAGAAAGCACGTTGGTTTTGAGATGATAAGTTGCTTTCTGGAGTATAAGTAAGTCCAGATATAAGTTCTAACTTCTCGTTTAACATAATTCTGTAAGATGCTCCTAAATTGATGTTTAATCCGCTTAAATCTGATCTGTTGTTTTCTCTAGCTTGGTATTGTACAGGGTTTCCCTCGCTATCGTAAACGTACTCAATAGTACTGTTTTGAATATTTCCAAAGTTATATTGAAAATCGATACCAATACTTAAGCCTTCGGTAACTTGATAACCAAAACCTAAAAAAGCTTTGTTTAAACCACCCTCACCTCTAAATCGGTTCGATATTAAGTCATCATTATAAGCTTCTAATTTATACCCAACAGATGTATATGGTTGAAGTCCAAAACCAAAACCAAAATCGCCCATAGGAATAGAAATAGCTAAATAATCGAAGGTAGACGATGATGCATTGTCTTTACTCGATTCACTTTTTAATGTCGTGCTGTTGTACGTGCCACCTACAGTGAATTTTACTGGTCGGCTTTCGTTGTTTAAAATATCTAAGTTTTTGCCTGCATATGATGCCGGGTTTCTAAGGTTTACGTGTATACTGTCGTTATAGATGCTTATGCCACCCATACTTCGGTTTTCAACTGTTCCTTTAAATTTAAGGCTTCCAATACCATAAAAAGAATACGGAGATGCCGTTCCTTCTTGTCCGTAACTTTGCATTGCAGTTATTGCAATAAAAACGAGTACAAGTTTTTTTATCATTAATTTGAGTTAAATTTTAAAATATAGTAAAGTCCTTCTAAAAGGAAATTAGAGTTGGCAAATATGCTACTTTTTAATTGTTTAGACAAGAAATTAGTATCGCCACCTGTTAAAATAATTGTTAAATCTAAATATTTTTCTTTATAAGAAGCAATATTTCCGTCAATTTCATTTAAAACGCCATGAACAACACCTGAGTGTATTGATGATTTAGTTGAATCTCCAATAATAGATTCAGGCATTTCTGTATCTAGTAACGGTAAATTTGCTGTTAAATTATTCAGAGAGGCATAGCGCATGCGTAAACCAGGTGAAATAGCGCCTCCTAAATACTCATTATCTGCTGTTACAAAATCGTAAGTGATACAAGTGCCTGCGTCTATAATTAGGGTGTTTTGATTTGGAAATTGTTTGGCCGCAGCACAAACTAAAGCTATTCTGTCTACTCCTAAGGTTTTGGGTGTTTGGTATAGGTTGGTAAAAGGAAGTTCTGTTTCGCTGTTTAAAATAGTGAGGTCAACGAGTGATTTTAAAACTGTTATATCGCTTTCGGTTAGGTTGCCAACCGATGATATTATAGCTTTTTTAATATTTAAATACTTGTTTTTAAGTGTTTTAGTTTCTTTTAGAAGGTTTTCTAATTTCACAACTTGTTTACTTTTAAGGGTGTTATCCTCAAAAATAGCAAGCTTTACAAAGGAATTGCCAACATCTATTATTAAATACATAATTATAAAAAACGTAAAATTACAAAAGGAACATTAAAGAGATTCTTAATTATTCTATAATATTTAAAATTATTTTTATGTGTAAAATGAAGAACATCAGGTGAGTATAAAATATTTTAATTTTTTATCAAAATTCTTTTGGCAGAAACGAAAATAGAGTATATATTTGCAACCGCTTAACAAAGCAATGGTGCCTTAGCTCAGTTGGTAGAGCAAAGGACTGAAAATCCTTGTGTCCCTGGTTCGATTCCTGGAGGCACCACCATAAAAAAACCGATTCATTTTTGAATCGGTTTTTTTGGTTTAATAAAGTTTTGTTTTTGTTACTTAGTAAATGGTACCGCAATACGAGCAGTTCCCCAACCTAAGTGCATATGTATCGCGCCATCAACTTCTTCAAAAGCAATTGAAAAAGCATCTAATTCTTCTCCAGAAGTTACAGGTACAGATAATCTTGCTACATCATTAGCTTCGTTGTAAAAATAAGAACCCCAAACATTTAAGTCTGTACTAATTATTGCAATCCATTCTTTTTCATTAGGAATTACATAAAACGTATATGTTCCTGCTTTTATGGTAGAATCTCCTAATTTCATGTCTGTAAAAAGTGTTAATTCTGCAGCTTCATTCGCTCCAGTTCTCCATACTTTACCATTAGGTGCTAAAGTTGCTAAGTCTCTTCCTTTAAGTTGTGGACGGCTATAAATTATTTTTATTAATTTATTAGCGTCTTTATAACTTGTAGGGAATGCTGCTGCATCCATTGGACTAGCATCTAGTTTCGCAAATTTTTGGGCGTTTACACTTGTTGATACTAAAATTGCAAATACAAAGGCTAGACTTGTTAATAAGGTTGTTTTTTTCATGATTTTAATTTTAAATGTTTTTTTGTTGAACTTGATGTTCGCTTTAGATTGTAAACAGTCGTTTTAGTTTGCTAAAGTTAACAATACTATTTCAAACCTTTTTTAATTTGAATTGTAAAATAATGTATAAATGCTATTTTAATGAAAAATATGTATTTTTATATAAAATTTACAAAAATGAAACTTTTAAGTTTTGGTCGCGATTTTAAACCGGATCAACAAGTTATTCTTAGGGATTACCTAGCTATAGAACGCACACGTTTAGCTAACGAGCGTACGCTATTGTCTTACATACGATCATCTCTTTATTTACTTTTAGGGAGTCTTGCGCTATACCAAGTAAAAGAATTTCCAAACTTTAAGTATCTTACTATTATTGGCCTTATTTTTAGTGGCTTGTTTTTTATAATTGGTATTTATAGGTTTTCAATGCTTAAAAGAAGTTTAAAACGTCTGTATTATATGGCGGAAGAGAAGTAAAGCGGTCTTTAGTCTTTATAGCTTTTGGTTGTTAGTAGGTTGAACTGGGTTGTAACCTTTGTTCCTCTATTTTTTATTTTTTCAATTATTTGTAATTCTGCATCTTGGTTCTTTACTCTTAATTTCAACAAAAAAAAGCCCCAGAATAAACTGAAGCTTTTAATTTTTTATTTGAATAAGGTTTAAAGTTCTACTTACGCATCACTTTAACATTCATTTCTTCTATTTTTCTATCAGATAACAATGAAGGTGCTCCAAAAAGTAAATCTTCACTAGTTCCTGTTTTTGGAAATGCCATAACCTCTCTAATAGATGCTTTTTTCTCTAAAATCATCATTAATCGGTCTACACCCCAAGCGATTCCGCCGTGAGGTGGTGCACCATAATGAAAGGCTTTATACATGGTGCCAACGCTTTTAAGCATTTCCTCCTTGTTGTAACCCATATTTTTGTATGTAGCTTCTAATATTTCTGGTTTGTGTGCACGCACAGAGCCTCCACCAATTTCGTAACCATTCAGGATTAAATCATATTGCTGTGCAATAATACTTCCAATTTCATCTTCGTTACCATTCATGTGCTTATCGATATCGTAAATTGCAGGCATCGAGAATGGGTTGTGTGTAAAGGTCCAACGACCTTCGTCTGTTTTTTCAAACATCGGGAAATCGATAACCCAAGCAGGTCTCAATTCCTTCGGGTTGATTAAACGTAACATGCTTCCAAGTTCTTGACGTACTGCGTCTAAAGCTTTGTTGGCTGTAGCGTAATCGGCGGCAGAGAAAAATACAATATCTCCAACTTCCGCTTGTGTAGCGCTAATTATTCCGGTGGCAATATCTTCACCTAAAAACTTAATAATTGGCGATTGTAAATCGTTTTCATTTACAATAATATAGGCTAAACCACCTAAACCATGTTGTTGAGCTATACCTGTTAATTTTTCAATCTGCCCTTTAGATAAGCGTTTTTTACCTTGTTCTTCAGCAGAAACTTTAATACATTTTACAATACCACCCTCCTCAATAGGTTTGCTAAATACTTGAAAGCTGGTTTCTTTTACAATTTCCGTAATGTCTTGCAATTTTAAACCGAAACGTAAATCTGGACGGTCGCAACCGTAATAATCCATGGCTTCCTTATATGTAATTACTTCAAACGGATGTAAAATCCATTTTTTGCCATATATTTTCTTTACGATAGCATTAAACATATTGGTGTTTAAATCAATAATTTGCTGCATGCTAGCATATGCCATTTCTATATCGAGCTGTGTAAATTCTGGTTGGCGATCACCACGAGAATCTTCATCTCTAAAACAACGTGCAATTTGGAAATATTTCTCGTAACCACTAACCATCAACATTTGTTTAAACTGTTGTGGTGCTTGTGGTAATGTGTAAAATGCTCCGGCTTGTTTACGGGTTGGCACAATAAACTCACGGGCGCCTTCATCGGTACCAGCACTTAAAATTGGCGTTTCAATTTCTAGGAAATCGTCTTCGTCCAAAATATCACGCATCATTTTAATCACCTTATGGCGATTCACAATTACACGACGTACATCATCATTTCTGTGATCTAAATATTTATATTGAAAACGAACATTCTCATTTGTTTTTGTAGCGCGTTTAATTTCAAAAGGAAGCGTTTTAGATAGGTTTAAAATATCTAAATCAGTTGCTTCTAATTCTATAGTTCCTGTTTTTAAAGCCGCATTATAATCGTCTTCTTTACGTTGAACAATAGCTCCAGTTACTGTAATAACAGATTCTGGTTTAAGTTTTACAAGCTCGTCTAAATTCGCGAAAGATTCTCGGCTTAAACGGACTTGGAAAATTTGAGTACTCGAATCGCGTAAATCAATAAACATTAATTCACCGTGATCTCGCACAGAAGAAACCCATCCAGAAAAAGTAACCGTTTCTGCTATGTTTTCTTCAGATACATCTGAGATTAAATGCGTTCTGTATTCATCTTTTATAACTAAGGGGATTTCAGGGAGAATTTCCTCTTCTTTTTGTTTTACAGTTTGAACTTTGTTGGTTTCTGGTTGTTGACTCGTTGTAGCTTGTTCTGCACTAGCTCCGGAAGTTTGAACTTGTTTCAAAATTCCTTCACGAATTACTTTCCCAGAAGCACCTTTGCCAATTATAGCAATTACCTTTCCTACTAAAATACCAGCTTTACCTTGGTTTCCAGCTTTAATGTCATTGGCAACAGCTTCATTTTCTGAAATAACTTTTGCAATGGCATTTTTTATTTTTTCTTCGGAAATAGTATTGGCTTCAAAATATGTTTTGTAGTCGAATTTTGAGTCTTCTAACAAGGACTTAATAGCGTTTTGAGCTAAAACCGGTGTTACTTTTTCATTTTTAAATAAGCTAAATATTTCTATGAAATCAGCAATGTTTTCAATGCTTGTATAGTCTTCTGCTTTAATGTTGTTGGTTAATGTTTTCGCAACAAACGATGGTTCTTTGATAACGTTGTTGATAGCAACAAAGGTTTCCGAACGTAACGAATCGGCTGTGAAAAACTTAGCATCTTGAGGTAAAACACCACCTTTTATTAAAATAGATTCTACAGCAAAAGGGAGTGTGCTTAAATCAACATCAATCGATTCGACTACATTTTTGATGCTTACAAAAGGTAAATCTGGTTCCGAGATAAAACGGTAGTCTGCCTCGAATTCCTTCTTACGCATGGTTTTAGTTTGCTTTAAATCGGCATCCCACAGCACCGTAGTTTGGTCTGGTCTAAAAGCTTTATTCTCGATGTAGTAATTAAGTTGTTTTTCTACTTCTTCTTTTAAAGCATCAATCATAAACTTAAACGAGTTTAAGTTTTTAATTTCTGTTCTCGGGTTTAAGTTGTAACTCTGTTTTTTACGTAATGAAACAGAAACATCCGATTTAAACTCGCCTTTTTCAAGATTAGCTTCAGATATTTTTAAATTTTGAACAATACGCTGAATGTATTGCGCATAGGTTGAAGCATCTTCAATATGGCGAATACAAGGCTCTGTAACAATCTCAATAAGAGGAACACCTGCTTTGTTAAAATCGACTAACGAGATTTTTTTCTCATGCATCAATTTTGCTGCATCTTCCTCGATGTGAACTTGTGTTAAATTAACAGTAAACTGCGACCCGTCGTTTCTGAAACAAGACACTTGTCCGTCAGGAATAACTGGATTATGAAACTGTGTAATTTGTATGTTTTTCGGGTTATCCGGGTATTCGTAATGTTTTCTATCCCAAGAAATAACTTCGTTTTCAAATGTAGATTTTACCGCTTTACCAAAGTAAATAGCCTTTGTAATGGCTTCTTTATTAATGGATGGTAAAACACCCATTTGGCCAGTACAAACCGAACAAATATTTTGGTTAGGTGTATCTATTTCTTCGTTTGGACAAGAACAAAATAATTTTGATTTTGTGTTTAATCGTACGTGTGTTTCCAGACCGATTACTAACTCTAGTTCGTGCTTTTTAAGTAGCTCGTTTAATTGCTCTAATTCCATTATATCGTGTCTTTTAAGAAGTTAGCAAACTTCAAAACGAGTTCGTCATTATGTTTTGCTGCCGTAATTTGTAAACCTGTTGTTGTACCTTGTGGAACAGTTAGAGTAGGTAATTGCCCTAAGCTGAAACCAACTGTATAGGCATCGGATAAATACATGGCGTGCGGATCTTTTAAACTGTCGCCAATTTTAGGTGGCGTGTTTGGTGTTACTGGAGAAAGGATGATATCTACATTTTGAAAATCATCCTCAAAATTAGCCGAAATGGTATCGCGAAGTGCTAAACCTTTCAAATAAATTTCATCGGAAAACCCTTGAGATAATACTTGATTTCCACCTACAATACGACGTTTTGTTTCTTCAGAGAAGTTTTCAGAACGTGTTACCGAATAGGTTTCTTTTAGATTATCACCTTCAATTCTGTTACCATAATTTGTGCCGTCTAAACGTGATAGGTTTGAAGCGGTTTCGGCCATAGCCAAAGTATAATATGTAGATACTAAAGTTTCGGATTCAAAGAAATCCAATGCTTTAACTTCAATACCTTTTGCTTTAATTTTTTCTATCGATTGTAAAAAATCTGCTTTTACCTTCGGATCGATAGCCTTATTCTCTACAAAGTTTTTAAAGTAACCAACGGTTTTAATGCCTTCGGAATTTAAAATTTGCGCCTGAGATATTTCCGCGGAAGCGTAAGAGGTTTGATCTTTAATATCTTTACCACTCATTACGTTTAGTACAATACGAATATCTTCGATAGATTGTGCAATAGGTCCAACGCAGTCTGTAGACGATGCGTAAGCCATTAAACCATAACGAGAAATACGACCGTAACTTGGTTTTAAACCATAAACATTATTGTAACCAGCAGGTTGGCGAACCGAACCTCCTGTATCGCCACCAATAGAAAAGACGGTGTAATTTTTTGCAACATTTACTGCAGAGCCACCACTAGAACCACCACCAACTAAATCGGGATTTATAGCGTTTTTTACCGCGCCAAAAATGGTATTTTCTGAAGATGAACCATGACCAAAACTATCGCAATTTTCTTTTACCAAAGGAATAGCGCCTGCATTCAATAAATTTTGAATGGCCGTTGCCGTATATGCAGCTTTGTAGTTTTTTAACAGGTTAGAACTCGCCGTTGTTAGCGTGCCCTGAACCATATAAACATCTTTAATTCCAAAAGGAATGCCTTCTAGCAAACCAATAGTTTCACCGTTAGCAATTTTAGCATCTACTTTGGCTGCTAAATCTAGCGCCAAAGTATCTAACATGGCGTTAACCGTGTTGTGCGTATTTTGTTTTAATTGGGCTAATTTGTCTTGCACTAATGCTGTGCAAGTTATTTTTTTATCCACCAATTGCTGATGGATTTTGAGTATTTGAGAATCCATATTTATTCTTCTATCACTTTAGAGACTACTAAATATCCGTTTTTTTCCTTCGGAAAGTTTTCGATGATTATCTGTTTTTCAATTGCAGAACTTTCAATAACAACATCGTCTCTTAAATCGTTTATTGAGACCGAATTATTATGATTATTATTAAAGGTATTATTATTTGTTGGCTGTGCATTTTTAATCACATCAAATAATTTGTTGACAGCCTCGGAGGGTTGTGCACCTTTAATACTCGACAAGATGTCGACGGTCATAATTTTACTCATGTCTTAATTTTTATATTACTAAGTGAAACTTATAAGCTAGCAAAATTACGAAAGTTTTTATTGGTGCGGAAGCTTATGCATTGTAAAGTTAGAATGCCAT
Source organism: Algibacter sp. Ld11 (assembly GCF_045066735.1). Taxonomy (NCBI): domain Bacteria; kingdom Pseudomonadati; phylum Bacteroidota; class Flavobacteriia; order Flavobacteriales; family Flavobacteriaceae; genus Algibacter; species Algibacter sp. Ld11. Next base: position 103,852 of record NZ_JBISHH010000003.1, on the reverse strand, counting down.
TTTATTGGTGAAATGCCCTATGAAAATGTAGGTTATTCTCCGAATTGATGACAAATTTATATTTAAAAATGGTATTATTTAAAAATATGAAAGTGTTAATGCTTTGGAGTAAATGTTAAACCCTATAATTTATGTGATTTTACGACCCAAAAAAGATGTGTTTTATGCTGCTGCTAAACGTATTTTTCTTTTCAAAACAACAAAAACAAGAATAGATAAAATACCAAAAAGTGAAAACCCAATAAACAATGGTAAAACCGATGTTTTTACAAAAGTGCCAATATAATGTGCAATAGGTACCGCTAAAACAGTTGATAAAAAACCGTTTATTGCTGCTCCAATTCCTGCAATATGCCCAATAGGTTGCATGGCTAATGCTCTTAAATTTCCGAATAAAAAACCAACAGCAAAAAACTGTAAAGCTAAAAATGAGATGAGGGTATAAATACTTGGGTTTTGCCCCGATGAAAATAAAACCACATACAATACCGAAATAAAAGCATAAGCTAGAGTAGAGTAATATGCAATTTTCATCATGCCAAATCGCTCAACAAGTTGGCTATTTAAAAAGGTAGCAAAACCAATAGAGATCGCAAGACTGGCAAAAATATATGGAAACATTTCAGCTAAATCATATTGCTCCTGAAAAATTTGTTGTGAGGTACTTAAATACACCATAAACGAACCCGTAATAAAACCTGAAACTAGCGTAAATGCTACAGATTCTTTATATTTAAAAAACTCTTTAGCGCCATTTACAAATAGATGCGAAGAGAATTTTATACGTTTCTCTTTTGGTAAAGTTTCGGGTTGTCTCAGCCAAAACCAAATCATGATCATTAAACCAAAAATTAGGTTGAAGTAAAATATAGCTTGCCAATTAAAAAGATTTATTAAAAATTGCCCAAACATAGGAGCTATAACCGGGACTAAAATGAAAAACATCACCACAAAAGATAAAATTTTAGCCATGTAATCGCCACTAAATTCATCACGTACCATAGACGTACTTAAACTTCTTGGTGAAGACAAACCAATACCTTGCAGAATACGTCCAAAAAGCATCATTTCGTAACTTTCTGTTGTTACACAAATAATACTGGCAATAATAAAAACAATAAACCCAACGTAAACAATGGGTTTACGACCAAAACTATCTGAAATAGGTCCAAAAATAAGTTGACCAAAACCGATGCCTAAAAAAATCATGGTGATTAAAAGCTGGTTTTGGCTTGGGCTTGTAGCGCCTAGCGAAGCTCCAATCTGGGGTAAAGCCGGCAAAAGTGCATCAATCGTTAAAGCAACAATAGACATTAAGGATGCCATTAAAGCCACGAATTCAAACTTTACTTTTTTGATTTTTTCCATCGGGCAAAGGTAAAATATTATAAATCTACAGGTATTCAATTAACATTTATTAACGTTATTTTATTATCACTAAATTTGATTCGAATAATTACATATTTATGAATATAAAACCACTTTTAGATTACATAAAAAACTACGTAGATTTAACGCATAAAGAGGAAGCTTTCTTGCGGTCTAAAGTGGTTTATAGACAATATTTAAAAGGGCAATATGTAATACAGCAAGGCGATGTATGCAAACATGTTTGTTTTGTTATTTCTGGTTGTACCAAAACCTTTTATTTAGATAGAGAAGGGCAGGAGCATGTATTATCTTTTGCTATTGAAAATTGGTGGACTTCTGATATGGGAAGTTTTATTTCGCAAACACCTGCCGATTATAATACGCAATGCTTGGAGAATACTGAGGTGGTTATGTTTGTTTACGATAATTCGGAAATATTATATACAGAAATACCTAAACTAGAACGCTTTTTTAGACAAATAGTGGAGCGTGCATATACAGCTTCGCAAAAGCGAATTGTGCGCAGTTTTAGTCTTACTGCTAAAGAACGTTATGTAATCTTTAAAAAAGAATATCCTAAAATTGAAAAACGTATTCCGCAATATTTAGTAGCATCATACCTTGGTATTACTAAAGAGTTTCTTAGTAAAATTAAAAGTCAGCTTGCTCAAAAAGGCTAATAATTCTTCATTTCAAAAATTTTATAACTGCAGTACAGAAGTAAATGTTAAACTAGATTAACATCATTTAATAATCTACTTCAATGTATAGTTTTTAAAAGCTTCGCACCTTTGTGATATAATATATAAACAAGTAAATAAATTTATATCACAATGAAAAATTCAATTAAAAATATAGCACTTGTTGCTTTTGTAGCGCTTTTTACATTTTCTTTTACAACTACTGAAAAGGATAAAAAAGAGATTAAAACCGAAAGTAGTAAAGTGGTTTGGAAAGGTTATAAAGTTACAGGTTCTCACGAAGGGACTATAGATATTCAGTCTGGTGCTTTAGATTTTGATGGCGATAAATTAATTGGCGGAAACATAACTATCGATATGACAACTTTAGTGTCTACCGATTTAGAAGGCGAGTATAAAGGAAAACTTGAAGGTCATTTAAAATCTGATGATTTCTTTGGTGTTGAAATTCATAATATATCAACTATAGAATTTACAGATGTTAAAGCTTCTGGTAAAAACGCGTATGATGTTACTGGAAAATTAACCATTAAAGGAAAAACAAATTCAGTAAAATTTACAATTTCTATTTATGGAAATAAAGCAACCGCAAACTTAAAAGTAGATAGAACGAAATACGATGTAAAGTATGGTTCTGCAAGCTTTTTTGATGGTTTGAAAGATAAGGCTATTTACGATGAATTCGATTTAGTTGCCGATTTAGAGTTTTAATAGCAACCTAATTTTTAGGTAAAAGAGAAAGGCGTTCAGTAATGAACGTCTTTTTTTGTTTTTCAGCTTTCTCTTTTAGATTATGAAAAGCCTATCTTTGAAAATCTATTAAAAGAAACTTCATTTTATGTCATTTAAAAAACTAATTGAGCCATTAAAAGATACGCTTAAAACCAAAGGCATTGAAACGCCATTGCCTCTTCAAAAGAAAATTTTGTCTAGAATTAAAGGTGGTTCGAGCATGTATGTTTATGCGCCAAAAGGTTCAGGGAAAACATCGAGTATGATTATAAGTGTTATTCAGAAACTGAAAAACGCTCATGAAGATGCACCACGAGCTCTTATTTTTGTAAAAGACAAGCAAACAGCATTAGATTTAGAGCTAGAATTTAATAGTTATAAGCGAGGTACCGATTTACGTGTTTATTGTGCTTACGATGAAAAAAATATTGATGACCAACGTGATGAAATCTATTACGGTACTGATATTGTAATTGCTACTCCAAAACGATTGAATAGATTGTTCTACTTAAATTCTGTTAATTTGAATAGATTGCAAATGTGTATTGTGGACGATGCTGAGTTTTTATTTAGAAACAATAATTTAGCTGAAGTTACCAGAACGCCCGAAAGTATAGGCAAATGTCAGTATTTAGTTTTTGCTGAAAAAACGGATGCTAGATACGAGCGTTGGCAGGATACCTTTATGTATAATGCCGAAACTGTAAAAATGTAAATTTTACAACGGGATATTACCATGTTTACGTCTCGGAACGTGAACTTCTTTATTTTCTAACATAGCAAAAGCCTTAATTAATTTTCTTCGTGTGTTTTCAGGAAGAATTACTTCATCTATAAAACCACGTTCAGCTGCACGATACGGATTTGCAAATTTTTCGGCGTATTCGGCTTCTTTTTCTGCAAGTTTTTCTGAAGGATTCTCGGCATTAGAAATTTCCTTTTTAAATATAATTTCACTGGCACCCTTGGCACCCATAACAGCAATTTCGGCACCTGGCCAAGCAAAGTTTAAGTCGGCCCCAATGTGTTTGGAGTTCATAACATCGTAAGCGCCACCATAAGCTTTTCTGGTAATTACGGTTACTCGTGGCACTGTAGCTTCACTTAAGGCATATAGCAGTTTAGCGCCATTTACAATAATACCATTCCATTCTTGATCTGTGCCAGGTAGAAAACCAGGCACATCGACTAACACTAACAATGGTATATTAAAACAATCGCAAAAACGTGTAAATCTTGCTGCTTTTTTAGAACTGTTTACATCTAAAACTCCTGCAAGAAATTGTGGTTGGTTGGCAACAATACCAATGCTTTTTCCGCCTAAGCGAGCAAAACCTACAATAATATTTTCGGCATAATCTTTATGTATTTCGTAAAAAGAATCGATGTCGATAATTCCCGAAATAACCTGATGCATATCGTAAGGTTTATTTGGGTTATCGGGAACAATAGTAGCAAGCACATCTCGAACTTCATCTTGTAAATTAAAATCTAAAGGCTTTGGAGTTTCGGTATTATTTTGTGGTAGATAACTTAAAAGTGTTTTTAAATCGTCTAAACATTCAATGTCATTTGCTGAGGTTTTATGAGCAACACCCGATTTGGAGGCATGGGTTTGTGCTCCACCTAAATCTTCACTAGTTACTTCTTCATTGGTCACCGTTTTTACAACATTTGGGCCCGTAACAAACATGTAGCTCGTATTTTCTACCATTAAGGTGAAGTCCGTCATGGCCGGAGAATAGACAGCTCCGCCAGCACAAGGCCCCATAATAGCCGAAATTTGAGGAATAACTCCCGAGGCTTGTACATTTCTATAAAAAATATCGGCATAACCACCAAGCGAGCGTACACCTTCTTGAATTCGAGCGCCACCAGAATCATTTAAACCGATAATAGGAGCGCCTACTTTTACAGCCAAATCCATTATTTTACAAATCTTTTCAGCATGAGTTTCCGATAAGGCACCACCAAAAATAGTAAAATCTTGGGCGTAAATATATACCAACCTACCGTTAATAGTGCCATAGCCTGTAATAACACCATCGCCATAATACAATTGGTTTTCCATACCAAAATCTGTTGTTCGGTGCGTTACCAATGCACCAGTTTCTTCAAAAGAACCTTGGTCCATTATGTAATTTACACGTTCTCTTGCGGTTAGTTTTTTCTTGGCGTGTTGTTTATCAATGCGTTTTTGTCCGCCTCCTAAATGAGCTTCGGCAATACGTTTGTTGAGTTGGTCTACTTTTGAATCCATGGCTTTTTTGTTATTCCGAGGTTTTAATGTTGCCTACTTAATAGGTAATCGTAAAATCTTTTGGTCTTCTAAATATTGTTTAACGGCAATGAGTGCGGAAATTTTGGCTTCAGTTTCCGATTCAGCTTTAATAGCTTCCGGATTATAATGTTGTTTTACAAAATGTGTATCGAAATTTCCAGATTGAAAAGCCTCGTGGTTACAAACAAACTTTCCGAAATTTAATGTGGTTTGTACGCCTTCAACGTGATAATTATCAATAGCTTTTATCATTAATTGAATGGCTTCTTCTCGAGTATTCCCGTAGGTTATTAACTTCGCCAACATGGGGTCGTAATAAATAGGAATATCCATGCCTTGCTCAAAACCGTTGTCTACTCTAATGTTTTTACCTTTGGGTAGTTTGTAAACTTTTAAATTGCCTACGCTTGGTAGAAAATTGTTTAATGGGTCTTCGGCACAAACTCTTAACTCTAATGCGTGCCCTTTAATTTTTAAATCGTCTTGTTTTATTTGAAGTGCTTCGCCTCGTGCAATTTTTATTTGTAGTTCAACTAGATCCACTCCAGAAATAAGTTCTGTTACCGGATGCTCAACTTGTAAACGTGTATTCATTTCTAAAAAATAAAAATTTTGATTTTCATCTAATAAAAACTCAACAGTTCCTGCTCCCAAATAGTCGCAAGATTTGGCCACTTTTATAGCGGCTTCCCCCATTTTTTTACGAAGCTCTGGCGATAAAATACAAGATGGCGCTTCTTCAATAACTTTTTGATGCCGACGCTGTATGCTACATTCTCTTTCAAAAAGGTGTAAAACGTTGCCGTGACTATCGGCTATAATTTGAATTTCTATATGTCGTGGAGAACTCACATATTTCTCAATAAAAACGGAGCCATCTCCAAATGCAGATGTGGCTTCGCTTATTGCACGATTCATCTGCGATTCTAAATCGGCTTCTTGTTCCACAACGCGCATGCCTTTTCCGCCGCCTCCTGCCGATGCTTTTATTAAAATAGGAAACCCTATGTCTCTTGCAATGGTTTTTGCTTTTTCAACATCGGTTATGGCTTCGTCAATCCCCGGAACCATTGGGATGTTATAATGCTTTACGGCATCTTTTGCTGCCAATTTGCTGCCCATTATTTTAATGGCTTTCGATTTTGGTCCAATAAAAATAATGTTATTCGCTTCGCAAGCCTCTGCAAATGCGGCATTTTCACTTAAAAAACCATAACCTGGATGTATGGCATCAACATTAAGGCTTTTAGCAACTTCAATAATTTTATCGGCTCGTAAATATGATTGGTTGGATGGTGGTTCGCCAATGCAAACGGCTTGATCTGCAAATTTAACATGCGGTGCATTTCGGTCTGCTGTAGAAAATACAGCAACCGTTTTTATGCCCATTTTCTGAGCCGTTTTCATTACTCGAATGGCTATTTCTCCTCGATTTGCAATTAATATTTTCTTCATGCTTTATATTAATTATTCAAATTCAATTAATAAATAGTTTTTTTCTACGGCATCACCTTTTACAGCAGAAATCGATTTGATAATTCCATCTCGTGGTGAAGTAATTATGTTTTCCATTTTCATGGCCTCTAAAATTAATAGCGAATCGTTTTCTTTAACCTCTTGACCTGTTTTAACAAATACCTCTAAAATCAATCCAGGCATTGGCGCCTTTAATTTATTAATGTGTTTAGATGCACTATTTTCAAAGCCCATTTCGGTTATTAGTCTGTCTAAATCATCAGAAATGTTGACTCTATAAGTGGCGTTATTAACTTGTATAGTGTAAGTTTTGTTTAAGAAATTACTTTCTGAAATTTCAACTTGATACGATTTGTTATTATGAAGAATGTGTCTGTTATTTTCGGAAGTATTTATAGCATCTAGCTGGTATGCATCTTCTTTCGAAATTTCAAAAACCTGATTATTGTTCACTTTCGTGATAAACTGTTTACTCATAAAATCCAGATTAGTTTGTAGTAAATATAAGGATTTTAAGATTCAATTTAAATTTCGCATTTTGAAACGAAAGGCTATTGTCGTGAATTTTAAAAGTTGCTAGCGTAAATTAGTTTTATAACGCATTTGCTTTTTAGTTATTGAATATGTAGAGAAAGCTTTTTAGTGAAGGTTATGCTTTGTTTTTAAAATGAGAATTTTCCTGATGCTGCTGTATCGCTTTTCTAGAAAGTAAAATGCCAATAAAAAGTGAAACGAAAGCACCTATCCAAATTCCTGGAATAAAATCGATAAATAGAAAGAAATCGTAAGTACCATGGAAAATGGCGGCCAATAATAAGCCTGTTAAGTTTAAAACTATTTTATTGTTAGAGAATTTAGCTTTTCCCATAAAATAGCCCATTAGAATGCCGAAAGTTGCATGGGCCGGAATGGCCGTTATGGCGCGTAGTAGAGCCGTTTCAAACCCACTTTCAAAAACATAAACAATATTTTCTGTTGCAGCAAAGCCCATAGAAACCATTACGGCATACACAATGCCATCAAAAGGTTCATTAAACGCATGTCGGGTTTGGGCAAAATAACGCACAATAACATATTTGCTAAACTCTTCGGTTAAACCGACAACGAAAAAGGCTTTTATAAATAGTTGAAGAAGACTTGTGTGGTCGTCTAAGAGTAAAACAAAATCAAAAACGTAATACATTAACGAGGTTATAATAATGCTAATTATAGCGCCTAACAAAAAGGCAGTAAGCATGAGTTGTTTAGGCTCTTTTTCGTATTTATCTTTGATGTAAATGTAAATAATAACGAGAAAAACAGGTGCAATTGCAGAGAGAAGTAATATCATTAAAGAGTTTGTTATATTTTTTGTTGATAAATTAAATTTGCTCCTTTATTTTATCGAGTACAAATTGGTAGTATGTTTTATTAGTATCTATAAAGTGGTTGTTGTTAACGGTGTCTAAATGCAATTTAAACTGATTAAAAGAAACGAGTTTTAATGCTTCAACCTCTTCTTCTTGTGCAGTAAGCTCTGTGATGTCTACCTTTAGTTCAGCAATAAAAACATGATGAAATTCATTATCTTGAATAGCACCATCGGCATAAGCTGTTAAATGTTTGTTTATTCCAATTTTAATTAAATCGGTGGATTTTAATAATAAGCCCAGTTCTTCGTGAGTTTCACGTATTGCAGCAGTTTCTATAGATTCACCGGCGTCAATATGGCCGGCAGCCGATACATCCCATAGTAGTGGGTAAATAGCTTTTTTATGAGACCGTTGTTGTAGCAAAATTTCACCTAGGCGTGTAAATAACCAAAGATGAATGGTATTGTGAAACCAACCATTTTTATGAGCTTCAGATTTTAATGCGACCTTTCCGGTTGGTTCTCCATTTTCGGATACAATATCTATATATTCGTCCATATTCTAAGATTAAAAAAAAGCCTCATGTAAGTGAGGCTTTTGTGTTTTATATTCTAATTTAATTAGTCGAAATAACTAAATGTTTCGCCATCTTTAATGTTTAATAATGTTTCATATATCATTTTAATAACGTTTTCAACATCATCCCTATGTACCATTTCTACAGTAGTGTGCATGTATCGAAGTGGTAACGAAATTAATGCAGAAGCTACGCCACCATTACTATACGCAAAAGCATCGGTATCTGTTCCGGTAGCTCTAGAAAGCGCAGAGCGTTGAAAAGGAATGCCTTTAGTTTCTGCTGTTTCTGTTATTAAATCTCGTAATTTTTGTTGTACTGCAGGAGCGTAAGCAATTACAGGGCCACTACCAATTTGTAAGTCACCTTGTGATTTCTTCTCAATCATTGGTGTAGTAGTATCATGAGTTACATCGGTAACAATGGCTACATTGGGTTTAATGGTTTGAGTAATCATTTCGGCACCACGCAGGCCAATTTCCTCTTGTACGGCATTTGTAATATATAATCCAAAAGGTAATTCTTTTTTGTTTTCCTTTAATAAACGTGCTACTTCGGCAATCATAAAACCACCCATACGGTTATCTAATGCACGACAAACAAATTTATCACCATTTAAAATATGAAATTCATCAGGATACGTAATTACACATCCAACGTGAACTCCAAGCTTTTCAACTTCTTCTTTGGTTTTACATCCACAGTCTATAAATATATTATCTGGCTTTGGTGCTTCTTCATTTGCTTTATTACGTGTGTGTATGGCAGGCCATCCAAAAACACCTTTTACAATGCCGTTTTTAGTATGGATGTTTACAATTTTACTAGGTGCAATTTGGTGATCACTACCTCCGTTTCTAATCACGTAGATAAGTCCATCATCAGAAATATAATTAACATACCACGAAATTTCATCAGCATGTCCTTCAATAACTACTTTGTATTTTGCATCTGGATTAATTATTCCTACAGCAGAGCCGTAAGTGTCTGTAATAAATGTATCTACATAAGGTTTTAAATAATCCATCCATATTTTCTGTCCTTCCCATTCGTATCCGGTAGGAGCTGCATTATTTAAATATTTTTCAAGAAAGTCCATAGACTTTTCGTTCAGTATACTCTTCTTTGCCATTTTATTAAGTTTTGCACTAAAATAATAATATAAATAGAAAAAAAATGTTTTAAAGGGAGTAAATTATTAATTTTGACAGACTAATTATCTTGTGATATTTTGACGACATTTTTAAAATACATATTCTTCTTATTCCCGGTGTTGCTTATCGCGCAAGTTAGCGATGTAGAGCAAGATGCTACTGTGGGTAAATATTTGATAATAAAAGGCGATAGTATACCGAGAACCACAATAGATTTAGATGCTGTAATGATTTTGCATCGTCTTAAATTTGAGAATAGAGAAGCGCGTATACGGTATTTAATTTTGCGCCGAAAAACATTAAAAGTGTATCCATATGCAAAAATGGCTGCAGATCGCTTAGATTCTCTAACAAAGCATTTGGCTACACTCACCAAAAACAGGGATAAACGAAAATATACTAGGAGAATACAGAAATATATTGAAGGCGAATTTTCAGATGAATTAAAAAAAATGAGTCGCACCGAAGGGCAAATACTCGTAAAATTAATACACCGACAAACCGGAATTACTACGTTTGAATTAGTGAAAGAATTACGAAACGGTTGGCGGGCCTTTTGGTATAACACAACGGCGAGTATGTTCGATATTTCATTAAAGCGTGAGTTCGATCCTGAAAATGAAAAAGAAGATTATTTAATTGAAGATATTTTGCAACGAAGTTTTCAAAGCGGACGATTAGTGCGTCAAAAATCGGCTATTCCATTCGATTTTTATAATCTCACAGAAAAGTGGCGTAATACACCCGAAAAACCTTAAGTTATGCGAATTCAAACACCTTTTGAAGAGAAATTAAATGCTTTAACACATGGTGTTGGTGCAGTTTTGGGTGTGGCGGCTCTAGTTTTATTAGTGATTTATAATACACACAAAACACCATGGAGTTTGTTTAGTGTTATTATTTATGGCATCTCTATTATTGTTTTATTTACTGCATCAACGTTGTATCATTCGGTCACAAAAGAGAAGCAAAAACATATATTCCGTATTATAGATCATATTAGTATTTATTTACTTATCGCAGGGACTTACACGCCTGTTTGTTTAATAACGCTCGACCAAAGTTTTGGGTGGCCAATGTTTTGGGTTGTATGGGGTATTGCCCTTTTTGGGGTAGTTTTAAAAATTTTCTTTACGGGAAGATTTGAAATCTTTTCAACCTTACTCTATTTAGTAATGGGTTGGCTTATAGTTTTCGATTTTACTGCTTTGTCGGAAGGTGTAGGGAACAACGGTATTTTGTTTTTGTTCGCTGGTGGTTTGTCTTATACAACGGGTATTATTTTTTATGCCATTCAAAAAATTCCTTACAACCATGTTATTTGGCATTTGTTTGTTTTAGCGGGTGCTGTGTTTCATTTTTTAATGATTTTTAATTACGTGATATGATAGCTGTTAAAAGTGCAAAAACTCAAGCCGATTTTAAATTAGTAGAAACCTTAGCAAGCCAAATTTGGCATCAGTATTATCCTGATATTATTGGTTTAGAGCAGGTGGAATATATGTTGGCGAAATTTAATTCTGCGAAAGTGATCAAAGAACAAGTAGGTTTGGGAGCGCAGTTTTACTATTTAAGCTATAACGAAACATCGGTTGGTTATATGGCTATTAAGCCAGAAGATAATTTTCTGTTTTTAAGTAAATTGTACGTAGCAAGAGCATTTAGAGGAAAAGGTATTGGTCGAGTTGCTTTAAACTTTATAGATGAAGAAGCAAAAAAACACCGACTTTTAGGCATAAGATTAAAGGTGAATAAATACAATACAGCATCTATTGCGGCTTACGAAAAGTTAGGCTTTAAAAACGTAAAAGCATCTGTAACCGATATAGGAAACGGCTTTGTTATGGACGATTTTGAAATGGAAAAGTTGTTCTAGTGTTTAGTTGAGGCATTATCCTTCAATAACATCTTTGTACTCCTCAAAGAAGGCTTCAAATAAATTCATGTTTACATTAAAAAACTCCATAACATCGCGCCATGTGTTTTTGTTGTGGATAGATACTTTTTGTTCTAACGGTAAATAAATTCTCGAAATTTCTTTTTCATTATCTAAAAAATAAGCTTCGTTGTAAATGGCGTCTGGCAAATATTCGTCTAACAAAATAGATTTTAGAGCCACTAGTTTTTCCCAATGATTTATGCGGTGTTCTAAGTCGTCCTCAAGATCTAAAGCTATTAAAGCCGATTTATTATCAAAGTGAAATTTAAAACTTAAACCTTTTAATTTTGTGTTGTATAAAATCCACTTTCGTGGAAAAGATTTTCCGAAACTGGTCCAGAATTCTTCTCTCATTTTTCTTGATTCTTCTTTACTAAACATAAAATGAACTTTTTGTCATTTCCGCGAAGGCGGAAATCTCATTAATTTATAGCCCTAATTACAGCTTTCTACTCACCGTTAACCCATCACGAATAGGTAAAACAACGGTTTCTATTCTTGGGTCTTCCTTTAAAAGGGTGTTGTAATCTAGAACAGCTTTGGTTGATTTATCTTTTGGGTCCAGCGGTTCAATGACTTTGCCATGCCACAGCACATTATCGGAAATTATAATACCACCTAGATTTAATTTATCAATTATTAAATGAAAATAGTTTACGTAGTTAGGCTTATCGGCGTCTATAAAAATTAAATCGAAGGTTTTGTCTAAGGTTGGAATAATATCAATGGCACTTCCTAAATGTTGAAAAATTTGCTTTCCATATTCCGATTTATCGAAATATTTACGCTGAAAATCAAACAATTCTTCATTAACATCAATAGTGTGTAACTCACCATCTTTTTGTAAACCTTCCGCCAAGCATAAAGAGGCATAACCTGTAAAAGTGCCGAGTTCCAAAATGTTTTTTGGGTGTTTTAGTTTTGATATCATGCTCAAAACTCGCCCTTGATAGGGGCCACTAAGCATAATGGGCTGTAAGATTTTTTGATATGTCTCACGCGTAAGTTGTTGCAATAATGAAGGTTCGTCTTCAGAGTGGTTTACAACATAGGTGTCTAATTCTTCTGGTAAAAAGTGCATTTAGAATGTGTTCTTTTCGTAATAGATAAAAGGCAAAAGTATTACTTTTTTATAATCTTTCGGGGTCTCAAAATTAAAAGCAAATTGTGGTTATCCTAAAATGCGAGTTATTAGTTTCTGTTTAGCTAAATCATCATCACCGCAAAGCCATTGAATCACGTTGTTTTCCCAAATATCTTCGTATTCAGTTTTGGTTATAATTTTACGCTCTACGGCTAGATCTAAAATTTTTCCAGGGTATGATGATTGCTTATCACTTTCCATTTCACCTAAAGGATACGGATCGTCTAACCCCATAATAACTTGTTTAGAGCCATGGTTTCTAATCAATAATTCTAGTCCGCCAGTATCATGGACCAAAGTATCGAAGAATATGTTTTTATGTCCCACGGCTTTTCTTGGGTGGTGTTTGCCTTCGAATAAGTCGGGTCTGCCATCAAAGCCTTGAATACGTCGTCCTAAATTAATTTGAGCCAATTGTCCGCCATGCGCAAAACAAGTTCGCATATTTGGATATTTTTCTTGATAACCATTTAAGGTTAAAAAATGATATGCATCGCCACATTGAGCCAACATCCAAATAAGATGGAAACGCCAAGATGTGTTTTCTAATTTTATAAATTTTTCACCATCGTATGGGTGGATTTCTACAGCTAAATTGTATTTGTTAGCCAACTCAAAAATAGGTTCATTTTCTTCATCAAAAATACAACGCCATGTGCCAATGGTATCCATATAATGTGTTGGTAAACACAATAATTGCATGCCGTGTGTTTCTACACAACGTTCAATTTCCCAGCAGGCACTTCTAATAAAACCTGGATGCACCACAAAGCCACAAGTAAATTTACTTGGGTGTTCGCGCTGTATTCGGGCATTAAAATCGTTTTGAAAACGTAATGCTGTTTTCATTTCTTCAACACGTAAACCATTACCGTATAGTTGCGATAGATTTAAAACCACAGCATGATCTAGCTTATTGCGTTCCATCCATTCTAATTTTTCGTCTAGAAAAAAACTAGAGTCGGTTACGGGACGTTTCCAATCTTTTTGAAGCATGAATTTTCGGTCTTTATCCACCCAGAAAATGCCTTTTTCTTGCATGTAATCTGGTATTTCTTCCGGATAGGGAAGTAAGTGCGAATGGCCGTTAATTCTAAGTTTACGTTTCATGTGTTTTGATTCAGCTAAAGCGAAAAAGATAAGTATTGTTATGTGCAGATTAGGATTTAAATTTTAAAATGCACTATTCAATTTTTACTTTTTTTGGTGGTTGCATAACTTCACCACAATTTGGGCAAGTGCGTTTGTGTTGATCGTTGTAATAATTATCGAAAATTTTAGGCATGTCGGTTTCAATATTCTCTAGTGTAAAATCTTCTTCATAAAGTTTGGTTACACAATTTTCGCAAAACCAAACTAAAGCATCTTTAGTGCCTTCTGGGCGTTTGTACTCGATAACTAAACCTACAGTGTTAGCACCACGTTGTGGAGAATGTGGCACTTTTGCTGGTAATAAATAGATATCACCTTCTTTAATATGCACATCTTTTGGCGTGCCTTTATCAATAATTTTTAAAATAATATCACCTTCAATTTGATAGAAAAACTCAGGGGTTTCATTGTAGTGATAGTCTTTTCGGCTGTTTGGGCCACCAACAACCATAACAATAAAATCGGCATCTTTCCAAACCACCTTGTTACCAACGGGCGGTTTTAGTAAATGCCTGTTTTCTTCAATCCAAGCTTTAAAATTTAAAGGCGAAACTAATTTGCTCATGTTTTTATGTTTTGAATATAGAGTTTAATACCAGTTGTTAACTGGTATAAGTTTTTATAAAGTTACAATTTATAATGAATTGTATATGTTTCAAATGTTAAATATTAGTTGCTTTTCTTTACTAAAAAACAATTAGTATTTTATAAGAATGAATTTTGTGTTAAGATTTTATCGGTTTCTTGTTTTACCTTTTTTAGGATACTATTTAGGTTCTCAGATGTGTTTATGCTTTTATTTTTTAATAGGCTGAGAATGGCTTTGTCTTGTGCACGCCCTTTTAGCATAGCTTCTTGATAACCTATGTTTTCATTAAAAGTAACCATACTATATTTTGAAGAATATTCGGTTGGAAACTCCTTCTCTAAAGCCATTTCTATTTTACGTTTTTCTTGAAAAATAGGATGCGCTACATGATCTCGCATTTCTAAAAAGTTATCGAGTGCTAAATCGGCAATAGCATCGGTATCTTTTTTACGATGATTTTCGTAACGTTCAAAAACCGTTTGCCAATCGCCTTCATATTCATCTAAAACAGCGTCAAATTCTACAACATCTTCAAAAGCAGCGTTCATGCCTTGGCCGTAAAAAGGGACAATAGCGTGAGCCGCATCGCCCATTAAAAGCGTATTGCCTTTGTAATGCCATGGCGAACATTTTACGGTGCCTAATGCAGCTGTTGGATTTTCAAAAAAGTCTTGTGTTAAATTCGGCATGAGCTCTAAAGCATCTGGGAATTCTTTTTTGAAAAAGGTCTCTACCAGTTCTGGTGTTGTTAGGTTATCGAAATTATATTCGCCTTCGCTGTAACTTAAAAATAAAGTAACTGTAAAACTTCCGTCTAAATTAGGTAAAGCAATAAGCATAAAATCGCCTCTTGGCCAAATATGTAATGCGTTTTTGTGTGTTTTGTAATCGCCTGTTTTTGTTGGAAGTATGCTTAATTCTTTATAGCCATGAGAGAGGTAATCTTGCGAAAAACTAAACAGAAATTTTTTACCCAAAAAGTAGCTCTTCCTTAAAGCAGATCCAGCACCGTCGGTAGCTATTATAATGTTGGCGTTTTCTGTAAATTCGAGTTTGGTTTCGTAATCTTTAAATAACGCGGAGGTATTTTCAAAATCTACGGATTTACATTTTTTATTGAAATATATATTTACATTTTCGTGTTGTTCGGCTTCATTTAAAAGTAGGCTATTTAAGTCGCCACGAGAAATGGAGTTGATGTATTCGTGAGTTCTTCCGCTGTAATTAGATTGAAATGTGTTACCTTCTTTATCATGAATCATGCGGCCATGCATGGGAATGGATAAGGCTTGGGCTTTATCTTCTAAACCAACAAGTTTCATGGCTTTGTTGCCACGATCGGAAAACGCTAAATTAATAGAGCGACCGGCACTAATATCTACTTTTCGTAAATCGGGACGCATTTCGAAAACCGAAACGCGATATCCGCGCTGCCCCATACGTAAAGCAAGTAAACTTCCGCAAAGTCCTGCGCCTATAATAATAACGTGTTGTTGTTTACTCATTTAAAATAGTTTTTAATTTTTCAACTAATCGGTATACATCTTCGAAAGAATTGTATAATGGAACGGGAGCACAACGAATTACATCAGGCTCTCTCCAATCGCTAATTACACCAGATTCTGTGAGTTTATTATGCAATGCTTTATTCGCATTTTTCACCTGAATAGAGAGCTGGCAACCACGCTCGTCTGGGTTTGTTGGGGTTATTATTTTAATAGCATCTTCACCTAAATCATGTAGTAAAAATTCGAAGTAACCTGTTAGTTTTTTTGATTTTGCAGTGAGTTTATCTATGCCAACGTCATGAAACATATCTAGAGAAGCTTTTATTGCGGCCATAGATAAAATAGGTGGGTTGCTAAGTTGCCAACCTTCTGCTCCGGGAAGTTGATCGAATTCCCCACGCATATTAAAACGTGTTTTTTTATTGTGGCTCCACCAACCTGTAAATCGGTTTAGTTCTTTATTGTAGGCATGACGCTCATGTATAAAACAGCCTGCTAAGCTACCAGGGCCAGCGTTTAAGTATTTGTAAGTGCACCAAACAGCAAAATCGGCACCCGAATCGTGTAGGTTTAATTGAACATTTCCTGCGCCGTGAGCACAATCGAAACCAACATTACAACCATATTTATGGCCTAACGTTGCAATGCGTTTTAAATCGAAAAATTGACCGGTATAATAGTTTATGCCGCCAATCATAATTAGGGCAATTTCATCGCCTTGAGCTTCTAAAATAGCTTCTAAATCATCATAATTTAAAAGTTCTTCGCCTTCTCTAGGTTTCCAAAGTATAACGCCATCTTTATCATCATATCCATGATGGCGTAATTGAGATTCTACAGCATATTTATCTGAAGGAAAAGCATCACTTTCAATTAAAATTTTATAGCGTTTTTTTGTTGGTTTGTAAAATGAAACCATCATAAAATGAAGGTTAGCCGTAAGCGTATTCATTACAATTACCTCAATAGGTTTTGCGCCTACCACATGAGCCATGCTTTCGGATAAAAACTCATGATACGGTAACCAAGGTGTTTTAGCTTCAAAATGACCTTCTACACCTAAGTTTGCCCAGTCTTCTAGTTCTTGGTTAATATATTGTTTTGTCGCTTTTGGTTGTAGTCCAAGCGAATTTCCTGTCATGTAAATAAGTGGTTCCCCGTTTTTGTTTTTGGGTAAGTAGAATGCGTCGCGATACGATTTTAATATATCGTTTTGGTCCTGCTGTTTTGCAAATTCTAGACCTAATTTAAATTCAGACAAAAGATTATAGTTTTTCCGTTCCTAGCAAAAATAAAACAATTATATCAAATAAAAACTTAGCTTAATTCTTATTTCTCTTGTAGGAATTGTTTAACTTTAATGCGTTAACGTATAAAACAGAAGTGTTTATGTTAGGGGAAATTTGGGAATCGTATTTACAGAGGTATATCCGGTATAGCCGATTTTCAGAGCGCGAAGAACAGGAAGGTTTAGCATATTTTAGAGATAAACTTTTTATTTCTATTTTATTATTAACTTTTGTGTTAGGGTCACTGTCTTATGTACCTAGTACCTATGTTGCAGTTTCTAGAGATGAACCTATTATTGTTGTTTTAAATACATGCACTATATTGGGTTTAATATTTACGGTATTCTATCGCGGGCTTAGCTTTTATACTAGAAAAATATTGTTTTCAACTAATATATTTTTTCTATCCTTTGTTATGTTTATGGTACTTGGCCTAGAGGGAAATGGTAGTGTTTTAATTTTTGCTTTATCTATTTTAATTACACTTTTTAATGGTAGAAAGCATGGGCTTCTTGCTGTTCTTATTGTTGCCGTTTTTTATGTTATTTTGTTATTAGGTTTATATTTTGAGCTTTTTTACTTGCCCATATTCGATCAGTATGATTTTCAGCTTTTAAGTATTGTAATGGTTAATAACTTGCTTTTTAACCTATTGTTGGTTTTTTCGGTTTCATTTTTAATCAACCAGTTGCATACGGCCTTGTTAAAAGGAAATCAATTGCAAATAGAACTTCATGAAAAGCACAATAATGTTCTAGAAGCTAAAAATAGAGTGGAGAAGTCTGATAAATTAAAGTCTGCTTTTTTAGCGAATATGAGTCATGAAATTAGAACACCTATGTATGGAATTTTAGGTTGTGCTCAGTTTTTAAAAGAATATAATGAAGATGATCCGAACTATCAGGAATATATAGAGGTTATAGAGGATAGTGGCGAACAATTATTGGATATTATGACCGATATTATTAATATTTCAATAATAGAATCGGGATTAATGTTTACAAATATTAAAATGTTTAATGTGAATGACAATATAAATACTGTTTATAATGCCTTTATACCTGAAGCTGATGAGAAAGGTATTGTGTTTATTTTAAACAATACTATTGCTATTCAAGATGCTTATATTAGTTCGGATAGTGAAAAGGTTACTTCCGTATTAAAATATCTTATAAAAAATGCTATAAAATATACAGATAAGGGCACGATTGAATTATTGTGCGGCCGTAAAGATGAAAGCTTTATTGAGTTTCACTTAAAAGATACCGGTATGGGTATTCACGAAGATAATTATGAGAACATATTTGACACATTCTATCAGGTAGATGTTGAAAACGAGAATGCTTTACACGGTTCGGGCGTTGGCTTAACGATAGCGAAAGCGTATATAGAAATGCTTGGTGGTAACATATCTCTAATAAGCGAAGTAGGTGTAGGTACCTCGTTTTTGTTTACAATGAAAGTGAATTTAACCTAAAAAAACGTTTTTAGTTTATAGAAATATTAGTAAAATTTAAATTCCAATTACCATTTGGTTTTTTGTGATCTACAGCAAGTTTAAGTCCGTTAATGTCTTTATAGTTTTCAAAAGTAGTTATCATCGATGGTTCTGTTTGGTTCGCTTTTCTGAAAATCCATTCTTTAATTAAAAAGGTATCATCATAAAAAATATCGTAAGCATCACCAGGTGTATAGCCGCCATCGTTAGAATAGGTTAGCGTTATTTTGTTTAAAGCAGTTTTGCTTATTGGAGCTTCTGTTTTAACAGATTCGGAAATGGTTATGCCAGAATCCCAAACTAATTGAAACGGGATAAGTAGCCAAAATTTATCGTTAATAAAACCAGGATCTACTTTTAAGCTAATAGAATCTAATGCAGAACGGTTGTAGCTAATGGTATCTGCATTCGTGATAGATGTAATATCGTTTGTTTTAGGTTTCCAAACCCAGCGTCTTTCAAAGTGTGTACTATCTTTATCTACGTTAAAAGTAAAAGCAATTTCATTAACATTTTTCCAGTTTTCAAAACCGTGGGCATGGGCTATTTTTTCAGCAATGGTTAATGGTTTTGGTTCAGGAATAGATTTGGTATTGTCTTTACAAGACGCAATTAATAGCGTTAATAGAGTTATGTAGATATAGTTTTTCATAATTTAGATTTTTTGTAAAGATACTTTGAAGATGACAAATAACAGTAAATATTTTAAAACGAATAAGGCGACTTGGAATCAAAAAGTAAAGGTACATGCCGAAAGTGATATGTACGATATGGAAGCTTTCAAGAAAGGAAAATCTTCCTTAATGCCGTATGAGTTGGAAGCTTTGGGAGATGTAACAGGAAAGACTTTACTGCATTTGCAATGCCATTTTGGTCAAGATACCTTAAGTTGGAGTAGGTTAGGTGCTAAATGTACTGGCGTAGATTTAAGTGATGAAGGTATAAAGCTTGCAAAATCTTTAAATGAAGAATTAGAGTTAGATGCGGAGTTTCTATGTTGCAATGTCTTGGAAACATCTCAGCATATAAAAGAAAAATTCGATATAGTGTTTACCAGTTATGGTGTTATAGGTTGGTTACCAGATTTAAAACCTTGGGGGAAAATGGTAGCCGAACGCCTAAAACAAGGTGGTACATTTTTTATGGCAGAATTTCACCCGATAGTTTGGATGTTTGATTATTTAAATGAAGAACCAATAATGACATATGGCTATATGCAAGATGAGGTGATTTATGAAGAGTATGAGGGTACATATGCTAACCAAAAATCGACAATAACGAGTAAGGAATATGGATGGAATCATGGTTTAGGAGAAGTGATTTCTGCACTTGCCGAAGCCGGATTACATATCGAGTATTTAACCGAACATAATGAGAGCCCTTACAATGTATTGCCGAATTTGGCTGAAACCGATAATGGTATGTTTGTTACAAAGGACAAATTATATCCTTTAATTTTCACTTTGAAGGCGACTAAGATTTAAAAAGTAACCTTTTATTTTATATCATGCTTGTCTAAAAACTTCAAGATTAATTCTGCTATTTCTCTTGTTTTTTCTTCAGCAGCGAAATGACCTGCATCCAAAAGATGAAGTTCCGCGTTTGGCAAATCCTTTAAATACGCTTTAGCGCCATTCGCATTAAATTTTAAATCTTTTTTGCCCCAAGTAATTAATGTTTTAGGTTGATTTTGCTTTAACATGTTTTGCCATTTTGGATAACTCAATAAATTGGTGTTGTAATCCTGAAATAGTTGCACTTGTATGTCTCTGTCTTTTTTAGAATTTAGAAAAACTAAATCGTGTGTCCACGCATCCGGACTTTGTATATTCATATTTCTTTCATCTAAATCAAATAAATACTGCTTGTTAATCACAGCCTCTTTTCCGGTTAGACTGTATAAAAAAGCATATTTTGTTTTGGAGGTATCGGTTTGGGCTGTTCTAAAAAAGTTTTGTCTTTTTTCGGTTAAACCATCTAGGTAGGCGTTTGCATTTTGTACAATTAAAGCATCAATACGGTTAGGGTTTTCCATAATCATTCTATAACCTACAGGAGATCCAAAATCTTGCATATACATCACATAGTTTTCAATATGGAGTGTTTCTAAAAGCTTCTGAGTATAATTGGCTAATAAATCAAAGGTATATTTAGTTGTTTTTGGGTCTAGGTGAGAGCTATAACCCGAGCCTAAATTATCTGGCGCAATAACATAGTAGTGCGTTGATAGCATAGGAATTAAATTTCTATAGGAATGTGAAGATGATGGATAACCATGAAGTAAAACTATAACCGGATTCTTTTTATCGCCAGCAGCTCTGTAAAACAATTTTACACTATCAATTTCTGCATAGTTGTATGTGGTTGCGGGAGGTAAAAAGAAATTGTTTTTGTTATCTTCTTTAATACTGTTACATCCAAATAATGCTAGGCTTAAAATTGAAATAATTATTAAGTGTTTCATTGTTTTTGTTTTCAGGTTAAAAATTGCTGATTGAGAGATTAGACGTATTTATTTTGTATGCTTGCTCATAAAGCTCCTCATTTTTTTAATAATAGCATCGCCATCTTCTTCTAAAGCAAAATGCCCAGTATCGTAAATGTTGTAATCAATATTTGTAACATCCTTTTTAAAAGCTGTTGCACCACTTTCAGGAAAAAAGGCATCGTTTTTACCCCAAACAATTAATAAAGGCGGTTGGTTATCTCTTAAATACTGTTGCCATTTTGGATACAATTTTACATTGTTTTGGTAATCGTAAAATAAATCTAGATTTACAGCATGAGCGCCTGGTCTAGAAAGTCTTAAGTAATCTAAATTCCAGTTATCTGGGTTTACGGTCTCTATATTTCTAACGCCATGTGTGTATTGCCATTTTAAACCTTCTAAAGAAAACGCTGGTAATAACGCTGTTTCGGTAGTTTCGTTTCTGTCTTTCCAAAGTGCTCTTATGCCTTGCCAAGCATCACCTAAACCTGCTTCGTAAGCGTTTCCGTTTTGATTAATAATGGCTGTAATTCTTTCAGGGTTTGCTGTAGCAAGTCTAAAACCAACTGGAGCGCCATAATCCTGAATCATTATAGCATAAGTGTTAACGTTCTTTTTTTCAAGAAATGCGTTTATGGTTGTAGCTAGGTTATCAAAAGTATATTCGAATGTTTTTGAATCTGGAAAATCACTATTACCAAAACCAGGATAATCTGGAGCGATGAGGTGATATTCATTTGATAGCTGATTTAATACTTTTCTGTATTGATGTGATGATGCGGGAAAACCATGTAGTAAAACAATACTTGGGTTTGCAGCGTTTCCAGCCTCTCGGTAGGCTATATTTATTCCATTGACTTCAATAGATTTATAAGCTACAGTTTCATGATGAACTGAACTGTCTATTTCAACTTCTAATGTTTCAGTTCGAGTTGAGGTGCTGTCTTTGCAAGAGGCAAAAAGGAGTAGAATGGATAGTGCATAAATTATATTTTTCATAATGTATTATGTAAATGTTTATTCCATTTTAATGCTATTAATCAAATGGATTTAAATTAAAATGAAATAAAAAGCCATAGCACTTTGTGTTTTGCGAACTATGGCTTTATCATGATATGTTTTTAGTTTCTACCAGCCATAACACCACCATCGGTATCCCAAATGGCGCCTGTAACCCATGATGCTTTGTCTGAAAGTAAGAATACAATACTATTTGCTACATCTTGAGATTCTCCAAAACGTCCAATAGGGTGAAAACCATTAAAGCCAACCAATGCTTCTGCAGCAGCTTCTTTACCTCCAAAAACGTCATGATAAACAGGTGTGTTTACTAAAGCTGGAGATACGGCATTAACACGGATGTTATCTTCTGCTAATTCCATGGCTAAATGTTGTGTTAAAGAATGTAAACCAGCTTTTTGCATAGAATATGCTGTAGATGGTGTTGCTTTTACGGCTTGTTTTGCCCACATAGAGCCTACGTTTACAATAGAACCACCTTGAGTAGCTTTCATTTTTTTAGCAGCACTTTGAGTGATGAAAAAGAACCCTCTATTTAAATCTAAATAAGAGTTGTAATCTTCCATAGTATGGTCTAAAAATGGTTTTGGGCCAAAAATACCAGAAGCATTTACTAGAAAATCTAAATTTTCTAACTCTGAAATTTTAGACACTAGTGTATCTACTTCTTCTGTGTTAGAAATGTTTACGGCATGTTTAATTAAGTTTGGGGCATCTGCTACTTTGTTAATATTTCTACCTACAATATGCACAGTTGCACCACCTTCTAATAAGCTATTTGCTGTTGCGTTACCAATACCACTTGTTCCGCCAATTACTAAGGCTACTTTGTTTTCGAATTCTTTCATGTTATTTATTTTTTAAAGTCTAAAATTGAACAGACAAGTCTGTCTTTGTTTGTGTAAATTTTTTTAAGATATGATCTGCGAACACAGTTGTTTTGTTTCTTTTATTGGCCAATCTTCTTGGTGTAAATGACTTTCGCCAACAGCACCTTCGTAGAGTAAGTATATTTGTCTGGCAAGAGATTTAACTTGCGCTTCTTTTACATTTTCTAAATTGTTTGTAATAAGTTTTGATATTAAATCAATAAAACTATGCTTTTGTGATTGAATTTCTGTTCTTATAATTTCGTTGTCTTTCGGAATTTCAGAAACGGTTTTAATACACCAACAACCGTTAAAATCTTTATCTCTAAAAAAGAGTTCGAGAAAATCGAAAATAGCTAAAACTTGAGCTTTACCTTTTGGTTTCGATGTTGTAAAATCTTCTACATCTTGAATGAAACTGGTGTTTTTAAACTTAAGATACGCTAAGCAAATTTCTTCCTTAGATTTAAAATGATTGTAAAGCGTTGCTTTTGCAATACCTGCTTCTGAAATAATTTCATTGATTCCCGTGGAATTATAGCCGTTTTTATAAAATAAGAACGAAGCCGTTTCAATGATTCTATTTTTTACCTCAGAATGTTTCATAGTGCAAATATAGATAAAAAAACCAAAAAACAGACAAGTCTGTCTGTTTTTTGGTTTTAGAATATTATTTAGTCGATAAATTAATAATATCCTCTGTTTTAATTTTAGATAATTCCTTTAGTTTTCCAGCTTCAAAAAGTTCTGGAAGCTGGTCTAATGGCGTACCTACTTCAGCTTCGTAATTTGTGTAGTCTTGAAAAGTAATACCATCTACAACCCGTTTGTTGTAAGCTGCTCTAAAACGAACACCTCCATTATTAACGGAATAGTTATAAGCTAAGTAATCTATTTTTTTTGTTTCGGTATTTATCCAGTAGCGGTATTGGTCGTCAAAATCTTCTCCACCACCTTCTTGATTAAATGTTATGCCTAAAATAGCATAGTTTTTTTCTTTAATTGTTATGTGGCCTACGTACGTTTTATTTACAGAGGCATCATTTAGTTTATGTGGTAATGTGGCAAAGTAAAAAACAGAATTTATACCACCAGTTGCCTCTTTAATTTGTTTTTCGTTTAGGCTTACGGTATCTCCATTAACGGTTCTATAAAGTTTACCATTTTTAAGAACATCGGTAGTTACGTTGTTGTCCTTTTTTGAAATCTTGGTATACTCGTAATTTTGGTTATCATTTTTAAAATGATATGTATTGTCTCTAAAAATAAAGCTGTAATTGGCCGAATTATATAGATCGCCACCATGAGCCTCTATGGCTTGGTTTAAAATAACTTCTGCTTTTGAAGCGGGTTTTACAGGTGTTTTTACTTCTTCTTGAGGAGAAGGTGTTACCACCTCTTTTTTCTTATCGTTACAAGCAAAAACTGTAATACTGCATACTATTGCTAAAAGATGATGATGTATTCTCATTTTAAAGTTTTGAGTTTTACTAAAAATTTAGTCTAGATATAAAATTAATGAGAGGCTTTTAATAGCTCCTTCGGAAATTTAGCTTTAAATCTGTTTAATCTTGGTACAGATACATTTTGAATGTAAGGATTTTCAGGATGTAAACGCTCGTAATTTTGGTGGTAATCTTCGGCGATCCAAAATTTTTGGAACGGATAAACTTCGGCCGCAATTTTTACATTTAGTTTTTCGGCAAGAGCTGCTTTCTTTTTTAAGATAATTTGCTTCTGTGCTTCATTTTGATAAAAAAGAATTGAACGGTATTGAGAACCACGATCGTTTCCTTGGCCATTAACCTGAGTTACATTCTGTGATGCAAAATAAACATCGACTAAAGTTTCAAAACTAACAACTTCTGGATCGTAAATAATTTCTACGGCTTCAGCATGACCTGTTTTGCCGGTATTACTTGCTGCGTATGTGGGTTTTGTAGTGTAACCTCCAGAATAGCCAGAAATAGACTCGTCTACGCCTTTTACGCTTTCGTAAATGGCTTCTACACACCAGAAACATCCGCTTGCAAAGTAAGCGCGTGCTTTTCCGTTTTTTATAGGCACTTCTATTGGGTCTGCATTTTGCACTTCTAGCTGCTGTTGTTTGTTTTGCGCTGTATTTTGACAGCTAAAAAAGAGTGATATTGCTAGTATTGGAATAATATGTTTCATGAGATATGTTTTTTCTAATGCTTTAGACGCATAAAGTTATAAAAACTTAAAAGGAATTATATAAAAATATTTTGCCAGAAAAATTTTAAACATGGCTATAGTTGGCATTTAATATTGTTCTTGGTAAGGTGTACCGCGATAGGGATTGAAACGATAGCTTTTGGCGAGGCGTGCATCGAGCCAAAACTTTAGTGTAAAGCCCGGCCTGAAGGGATCGCTAAAAATATAGGTATAAAAAAAAAGCCTCTAGATTAACTAAAGGCTTTTTTTATGTGTTGGAAATGGATTAAAGTTTTGAAAACATTTTTTCCATTTTAGCTTTTTGCTCTTCTGCAAGTGCAGCATCTACTAATATACGTCCACTGTGCTCATCAGTAATTACTTTTTTACGAGAAGCAATTTCTACTTGTACTTGTGGTGGAATTGTAAAAAACGATCCTCCAGATGCACCTCTTTCAATTGGTACAACAGCTAAACCATTTTTCACGTTTTTGCGAATACGGTTATAAGCAGAAACCAAGCGCTCTTCGATTTGTGTTTTGTAATCTTCAGATTTTTGGAACAAAGCTTGTTCTTCTTTTTCTGTTTCACTTAAAATAGCGTCAAGCTCATTTTTCTTGTGCTTTAAGTGGTTTTGACGTTCTTTTAAACGCTCTTTAGTTTCAGAAATGACTTGTTTCTTTTGCTCGATTTGCACCTTAAATTCTCTAATGTGCTTTTCTGCCAATTCAATTTCTAATTCTTGAAACTCAACTTCTTTTGTTAAAGAGTTGAATTCACGATTATTTCTAACGTTTTTTTGTTGTTCGCTGTACTTTTTAATCAAAGATTTTGCTTCTTCCATTAAATTTTTCTTTCCAGTGATGTCGTTGTCTATAACTTCTAAACTTGAAACAAGTTTTTCTAATCTTATATTTAATCCGGCAACTTCATCTTCTAAATCACGAACTTCTAAAGGAAGTTCTCCACGAACATTTCTAATCTCGTCTATACGAGAATCTATGAGTTGTAAATCGTATAAAGCTCTTAAGCGGTCTTCAACAGTTACTTCTTTCTTTTTAGCCATACTTTAAAAATACTTAACAGGATTGGTATTTGTCTTTGATAAAATGATGGCAAAATTAGTGATTTTTTTTGTAAGATACGCTACTAAAAGGTTTTTTGTGAACTGCTCGCTTTCATAATGCCCTATATCGGACAAAAGAATGCTGTTTTCGGCCATAAAAAAGTCGTGATATTTTAAATCTGCAGTTATAAAAGCATCTGCACCAGCTGCTTTAGCATTATTAATCGCAAAGCTTCCCGAGCCTCCTAAAACGGCTACTTTTTTAATTTTTTTGTTTAAAAATGAGGAGTGACGAATGGCGCTAGTATTCATTTTTGTTTTTAAATGTTGTAAAAAATCAGTTTGGTCCATGGCTTCGGCAAATTCGCCAACCATACCCATGCCAATATTTTGATTTTTATTATCTAAAGTTGTTATTTCGTAAGCAACCTCTTCGTAAGAATGTGTTTTAAATAAGGTGTCTATTATTTTAGATTCTAAATGTTTAGCAAAAGTTACCGTGATTTTTGTTTCGTCTTCGGTGTGCGTTTTGCCTTTTTCGCCAATAGTTGGGTTAGCGTTTTCGTTACCATTATAAGTGCCATAACCTTCTACGTTAAAACTACAATGGTTGTAATTACCAATGGCACCTGCGCCTACAGCAAATAAAGCATCACGTAGTTGGTTCGCTTCGTTTTTAGGTACGTAAGTGCTGAGCTTTTTTATGGTTGCACTCTGTGGTATTAAAATGTGTTGGTTTTTAAGTTGTAATTGTTCGCAAATAATATGGTTTACACCTTGTTGCGCATTATCGAGCGCCGTGTGCATGCTGTAAATAGCAATATCATTTTTTATGGCTTTTAAAACCACGCGCTCTACATAATTTTTACCAGTTATTTTTTTTAGACCTTTAAAAATAATAGGATGGAAGCTTACAATAAGGTTGCAATTTTGCTCTATGGCTTCGTCTACAACAGCTTCTAGCGTGTCTAGTGTTACTAAAACACCCGTAAGTTTCGAGTTTTTATCTCCAACCAAAAGGCCTACGTTGTCAAAATCTTCAGCATAAGCTAATGGTGCCAGTTGCTCTAAGTGATTTATAACGTCTTGAATGATCATATTGAAATAAATTTTACATCAAAGATAAAATAATTACTTTCGTGGTGATGAAAATTTTGAGATACATATTGTTTCCGATTATGCCTTTTTATTATTTGGCAACTTGGTTACGGAACAAATTATTCGATTTGGGTATTAAAAAATCTAAATCTTATAGCACGCCTGTAATTTGTGTTGGTAATTTAAGTGTCGGTGGAACGGGGAAAACCCCCATGATTGAGCACTTAATTACAATACTTAAAAATGAATATAAAGTAGCGACTTTAAGTCGTGGTTATAAGCGGAAATCTAAAGGTTTTCAACTAGGAGATAAAAACGCTTCCGCGGAAACAATTGGTGATGAGCCTTTTCAATTTTATAATAAATTTAAAGAAGATATTTTAGTTGCTGTAGATGCCGATAGACAAAATGGTATTGAGCAGTTAATGAATTTACCGAATTCTCCAAATGTTATTTTGTTGGATGATGCGTATCAGCACCGAAAGGTGAAAGCTGGTTTTAATATTTTACTTACTACTTATGATAATCCCTATTTTAAGGATTATGTTTTGCCAACAGGAAATTTGCGTGAACCGATATCGGGAGCAAATCGAGCGCATATTATTGTTGTTACAAAATGCCCGAGTTATTTACCTGAAATAGATAAAAACATGTTTTTGGAGCGAATTAATCCTGATAAAAATCAACATGTTTTTTTTAGTAGTATAACGTATGCCAATACTTTAATCTCTGCTGAAAAAACTATAGAATTAGAAGCTTTAAAAACATTTTCTTTAGTTACCGGAATTGCAAACCCTAGGCCGTTAACTGATTTTCTTGAAAGTAAAAACTTAAAGTTTGAACATTTAAATTTTAATGATCATCATAATTTTACACCTGTAGATATTGCAGAATTGAGCAAAAAAGAATTGATAGTAACTACCGAAAAAGATTTTATGCGCCTTAAAGATTACGAGGTTTTAAAAAGCAAACTGTTTTATTTACCAATAAGCATTACTGTAGATAGGGCTTCTAAATTTAGTAGTCTTATTAAAGCATACGTAGAGGCTTAAGCGGTTGGAGATATGTTCTTTTTAGCGGCTAAAGCGTTGTAAAGTTTCTTTTCAAACTCATCTTGTTTAAACGGTTTCGGGATAATATCCGTAAATCCAGCCTCATCAAACTCATGCATTTTGTCTTCAATAGTTACCGCTGTAAGCGCAAAAATGGTTAAGTCTTTGTCAAACATTCTTATACGTTTAGTAGCCTCGATACCACTTATACCTGGCATGTGGATATCCATTAGAATAATGTTGTAATTGTTGGCTTTTATTTTTTCTACAGCATCTTCACCATTATCTGTAATTTCACAATGCAGATCCATTTTAGTTAAGATCTTTTTGGTAATCATTTGGTTAATTTTGTTGTCTTCAACTACTAATATTTTCACACTTTTTAAATCTAGTTCATCTCTATTACCTTCAAAATAATCTGCTTTTGTTTCAGCTGCTTCTTTTATCGCGCTAAACTCAATTGGGATTTCGAAATAAAAGGTAGTTCCTTTTCCTAATTCACTTTTTAGGTAAATTTGTCCTTTTAAAATTTCAATTAAACCTTTTACAATCGATAACCCTAACCCTGTACCACCATATTTTCTGTTTATTTGTATGGAGCCTTGTGAGAAGCTTTCAAACATATGATCCTGTTTTTCCTGAGTTATTCCAATACCATTGTCTTCTATTTCAAAGCGAAGCGTATAAATTTTATCGACTTGGTCTATTTTGTAAACACGAATCCATATATCACCATCTTTTGTGAATTTGATGGAGTTACCTACAAGGTTGATAAGGATTTGAGATATTTTTAATTGATCAGCAATAAAGTTTTCTGGTAAATCTTTATCGTATTCAAAATGTATATTGACATTATTGTCTTCTGCCGAATTTTTTAAGGCCAAGACAATATTGTTTATTTTTTTATTTAAGTTGAAAGGTTCTGGTTCCAAATCTACTTTATTTGCCTCAATTTTATTAATTTGGAGTATATCGTTTATAAAAGTTAATAGGTAATCTCCAGAGAATTTAAGCGACTTTAAGTGCTGTACTTGTTCTGGTTTTGGGTTTTCTTCTAGTAGCATGTTGCTTAAACCTGTAACTGCGTAAAGCGGTGTGCGCAGCTCATGGGTTACGGTAGATAAAAAGTTTGCTTTAGTTTTAGAAGCTAACTCTGCTTTTTCTTTCGCAAGAATAAGTTCTCCATTTTTTTTATGAAGCATATTGTTCGTTTTTAAACGAATATTATTGTTTTTGTAAAGCGATAATGTTAGTAATGAAAGTATTGTAATTAAGGCAACGCTTAATATTGAAATTAAAGTATTAAGGCTGTTTTCGGCTTCTTTTTTTGCAAGCTTTTTGTTAACCTGATCTAGTTCCTCACTCATATTATTTAGTAAGGGTTGGTTAACTTGTCCCTTCGCTAAATTATCTTTAAAACCTCGAATTGAGTCTGATAATTTGGTATGTAAAACTAAATAATCTCTCGATGTTTTATAATCGTTTGTAGCGTAGGAAATATCACTAAGTACCTTATATGCTAGGTTTTTACTATTAATAAAATTGTTGGCCTTTGCTATTTTAAGACCTTCTGAGCTTGCATCTAAACCATGCTTATAATCGTGCAACTTGCTGTAAACAATACCTTGGTTTACTAAAGTTTCGCTTTCGGTATTTAAAAGATCGTTTTTTCGTGCTAATGCTAGCGCTTGTTCTAATGTGGTTCTGGCCTTGTTATAGTTCTCTAGAAGCATGTATGTTTTACCTTCTAAAAGTAGTGTTTGTGCGAGTTTAGGTTCTAGCTGAGATTGCTGAAATAATGTTTTTGCAGAAATAAAATAGTCTAAAGCCTGGTTATAATCTTCCTTTTTAATAAAAACTTCACCTAAAATTTTAAATGAACGTGCTAAATTAACATCGTCTTTACTTATGCGTTGAATTTCTATAGCTTTGTTAAGAGAAATTATGGCTTTATCAGGTTGCTCTAAAATAAGTTCTAAACGCCCTTTAAAAGAATAGATAAGACCTTTACTCTGTTGGTCTTCTGTTTTTTCAGCTAATACCAAAGCATCGTCTAAACTTTTAAGAGCATCATAAGTATTGTGAGTTTCTAGTGCAGACTGAGCTTGCTTTATATAGTGATCTATATTGTTTTGAATAAGTTCAGGGTCGTTTTCTATGGTTTGTTGAGACCAACCTAAAACACTAAACAGCACCAATAGAGCGATTAAAAAGGGTTTTATTTTGAACATAAATATGTGGTTACCATCAAATATAAAATTTTACTTCGACAAAGTACATTTTTTTGCTGATAAATTACATATTAAGTCTATTATTCTTGATGAATATCCTGTTTCATTATCATACCAACCAATTATTTTTACCATGTTGCCTATAACAGATGTCATTTGTGAATCGAAGATACATGAATGTGGATTGCCTACAATATCAATAGAAACTATAGGGTCTTCAGTATATTCTAAAACACCTTTATAGTTGGTGTTAGCAGCATCTTTGAAGGCTTTATTAATTTCGTCTATAGAAACAGTACGTTTTACATTAAATGTAATATCGGTTAATGAACCATTAATAACAGGTACGCGAATACCACAACCACCAATAACGTTTGCTAGTTCTGGAAAAATTTTTGTTAAGGCTTTTGCTGCTCCCGTTGTTGTGGGCACAATGGATTGGCTTGCCGCTCGGGATCGTCGCAAATCGCGATGAGGTTGATCGTGCAAGCTTTGGTCGGTAGTATAGGAGTGTACCGTTGTTATATAAGCCTGATTAATACCACAAAGTTTATTTATAATATCAATCATGGGTGCGGCGTTATTTGTTGTACAAGACGCATTGGATATTATAGTTTCAGAGCCATCAATACTATCGCCGTTAACTCCAAGTACTATAGTTTTTATATCATCTTCTATAGGTGGTACACTTAAAATAACTTTTTTTGCACCGTTTTTTAGATGGTATTGTAATTCGGGAATTGTTTTAAATTTACCCGTAGATTCAATAACGTAATCTACATTAAATGGTTTCCAGTTAATGTGTTTTGGATGGTTTTCATTTAAAAGCGCAACCTTCTCGGCGTTAACTATAATATGGTTTTCGTCGGAAGAGACTGTACCGTTAAATCTGCCATGAACACTATCGTACTTTAGTAGATGACTAAGGGTTTTAGTATCGGCTAGGTCGTTTATGGCAACAACTTTTATATTATCGTTATTTTGAAGTAATCTAAAAACACGGCGTCCTATTCTTCCAAAGCCATTAATTGCAACATTAATCATGCTTAATTAATATGTTTTTGAGCTTTATAAGAAGATCTTACAAGCGCGCTACTTTCAACATGACGGAAACCTAATTCCAATCCAATTTCTTCGTATTCTTTAAATTGATCTGGATTTATAAACTGTTTAACAGGTAGGTGTTTTTTACTTGGCTGTAAGTATTGTCCAATAGTAACTACATCTACGTCATTCGCTTTAAGGTCGTGTAATGTTTCAATAACTTCTTCACGAGTTTCACCTAAGCCAAGCATAATACCAGATTTTGTTCTGCGTTGTCCTTGTTGTTTTAAGTATTTTAAAACTCCCATACTACGGTCGTATTTGGCTTGTATACGTACTTCACGTGTTAAGCGTCTTACGGTTTCTATGTTGTGTGATACCACTTCTGGAGCAACATCAATAATTCTATCAATATGTTGTTCTATACCCTGAAAATCTGGTATTAAAGTCTCTAAAGTTGTTTCAGGATTCATTCTTCGTACCGCTTTTACGGTTTCACTCCACATAATGCTGCCCATGTCTTTTAAATCATCACGGTCAACACTTGTTAAAACGGCATGTTTAATCTTCATGATCTTGATAGAGCGAGATACTTTTTCAGGTTCATCCCAATCTACAGTTTCAGGACGTCCCGTTTTTACGCCACAAAATCCGCAAGAACGTGTACAAACATTACCTAATATCATAAACGTAGCAGTGCCTTCTCCCCAGCATTCCCCCATGTTTGGGCAGCTACCTGAGGTGCAAATAGTATTTAGGCTGTACTTATCTACTAAACCACGTAATTCTGTGTATTTTTTTCCAGTAGGAAGCTTAACACGAAGCCACTTTGGTTTAGCTTGACGTTCTGGTAGTATATTTGAAATTGTTTCGCTATTCATATTTATAAAATGTAGAATGCAAAGATACGAAGTATTCTATAAAAAGTAGCCTTGTTTACTTATCTTGAATAATTTCTGCAAGTAGTTTTTTTGCACGCAAAAGTTTAACTTTTACATTATTCATAGGTTCGTTTAGCTGTTTCGAGATTTCTTTATAGCTTAACTCTTGAAAATAGCGGAGGTTAATAATTTCTTGATAATGGGGTTTTAACTTTTTAATATCGCGTAATAGTTTGGCTAAATGTTGCTCGGTTATAAGTATATCTTCAGGAGAGGGCGACTCGTCTAAAACTTGAAATGCTTTTTTATCGGTATTAGAAATAACTTGGGTAATCGAGTTTTTTTCCTTCCGAAGCAAATCAATATGAATGTTTTTTGAAATGGTAATTAACCAAGTTTTAAAGGTGTATTTTTCATCGAAAGTTTCAATTCTATCAAAAGCTCGAGAAAAAGTTTGGATGGTAACATCTTCCGCATCATTTTCATTCTGAATACGTTTTAACTGAAAGCCATAAACATCGTCCCAATACAAATTTAATAAGAAATTAAAGGCTTTTTGGTCGTTAGACTTTGCTCGTTTTATCGCTTCGTTTATTTCCAAAAATTAGGTTTTGAGATTAAGTTGTTTATAAATATAGCGAATTGAAAAAGAATAAGTGAAATTTCTAAAATAGGAAGTAAAAGTAAAACATCAACTTCTTTTAGTTTTTTTGATGAAAAACCTAAAATAAGGTATTGAGAGCTTAATCGAAGCAAAAATAAACCTAGAGCTATGTGCCAGCTATACATGGTGATTGAAAGAGTGATAGCTAACAACCAAAATGAAACATTAGATAAATAGAACAAGCCCAATAATATTTTATGTTTCGTTTTGTATAATTGCGCTGTTGAAACATGACGCCTTTTTTGTTTATACCAAGCTTTATAACTAGATTTAGGAACAGAAGTAGTAAAACTGTTGTTAGAGAAACTAATGGCTGTGTTTTTAGAATTTGCTACTTGATTTATAAATAAATCGTCATCACCAGAGCGTATTTTTATATGCTGAATAAACCCGTTGGCATTAAAAAATTCTGCTTTTGTATACGCTAAATTTCGGCCAACACCCATGTAAGGCAAACCAATTTTTGCAAAAGAAAAATATTGAACAGCGGTCATAACCGTTTCAAAACGGATAAGTTTATTTAAAAATGAATATTTTACCTTAGAGTAGCCACCGTAACCTAAAACAATAGATTTTTTATCGTTGAAGTGAGCACTCATGTCTTTTATCCAATATTTAGAAACTGGTTTACAATCGGCATCGGTAAATAAAAGGTAATCGTGTTTAGAGGCTTTAATACCTAGTGTTAATGCGTATTTTTTATTTCCCCAAAAGGCTTCAATATTTTTTACATTAACAATCTTTATATTGTTATGTGTTTTTGAGAATTCTTCAATAACATCTAAGGTTTCATCATGAGATCCATCATTAATTAAAACAATTTCAAATTCAGGATAGTCTTGCTCTATTATTGAAGGAATAAAAGTTTTTAAATTTTGAGCTTCGTTTTTAGCACAAACAATAACCGAAACCGGAATTTTTTTAGAAGATGGTTTTTTTTGTTTCAGAAAAGCAAAACTTCCGAAAATAAAAAGATAATAAACCACTTGAATAAAGACTACAGCAGTAAATGCGTAGAGTAACAAATCAAGTATAACCATTAAATTTTAAGAATGTTGAGGTTCGCTACAATCGGCATACTGGTCTGGCGTTTTTCCGCAAAAACCACAAGCTTCACCTTCTTTATTAAGCATTGGGTTTTGGCTCGCACAAGTTCCGGCAAATTTACCGTCTTTTTTTGCCCATAATTTAATGGCAATTCCCGCAATACCAAGTCCTAACAATACAACAGTTATTAGTAAAAGTTTCATAATAAAAATGAGATTTTAATTTTAAAATAAGTCGAAATTGGTTTAGTAAAATTACAAAAACACAGCTTTTTCAACCTTGTAACAAAATAGTTTACAAAGATATGATTTTAACCTTTAAAAACGGAAGTGATAATTAACGAATTGTGACTTAACGAAAAATATAGTGTCTAAAATGTGAGTAAACAGCTGTTTATGTTTTATTAACGAATTAAAATATTAATTATGAAGAAATTATTTGCAGAGTTTTTTGGAACATTTTGGCTGGTTTTTGGAGGTTGCGGTAGTGCTATTTTTGCAGCGGCTTATCCAGAATTAGGAATTGGCTTTGCTGGGGTTGCTTTAGCATTTGGATTAACAGTGTTAACTATGGCTTATGCGGTTGGACATATTTCTGGAGGGCATTTTAATCCAGCTGTTTCTATTGGTCTTTGGGCTGGCGGAAAGTTTGAGGCCAAAAATTTAATAGGTTACGTTGTTTCGCAATTAATAGGGGCTGTTGCTGCGGCTGGAGCTTTATACTTAATAGTTAGTAATAAAGCAGGTTTTGAAACTGTAGGAGGTTTTGCAGCTAATGGTTATGGTAATTTATCTCCAGATGGTTATTCTATGGTTGCTGCGTTAATAGCAGAGTTTTTATTAACAATGTTTTTCCTTTTAATTATTTTAGGAAGTACAAACTCTAGAGCACCAAAAGGTTTTGCTCCAATAGCTATTGGTTTAGGTTTAACCTTAATTCATTTAATAAGTATTCCAATTACAAATACATCTGTAAATCCTGCACGTTCTACTAGCCAGGCCTTATTTGCTGGCGCAGAGTTCACTGGACAACTTTGGTTGTTTTGGGTAGCTCCAATTGCGGGTGCTATTGTTGCTGGATTTATACATAAAGCATTATTCGATAAAGAATAAACAAGAATAAGCCCGATTAGCAATTCGTGTAGAGTTGTATAAGAAGTTTATTAATAGCAAGAAAGCCTCATTTATTTATAAATGAGGCTTTTAATTTTAGTTTAGTTTACGTGTTGCTAAAGCAGGTACTTAATGTAAAGTAATTTCGGCAACAGAGTTTTCAACAGAGGCAACAGTGTTACCACCTTTTGGCTCTATAGTTATATTTAAAGCTAATGCATTTTCTGCATAAGGTAAATTCATTAATTTACGATCTGTTTCATTGAGAATACCTAAGCTTACCATTTCGCCTTGTAAGTCTGCCCAAATTTGGTAGCATTGCTCTTCGGGTAATTTTGGTAAAGATACTACATCAATCATAGATGTTTTTTCCTTAGGGTTAATGTAGGCTACTGTTTTTAAGTCTTTAGCACGCTCATTACCAGAAATGATATACTTTTCTGTTTCTGGGTTGTTAAGTTTTAAAAGTTGCCTCATTACATTATCAAGCATTATATTGTTTTTCTCGATATCACCTCTTAGGTCAAATATTTCATCCACAACCACCTGGTTTTCTTTAGAAAGCTTTAGATTTTGATTGTAAAACGAGTACGAGGTTCCTGCAAAAACAAAAGCTATAAGACTAGCTGCAATGGTGTACTTGTACCATGCTTTGTATTTCTTTTTAGCGTTTAAATTTACTACCGGTTTCTCGTCTAGTTCGTCTAAAATATTGTCTAAAATAAATTTAGGCGCTTCTACAGCATTTGTTTTTGTAACAATTTCTAAGTTATGTTGCAAGCTGTTGTAGGCATTCTGTACATCTGGGTATTTTGAAATAAAAGACTCCACTTTTTCTGTTTCTACAGAAGTTGTGTCACCAATTAGATATTTTTCTAATAGGCCAGAATTTAAAAAAAGGGTTATTTTTTCATTCATGACGTTAATAATTTTAAGGATTGTAGATTTTTTTCAATTCTCGTAATCCAATTTTTAATCTCGATTTTATAGTACCTAGCGGAATGTCAAGTTCTTCGCTAGCTTCTTGCTGGGTCATGCCTTCAAAAAAGAGGGCGTTTATTACAATTTGATACTTTTCTTCTAAAGTACTTAGATGTTTTTGAATATCTAAAACATCGTCATTTAGTTGGTTCGTAGTTATTTTATATACGGTTGAAGTTTCTATCTGGACTTCTTTGTTTGTTTTATTTTTTAAGGATCTTACTTTGTCTATAGCCGTATTGTATGCTATACGATACAGCCATGTAAATAGTTTGGCTTTGCTAGAATCGTACTTTTTAGCATAGCGCCAAATTTTAACAAACGTTTCTTGTAGAACATCTTGAGCCGTATCTTCGTCACTAATAATTTTCTGTATTACGCCGTATAGAGAGTCCGCATAATTCTCATACAATAGTGTAATAGCTTTTTTATCACCACGTTCTAATAAATAAACTATGTCTTTTTCTATAGCTGAAATCAATATAAAGTTGGTTTAATGATATGCAAATATACCAAAGTTAGGATTGTCTTTTAATTATAAGATGTTTACTTCGGCTTCAATTGAAATATTAAAAAGTCGTTTCACCGTTTTTTGGATGAGTTTTGAGAGTTTAAAAATATCCGAGCCTTTTGCTTCTCCATAGTTTACTAAAACCAAAGCTTGCTTTTTATGAACGCCATAATTGCCAAATTGTTTTCCTTTGAAGCCCGATTTTTCAATTAACCAACCTGCAGGAACTTTAACTTCGTGGTCTGATATTGGATAGCTAGGTGCGTTCGGGAAGTTTTTTAGTAATTGGTTAAACTCTAATTTAGATATTACAGGGTTTTTAAAAAAACTACCACTATTACCAATTTCTTTAGGATCTGGTAATTTACTTTGGCGTATAGCAATTACGGCTTTGGAAATATCTTGAATAGTTGGTTGTTTAATACCGTTATTTTCAAGCTCATTAGCAATTGTACCGTAATTAAAGTTTAGTGCGTGGTTTGTTTTCGACAGCTTAAAGCATACACTAGTAATAATGTATTTTCCTTTGTTTTCTTGTTTGAAGGTGGAGTTGCGATAGCCAAAATTACAGTCTTCCTTTGTGAAACTTTCAAAGTTTAGAGTTTTTAAATTTATGGCTTCACAAGATTCAAAAGTATCTTTTATTTCAACACCATAAGCACCAATGTTTTGTATAGGTGTGGTGCCAACATTTCCCGGTATTAGCGAAAGGTTTTCAAGACCTCCAAAATTATGTGATAAGCACCACAATACAAACTCATGCCAGTTTTCGCCGGCTTGTGCTTTTACGATGGCGGTATTATTATCTTCAGAAATTATTTCAATTCCTTTTAGATTAATATGAAGAGCCAAACCTTCATAATCCTTGGTAAGTAACAAGTTGCTACCACCGCCTAATATAAGCTTGTTTGGGTGGTTTTCTAAAGCTAAAACAGCTTTTAAATCACTAATAGATGATACCGAAGTGAAATGTTTTGCAACGGCATTAATTCCAAACGTATTATATGGTTTTAAGGATATATTATTCAATATTTGCACTGGCACTAATCTTTATAAACTTTTAAAGCTTGTTTTAAAATGTGTACAGCTTTTATTAGGCTTTCCTTTTTAAGTACGTAAGCAATACGTATTTGGTTTAAACCAACTCCTGGAGTAGAGTAAAAACCAGCTGCGGGAGCTACCATAACGGTTTCTCCATCAACATCAAAAGATTCTAATAGCCATTTAGCAAAGTGATCGGAATCTTTTACCGGTAATTCAACAATACAATAAAATGCGCCTTTAGGTTTTGCTACTTTAAGGCCTTCAATTTTTTGTAATTCGTTAATTAAAGTGTTTCTTCTTCCAACATATTCTTCAATAACATCATCAAAATAACTTTGTGGTGTTTCTAAAGCGGCTTCGCTTGCAATTTGAGCATAAGTGGGAGGACTCAGTCTTGCTTGAGCAAATTTTAAAACCGTATGCATAACAGCTTTGTTTTTGGAAACTAAACAGCCCACACGAGCGCCACACATACTATATCTTTTAGATACCGAATCGACTATTATAGCATGTTCATCTACACCTTTTTCTTGTAAAACAGAATAGTGAGTATGGCCATCATAAACAAATTCCCTGTAAACCTCGTCGGCAATTAGGTACAAGTCGTGTTCTATTACAATACTTGCGAGTTTGTTAATTTCCTCTTTAGAGTATAAGTAACCTGTAGGGTTACCTGGGTTGCAAATTAATATCGCTTTGGTTTTTGGGGTAATTAATTTTTCGAAAGCAGCTATAGTCGGTAACGCAAAATTATTATCAATCGAGCAAACGGCAGGTACCACTTTTACACCACTAGCTATAGAAAAAGCATTGTAGTTAGCATAAAATGGTTCTGGAATAATGACTTCATCTCCAGGATTCATAACACTACTAAATAAAAACTGTAAAGCCTCACTCGCTCCTGTAGTTACTACAATGTCGTCTAGCGTTACATTAATTTGATGTTTGGCATAATAGCCGGCAAGTTTTTCTCTGTAGGTATCCGAACCTTGTGACCTAGAATATTCAATAGTTTTTAAGGTATTGTTTTTAACGGCTTCTAGGGCGACATCGGGAGTTTTAATATCTGGTTGTCCAATATTTAAATGGTAGATTGTTTTTCCTTTTTTAATTGCAGCTTCTGCATAAGGAACTAACTTACGGATTGGAGACTCAGGCATTAACAGCCCTTTTTTAGATATTGTTGGCATTTATATGTGTTTACTTGCAAAGTTGCAAAAATAATCCTAGATATTTTTTAAAACAAGGCTTTAATACGGGACTTATGATAATGTTTAGTAAATTGTTAGATATTAGTTTTTATTCTATATGAAAAAGGTGTTTTATGTTATGATTTTTTATGTTTTGAGTAGCAGTGTTTGCTATTCTCAAGGCAAATTTATTGTAAACAGTAAAAAAGGTGCCGATAAAATAAAATTTAACCTCATTAATAACTTAATAATTATTCCCGTTGAAATTAACGGAGTGACCTTATCTTTTTTGCTTGATACAGGCGTAAGTAAGCCTATTGTTTTTAATTTTTTAAACATATCGGATTCTTTAAAGATAAAAAAAACAGAAAAGATAATGTTAAGAGGTTTAGGTGAAGGAGAGCCTATGCTAGCTTTAAGGTCTAAGAATAATATTTTTAGAATTGGTGATGCTATCAATATTAATCAAGATTTATATGCCATATTAGATTCTAGTTTAAACTTTAGCCATAAACTCGGGGTGCCTATACATGGTATTATTGGCTACGATTTGTTTAAAGATTTAGTTGTAGAAATTAATTACACTAGGCGCTTTTTAAGGCTTATTAATCAACAGGACTATAAGCGTAAGTCTTGTAGCGCTTGCGTGAATCTAAACCTAGAGTTTTATAATAATAAGCCTTACATAAATGGTGAAGTTAATATCGATAATAACCATATTCTTGTAAAAATGCTTATAGATTCTGGTGGTAGTGATGCGCTTTGGTTGTTTGAGAATCAATCCATTGGGATTACTTCTAATCGTCCATTTTTTCAAGATTTTTTAGGTCATGGCTTAAGTGGTAGTGTTTATGGAAAGCGGTCTAAAATAGAAGCATTTCGTTTAAATAAATTCATAATTAAAAAACCTAACGTAGCATTTCCTGATACAACTTCAATCGGTCATGCATTAAACCACAAGGAGCGTCATGGTAGTGTTTCTGGAAATATTTTGAAACGCTTTAACATTGTTTTCAATTATCGGGAAGCAATAATAAACCTTAAACGAAACAAGTTTTTTAATGCACCCTTTAGGTATAATAAAAGTGGAATAGAACTGGGGCATAATGGTGTACGGCTGGTAAAAGATGATACAGGTTTTATATCAACAACAGGTAAAAATAAAAGTAGACTACCGGACGATAATACTAAAATTGTTTATAGTCCAACTTATAAACTCAAACTAAAGCCTGCTTATGTAATATTGGAGTTGCGCAAAGATTCGCCCGCGTATAGTGCAGGGTTACAAATAGGCGATACTATTTTAAGTGTAAATAATAAGCCAGCACATCAATTTGCTTTACAAGATTTAATGGCGCTATTTTATGATGAACACGGTAAACGCATTAAGTTAAAAATTGAAAGAGATGATACCATTCTATCTTATAGTTTTAAATTAGTAAATATGCTTAAATAAAAAAAGGCTTAAAATCTCAAGATTTTAAGCCTTTTTTAAAATTATAATAATGCTTATTGAGCAACAATACTCTTGTCTTTTTTCTGTAAAACACCTTCGGCATCTGTAGCGTTTACAACTAAACCTTTAATTTTTAAAGCAACTGTTGGTGTATCTGCATTAGAAATTACAGTAATTGTTTTTCTAATAGGGTTAACACGGTTTGTGTCATACTTTACTTCAATTACACCTGTTTTTCCTGGCATAATTGGAGCGTCTGGTTTTTTTGGAATAGTACAACCACAACTTGATGATACTTTAGATACAATCAGAGGTTCGTTTCCCGTATTAGTAAACTCGAATTCGCGAACACCGTTCGATCCTTTTTCAATAGTACCATAATCGATAGTATCCGATTTAAACTCAATTTTAGCCTGTGCATTTACCGAAAAGCTTACTAGTCCGATAAATAAAATTGTAATAATTTGTTTCATGATTTTGTTATTTAATATTATATAGGTTACAATTATCATTCCAAAATTTAGAATGTTTTATTGTTAATAATTCTAAAATCAAGTCAAACATACTCACTTTTTCCATCATCTGCAAAAATAATGGATGTATTACATGTTTATTAACATATTTAACTTGTGCAAAAGTACGTACGTCTTTTAATTCAAACCATTTAAAATGGTAAAGCATATTTGACTTAAATGTTTTTTCAATACGGCTTATTGCTTTCACAGAAAAAGAAATATAAGTACTTTTGCAATTCAATATTCAAAAACTATTCCAAAGTATGCAAATTCCATCAAAATATGATGCAAGTCAGGTAGAAAGTAAGTGGTATGATTACTGGATGAAAAATAATTATTTTCATTCAACACCAGATCATAGAGAACCTTACACCATTGTAATTCCGCCACCAAACGTTACTGGCGTCTTGCATATGGGGCATATGCTAAATAATACTATTCAAGATGTTCTAATACGTCGTGCGCGTTTATTGGGTAAAAATGCTTGCTGGGTTCCTGGAACCGATCATGCATCTATTGCTACAGAAGCAAAAGTTGTTGCTAAGTTAAAGGAGCAGGGTATTGATAAAAACGATTTAACAAGAGAAGAGTTTTTAGAACACGCTTGGGAATGGACGCATGAATATGGTGGCGTAATTCTAGAGCAGTTAAAAAAACTGGGTTGTTCTTGCGATTGGGATAGAACAAAATTTACTATGGACGACGATATGTCGGAAGCTGTAATAAAAGTTTTTATTGATTTACATGAAAAAGGACTTATCTATCGTGGTTACCGTATGGTGAATTGGGATCCTGAGGCTAAAACAACACTTTCTGATGAAGAGGTTATTCATGAAGAGCGTCAAGGAAATTTATATTATATCAATTATAAAATAGAAGGTAGTGATGATGTGTTAACCATTGCAACTACAAGGCCTGAAACTATTTTTGGAGATTCAGCAATTTGTATTAATCCTAACGATGAGCGCTTTGTTCACTTGCGTGGAAAAAAAGCAATCGTTCCAATAAGTGGTAGAGTAATTCCTATTATTGAAGATGAGTATGTGGATCTAGAATTTGGTACCGGTTGTTTAAAAGTAACGCCTGCACACGATGAAAATGATAAGGTTTTAGGAGATAAGCACAATTTAGAGGTTATTGATATTTTTAATGAAGATGCTTCTTTAAACAGTTTTGGTTTACAATTTGAAGGTCAAGATCGTTTTGTAGCAAGAAAATCAGTATCAAAAGAATTGGAAGCTTTAGGTGTTTTAGTAAAAACAGAAACGCACATTAACAAAGTAGGTACTTCTGAAAGAACAAAAGCCGTTATAGAACCACGCTTAAGTGATCAATGGTTTCTTAAAATGGAAGAATTAGTAAAACCAGCCATTGAAGCCGTTTTAGGCGAAAATGCTGAGGTGAAATTATTTCCAAAGAAATTTGAAAATACATACCGCCACTGGATGGAAAATATTC
The DNA here is from genome assembly GCF_045066735.1 of Algibacter sp. Ld11. NCBI lineage: Bacteria > Pseudomonadati > Bacteroidota > Flavobacteriia > Flavobacteriales > Flavobacteriaceae > Algibacter > Algibacter sp. Ld11. Next base: position 61,187 of record NZ_JBISHH010000003.1, on the reverse strand, counting down.
GTGACTGGAATATTTCTCGTCAGTTACTTTGGGGACAACAAATTCCAGCCTATTTCTATGGTGATGGAAAAGAAGATTTTGTAGTTGCCGAAAATATAGAATCTGCACTAGAAAAAACTCAAGAAATAACAGGTAATGCTACTTTAACAACAGCAGATTTACGTCAGGATACCGACGCATTAGATACTTGGTTTTCATCTTGGTTATGGCCAATGTCTGTATTTGATGGTATAAGAAATCCAGAAAACGAAGAAATAAAATATTACTACCCAACCAATGATTTGGTTACTGGTCCAGATATTTTATTCTTTTGGGTAGCTAGAATGATAATTGCTGGTTACGAGTATAAAGATGAAAAACCATTTAACAACGTATACTTAACAGGTTTAGTTCGTGATAAGCAACGCCGAAAAATGAGTAAAAGTTTAGGGAACTCTCCTGATGCTTTAAAACTTATTGAGCAATATAGTGCCGATGGAGTTCGTGTGGGGCTTTTATTAAGTTCGGCAGCCGGAAATGATTTAATGTTTGATGAAACACTTTGCCAACAGGGTAAAGGTTTTGGAAATAAAATATGGAATGCTTTCAATTTAACTAACCTTTGGGAAATAAGTGATAGTATTGTGCAGCCAAGCTCTAGTAAAATTGCTTTAGAATGGTATGAAGCTAAATTTCATGCAGCTTTAGTAGAAATCGAAGATCATTTTAGTAAATACCGTTTAAGCGATGCTTTAATGGCTATTTATAAATTAATTTACGATGATTTCTGTGGATGGCTGTTAGAGATTGTGAAACCAGCTTACCAACAACCAATTGATGCAATTACTTACAAAAAGGTGATGGCTAGTTTTGAAGATAATTTAAAAATATTACATCCATTTATGCCGTTTCTAACGGAGGATATTTGGCAGTATATTTCTGAAAGGGCTCCGGAAGATGCTTTAATTGTTGCAAAATGGCCAGAAGCCAAACCTATAAACGAGCAATTAATTTCTAAGTTTGAATTTGCTTCAGAAGTTATTTCGGGAATTAGAACCATTAGAAAAGAAAAAAATATAGCTTTTAAAGACGCTATTGGTTTTTCTGTAATTAATAATGAAGATATCGATACTACCTTTGATGAGGTTATCTCAAAACTAGGTAATTTAGAGACTTTAGAGTATGTTAAAGAACCTGTAGAAGGCGCATTAACTTTTAGGGTAAAATCTAACGAGTATTTTATACCTATGGATGGCGCTATTGATGTAGAGGCCGAAATTAAAAAGCTTACCGAAGAATTAAGTTATACTGAAGGTTTCCTTAAATCTGTGCAGAAAAAGCTTTCTAACGAGCGTTTTGTAGCCGGAGCACCAGAACAAGTTGTGGCTTCAGAAAAGAAAAAAGAAGCCGATGCTTTAGCTAAAATTGAAACTTTAAAAGCGAGTTTAGCGAGTTTAGCATAACGGTTAGAAATTATAAATATATTTAAAAAAAAGGATGTTTTGATTAATTCAAAACATCCTTTTTAATTTTAGTAATCGTAAGTTATGCTTTTTTTAAGTTGAATATATATCTATGCCTAGATATCCCTCCTTACAGCTTAAAATAGCTTAAAAAAGATTTTGTAAAGTAAAGTAATAAATGAAAATCGCTATGAAATTCTTGTTAATTAAACCAGTATGCTCCATGTAACACCTGCTGTGTTGGTGAATTCTATGTAGATGTTTAGCCGTTATCAGCTAGAAAAAAATAACCGAATACTACTCGCGATATAAAAAATAATTATCTACAAGTTCAATGTACGTTTCCATAGCTTCACTTTCGCTTATATTCTTCACCTGAAATAAAGCATTTGTTTTAAAAGCATTTATAATAGGCTTTTTGCTTTTTGGTCGGCTATAGTCGTTAGTAGCTTTTTTGTAATAGGCGTATAACTTCAAAAGCGTATCGGCAGGAAAAGGCTCTGTGTGAGCATTTACCCGATTTACGGCGTCTTCAAATTTTATTTCTAGTTCTTTACTAATCATTAACTTCTGCTATAATGCTTTCGCCACCGCGAACTTTTTGATTAAGTTCTACTTTTATTTTAGTGTCTAATGGTAAGAATAAATCGACTCTTGAACCAAATTTGATAAAACCTGAGTCTGCACCTTGTGTGGCTTTGTCATCTACTTTAGCATAGTTTACAATACGCTTTGCCAATGCGCCTGCTATTTGTCGGTACAATACTTGCCCGTAAGTTTCATTTTCTACAACTACGGTTGTGCGCTCGTTTTCTTCACTTGCTTTTGGGTGCCATGCAACCAAAAATTTGCCAGGATGATATTTACTAAAAATAACATTTCCAGCAATAGGATAACGCGTAACGTGCACATTTATTGGAGACATAAATACGCTAACTTGCAGACGTTTTTCGTTAAAAAATTCTTTTTCAAAAACTTCTTCTATTACTACAACTTTGCCATCTACAGGAGATACTACGGTTTTTGCGTTTGCCGCTGTTAAGCGTTTTGGGTTTCTAAAAAATTGAAGTATTATTATTAAAAAAGCCAATACAATAAGCATTAGCGAAATTCTAAGCCATGAGATATCTATAAAATTATCAATTAATAAAAACATGGCCACGACTAAAACAAGCGTGATTACTATAATTTTATTTCCTTCTTTATGAAACATAGTGCAAAATTCTTAAAAACAAATATATAAATGGTGCTGCAAATATAATACTATCTAATCGATCTAGTAGACCTCCATGGCCAGGCATTATAGTTCCGCTATCTTTTACTTGAGCCTGACGCTTAAATTTAGATTCTATTAAATCGCCTAAAGTACCTGTTACGCTTATTATTATGCTCAATATAAGCCAATATGTCGAGTTTAAAGTATTTGTACAACTTGCTATAAAAAAACTTGCTATACACGCGAAAAATAAGCCACCTAAAAAACCTTCGACTGTTTTTTTAGGTGAAATTTTTTCAAAAAGCTTCTGTTTTCCGAAGTTTTTACCAACCAAATAGGCAAATGTATCGTTTACCCAAACGAGAATAAAAGCGCCTAATAATATATTAGGGTTATAGTTTTCGAAATAATGAGCAATTAAAAATAAGAATGAAAACCCACTTGTTATATAGAAAGTGGTTAGCAAATAGCGTTTTGAGCTAAAAAGCGGTATTGTTTTTCTTGAAAATAAATCTCTTATTAAAAAAAGTAGAACAAAAACGGTGAGCACGATAAAGATTCTAATAAATTCATTAACCGCTATAAGTTCAATTTTAAAATGTTTAACATATGCTATTAATCCATAAATTAAGATAAAGATGAAATATGGAATTTTGCTTTTAAACTGAATCAATTTCAAGAATTCATTCATGCTGATTAAACCAAAAACAAACAAAAGTACCGTAATAGATTGCTCAAACCATAAGCAGGTTATAAGTATTACAACGTAAAGCAAGCCTGAAAAGGATCGGGTAAGGGTTTCTTTCATGTGCTTTTAATTATGGTTTTTTATAAAGACACACGTAATATACATAACAGTTCGCTTTTGTGCAATTATGGGTTCGATCATAAACAATTAAGTTTATAGATCTTCTAAAAGTAAAAGGTATAGGTTTTTTGCACTGCTACCATAGCTTAAAAAGTCTTTATCGTCTTGAGCTTTAAACTGCTTTATAGTAGTAATATTGGTCGGTATTTTTTGTCGATTTTTAGATTTAATACCTCTTAACCCTTCGCCAATATTCTCCACCATTTGGCTAGTAGTACCAAATACAACAAAATTTAGAGGTAGCTCGTTAAGTTTTTTCTCAAATATTTGGTTTGAAGATATAAGTAGCGATCCATCGTTAGCAATAAGATTTTCACAAGTTGTTAAAAAGTATGTGGATTCGCTTATTACTTTAGTAGATTTTAAGTCGGAATTTTTAAACTTATCTTTTAAGTTGGAATCTAGAAGCAATACTTTTTTTGAGTCCCAATCGTTTTCTTCTATAATATTTTGAAAGTTTTGAAAAACTTCAGATAAATTTTCACAATACAAGAATTTTCCGCCATTAGCTTTAAAGTTTATTGTAAACCTTTCATCTATTGGTAGCTTAACTTCCGGCATATATCTGCCACGGTCTGCGGATTTCAGTTCATCGTCTGATTTATCAGCTTTTAAACCAAAAATTTTTCTGAAAAGACTCATTTAGCTGGGTGCAATTAACTGTTTTTTTTGAGAGATTCCTCAAATATAAAAAATCTTAAATTAACCATACGATTAATTTAAGATTTTTGTTTAAGCTTAACAGTTTTTTAGGAAATAATATCTGGCTTGCTTATTGGTTCTTCTTTAATAAAAGTACGCTCACCAAATATTTTTTCTAAATTATCTTTAAAAATAACTTCTTTTTCAAGCAATACTTCTGCAAGTTCTGTAAGTTTATCTTTGTTTTCTTCTAGTAATGCAATGGCACGTTGATATTGTTTTTCAATAATGGCTGAAATTTCATTATCTATTAATTCTGCCGTTTGCTCACTATAAGGTTTTGTGAAACCATACTCGCTTTGGCCAGAATCATAATACGTTAAGTTTCCTACTTTGTCACTTAAACCATAGATAGTAACCATAGCTCTTGCTTGTTTGGTTACTTTTTCTAAATCACTTAAAGCACCAGTAGAAATTTTATCGAAAATCACTTTTTCTGCAGCACGACCACCAAGAGCAGCACACATTTCGTCTAGCATTTGTTCTGGACGAACAATTAAGCGCTCTTCTGGTAAATACCATGCAGCTCCTAAAGAGCGACCACGAGGTACAATAGTTACCTTAACAAGCGGTGCGGCATGCTCTAGCATCCAACTTACGGTAGCATGACCAGCTTCATGGAATGCTACTGCCCGTTTTTCACTAGGTGTTATTATTTTGTTTTTCTTCTCTAAACCACCAATAATTCTATCTACGGCGTCTAAGAAGTCTTGTTTATCAACAGCTTTTTTTCCATTTCTAGCTGCGATTAAAGCGGCTTCGTTACAAACATTGGCTATGTCAGCTCCAGAAAATCCTGGTGTTTGTTTCGATAAGAAATCTAAATCTAATCCTGGTTCTTTTTTTAAAGGACGTAAGTGCACTTCAAAAATCTCTTTACGTTCACGAACATCTGGTAAATCAACAAAAATTTGTCTATCAAAACGTCCTGCACGCATTAAAGCTTTATCTAAAATATCCGCTCTGTTGGTTGCAGCAATAACAATTACATTTGTATTGGTTCCAAAACCATCCATTTCAGTTAATAACTGGTTTAGCGTGTTTTCACGTTCATCATTACTTCCAGACATAGCATTTTTACCTCTAGCACGGCCAATGGCATCAATTTCATCTATAAAAATAATTGAAGGTGATTTCTCCTTGGCTTGTTTAAATAAATCACGAACACGAGAAGCACCAACACCAACAAACATTTCAACAAAATCGGAACCCGATAATGAGAAAAACGGCACTTTAGCTTCACCTGCAACTGCTTTTGCTAATAAGGTTTTACCTGTTCCTGGAGGGCCTACTAATAAGGCTCCTTTAGGTATTTTACCACCTAAGGTTGTGTATTTTTCAGGAAATTTAAGGAAGTCCACAATTTCTTGTACTTCTTCTTTAGCCCCTTCTAAACCAGCAACATCTTTAAAGGTTGTTTTAACTTCGGTATTTTCGTCAAAAAGTTTTGCTTTAGATTTTCCTATGTTGAAAATTTGTCCGCCTGCTCCGCCACCGGCACCTCCAGACATTCTACGCATTATAAATACCCAAACACCAATAAGTAAAATAAAAGGTAAAATACCCATTAATAAGTTACTCCAATCATTGGTTTCGGTATCAAACTTTACAACAGGTTTAGTCGCTAAACTTTCGGTTGCTGTGTTTAATTCGTTTTCAAAATTCTGTAAATCACCAAATTCAAATTTGTAATTTGGCAGTTTAGTTGCCGATGGTATAAATGTTTGAGGTGTAGAATTTTTGTGAATCTCTTTTTCTTGAGCGTCTTTTGTTAGGTAAACCTTTGCAACGCGTGTGTTTTTTATAATATCAACACGAGCTACATCACCATCTTTTAAGTATTTAAAAAAATCGGATGGCGTAGTAATATTACCTTCTTGATAATTAGCACCACTAAATAACTGAAACCCTAAAAATAGAGCGATTATAATTCCGTAAATCCAATACGGACTGAATTTAGGCTTATTTTCCTTTGCGTTTTTCTTATCTTTTGCCATGTCTTTTTTTTAGTAACTCGTTTCTATAGCTGTCATTTTTGCATCGCCCCAAAGACTTTCAATGTCGTAGTATTCTCTAATTTGTTTTTGAAAAACATGTACTACAACATTAACATAATCCATTAATACCCATTCGGCATTATCTAAGCCTTCGGTGTGCCATGGATGATCTTTAAGTTCTTTGCTTACTTTTTTCTGAACAGAATTAACTATAGCGCTTACTTGTGTATTGGAACTCCCTTCGCAAACTATAAAGTAGTCACAAACCGTATTTTCAATCTCTCGTAAATCTAGTATATTTATTTCTTTTCCTTTAACGTCTTCAATTCCACTGAGTATTACAGATATTAATTGGTCTGAGTTTATATTTTGTTTCGCCATTAATTTTATTTAATTTGTGCAAAGTTATTATTTTTTTAGTTCTTTATGGTTTAAAATAATCATAAGATTTTAGACTTCTGCAATAACTTCCATATGCGAATAATCAAACTTGATGCCACCAATTCCACAAACAGCTATTTACGTGAGCTAATTAGCAAGGGTAATGTGGATGATTTTACTATTGTTTCTACGCAAAAACAAACTAAAGGACGCGGACAAATGGGCACAGTTTGGGAGTCTAAAACGGCAAAAAACCTAACGTTTAGTGTGTTTAAGGATGTTTCTGGTTTGGAAATCGAGCGGGCATTTTACATTAGTGTGGCTACGGCTTTAGGAATTGTAAAAACCTTAAAAGAGTCTGGCATTCCTAGATTAAGCGTAAAATGGCCTAACGACATTTTGTCAGAAAATAAAAAAGTTTGTGGTGTTTTAATAGAAAATGTCATAAAACAAAGTCAGTTAAAAGCTTCAATAATAGGAATTGGGCTTAATGTAAACCAAACAGAATTTGAGAATTTACCCCAAGCATCATCTTTAAAATCTATATCGGGTAAAGTTTTTGTTTTAGATGAAGTATTGGTTGCTCTAGTTTTAAATTTAAAATATTACTTCGGAATTATAGCTACTGGAGGTTTTAACGCTTTGAAAAAAGAATATGAAGCTAATCTATTTCGAAAAAATAAACCTTCAACATTTAAAGATGCTGAAGGTTTTATGTTCTCTGGTTTTATAAAAGGAATTTCTCCTGAAGGCAAGCTAAAAGTGCTGCTAGAAGATGAGATTATAAAAACATTCGATTTAAAAGAAATTTCACTGTTGTACTAAATAGCTTTTGGCATGTTTGTAGCTAGTGTCTCAATAAATTTGGTTATTGGGCCTTTTATCATCATGGCCATCATTGGGTTAAAGTCACCAGCAAATTCTAATTGTACTTCACTGTTGCCATCGGCAGTTTCAACAATATTCCCAATTAAAGAAAAATCGAGTTTTCCGCCTGCGGCTCCTAAAACAATTTTATTTGGAGGGATAACCTCTTTCTTTTTTAAAACAATTTCCGGCATACCTTTTAAAGCAAAAAGAAATTTGTCGTTGTCTAAGACTTCAAATTTGCTAATGTTTTCAGGCATTAGAGTTTTAAAGTTTTTTATATCTTCTAAAAAGTTAAAAACCTCTTGAGGCGATTTACTAACGTTAACTTTTGGGGATTCTAAATTCATTATTATGTAATTTTATTTTCGTTAAGCTATAAAAATGTTTACCTCTAAATAAGTTTCGTTTTTACAGTGTACGTGTTTTATATCAAATAGCGTTCCATTCACTCGGGTTAGAATTCCATTCCGATAAGGTTTTTAATTCTTTTTCAGAAATATAATTAGTGTCTAGCGCTTGCTCTAATAGATTTTCGTAATTACTTAATGTGTTAAGAGTAATTCCTTCTTCTTTAAAGTTTTTTTCAGCCACATCAAAACCGTAAGTAAAAATGGCAACCATACCCTTTACATTTACTTTTGCTTCTTTTAAAGCCTTTACGGCGTTTAAACTGCTTTTTCCAGTGCTTATTAAATCTTCTACTACAACAACACTTTGGCCGCCTTCAATAAAGCCTTCAATTTGATTTTTACGGCCGTGCCCTTTAGCATCTGGTCTTACATAAATGAAAGGAAGTCCTAAATATTCGGCAACTAGCATACCAATACCAATAGCTCCTGTAGCTACTCCTGCAATAGCATCAGGTTTTCCATATTGGTTTTCAATATGTTTAGCCATAGTTTCGCGCACGTAATTACGTATTGGCGGATATGATAAAATAATACGGTTGTCACAATAAATAGGTGATTTCCAGCCAGAAGCCCAAGTAAAAGGTTCTTTAGGACTTAGTTTTATAGCATGTACTTGCAATAAAACTTCGGCAGTTTTTTTAGCGGTGTCTTTGTTGAATATCATGCCGTAAAATTACGCATAAATTTGCTTTTATTTTAAAGTTGTAAATGGAATAAAAATATTTTTTTTCAACAATAAGCAGATTGTGAGTAAAAATGATATTTTTACCATATCATTTAATTGAACCAACCATGCATAAAATTTTTGTAAATAATAAACCAATTACATTAACAACCAACACTGAAAAAGGGGAAGGTTATAAAACGTACAAGCTTAAACGCGTAGGTTTGTATCGTGCTATACGTAAGTTGAACAGAACAAATTTGCAAGAAGTAAGGCTTACGCATAAAACTGAAAGTAAATTGCTTTCTAAGTTTTTAAAGAAGCTGCCAAATGTTATTGCCGGTGGCGGAAAGGTGTATAATGACGAAGGGAAAGTGTTGTTTATTTATAGAAATGATAAATGGGATTTACCAAAGGGAAAGGCTGAAGGCAATGAAACTATTGAGGAAACAGCTATTCGTGAAGTTGAAGAAGAAACAATGGTTGAAGGTTTAGAAATTGTTAAACCGTTAGAAACTACTTATCATATTTTTAAACGAAATGGACGATATAAAATAAAAATAACCTATTGGTTTGAGATGAAAACGAGCTTTACAGGTGAACTTAAACCTCAAAAAAAGGAAGGTATTACCAAAGTAAAATGGTTAAGTGAAAAGAAAATAACGAAAGCTTTAGAGAATTCTTATGCCAATATAAAGCTGTTGTTTTAAGTTGGAAATAGAATTATAATGGCATAGAAAAAGCATAAGATTTTTAATTTTATGCTTTTTTTATGGAGTTTAATATTTTATTTAAGCTGTTTACATTTAAATTTCACTATAATCTATAGAATCACCTACGGAAAGTTTCCAAAGATTTACTAATCCCGCATTCACTTCTAAAACGTATTTTGCAGGAGCATTTGATGGTAATGAGGTTTCATCAAATGGTTTTGCGTTTTTTTGAAAACTCACGATGGTTTTGTTTTCATTAATATAAATTAGATCTAACGGTATTTTTGTGTTCTTCATGTAAAAATACCGCTCGGAAACGTCATCAAAAACAAATAGCATACCTTGTTTTTTTTCCATTGAATTCCGATACATTAAACCTGTTTGAATATCAAAATCGGTATCTGCAATTTCAATGTCCAAAACCACTTTAGAGTCGTCTGCTTTGGTAATAGTTAGCTCTCCTTCTCTTTTAAAAAGTATTTCGGTTTGCTTTATGGGCTTCGTCTCGTCTTTACAATTTGAAAGCGACAGAACTGTAACGCTTATAGCTAAAATGAAACCAAATTGTTTTAAAGTCATTTTATTTTACTGCATTTTTAGGTTTGTACATAAACATAAAGTAAAGTCCTAAAAGTACAAAAGGTACACTTAACCATTGCCCTGTGTTTAATGCCCAAGTAGCGCGCTCATCAACTTGCGCTTCTTTTACAAACTCCACAAAGAATCTCACAGTCCATAATAACACTAAAAACAAGCCGAATAAAAAGCCTGTCTGGTTTCTTTTATCTGTTTTTACGTAGAAATATAAAAGAATTAAAAACACAAAAATGTAACAAAACGATTCGTATAACTGCGCTGGATGTCTGTATGGCACAGCTTCTAATAAGCTACTGAATTTTGGGTTATTGGTTACAGCATTATAAGCAGCTTGAACATCGTTTATGCCTGTACGTTGCATAATTTCATTTTTGTAATATTCGTCTTGAATAAAACGAACACCAAAACTAGAATCGGTAACTTTCCCTATAATTTCAGAATTTATAAAATTTCCAATTCTAATAAAAATAGCACCAGAAGCGACAGGGATTACAATGCGATCTAAAATCCATAAAATCGATTTGTAATTATATTTTCGTCTATATAAATACATACCAATTATAATTCCGATAGCCGCACCATGACTAGCTAAACCTTGGAAGCCAGTAAACTCAAAGCCACCTTTAAATTTTACGGGAAGAAAAATACTTAGGAAATCTTGAGATATTAATTCCGATTGGTAAAAAATAACGTGCCCTAAGCGTGCGCCAATCATAGTCGATAGTACCGTGTAAATAAACAATGGATCTAAATAATCTAAAGATATTTTCTCTTTAGTAAAAATCCGTTTCATTATGTACCAACCAATAACGAAGGCGGTAACCCACATAAGGCTGTAAAAATGGATTTTAAAATTCCCAATAATATCAATTCCTGTAATGGGGTTCCAATCAAATTTTAATAGTTGCATAGGCTTTGTTTTTCAGTGCGAAATTAAGTGTTTCAGACTGGTTTTATGTTATGTTTTATTTAAAAAAGAATTAACGAGCTTTTTGGTTATCCTTTTCTTTGTCGTTGTACTTCTTACTAAAACTTAGAATAATAGATTTATTCACGATTTTAATTTTATTTTAAAAGTTCTAGAACTTCAACTTCAAATATAATATTCGATTTACCTGGTATCCCTCGGTTTCCCGATTCGCCATAAGCTAAGTGATAAGGTATAAAAAGAGTAGCCTTATCGCCAACACTTAGTTGTTGTAAGCCTTCTTTAAAACCGGCAATCATTCTGGCATCTGGACCAATTTCAGCAGTAATAGGTTGGTAGCCGTTTTGAGCTTTGCGGCGTTCGTTTACAATATCTAAAGCTTCAGCAATTTCCAATTTGCTTGTTTCTAGTATTTTGCCATCTTCAAAATAAACAGCGTAATGTGCTAATAGCTCTGCTGTTTCAGGTAGTTTTTCTCCATTACCTTTTTCTGTAATGATATACTTTAAACCCGAAGGGAGCGTGATTGCTTTTTCTTTTAAGGTTTTAAATTTATCCTGAGTTGCTTTTAAAATTGCTGCGGCTTTTGCTTCTTTTTCCTTTTCTAAGCGTTCTGCTTCAGCAAAATGATTTACAAAAATATCTGGCGCGTCGAATTTTTTGGCAGCTCTACCTTTTCTGATGATATTTAATTTTTGAATAACTACATCTTCTAAAGGTTTATTTTTTCTGTCTACTTCTACATTGGAAATGCTATCTTGGATATCTAAGCCAATAACCAATTCGCCAAAAACACTGTGTTTATTATCTAAATGTGGTTTTGGAATTTCTGTTATGAAAAACTGCGATCCGTTGGTGTCTGGTCCAGAGTTAGCCATGGATAAAATACCAGGCTTGTCGTGTTTTAAATCTGGAGAAAACTCATCCATAAATTTATAACCAGCATCGCCAGAACCCGTGCCTGTAGGATCTCCTCCTTGTATCATAAAACCATCCATAACTCTATGAAAAATAAGACCATTGTAGAATTTTTTCTTTTTGAATTTTTTATCTACCATTGTGTTTTCGCCTTCTGCTAGAGAAACAAAGTTGGCAACGGTTATTGGTGTTTTTTCATAGCTTAATTTAGCAACCATTACACCTTTAGTTGTAATAAATTCAGCATACATACCATCTTCTAAATCGGGGTATTGAGCTTTGCAAGATGTTAGATTCAGTATTAATGTAAGCAGTGCTAATTTTACAGTAATTTTTAATAAATACATGTTAGTTGGTTTGATTTTGGGTAATAGAATTTACAGTAACATCACAAATTAATGGTGTGTTTGGACCAATTTTATTTTCGTCTCCGTAATAGCCATAAGCGCGATCTGATGGGAAAATAAAAGTTACGGTTTCTCCTGGTTTCATTAATTTTAGGCCATAGCGTAAGCCAGCAAAAAGCTCTTGTTTATCCATTGCATAATTTTGTGTTTTTAAATCTGCTTTAGAATATATTTCGCCTCCATCTAGAGTTTTAACATCGTAATCAAAATTGATAATATCTCCAAAACCCGGAGTTTTTAAGCTGTCGCTTTCTATCTTTGTTTGGTATTTATACCAAAAACCAGTGTCTGATGCTAAAAAGTTACCACCATCGGCTTCCATTATTTTTTCAATAGCGGCTTTTTCTTTGGCAAAACGTTTTTTATTAAGCGCAATAGAGGCGTCGATATACGATCCCGATTTTGTAGAAATCGGTCGTCGAGCTTCGGGGCTTTTACAACTAAAAACAAGTAGAAAAAGTAGGGTTGTGGTAATTAGTTTATTCATTATTTAAGGCATCGTTATAACTGGGTAATATACTTGTAAATTTTTCAATGGTTTCGGCAAGGGAGAGGTCGCTTTTTCCTCCGGCTGCATTAGTATGACCACCACCATGGAAGTGGGCGCGAGACATTTCGTTTACAGAAAAACTTCCTTTAGAGCGTAAAGATATTTTAATAATACCCTCCTGTTTGTCTTCAATAAAAATGGCTGCAAGTATAACGCCATCTAATGATAAAGCATAATTCACAACACCTTCTGTGTCTCCTTTTTTATAATTGAAACGATTAAGTTCTTCTTGAGATAGCGTAATATAGGCTGTTCTCGATTCTGGAACTATTTTTAAGTTACTTAGTGCGCAACCTAATAATTGTAACCGTTCGAAACTGTTTGTATCGTAAATATTATTGTGTATTGCTGTATTATCAGCACCTTTTTCAATAAGTTTAGCTATAATTTGATGTGTTTTATTTGTGGTAGACCGGAATCTAAACGAGCCTGTGTCTGTCATGATTCCAACATAGATACATGTTGCAATATCGGCATCAATTAAATTTTCATCGCCTAGCATGTCAATAAAATTATAGACCATTTCGCAAGTAGAGCTCATGTTTACATCGCTATACATATATGTAGCATAGTTGTCTGGTGCTTGGTGATGATCAATCATAACTTTTAAAGCCTTACTTTCAGAAAGGGGCATTTCCATGTTTCCGGTTCTGTGGAAGGCATTAAAATCTAGAGTAAAAATAATATCGGCAGATTCAATTAAATTATTACACGTTTTAGTTTGGTAATCGTAAACAGAAATACTTTCATTTCCGGGAATCCATTTTAAAAAAGTAGGATAATCGTTTGGTACAATAACTGTCGCTTTATGGTTCCCTTTTAAAAGGTAATGGTAAAGTGCCAAAGTAGAGCCAATAGCATCTCCATCGGGGTTTTTATGTGGAACAATAACTATTTTTTTAGGACTAGATAATAGCTGTTTTATGTTGGTAATATCTTCTTTTTTCATAGGAAACGAAGATACAATTTAATAATATAGACTTAAAATAGAATCTTGTACTTTTATAGAAAAATTAACGGTGAAGGATATGAAAATAAGATTAATAGTAAGTGCTTTTGTCTTAGCGACTTTTGTGCACGGCTGCAAAACACCAAAAGTAGAAATTGTAAAACAAGCTAAAATACAGTATGATACTACTATTGCTTTCGGCTCATGTAATAAACAAAATATTGAAAATAAGCTTTGGGTTGAAGTTGTAAAGCATAAGCCTGATTTATGGATTTGGGGAGGCGATAATGTCTATGCCGATACTGACAATATGAAAAAATTAGAGGCTGATTATAATAAGCTATTGGCTAATGAAGATTATAAAAGGCTAAGGGAAACAACAAAAATTACAGGTACTTGGGATGATCATGATTATGGCTTAAACGATGGAGGTGTCGAGTTTGTAGCTAAAAAGGGGAGTCAGCAATTGTTCTTGGATTTTTTGAAAGTACCTAATGATAGTGAAAGACGATATCGCGAAGGTGTTTATAGTTCTCAAATTGTAAAGTCATTAAATGGTAGTGTAAAAGTTATTGTTTTAGATACTCGTTATTTTCGAACAGCATTAACGGATGACAAAAAAAATAAAAAAAGATATCAACCTGGTGTTTACGGAGAAGGCACTATTTTAGGTGAGAAACAATGGCAATGGCTGGAGGCAGAATTAAATGGGTCGGATGCTGATTTTAATATAATTGTAAGTAGCATTCAGGTATTATCTGCAGAACATGGTTTTGAAAAATGGGCAAATTTTCCGCATGAAGTAGATAAATTAAAGCAATTAATAAAAAAATCTAAAGCGCAGGGTGTAATACTGCTTTCGGGAGATAGACATATTTCTGAGTTTTCTAAAACCAAAATAGAAGGCGTTAGTTTCCCTCTGGTTGATTTTACCTCGAGCGGATTAACGCATGTATATAGTAGTTTCACTGCAGAGCCTAATAAACATAGAGTATTAGAAGTTGTTCCAGAGTTGAGTTTTGGTGTTCTAAAATTTAATTTTGAAACAAAAGCTGTGCTTATGGAAATGCGGGGTGTAGGGAATGTATTGCAACAAAAACTTTTACAAACCTATTAAGGGTTAACCAAATATAAAAATGTACTTTTGCAGAAATTTAAAAAAAATAAAAATGGCAACAAATAGAACATTTACAATGCTTAAGCCAGATGCTGTTGAAAACGGACACATTGGTGCAATATTAGAAAAAATTACAGCTTCAGGATTTAGAATTGTAGCTATGAAATTAACACAAATGACAAAAGCTGACGCTGAAGCATTTTATGCTGTACATAATGAGCGTCCATTTTTTGGGGAATTGGTTGAGTTTATGACTAGAGGCCCAATTGTAGCTGCAATTTTAGAAAAAGAAAATGCAGTAAACGATTTTAGAACCTTAATTGGTGCTACAAATCCTGCTGATGCAGCTGAAGGTACTATTCGTAAAATGTATGCTACATCTATGGGTGAAAACGCAGTACATGGTAGTGATAGTGATGAGAATGCAGCTATTGAAGGTGAATTTCATTTCGCTGGAAGAGAGCAATTTTAATTAAAACTACGCAATTAAGGCTATGCTATGCCTCAAAAGTGTATTAAAAATAGTAAAATATAAAAAATCCCGCAACCTATGTTGCGGGATTTTTGTTTTAAAAAAGTTTACTAGTATATACTAAATTACTTTTACGTTTACGGCGTTTAATCCTTTTCTGCCTTCCTGTAAATCGAATTCTACTAAATCGCCTTCACGAATTTCATCGATTAATCCAGAAATGTGAACAAAATGCTCACTGTTTGAACCTTCTTCTGTTATAAATCCGAATCCTTTAGAATCGTTGAAGAATTTTACTGTTCCTTTACTCATTGTATAAAAATATTAAATTATTAATATCTGTAATACAAAAGTGATGCCATAAATTTATGGAGTAATCAGGATGGCTAAAATAATAAACACAAAAAAGTCTGTCAATTTGAATTGACAGACTTTTAAAGTTGTAATTGTTAAAGTATAAATCTTAGATTACTTTTACGTTTACGGCGTTTAATCCTTTTCTACCTTCTTGTAGATCGAATTCAACTGCATCACCTTCACGAATTTCATCGATAAGTCCTGAAATGTGTACGAAATGTTCTTTGTTGTTGTCATCTTCTGTGATAAATCCAAAACCTTTAGAATCGTTGAAGAATTTTACGGTACCTTTACTCATTGTAATTTGTATTATAAATAATTAAGTGCCAAAGATAATGTAAAAAACAATAGGTAACTAAAATATCTTGAAAATTTTAATATAATTCTTTTGGTCTAATTATCTTAAAACCAGTTTTTTAATAATATCCTTACCTAACTCTTCGTTTAGCATGTCTATAATTTTTTGTTTACCGTAGCTTAATTCTTCTCTTAAAACACTTGAGGTTAGTTGTATGTAAAGCGTTTCTCGCTCTAAAGTTACCGAACTTGTATAGTTGTGTACACCATTACCCATAAGTTTTGCCCAAGCATCTGCAACATTAACTTTATCTAAACCTTTTTCTAGTCTGTTAGTTTCTACAAATTCTTTTAATGCGTCGGAAATACTGATGTTGTCGTTGTTGCGTTTTGCCATGAGGTTAAAATGTGAAAGGTTTGTAGCGTATGTATTTTAAATGAAACAAGATTTAAATTGCTCTTATTTATGGGGACAATGGATGAAAGCTTATCAATAGCTTTCATTTTTAAAGGTACCAAAATTATATATTTAAAACGATTCTGTGGGTGTCAAAAACTTTAATTTTTATTAAAATTTGGGGTTTTGCTAATGTTTATAGCTAGTGTTTACTTTTGTATTATTGGTTTCACTTACTTGGAGGAAGAACTCAACCGATTAATTTCTAATTGTCTCAAAGTGTGAATTAGGAGGTGATTCTTCAAAAAAAACAATTAGTTTTTTATTCTTCCGAAGAAATATTGATGTCGAAATCGAAAGGTGTTGCTATTCTAACTTGAAAATTTCATAAGATTGATGTACTTGCTTTACTGCATTTTCAGTCCGTTCTGCATGTGTATCGCTTATAAATAGTTGTCCGAAGTTTTCATCGTCTACCAATTTAATTATTTGAGACACACGTTGTTCATCTAGTTTGTCAAAAATATCATCTAACAGTAAAATAGGGTTTACGCCACTTTGAGCTTTTATAAAATCGAATTGCGCTAGTTTTAAGGCTATTAAAAACGATTTTTGCTGGCCTTGGCTTCCAAATTTCTTTATTGGGTGTCCCGAAATATTAAAGTGTAAGTCATCTTTATGGATGCCAACACTTGTGTATTGGAGTGCTTTGTCTTTGTTAATGGCTTTATTCAAAAGGGTATTTAAGTCATTTTCAAACAAGTCACTGTGGTAGTTTAAATCAACATCTTCGTTACCGTTGCTTATGGCTTCGTATCGAGATTTAAAAATGGGAATAAATTCTTGTAAAAAGGCATCGCGCTTTTCAAAAATTTTAGTTCCAAAATCGGTTAATTGGCTGTTGTAAACATCTAATGTGTCTTTATTAAAGGTGTGGTTTAGTGCAAAGTACTTTAGTAGCGCGTTACGTTGAGCTAAAATTTTATTATAATTTATTAAAGCACTCAAATAACTGTTGTCACTTTGTGAAATTACGCTATCAATAAATTTTCTGCGTGTTGTACTACCTTCAATAATTAAATCTCTATCTGCAGGCGAAATAATAACAAGAGGTAAAAAACCTATATGCTCACTGAATTTATCATAAGCTTTACCATTACGTTTTATAATTTTTTTCTGTCCACGTTTTAAGCTTACAATTACCTTTTCTGGTTTGTCTTCTTTTGTGTAATCTCCATTAATTACAAAAAACTCTTCGTCGTGTTTAATATTTTGAGTCGCAACGGGATTAAAATAACTTTTCCCAAAGGATAAATGGTAAATAGCATCGAGGACATTAGTTTTTCCAATGCCGTTATTTCCGACAATGCAATTAATTTTTTCATTGAAAGCAAACGTTTTGCTATCAAAATTTTTATAATTAAGTAATGAAAGTGATTTTAAAATCATATAAATAGCAACTTAAAGCGCGTAAAGAGGGTAAAGTCTTAAAAAGAAGTGCAAATTATTGAAAAATATCAAATAAATACCCTTTTAGTTCTGAAGAAAAATTATATTTTTGCGCCACATTAATAGAAACAGAAAATGGCAACATATAATAAGAGAGGTTATAAACCGAAAACGAAAGTTGAGAAGGAACAAGATATTGAAGAAGGATCAACAACGGCTGAAGTTTTTAACACCCTTGATGAAACAGCTTCTAAAACAGAAGATTTTGTAGCGAAAAACCAAAAGTATATTTTTATTATTATTGCTGTTGTGGCTGTAATTGTTTTAGGTTCTTTAGCATACAAAGAGTTTGTTTCTAGCCCGAAGCAAGAAAACGCTATGAACGATATGTTTCAAGCTCAAAAATATTTTGACGAAGCCGTAACTGGTGTTGCTCAAGATTCACTTTACAACCTAGCTTTAAGCGGTGGTGAAGGTAAATTTGGTATGCTGGACATTATTGAAGAGTATAGTGGTACAGAAGCTGCTAACTTAGCAAACTATTATGCTGGAACTGCATACTTAAGATTAAAAGATTATAAAAATGCCGTTGAGTATTTAAGTGCTTTTGATAGTGAAGATGAGGTTTTAGCGCCTTTAGCAAAAGGTAATATTGGTGATGCTTTTGTTCAATTAAACCAAAAAGAAGATGCTTTAGAGTATTACGAAAAAGCAGCGAACATGAGAGACAACGAGTATACTACGCCAATGTATTTATACAAAGCGGGTGCTATTGCTTTAGATTTAGGAAAAGCAGATAAGGCATTAACTTACTTTACTCAAATCAAAGAAAAATATCCAAACGCAACCGAAGCTTCTACTGTAGATGTGTTTATAGGAAAAGCGCAGGTGTTGGCTAACAAATAATAGCTTTACCACATATGGCAACAGTAAATAAAAACTTATCGGTTTACGATAAAACAACAATCCCAAATGCGAAAGACTTTCGATTTGGGATTGTTGTTTCAGAATGGAATGATACTATTACAGAAGGTTTATTTCAAGGCGCTTACAATGCCTTGATTGAAAATGGTGTAGAACCCGAAAATATTGTGCGTTGGGATGTGCCAGGTAGTTTCGAGCTTATTTATGGATGTAAAAAAATGCAAGAACAAATGGTTAATGCCGTTGTGGCTATTGGTTGCGTGATACAAGGCGAAACCAAACATTTCGATTTTGTATGCGAAGGTGTAACACAAGGTATTAAAGATTTAAATGTACAGAAAGAAACGCCAGTTATTTTCTGTGTGCTTACCGATAATACCATGCAGCAATCTATAGATCGCTCTGGCGGTAAACACGGTAATAAAGGTACAGAAGCTGCTATTGCTGCTATAAAAATGGCAGAATTGCGCAGAAATAGTTAAACTTTTTTATAAAAATTTAATAAATTCCAAAGGTGTTTTATTTGATACCTTTGGAATTTGATATTTTATTTCGGAAAGATTTACCAATTTTGCACTCTAATTTTTAGATATTTTTAGCATTTCTAAGCCCTATTTCTGCCTATTTTTAAGTACTTTTGAAAGATAACACCACTAGATTTTGTTTAAACAACGCAAACATAAAACCTTTGATTATCAATCTCGTTTTTCTGCAGAAAGGAAAACAGATTCTAGTTTAAGCAAAGACGCTAACACCAAAGACTATATTTCTAAATGGAAAGAAAATAGAGCGGTTAAGCGAAAGGTTCGCGGTGCAATGCCCGTAAAAACCTTAGCTTTATTTTTGGTACTATTATTGATTTGTATGTATTTATTAGAAAAAAAATACATGTAAAACAAATCACTTAAAAACTCTAGAATTATGGGAATCTTAAAGGCAAGAAAAAATAAAAAATTCAGTTACACACCTCGTTTTTTTGACGATAAAGGTGAAGGTAATCCTTTTGAAATTAAACATAAGTTCGACGAATACAGAACAACTGTTGGTCCAAACAAGGGGTTTAAAACAAAACTAAACAATGCTTTAAACGAATTAAAGCATAACAGAGATCATGAAGCTAATAGACGCATTTTAATTATTGTAGGTGTGTTAGTATTAGTGTTTTTATTTATCATCGATTTCGATTTATCTATATTCTTTTCTAAATAATTATATGGCAGACATTATACAGCTTTTACCCGACCATGTCGCAAACCAAATTGCTGCTGGAGAAGTTGTTCAACGTCCAGCATCTGTTGTTAAAGAATTGCTTGAAAATGCAATTGATGCAGGTGCGGACTCTATTAAACTTATAATAAAAGACGCTGGTAAAACACTGGTTCAAGTTATCGATAATGGTAAAGGCATGAGTACTACCGATGCTCGATTAAGTTTTGAGCGTCATGCAACATCCAAAATTCGAAGTGCGGAAGATTTATTTCAACTGCATACAAAAGGATTTCGTGGTGAAGCTTTAGCTAGTATTGCTGCTATTGCGCATGTTGAGTTAAAAACCAAACAACCGCAGGACGATGTAGGTAATACCATTATTATCGAAGGAAGTAAAGTTACCGATCAAGATGTTGTGGTAACACCGCAAGGCACATCGGTTTCTGTTAAAAATTTGTTTTTTAATATTCCAGCAAGGCGTAACTTTTTAAAATCAGATAATGTAGAATTACGCCATATCATTGACGAATTTCATCGTGTTGCTTTGGCACACCCAAGTATAGGCTTCGTGTTTTATAACAATGGTACGGAAGCTTTTAATTTGCCAATTAGTAATTACAGACAACGTATTGTAAATATCTTCGGAACAAAAACTAACGAGAAATTGGTTCCTGTAGAAGAAGAAACCGAAGTGCTTAAAATATCTGGATTTGTTGGTAAACCTGAATTTGCTAAAAAAACCAGAGGTGAACAATACTTTTTTGTAAATGATAGATTTATAAAAAGTGCCTATTTAAATCATGCCATAGCATCGGCTTATGATGGATTACTTAAAAACGGAACGCACGCCAGTTATTTTTTAAATCTAACGGTAGATCCGCAAACAATTGATATTAATATTCATCCCACAAAAACTGAAATTAAATTTGATGATGAGCATACACTCTATGCCATTCTTCGTTCTGCAGTAAAGCACAGTTTAGGGCAGTTTAATATTGCACCAGTTTTAGATTTTGAACGAGACGCAAATTTAGATACGCCTTACGAGCTTAAAAAAGAAACGGTAAGGGCGAGCACACCAACTATTGAAGTGGATAGAAGTTTTAATCCGTTTCAAGACGAGGCGCCTGTTCAACAAAGAGCTGTTTCCTATAAAAAGGAACCAACCGAAAGTTGGGAGAGCCTATATGTTGGTTTAGAATCTAAGGGTACAAAATCGCAGCAAGATTTTAGTGAAGTACATTTCGAAACCGAGGAAGCTACAGTGTCTATGTTCGATAAAGATATCGAGAAAACGCATACTACATACCAATTGCACAATAAATACATTGTGAGCACTATAAAATCGGGTATGCTAGTAATCGATCAGCATCGCGCGCATCAACGTATCTTATACGAAGATTACCTTCAGCACCTCACCATAAAAGGAGCTTTAAGTCAGCAATTATTATTTCCTTTAGATTTACATTTTTCAAATCAGGAAATAGCTGTTATTATTCAATTAAAAGAAGATTTAGAGCATACCGGTTTTGTATTTTCAAATGTTCAAGAAGAGTCTATTGAAATTACAGGTGTTCCTGTAGGTGTTCCAGAAAGCGAAGTGTCTATTATTTTAGAACAGCTTATAAGCGATGTAGAAAACGAAGTGCCTGATAGTAATTTTTCAGCTACCGATTTACTAGCAAAATCTATGGCAAAAAGTTTAGCCATAAAAACGGGGCAGTCTTTGCAAAAAGACGAGCAAGAACATTTAGTTAATAAGCTATTTGCTTGTAAAGAACCTAATGTTTCGCCTACTAATAGAACAACATTTGTAACTATGAGTGTTGACGAATTAGACAAAAAATTTATATAAATTATGATGCGAATTTCAGAAACCGTTAAACATCTAATAATCATTAACGTGATTATGTTTATCGGTACCTTATTTATAGGTAATGGTGGTTTTTATCAATGGTTCGCAATGTATTTTCCTCAAAACGAATTATTTAAACCATGGCAATTAATAACCCACATGTTTATGCATGGTGGTGGTTATTTACACAATTTAAGTATAACACACTTACTCTTTAATATGTTTGCTTTATGGATGTTTGGTACACCCGTTGAACAAACTTTGGGAGCAAAACGATTTTTATTTATTTATATTTCTGCGGGTTTAGGCGCTGTATTACTTCAAATAGGTTTTTACTATTTTCAGTTTTTACCAGATTATAATGCCTTGTTAGAATCTGGTTTATCTTCCGAAAGTATCAAAGCCATGCTAACCAATAACGAGACCGTTGCTGGAGTTTCACAATCTCAAATAACGTTACTAAAAGAAATTTATCCTGCATTTAATGCGAGTATGGTAGGGGCCTCTGGATGTATAATGGGTGTTATGGCAGCTTTTGCGATGATGAATCCTAATGCTGAATTAATGATGATTTTTTTACCAATACCAATAAAAGCGAAGTATTTTATTCCAGGAATTATTATTTTAGATTTAATTTCAGGTGTTACAGGTCAGTCGTTTTTCAGTCCAAGTAATACGGCATATATGGCCCACGTTGGAGGAGCAATTACAGGGTTTTTAATCATGTATTATTGGAAAAAAACACAGTTTAATAATAACCGTTGGAACTAATGAGTTTAACTACCGATATAAAATATAAGTTAGCACGTCTTAATATATTAGAGAAAATAATAGCGGTAAACGTAGTTGTTTTTCTAATAGGTCTAATTTTTTCATCAGTCTTAAGTTGGTTCGAGTTATCTAGTAAAGCCTTTACAGCTCTGGTGAATCCATGGACAATAGTGAGTTATGCCTTTGTGCATTACGATTTTTT
This sequence comes from Algibacter sp. Ld11, assembly GCF_045066735.1. Classification (NCBI taxonomy): domain Bacteria; kingdom Pseudomonadati; phylum Bacteroidota; class Flavobacteriia; order Flavobacteriales; family Flavobacteriaceae; genus Algibacter; species Algibacter sp. Ld11. The sequence continues at coordinate 38,525 of NZ_JBISHH010000003.1, read as the reverse complement.
GCACTTACTATTCAATATGCTTTGGCTTTACGTAATTGCCCGCATGTTTCTAAACTTGTTTAGCCCAAAAACGGCATTAAATATTTATTTTCTTGGAGCAATTAGCGGTGGTGCCATGTTTCTTTTAGGATACGCTTTATTACCGAGCTTTTTTGGAGGAAATTCTAGTTTAGTTGGGGCTTCTGCGGCCGTTCGTGCTTTATTGATTTTCTTGTGTGCATATATGCCTAATCAAGATATTCGTGTTTTTATGTTTAATCTTAAGCTTTGGTACATTGGTGTAGCCATTGTTGCTCTAGACGTCGTAGGTTTATTTGGACTAAATGCAGGAGGTAATTTGGCTCACATTGGAGGCGCAATATTAGGTTATATTTACGCCACCCAATTAGTAAAGGGAAATGATATAGGTAAAGGTTTCGAGCGTTTTGCAGACGCCATTACCAATATGTTTAAGCCGTCAAAAAAAGGACCGTTAAAAACAGTTCATAAAAATAAAAGTAAAGTAGGCGGTTATAAAAAATCGGACTTCAGCGAGTTCAATAATCAGAAAAAAATTGATGTTATTTTAGATAAAATCAGTAAAAGTGGGTATGATAGTTTGACGGCCGAAGAAAAGGAATTACTCTTTCGAGCAGGTAAATAATCTATTGAAATTTTAAAAGTAAGGGCGTTACCCGAAAAGGGTCGGGCTTTCACTACTCAATCTTTTTGCTTTTTCATAAAAGCAAAAAGGATTTCAAACAAGCCGTTCAATCCCTAACGCAAAACAACCTGCTAAGGGGCAAGTAAACCTCGTGAAATATAGCATATTTGCGAAGTCAAAAAAAACAAAATGAAAAACTTAAGTTTCATTAATAAAATAATATATATCGTCAATAGTATTGTGGCGATGCTATTGTTGCTTGCAATGATTTTTCCGTATTTGCCACCTAAAACATTTTCATTCTTATCGGTAATAAATCTAGGCGTATCTTTTTTAATTATTATCAATGCGCTTTTTGTGGTGTATTGGTTGGTGCGTTTAAAAAAACAAATGCTAACCTCTCTTTTGGTATTGCTTTTTGCTTACTTGGTATTTGGGTCATTATACAAGTTTTCGCCATCTAAAAGTATCGAATCTGAGCAAAATTTTAAAGTCATGAACTATAATGTTCGTTTGTTTAATCTTTATAAATGGATACCTGAAGAGCAGGTAGAAGTAAATATTGCCAACTTTATTAAAAGCGAAGCTCCGGATATCTTGAGCATCCAAGAATATCATCCTCACGAGAATATTAACCTGTCTAGTTTTAAGTATAAATTCGAAAAACTATCGGGAAAAAAAATGAAATATGGTCAAGCCATTTTTTCTAAGTTTCCAATTGTAAATTCAGGGTCGGTAGAGTTTCCAAAAACAGCAAACAATGCCATATTTGTTGATGTCGTTAAAGGTAAGGATACCATTAGAGTGTATAACATTCATTTAGAATCTTTGCGCATCGATACTAAAATAGAGAGCTTAAAAAAAGAAAATTCAGAGCGACTTTTACAACGCATAGGTTCTGCTTTTAAAAGGCAGCAAAATCAAGCAGAGTTATTTTTAGAACATAAAAAAAACTGTAAGTATAAAATGATTGTTTGTGGCGATTTTAATAATACCGCCTTTTCTTATGTGTATAGAAAGATAAAAGGAGATCTTAACGATACATTTAAAGAAGCTGGTAATGGGTTTGGGCGTACACATGAGTTTAAATTTATACCTATGCGTATAGATTTTATTTTAACCGATGATGCCTTTGCTGTTAATGGCTTTAAAAGTTATAGCGAGCACTTTTCCGATCATTATCCAATAAGTACGACACTTAGTTTAGAATAAGTGGAGTGAGCTTCTTAGTTATTAAATTTGATTGTAAAAGTTTTTGTGATTTGATGAATTTTACATAAAGGAACAATCTACTACATCGGCAATAATATGGATCACTAATCCTAAACCAATTAATCGTGTTTTCTTAAAAAATAGTAAAGCAATATAAACTGCTAAAGCGTAATACGTATGTAATGGGTGGAAGTTAATACTGCATCTATTTGGGTCAAAAATAGGATTGGCCAATAAGTGGTCTAAATCAATCGACATACCCGCAATCATTATTAAATAAGCCATTTTCCAATTCGGTTTAAACCAGATAAGCGCCACGGCCAAAGGCAATAGAAAATGACAACCGTAATGTGCGATAGATTGTAACATTAAGGTGTAATAATGGTTTGAGATTCTAAATAATTTAGTGCATTTGGGCCTTCATTAAAAAGTAAATCGAGAATACTTAAATTAGGTATAAAGCCGTGCTTGTTGCTAAAAACTTGAGTGTAAGTTTCAAAATTTTGTGGCTGTTCTTTTTTTGCATGTACTAAAAATCTAAAATCATTAGTATCTGCAGTAGCCTCTTTGTAGGTTTCTGTTTTAGATGTATTGACGTCTAATTGTAAACACTCGGTAATGGTTTCAAAACACTTCAAATTAAAATCTAAAATAAAATCAGTTTTTTTTTCAAATAAAGGCTGAAGTTCATCTTCATAATACTCAAAAAACGGAGATGTTCTGTAAGCTGAAAGTAAAGATTTCCAATGTAAGCTTTGCCATTTTTCTTCATTAAATATTTTAACATCACGATACTTCTGCCTATTTTTTTGTGAGTGTATCACGGGTATATTTAAAGTAAGTTTACCATTGGCGCCATATACGTAAGTGCGGTTTCTATAGGTTTGCTTTAAGAAATTATCATCGGTTTCAAATACCAATTCATCTGTATTTGCAATAGCTACAAAATGCGCAATACTCGGGAAATATGTGGGATGAATTAGAGTTTTCATTATTTAGTGAAAAAATTGCTAAGCCAAGTATAGGCGATAAACATAATACCAACAGTAATACCAATATGCGAAATAGAACCACCAATAAGCGATAGTACAATAGCTATCAATAGCATTGTACAACCATAGGCGATATTTATTAATTGAGATTTTTTGGTATTTGCCAATACACCACGAGTTAGCGGTAAAATAGCTGCTAAGCATGTTAAACTTAACATGGTGAAATAGTCGTTTTTGGTTAAAATATTACCTATAAACATAAGCAATGCTCCAATAATTAAAGCAAAAAATATTTGACCACTCAGTTTTTCTTTTTGGTCCAATAAATACTTGCCGTATTTGTCGAGAATAAGAAGCATGTTAGAAAGTGGTTCCATAATCCAACTGCCTAGAGCAAATAGAAGATAAGCAACAATTAACGGAATTAATAAAAAAGTGTAACCAGAAGCTGTAATTAATTTTGCCGAAAATTTATAGGCTATATAAATCCCTATAATAAAAATCCATTGGTTTTTCCCTGATTGTTTATTCATCCAAAATGAATAACGTAAATAGAGATTGTATACCTTGTTTTTAGATTTTATAGCTGTAACCATACCTGATCTCGCATAATCTAAATTTGGGTTTAACGATAGGGCTTCTTTAAAATGAGTTAACGCTTTTTTTGTATCGTTGTGCTCCAAGTAACTCCAACCCACGTTAGCGTGCGAGTGTGCATCTTCAGGGTCATCTTCTAATAAGTTTTCTATTGATGATTTTGCTTCTTCTTTTCTGTTTAATTTGGTTAATGCCGTAGTTCGTGCATTTTGGCAAAAATTACTTTTCGGGTTAATTTTTAAACCTTCGTTGGCAAAGTGTAAAGCAGCGTCAAATTTCTTTTTTGTAATTTCAATGTATGCTTTTTGTCCAAAAGCAGTATCGTCGTATGGATCTAATTCTAGAGATTTGTCGATGTTGATTTCTGCTTCTTTTATATCATCTTGATGTAAATATATTTGAGATAGCAAAAAATAAACATTCGCCCAATTTGGTAGTTCGGTACGAAGATCTAATGCAAGATTAAGTGATTTTTCCAAATCTTTAGTTAGAAATAGGCATTGTGCCAAATAATATTTGGCGTTGCTGCTTTGGGCATCTTCGGTTAAAGCGGTTTGAAAATAGGGGATAGCGTCTTGATATCTACCTATTTCAAAAAGTTGAATACCGCGTTCTAGATTTGGACTATCCATTTATTTTTTAATTTTTAGGTAGACTAAAATATCATCATATAAACCAGAATCGTTTGAGTATAACGCGTAGTTTTTTGCCGAATTAAACCATTCTCTAGTAGAGGCTTTCATTTTACCCAAAGCTTTTAAAATATCTTTGGTAGTTAATGGCTTAGGTATACCATCTTTAAAAGATTCTAGTAGTTTATGCTCTATGGCAATATCTACACTTGCTTTTATATCTGCTCCCGAAAATTCTTTACTTTTTTTAGCTAAATCTTGAAACTTAATATTGTCTGTAGGTTTCTCTTTTAGTTCAATTTTAAATATTTCTTCTCTAGCAATATCATCTGGTGGTGCTACAAAAATAATTCTATCAAAGCGTCCTGGTCTCCTAAATGCAGGATCTATATACCAAGGTGCATTTGTTGCTCCCAAAACTAATATACCTTCGTTATCAGAATCAATACCGTCAAGTTCTGATAAAAATTGATTAATAACGGTTCTTCCGGCTGTTTTATTGATATCATTTCTATTGGCACCCAAGGCATCAATTTCATCTATAAAAATAACGCAAGGTGTGTTGGCCCTAGCGGTTTCGAATATTTCATGCAGATTCTTTTCAGAACTTCCCATCCACATATCTAAAATGTCGTTAATACCAATATTTATAAAGTTGGCATTAATTTCTCCTGCCGTAGCACGTGCAATATGGGTTTTACCACATCCTGGAGGTCCATAAAGTAAAATACCTCCACCAATTTTTTTACCGTAAGCTTTGTATAAATCTTTATGTAAAAGTGGCTTAATAATTTTTAAATCAATTTCCTCTTTTACTTTTTCCATACCACCAACATTTTTGAAATTAATGTCTGGTTTTCTTAAAAAAGAAATGGCATCTTCATCTATAAAATCATCATCAAAATCTTCAACTGGAATTCTAAATAAATTTTCAAATTCATCATTCCTGAACGTTTTATCAATTTCTAAAATGCGCTGGTATGTAGCAAGAGCATCTTCCGTTTGTCCTTGATCTATATAGCAAAAGCATTGAAGCTCAAGGTAAGCCGGAGTCTCGTTGTTTTCTATTAGTTCTTCGAGAATAACCTCAGTTAAGTTATATTTTTTTTGCTTAAAATAACATTCAGCTAATAGAAATTTATGAGCATCAGTAGGCTGTTTATCTAAAATAAATAATAGATGCTTTTCTGCTTCAGCATAGTTTAAAGCATCAGAATATAACTTTGCAATTTGAAATCGCAACTCTATGTTTTCTGGCGAAAACTCTAAGGCTTTAAGTAGGCTTTCTAATAGTGTGTTATCCATAAAATGTAAGTCAATAATTAGCTATTGGCCGCTTTTCTTTCTTTCCATTTTTTGAATCCAAAATAGCCTGCTAATAGAATTAAAAAGGGAATTAAAAACGATGTTGCTTTTCCAGAACCGCTAACGGTTGTAAAGAAACGCTCCCAACGTGGGCTAGATCCATCCCAGCTCATCCAAATAAATACAGGTTTACCAACAACGTGATCAAACGGTACAAAACCCCATGCTCGTGCATCGATAGAGTTGTGGCGGTTATCACCCATCATCCAATAATAATTTTGTTTAAAAGTGTATGTTGTAGCAACTTCACCGTTTATTAAAATTTGGTTACCTCTTACTTTTACATCATTACCTTCATACTCACTAATAACACGTTTGTAAAGTGGTAAAACATCTAGGTTAATATCGATTGTTTTACCTTCTTCAGGAATGTATAATGGTCCGAAGAAATCTACATTCCAATTATAATTTGGATCGTGAGGAAAAATGTTAGCATCACGAACACCTTTTTCCTTCTTGTTAGGCGTTATGCTTCCAACGTTTGGATGGTTTTTAAACTGCGATAAAGCTTCATCGGAAATTGCCGAAAAATAGTATGTATTGTTGTTATTAATAATACCAAAACCGTCGGTAATATCGTAACGTTCTTTTAAATATGCAGGATTAAATTGATTAGTTTTTGGTTGAACTAAATAGCTGAATTGCAAATGTGCACGATCTGGCAATTCGTTTTTCTTTCCGTTAATATAAACGAAACCATCGCGAACTTCTAAGCTATCTCCAGCAATACCAACGCAGCGTTTTACAAGGTTGGTCTTTTTGTCTATTGGTTTGTAATAGTTTCTGTCCGGTTGAAAATCATTCATATCCAGCAATGTGTCTGCTGGTTGATTGAATACAACAATCTCATTACGTTCTATGTTTTCGAAACCAGGAAATCGTAAGTAAGGAAGTTGTAGTTTGTTAATTAAAGATGTTTTGCGTTCTTCAAAATTATCGTTGAATAAATACGATTTCTTTTTTAAACCAGGAATAGTATCATGTACCATTGGAGCACCAACAGTCGTCATTGGTATTCTGGCGCCGTAATGAAACTTACTTACAAACAGAAAATCACCTACTAATAAAGATTTTTCTAAAGAAGAAGACGGAATAGTAAATGGTTGAATAAAATAAGTATGTACAATAGTTGCAGCAACGATGGCAAATAAAATAGAACTTACCCAATCTCCAGAAGCCGATTTTGGTTGTAAGCTGCGGTTATCAATATAAGTAACATCGGCAACATAATTAAGGTAATAGTTGTAAAAACCTAATGTAACAACGGCTAAAACAGTATCTATTGTGGTGTTTTTTCCAAAACTTCTAGCGGTTTCTACCCAAACTACAGGAAACATAATCATGTTTACTATGGGAAGAAAAAGAAGGATTACCCACCAAACTGGGCGGTTAATTATTTTCATTAAAACGACGCCGTTGTAAACAGGAATAAAAGCTTCCCAGGCTTGGCGACCGGCTTTAATATATAATTTCCAGGTGCCTAATCCATGAATAACCTGAATTATTAAAATGAATATAAACCATTGCATTAACGTCATAATCCTAAATATTTTATTTATTGATGTAAGTAGCTAAATGAGATGTAGCGTTACATTAATTTATTTTTTTAACCAATGTTTAACACATCGTTCATTGTGAAAACACCTGATTTTCCAACAATCCATTCGGCAGCAATTACGGCGCCTAAAGCAAATCCTTGTCTATTATGTGCCACATGGTCTATAGTAATAGTGTCTACTTCACTTTGGTAAGTTACGGTATGTGTGCCCGGAACATCTTCGATACGTTTAGCAACTATTGGAAGTTTTTTATCAGCTTTAGCATCTAGCATCCAACCATCATAATGAGGAGTGTTTGCTATAATACCTTCGGCTAATGTAATGGCAGTTCCACTTGGTGCATCTAGCTTTTTGGTGTGATGAATTTCTTCCATAGAAACATTGTATTGCTCTAAGGTGCTCATCATTTTAGCTAGCGTTTTATTTAATTCGAAAAAAATATTTACGCCTAAGCTAAAGTTTGAAGCATAAATAAAAGCGCCTTTTTTTTCTTTACATAAAGCTACAGCATTATCATAATTTTCTAACCAACCCGTTGTTCCAGAAATAACAGGAACGTTGTTGTTTAAGCAATTTGAAATATTGTTGAAAGCTACGTTTGGAATACTGAAATCTATGGCTACATCGGCTTTAGTAATGTCGTAATCTGTATCATCTTTGTCAACCTTTAAAACAATATTGTGGCCACGTTTAATAGCTATTTGTTCTATGGTTTGTCCCATTCTCCCGTATCCGAGTAAAGCAATGTTCATATTAAAATTTAAAATTTAAAGTTAGTCCAAGGTTGCTAGTTGCGTCAACCTCATTAAATTGGTAGTGCGGTGCCAAAGATAAATTCTCATCTACGTTATATTGAAGTAAATGGGCATCTACATTAGCTTCAATTATATTTAAAGCATACAGGCCAATAGTTACAAGAAGCGAAATTTCTTTGTTTTTTCTATAAAATTCCTGGGCTGTTTCCAATCGGTCTGTGCTTACACGCGGATCGTCTAATTTTGCACCTGTAGAATCAAAATAAAACTCATCAGTTTCAAAACCAGCTAAACGGCTTTTATAGGCATCGCGATATCTATCATATTCTTTACTGTTGGTTACGTAAAAATAAACACCAGTACCTAAAGCAGCATAAACAATAGGGATTTTCCAATATTTTTTATTGTAAGCTTGCCCCAAACCAGGTAAAATTGCTGAATAAAAAGCAGCTTTTGCAGGTCTTAAAGGGTCGTAAGCTTCACTTATTTGAAGAACAGAGTCTACTACAAATTCTTTGGGAAGTGCTTTTGTTTTTTCCTTTGGAACTGTCTCTTCTAATGGTGCTTTATCTTGAGAAAATAAAGAAAAGCAACATAAAAAAGTACATAAACTTGTTATTAGAAATTTATTTTGAATCACCTTCGACTAATTTTTTAATACGGTTAAAATCTTCTTCGGAATGAAATGGAATTGTAATTTTTCCTTTTCCGTTTTTAGAGACTTTAACGTCAATTTTATGTCCAAAGTATTCTGAAAACGAGCTTATTCCAGTTTTAACAAAATTTGGCATAGTTGTATCTGCTTCCTTTTTTACTGGTGCAGCCACAGTTTCATCATTGTTATAATTACGAACTAATACTTCAGTATCTCGCACCGATAATTTATTCGATAATATTTTTTCGTAAATATCTAACTGAATGGATTGGTCTTCAACAGTAATTAAGGCACGGCCATGTCCCATAGAAATAAAGCCATCGCGCATTCCTGTCTGAATAATGGGATCTAGTTTTAATAAACGTAAATAATTAGCAATGGTAGAACGTTTTTTTCCAACACGCTCGCTCATTTGCTCTTGTGTTAGGTTTATTTCGTCTATTAATCGTTGGTATGAAAGTGCTATTTCAATAGGGTCTAAATCTTGACGCTGAATATTTTCAACCAATGCCATTTCGAGCGATTCTTGGTCGTTTGCTATTCTAACGTAGGCCGTAATAGTTTCTAAACCTAATAATTTAGATGCTCTATAACGACGCTCTCCTGAAACGAGTTGATATTTATTAAGCCCTAATTTTCTAACGGTTATAGGTTGGATAATACCTAATTCTTTTATAGAAGATGCTAATTCTCGTAAGCTTTCTTCACTAAAATTAGTTCGGGGTTGAAATGGGTTTACTTCAATAAAATCGATATCTAAATCAACAATATTTCCAATAACTTTATCTGCATTTTTATCTTCAGCCGATTGGATATCGTTACTTGGGTCGTTTAAAAGTGCCGATAAGCCTCTTCCTAAAGCTTGTTTTTTTGTTGCCTTCGCCATATAATTAAGCGTTTTTAGTGATAACTTCTCTTGCTAAACTCAGGTAATTGGTTGCGCCTTTGCTACTTGCATCATAATTAATAATGCTTTCGCCATAACTTGGCGCTTCGCTTAAACGAACATTACGCTGTATAATGGTTTTAAAAACCATATCATTAAAATGTTTCTGCACCTCTTCAACCACTTGGTTTGATAGGCGTAAACGCGAATCGTACATGGTAAGCAATAAGCCTTCAATGTCTAATTCTGGGTTGTGTATTTTCTGAACACTTTTTATCGTGTTTAATAATTTTCCTAAACCTTCTAATGCAAAATACTCACATTGAATTGGGATGATTACGGAATCGGCAGCCGTTAAAGCGTTCAAGGTTAGTAAACCTAGCGATGGCGCGCAATCTATTAATATGTAATCGTAGTCGTCTTTAATTTCACTTAGCGATTTTTTAAGCATGTACTCACGAGCTTCTTTATCAACTAGTTCAATTTCAATAGCGACCAAGTCGATGTGGGCTGGTATAATATCAAGATTTGGCGAATCTGTTTTCATGATAGCCTCTCTTGCTGTGTTAGAATGTTCTAAAAGCTGGTATGTTCCAATTTCTATAGTTTCTACATCTATACCTATTCCAGAGCTTGCATTTGCTTGAGGGTCAGCATCTATAAGTAATACTTTTTTTTCTAATACGCCTAAGGATGCTGCTAGATTTACCGATGTGGTTGTTTTTCCAACACCTCCTTTTTGGTTAGCAATTGCGATGATTTTACCCATTAATGATTTGGTTTTATTAGCTGTAAAAATACGATTATTTATTAGTAATAAAAATGTAGGATGTTATAATTAATTCACAAAAAAAAAGACAGCCTAATTGGCTGTCTTTTAACTGTAAAATGTAAACTAATATTAGTTAGCTTGTTTCTTTTTCTTATTATTTCCTTGGCCTTTTCCTTTCGCCATTCCTGCTTTAAATTCTTCTAAAGTTACAGAACCATTGCTGTCTGCGTCCATTTTAGCAAAACGTTTTTCTAAAACTTCAGCTTCCATTTCTTTTTTACGCTTTTTTGCTTTAAACTCATCTAGTGTAATAAGTTTATCTTCATTAGTATCATATGAAGCAAACATTTTTTCTGGATCTGGTTTCTTTTTGTCTTGTGCATTAGTAATAGAAACAGCACATAATGCCACGATAACTAGGCCGAATTTTAATTTTTTTGATGTCATAATTATATTAGTTTTTAGTTAAACTTCATATTTAGACATTTTTTTTACAAAATAGTTTAATGAAAAATAAAATATTTTTACTCTGGCTTTATTTAAGTCTTAATTGGCTTAATCCTTCATAAACAGTAATGCTAACAGCGTTAGCTAAATTCAAACTACGAATATGTTGGCTGTACAGCGGAATTTTATAAAGTTTATTTGCGTAGGTTTCATTAATCCATTTTGGAAGCCCAACGGATTCTTTACCGAAAACTAAAAATAAGTTGTCTTCAAAAGGAATATCCCAATGTTTTTTTTCACCATGGCTAGAAAGAAAAGCCATCTTCTTATCATGGTTTATTTTAAAGAATTCCTCAATATTATCGTAATATGTAATAGAAAGGTGTTTCCAATAATCTAGCCCAGCACGTTTTAATCGCGCATCCGAAATCTCAAAGCCAAAAGGTTTTACGAGGTGTAAATGTGAGCCAGAACCTAAAGCTAAGCGGCCTATATTGCCTGTGTTATTCGGTATTTCGGGTTCAACTAAAACTATGTTTAAAGGCATTATTCTTTTCTGGTTTTAACTTTGGTTGCAACAGGTTTCATTATAATTCTTAACGTACTATCGTTATTAAAATAGCTAATCATCCAATTCATAAAAATGAGTAATTTGTTTTTTATGCTTAAAATAAGCATTAAGTGGATAAACATCCAGGTGAACCAAGCTAATCGCCCTTGAAAACTGAACTTAGGTAAATCTACAACAGCTTTACGCTTACCTATAGTAGCCATAGAACCTTTGTCGGTATATTCGTAATCCTTTAGGGGTTTGTTTTTAACTTTTCTACTTAGGTTGTCAGCCAAAAGTGAAGCTTGTTGCAAGGCTACACTCGCTACTTGTGCATGTCCTTTAGGGAAAATTGGTGTTTCCATATATGCAATATCCCCCAAAGCATACACATGTTTTAAACCGATTACTTCATTCTGCCTATCAACAACAAGTCGGTTACCACGAGTTATGGAGGTTTCAGGAAAACCTTTAATAACATTACCAGTAACACCTGCCGCCCAAATTACGTTTTTAGAGTTTATTGTTTTTCCGGTATTAAGCGTAACAGTGGTACCGTCGTAATCTTTAACAAAAGTATTTGTAACTACCGAAACTCCAAGCTCTTCTAGATATTTTTGAGACATTTTTTGTGAGCCTTCACTCATTGGACTCAAAGTATTTGGACTGCCTTCTAATAAATATATTTTAAGTTTAGAGAAATCTTTATCAGGATAATCTTTGGGTAAAATATGCTGTTTCATTTCTGCTAAAGCTCCAGCTAATTCAACTCCAGTAGGGCCTCCACCAACAATTACAAAATTTAATAAGGTTTGTAAGTCATCTGGATCAGTTGTGTTTAAAGCGTTTTCAAAAGTTTGCAGAATTCTATTTCTAAGCTGTATCGCTTCAGGAATAGTTTTCATTGGGTAAGCAAAATCTTGTAAATTTTTATTTCCAAAATAGTTTGTTGTACAACCAATAGCAATTACTAAATGGTCGTAATTAAAATTACCGATTGGGGTAGCAACGAATTGGTCGTCAAAATTAATTTCAGAAACTTCTGTAATTCTAATACGTACATTTTTTGCCTTCTGAAACACTTTTCGTAGTGGAAATGAAATGCTTGCAGGTTCAAGTCTAGCTGTTGCTACCTGATACATTAAGGGCTGAAATTGATGATAATTCTGTTTGTCAATTAAGTAAACCTCGTAGTTTGGGTGGTTTATTAAATCTTGAGCCAGTCTCAACCCAGCAAAACCAGCACCAACAATTACAACTTTTTCCGTTTCAGCCATGTTATTTTATTTTTTTACCAACTTTAAATAGATTAAGCAGTAGAATTCTTATTAAAAGCACAAAAGGAAACCCATGTAAAAAAACATCAAACCAATCCATAAATTGCATTCCAGTTGCTCCGCCTAATATCCATTTTAATTTACCTAGAATATGTGGTTCTGGCAAAAAAGGAGCGAGGCCAAGTGTTAAGCACAATAGTAAAATTAGTTTCCAATCGTTAAGAGATTTCATTTTAGCTAAGTATAGATTTTACAAAAGCGTCTGTTTTGTTTATGCCTTTTTCTGTAATATGCTTTATAAAAGCACTACCAATAATAGCGCCTTTAGCGTATTGAGTAGCTTGTGTAAACGTTTCATTGTCCGATATTCCAAAACCAATAATCTGTGGGTTTTTTATTTCCATTTTGGCAATACGTTCAAAATAACTCATTTGTTCGTTGCCAAACCCAGAGCTACTTCCTGTAACGCTAGCGCTACTCACCATATAAATAAAACCATTCGAGATAGAATCGATGAAATTAATACGTTCCACAGAGGTTTGTGGCGTAATTAAAAACACGTTTATCAGGCCGTATTTTTCAAAAGTCGCTTTGTACTCATCGTTATAAACATCTACAGGTAAATCTGGAATTATTAAGCCATCGATACCAATGTCCTGACATTTTTTACAAAACGCCTCCACACCATATTGCAACATTGGATTAAAATAGCCCATAATTATTAACGGAATAGATACCGTTTTTCTAATATCTTTTAACTGATCGAAAAGCACCTCGGTAGTCATACCATTTTTCAATGCTTGCGTAGAACTAGCCTGTATCGTTGGTCCATCGGCCAAAGGATCACTAAAAGGGAGTCCTATTTCTATCATGTCTACCCCGTTTTTTTCCAAACCTTCAATAATACCAACAGTATCGTCAATGCTTGGATATCCTGCCGTGAAGTATATAGACAGTAGTTTTTTATTTTCTTTGAGTTTAGTTTGAATACGATTCATTTTATTTTTATTTGGGCGTTACCCACAAGGGGGCGGGCTTTCACGAGTCGCTCTCTACGAGGAGCTCCAACAATCGCTCAATCCCTAACGCATTAGTAACGTCTGCTTGTTTATATTTTAAAATATTCAATATAATTCTGTAAATCCTTATCACCACGTCCTGAAAGACTCACAACAACCACGTCGTCTGGTTTAAAGGTTTTTTCTTCAAAAATAGCCAGCGCATGCGAACTCTCAATAGCCGGAATAATACCTTCTAGTTTACATAAATCCAAACCAGCCGTCATAGCTTGATCATCGGTAATCGACATAAATTCAGCACGTCCCGTTTTGCATAAATGTGCGTGCATTGGGCCAACACCAGGGTAGTCTAAACCAGCCGAAATAGAGTAAGGCTCTGTAATCTGTCCATCTTTAGTTTGCATTAACAAAGTTTTACAACCATGTATAACTCCTTCGTGACCTAAAACAGATGTGGCAGCACTCTCTCCAGAGTTAACACCTAAACCAGCCGCTTCAACAGCAATAATTTTTACATCAAGTTCGTGTAAATAATGGTAGTATGTTCCAGCAGCATTACTTCCGCCACCAATACAGGCCACAACATAATCAGGGTTTTCTCTCCCGATTTGTTCTTTTAATTGCCATTTTATTTCTTCGGAAATTATCGATTGAAATCTAGTAACCATATCTGGGTATGGGTGCGGTCCAATAGCCGACCCAATGATATAGTGAGTATCCACAGGGTTGTTAATCCAATCGCGAATGGCTTCGTTTGTAGCATCTTTTAAAGTTCTACTTCCAGAAAGTGCAGGTACAACGGTAGCGCCTAACATTTTCATTCTGGCTACGTTTGGTGCTTGACGGGCAATATCAATTTCGCCCATGTAAACAATACATTCTAATCCCATTAAAGCACAAACAGTGGCAGTGGCAACACCGTGTTGTCCGGCTCCAGTTTCGGCAATAATTCTAGTTTTACCTAAACGTTTGGCCATTAAAATTTGTCCAACCGTATTGTTTATTTTGTGTGCACCAGTATGGTTTAAATCTTCACGCTTTAAATAAATTTTAGTGTTGTATTTTTCAGAAAGACGTTTAGCAAAATATAAAGGAGATGGGCGACCAACATAATCTTTTAAAAGTTGATTAAACTCTTTTTGAAAATCAGGTTCTGCCATTACTTTTAAATAGTTTTGGCGTAATTCTTCCACATTCGGGTAAAGCATTTCCGGAATAAATGCACCACCAAATTCGCCGTAATAGCCTTTTTCGTTTACGTTATAATTTTCCATATGTTCATTTAAATTTGAGTCTGTTCCATGGTTTGTATGGAAAAACAAATTTGTTTTAAAGTCTTTTAATAATTCTATATTTTTTAATCCCGGCTCTATTTCAAACTTACTATTTACATCTAAAGCATAACAGTATTTTGAAGCCGTACTTTGTTGAAACTTTTTAACAGCTTCAATTTCATTAAAACCAATACCTCCACTTAAAAAGAAGGGTTTAGTAGAAGGGTAGTTGCTTAATACATTCCAATCGAAAGTATAACCATTTCCGCCTGGGTGTTTTCCTTTGGTATCAAATAAAAAGTAATCGCAAACAGATTCGTAAGGTTTTAAAACCTCGAAATTGAATTCGTTTTTTATAGAGAATACTTTAATAATTTCTGATACTTTTGCTTTTAAGCTGGCACAATATTCTGGCGATTCTTCACCGTGTAATTGAACAGCTTGTAAGTTGAATGTTTTTATTTTTTCAATAACAACTTCTAAATCTTCATTAACAAAAACACCAGTTTTTTTTACAGAACTTGATATTTCTGGAATCGATTTATCAAAATTTCTAGACGATTTATCGTAGAATATAAAGCCTAAATAGTCGGGCTGTAAAGCAGCGACTTCAGTTATATTCTCTTGATATTTCATTCCGCAAATTTTCAGTTTCATGATGTTCAATTTGTGTTGTTCTAAAATAAATTCAGTAAAATTTTATTTATTCAATTGGTTTATAAAGTCTGTAGCACTTGCCCCAGGATTGTCTGTTTTCATAAAGTTTTCACCTATTAAAAATCCTTGATATCCAAATGGCTGAAGTTCTTTAATGGCTTCAACGCTACTTATGCCACTTTCTGATACTTTTACAAAATCGTTTGGTATCTGTGTGCTTAATAATTTACTAGTTTCTAAACTGACTTCAAAGGTTTTTAAATTTCTGTTATTTACACCAAGCATATCTAAACTTGGCATAATAGATTTATGTAATTCCTCTTCGTTATGTACTTCTAAAAGCACATCTAGATTTAAGCTTTTTGCAAACTCAGAGAATTGTTTTATTTCGTCTCGAGAAAGAATAGCTGCAATAAGCAAAATAACATCGGCGCCATAAGCTTTGGCTTCTAGCATTTGGTACTCATCAATTATAAATTCTTTTCTGAGTAATGGTAGGTTGCAACTTGCTCGTGCTGTTAATAAATCGTCTAGAGAGCCTCCAAAGTATTTTCCATCGGTTAGAACAGACATACCACAAACGCCAGCATCTTGATAGCCTTTTGCTACATCTTGAACGTTTAATCCGTTATTAATTACAGATTTTGATGGCGATCTGCGTTTATGTTCGGCTATAATTCCAGATTTACTGTTGCGTAAATTATTAGCAAGTGAAACGGTTTGTCTTCCAAATAAAACAGATTGTTCTAATTGAGAAACTGGGATTAAACTTTTACGAAGTTCAACTTCCTTACGTTTATCTAATGTTATTTTGTCTAAAATATTCATGTTCTAGTCTTGAAGCCTGAGTCTTAAGTTTTGAGTGAGCAAACTGCCAACCGAATACTATTAACTGCGGACTTTTTTTATTTACTTAACTCAATTAATTTATCTAAACTCGTTTTTGCTTTTCCTGAAAATAACGACTCTTTTGCTAGTTCAAAACCTTCTTGATGCGAAATTTGTTTTGATGTGGCAATGGCTAAACCGGCGTTAGCACAAACCACGTTGTTTTGTGCTTCTGTTCCCTTTCCGTTAACGATGTCCACAAAGATATTGGCAGCATCTTTTATGGTATCGCCACCAAAAATATCACTTTGTCTTATTACTGAAATGCCTAAATCTTCTGGTGAAAAAAGTTTTTCTGTATGATTAGAAATAATTTTTGCTTTTCCTGTTAATGAAATTTCATCGTAACCATCTAAAGCATAAACGATGTTATAATTATGTCCTGTGTTTTGAAACAGGAAACTATAAAGTCTTAAAACTTCTAAATTAAAAACACCTAAAACATGATTTTTTGGAAACGACGGATTAACTAAAGGCCCGAGCATGTTAAAAAAAGTTTTAACACCGAGTTCTTTACGAATAGGCGCTACGTTTTTCATTGCTGGGTGAAATAACGGTGCATGTAAAATACATATACCTGCTTGGTCTAAAGCGCGTTTTAAAAAATCTTCATTATTAGAAAATTTCACACCTAAATGCTCCATAACATTTGAAGATCCCGATGTTGACGATACACCGTAGTTACCGTGTTTAGAAACATGAACACCTGCTCCCGCCGTAATAAAAGCCGATAGGGTAGAGATGTTGAATGTGTTTTTGCCATCGCCACCAGTGCCTACAATATCGATAGCATTAAAATCGCTAAGATTCACTGGCAAACAAAGCTCTAGAAGTGCATCTCTAAAACCTTTTAGTTCTTCGAGAGTAATACTTCTCATCATGAAAACTGATAAAAAACATGCTATTTGGCTCGGGTTATACATATCGTTGGATATGTTGACTATAACTTGTTTAGCTTCTTCGGTAGAAAGGGTTTCGTGATTTATTAATCTATTTAGTAAATGTTTCATTTCTGTAAAAGAGATAATTGTTACTGGTTAATGGTTGTTTGCTAATTATGTTTTTTCATCCGAGTAAGTACTACTTAACTACCACTGAAAACTGCGACTATTTTTTAATTTTCCACCCAGTTTTTTAATATTGCTTTTCCGTTAGGTGTTAAAACCGATTCTGGATGATATTGTACACCACGAACATCGTAAATTTTATGGCGTAAAGACATAATTTGTCCGTTAGCATCTACCGATGTTGCTTCTAAACTTTCTGGTAAATTTGGGTTAACTACCCACGAGTGGTAACGCCCAACTTCTATATTTTTATCTAAACCTTTAAACAAGATTTCGTCGTCTACGGTTATAGTAACATTTGTTGCTACACCGTGATAAACGTCTTCTAGGTTTATAAGCGAACCTCCAAAAACTTCACCTATTGCTTGTTGACCAAGGCAAACACCTAAAATGCTTTTGGTTGGTGCGTAAGTTTCTATAATGGCTTTTAGTAAACCAGCTTCGTCTGGAATTCCTGGGCCTGGAGATAGTACGATTTTATGGAACGGTTTAACATCGTCTAGAGTGAGTTTGTCGTTACGTACTACGGTAACATCGCAGTTTAAATCTTCTAGGTAATGAACTAGGTTGTATGTGAAACTGTCGTAATTGTCTATGACTAGTACTTTCATATGTTTATTTTTTTTCAGATGACTCTGAATTTTATTCTTCTTTTTTTAGCTGAGTAAACACTGTTTACTGGAACTGTTCACTTTTCCTTAGGGCTACTCCCGCGTTAGGGATTGAGGCTTTGTTGAAGCTCTTTTTTGTTTTTCTCAAAAAAAGCGACTGCCGAAAGCCCGACCCTTTTCGGGTAACGCCCAAATTATTTTATATGTCTTCGGCTACTTTTATGGCTTTCGTTAATGCACCGAGTTTGTTAAATACTTCTTGCAGCTCACTTTCGGCATTGGATTTTGATACCATTCCGGCGCCTGCTTGCCAGTTTAATTTATAGTCTTTACTTAAAAAAGTACGGATCATGATGGCGTGGTTAAAATTGCCGTCGAAATCCATAAAACCTATTGCGCCGCCGTAATAGCCTCGACTTGTTTTTTCGTATTGTTCTATAAGTTGCATAGCGCGGTGTTTTGGTGCGCCACTCAAGGTTCCTGCTGGAAACGTATCGGCCACAACTTGCATGGTTGAGGTACTTTTGTGTTTTTTGCCAACAACTTTACTAACCAGGTGAATAACGTGCGAGAAAAACTGAACTTCGCGGTAGGTAACTACTTTTACTTCGCTGCCGTGACGACTTAAATCGTTTCGAGCAAGATCTACAAGCATGACGTGTTCGGCGTTTTCTTTGTCGTCTTTTTTAAGTTTTTCTGCCAATATTTCGTCTTTGTCCTCATCGCCTGTCCGTTTAAAAGTTCCGGCGATAGGATGGATTTCTGCCATACCATCGGAAACAATAAGTTGAGCTTCGGGCGAACTACCAAATATTTTAAAATCGCCATAATCGAAATAAAACAAGTACGGTGATGGGTTTATGCTACGAAGGGCGCGATAGATATTGAAATCGTCGCCAGTAAATTCTTGTGAAAAACGACGTGATAATACGAGTTGAAAAACATCGCCTCGTGCACAGTGTTTACGTGCTAACTCAACTTGGTTTTTAAATTCGTCGTCGGTTAAATTAGATTGTATATCGCCTTTAGACTTGAAATTATAAGATGCAAAGTTTTGCACGTTTATAAGTTTATCAATGGCATCGATATTATTTTCGGCATCATCATAACAATGCGCGAAAATATAAGCTTCGTTTTTGTAATGGTTTATGGCAATGATGTTTTTGTAAACCGCATAATAGATATCTGGGATAACTACCGAATTATCTTTTTTGCTAATTTGTACATCTTCAAAATAACGAACTGCATCGTAGGCTGTGTAACCAAAGATTCCATTATTTATAAACTTAAAATCTTCATCCGTTTGTGGTTTAAAACGTTTGGTGAAATCATGAATTTCATCGGCTACATTTATTTCGCTTGTAATATTAAGTGAAGTTGAACTGCCATCTGGAAAAGTTTGCGATATCACTTCATTTTCTACTTTTATAGAGGCGATGGGATTAAAGCATATATACGAAAAGTTTTTGTGGCTTCTGTGGTAGTCACCACTTTCCAGTAGAATACTATTCGGGTATTTATCGCGTATTTTATAGTAAACAGAAACCGGTGTAATAGTATCTGTTAATATTTTTTTGTGGTGTGTGTATAAATTAAATTTTTCCATTTATTGTTTTTTGTATTTCGACAAATAGCCAAAAAGTGAACGATTTTAAAATAAAAAAAAGGCTTGTCGTGAATGACAAGCCTTTTGGATATTTTTAAGTTTTAAATATACTCGGGTTTCTTCACGAATTTTAGTTTCGAAAGCTCCACCACCAAGAATTATTTAAAAATATGTTCATTGTTATTTTTTTATTGGTTCAAATATAAAGATTGAAAAAGTATTAAACAAAACTTTGTGCTGTTTTTACGAAAAAAGGAAAAATAGCTTTAAATTGTTAGAGATTCCGCTTTAAAAAAGACTGCTATAACATGTACAGCAGTCTTGGTTGGTTACTAAGGGTTTAGGGAAACCTACGTTGCTATTAACCTTAATTTTCAAAAAAGCAAACCTAATTTAGCTTTTTTGGTGGTGGTTAGGCCAGCCACTAATACTTTTTCTGTTTTTATATTATATATCCGGTTTAATAAATCGGTTTTACGTTTAAATTAATTGTTTTACACTTTTTTTAGCATCTGAGTTTTCATATTAGCCTTATGTGTTTAATAACTGTCTTACTCACAAAAGTATGTAAAATTTAGAGTAATTTTCTGTTTTTGTATAAAAGTTTGTTAAACAGTAAGAAAAGTAAAACGGGATTAATTAAATTTATAGTTATGAAACAATATCTCCTTATAATAACCATCCTACTTGCTGTTAGTTGTGGTAATAACAACAAACAAAAAAAAGGCTTAAAAGATGATGCTGCACTAAATGAAGTATCTAACTTGGATGAAAATGAGTTGGAACTTGAAGTATATGATTTTGATGGTTTAAAACCTTTCTTAAATAAGCAGGATAATAACGTTCATGTTATTAATTTTTGGGCAACTTGGTGCGGGCCATGCGTTAAAGAATTACCATATTTTGAAAAGTTAAAGTCTGAATACCAAAATAAAAACGTAGATGTTGTGTTGGTAAGTTTAGATTTTCCGCATTTATATGAATCTAAATTGAAACCTTTTATTAGAAGAGAGCAATTAAAATCGAAAGTCATCGCTTTAGATGACGTTGATAGCAATTCTTGGATTCCGCAAGTCGATGAAACGTGGTCTGGTGCAATACCTGCAACTATTATTTATACAAATGGTAAGCGGAAGTTTTTTGAAAAGTCTTTTACTTACGAAGAGTTAGAGCATGAATTAAACCAATTTTTAAATTAAAAAATTATGAGAAAAACAATTAAAATAATGTCGGTAATTCTAGTGGTGCTATGTGCAAGTGCGTTTACGTTAAAAACGTCGAATAGTATGGATAGCGGTTATGCTATTGGTGATATTGCAGAAGATTTTTCTTTGAAGAATATTGATGGAAACATGGTTTCGCTTTCCGATTACAAAGATGCTAAAGGATTTATAGTAACATTTACTTGCAATACTTGCCCTTACGCGGTAATGTATGAAGACCGAATAGTTGCGCTTGATAAAAAATATGCTGAGTTAGGATACCCTGTAATTGCAATTATGCCTAATAATACAAATGTTAAACCAGACGACAATCTAGAGGCTATGAAAGTACGTGCTGCAGAAAAAGGTTTTACGTTTCCTTATTTAATAGATAAAAAACAAGAGGTTTACCCAAAGTTTGGAGCAACAAAAACGCCTCATGTTTTTGTTTTACAGAAAACAAAGCAAGGGAATGAAGTGAAATATATTGGAGCAATCGACGATAATTATAAAGATGCTCGTGCGGTAACTACTAAATATGTTGAAAATGCTGTAGACGCTTTACTTAACGGAAAAGACATTAAAGAAACCGAAACAAGAGCAATAGGTTGTGGTATAAAAGTATAATTCAATAGTTTTAAAAGAACCGAAAAAAAGCTGAAGTGTAATACTTCGGTTTTTTTTCGTCTATTATGGTATAAATATTAAATTTGTTTTTATATAATGAAACAAAAAACAACAAAATAATAATGGAAGATTTAACACAAGAAGAGTGGACTGAGCAATTAGCTAAAGATGATAATGCGGTAATTTTAGATGTAAGAACAGATGCTGAGGTGGCTGATGGTATTATTGAGGGGGCTTTACATATTGACATATATAAAGGACAAGAGTTTGTTAGCGAGATAGAAGCACTAGATAAAAGTAAAAATTATTATGTGTATTGCCGTTCTGGTAACCGCAGTGGGCAAGCTTGTGCTATTATGGATCAGTTAGGTTTTGAAAACGCTTATAATCTAGAAGGTGGTATGCTAGAATGGACTGGTGATGTTGTAGATTTAAAGTAAGTTTATGAAACAAATTTCAATAGTTATATCCATCTTTTTTTGTGCCTTAATGTTTAATTGTAAAGCGCAAAATGATGATGTGTTTACAGCAGTAACTCCAGAAGAGTTAGGCGTGCTTTTACAAGAACAAAAGGAGATTAAATTAATTGATGTTAGAACACCTGCAGAGTTTAATGCTGGGCATATTTCTGGGGCCGAAAACATTAATTTTTTGTCCGATAATTTTTCTAAATCTTTAGAGGGATTAGATAAGAATGAACCGCTTATAATTTATTGTAAGTCAGGTCGCAGAAGTGGTAAAAGTAGAGCTGTTTTTAAAGAGTTAGGCTTTCTAAAAGTGTATGATTTAGAAGGCGGAATTTTAAAATGGAAATCTCAAAATTTCGAGGTAAAAACAAATTAATATTTATTTTTTACGTTTATCTGTTTTTTGTAACTGCTTGTCTTTTTTATTCTTGTTTAGTAACTGTTTTTACTAACTTTAAAGTGATTTCAAAAATAAGCGTGAACTGCTTATTTTTAACATTTGATTCTAATTAATCCCTCGATAGAATTTATGGAAAACGGTTATGTCATTATTGGTATAATAGCTTTGCTATTTTTAAGTATGTACGGCTATTCATATTGGTCTGTTTTTAAAGAAAAAGTAAGACAAAAAGAAGAAAATTTAAAACAAACAGAAGCGCAAGAAATAAGGCGCAAAGCGCGAATCGAAAAACAAGAAGCTTTACTAGAGCGTGTTCGTGTTTTTAATGAGCGAAAAAAAGAAATGCGACAAAAGTCTCCATTGCTAGATAAGTTAAAAAAACAGCAAAAAGTGAGTTGATTTTCTTGTTAAATAATTTTTTTTAAAGCCATGTACATTTTTTAAATGTACATGGCTTTTTTTATGCCCAAAATAAACTTTTAAAAAAAATAATCGTCTAATAATATTTAATTTTTATATTTGCATACCAGACCAGACCAGAACAGTATGGTTTTAAATATGGATTTTGAAATTGATATAAATAGCGAAACACCTAAGTATCAGCAATTAGTAAATGCTATCAATAACGAGCTTGCAAACAATAGATTGGTAAGTGGAGATGCACTTCCTTCTGTTAATGCCGTTTGCAAAGCGTTGCAGCTTTCGCGAGATACTGTTTTTAAAGCTTATTCTATTTTAAAGGAACATGGTGTAATCGAGTCTGTGCCAAACAAAGGCTACTACGTGGCCAATGAAACACGTAAAGTATTATTGCTTTTAGATACATTTAAGGCTTATAAGGAAGTGTTATACCATTCATTTGTTAATAATTTACCCGAAAATGTAATCACAGATATTCAGTTTCATCATTATAACATTGATAATTTTAAAACCATAATTAATAATAGCAAAGGCAAGTATTATAAATATGTGGTAATGACTTTCGATAATAAAGAAGTTTCCGAAGTATTGTCTGATATTAACGATAGTAAATTACTTTTAATAGACTGGAATGTACATGCTAAAAAGAACAATAATTTTGTTTTTCAAGACTTTGGGAAATCGTTTTTTACTGCCCTAAATGAAGCTACTGCAGCTTTTCAGAAATATAAAAAAATAGTACTCGTTTATCCAACATTTACACACCACCCTATAGAAACAGTTCATTATTTTAAAACCTATTGTAACGAAGCGGGTTTTAGTTTTGGGGTTATTACCGACGCAAAAGATTTTATTATTAAAAAAAACGAAGCTTATATCAGTGTTAGCGATCGTATTTTAGGTTTTTTCTTAGAGCAATGCCGTACTAACAATTTCGAGCCAGGAACAGATGTTGGCTTTTTATCATATAACGAAACGCCTATGAAACAATTTATCTACAAAGGCATTTCCGTTATATCCACAGATTTTAAAGAGCTAGGTGCTAAAGCTGCAGGTTTTGTTAGTGAAGACATAGCTATTCAAGAATACATACCAACCAAACTAATTTTAAGAGACTCATTATAATGAATTACAATTTAGGAATCGACATAGGTAGCTCGTCAATAAAAGTTGCGCTAGTAGAAACAGAAACAGGCAAAAGTTTAGGAGTTGTGCAAGAACCCAAAGAGGAAATGGGTATGTACGCTCAAAAAAACGGTTGGGCAGAACAAGACCCGAACGATTGGTGGTTGCATATTTGTAATGCCATTAAAGAATTAAAAAAAGAATACAGTCTTAATAGGTCTCAAATTGTAGGTATTGGTATTTCTTATCAAATGCACGGTTTAGTTCTGGTAGACAAAAGCGGCGAGCCATTGCGCAAAAGTATTATTTGGTGCGATAGTCGCGCTGTAGAAATAGGGCATAACGCTTTCGCTGAAATAGGAGAGGCTAAATGTGCCGAGCATTTACTTAACTCTCCGGCAAATTTTACAGCCTCAAAGTTAAAATGGGTAAAAGATAACGAACCTGATCTTTACAGTAAAATTTATAAGTTTATGTTGCCGGGCGATTACATAGCATATAAGTTTTCGAACAAAATGAATACTACTATATCAGGACTTTCCGAAGGTATATTCTGGGATTTTAAAAACGATAGTATTGCCGATTTTCTATTAGAGTATTACGGTATAAGTGCAAATTTAGTACCGGATATTGTAGATACTTTTTGTCACCAATCTCAAGTCGATGAGCGTGGAGAGCAAGATAGTGGTCTTGCCGAGGGAACTCCAATTTATTATAGAGCCGGAGACCAACCCAATAACGCGCTTTCTCTTAATGTTTTTAACCCTGGAGAAGTTGCTGCAACAGGAGGGACCTCAGGAGTAGTTTATGCTGTAACCAACAGTCTTTCTGGAAAAGAAAGTACACGAGTAAACAATTTTGCACACGTAAATTATACTAAAGACAATAAGAACATTGGGAAATTATTAAACATTAATGGAGCAGGAATACAATACCGTTGGTTGTTAAATAACCTCGATGTTAGCTCTTACGAAGAAATGAATAATATAGCATCTAATATTCCAATTGGTTCAGATGGTGTGTGCGTATTGCCCTTTGGTAACGGTGCCGAACGTATGCTAAACAACAAAAGTATTGGCACGCGCATGGTAAACGTAAACCTTAACAATCATAACAAAGCACATTTATGTCGTGCTGCACTAGAGGGCATTGCATTTTCGTTTTTATACGGAATGGAAATACTAAAATCCGATGGTATTAAAGCCAGCGTAATTCGTGCAGGAAACGATAATTTATTCCGTTCAGAAATTTTTGCAAACACCGTAGCGACTCTAATTGGGCAAGAAATTGAAATTTACAATACCACCGGAGCTATTGGTGCTGCGCGTGCTGCAAACTTACATAAGGGCGATTTTGCAGCCTTCGGAAAAACCATTATGAATAACGATCACGTTATGACGTTTATGCCTTTCAAAGACAAAACACCATACATAGAAGCATATAATAACTGGAAAAAAGAGCTAGAACTTGTATTAAATAAAAATTAGGGCGTTACCGCAAGGGTCGGGCTTTCGCTACTCGCTCCCTCCCGAAAAAGGTCGGGGAGCTCAAACATACCGCTCAATCCCTAACGCAAACAAACATCATAAAATAAAAAATAATATCAACTAATAAAAAATAAATTATGGCTACTAAAGAGTATTTTAAAGGCATTGGCAACATTAAGTTTGAAGGTAAAGAATCTGATAATCCATTAGCATTTAAATACTACAACCCAGACCAGGTTGTAGCAGGGAAAACCATGAAAGAATGGTTTAAGTTTTCAATCGCTTATTGGCATACATTCTGTGGGCAAGGATCAGATCCATTTGGTCCAGGAACTCAAAGTTTCGAGTGGGACAAAGCTTCAGATCCAATTCAGGCAGCTAAAGATAAAGCCGATGCGGCTTTCGAATTCATTGGTAAAATGGGCTTCGATTATTTCTGTTTTCACGATTTCGATTTAATACAAGAAGGCGCAACATTTGCAGAATCGGAGAGTAGATTAGAAACCATTACAGATTACATAAAAGGTAAACAGGCCGAAAGTGGTGTAAAATTGCTTTGGGGAACAGCAAATTGTTTTTCTAATCCGCGTTACATGAACGGAGCTGCTACAAATCCAGATTTTGATGTGGTGGCTAGAGCAGGCGGGCAAGTAAAATTAGCTTTAGATGCTACTATTAAATTAGGTGGTGAGAACTACGTGTTCTGGGGAGGTCGTGAAGGTTACATGTCTTTATTGAATACCGATATGGGGCGTGAACTAGACCACATGGGACAGTTTTTAACTATGGCTAGAGATTATGCCAGAGCTCAAGGTTTTAAAGGGAATTTCTTTATAGAGCCTAAGCCAATGGAGCCATCTAAACATCAATATGATTTCGATTCAGCCACAGCTATTGGTTTCTTAAGAGAATACGGTTTAGATAAAGACTTCAAAATAAATATAGAAGTAAATCATGCTACATTAGCACAGCATACTTTCCAACACGAAATTGAAACAGCAGCAAAAGCAGGTATGCTAGGTAGTTTAGATGCTAACCGTGGTGATTACCAAAATGGTTGGGATACCGATCAATTCCCGAACAATATACAAGAAACAACAGAAGCTATGTTGGTTTTCATGAAAGCTGGTGGTTTACAAGGTGGTGGTGTTAATTTCGATGCTAAAATTAGAAGAAATTCAACCGATTTAGACGATGTATTCCATGCGCATATTGGTGGTGCCGATACTTTTGCTAGAGCTTTATTAACAGCCGATAAAATTATTACAGATTCAGCTTACGATAAATTGCGTACAGAGCGTTACAGTTCTTTTGATTCAGGAAAAGGTAAAGATTTTGAAGCTGGGAAATTAAACATGCAAGATTTGTATAAAATTGCTCAAGATAACGGAGAATTATCTTTAAAAAGTGGCAAACAAGAATTGTTTGAGAACATCATCAATCAGTACATCTAGATTCAGGAAAAAAGAAAATAGAATTTGTTTTAAAAGAGCTCGAAAATTATTAGGTTTTCGGGCTCTTTTTTAATTCAAAAGCTGGCTTTTTTCTGTTATTTTAAAACAGCGTTCTTCTCCTAAATATAATGGGTTTCCGTGCTTTTCAGACCAAAAACCTTCGAGAAAATCGGGTGTTAGGCATTTGTAAACCACAACGCCTTTGTAAATTTTTAGATCTTCACCTTCATAATTGAAATTAATAACGAGTATGTTGTTTTTGAAAAATCCGACTCCGCTTTGTGCCTGTGAGTTTCCAATAAACCATTGCGCCTTAATTCTTTGATTTGTATCAAGAGATACAGTTAGATAGCCTTGGTAAGGTGTTTTTTCTTCATCTTGATTAATGCCTTCAAGAGTATATTTCCCGATGATGTCGTTTACAGTCATATTGGGCAAAGTTATTGATTTTAAGTAACGAATTCCTTAGAAAGTTTGGATAACTATTCTAGAAATGTTTAAATTGGAGTATTATTGCATAACTGAATTCTTACGAGAATTAGTTTCATTTAAAAATAAAATTTTGATTAAATACGTTTGTTTTTTATTGTTTTCTGTGGGTTTGTTTGCTCAAGATATTAGTATTCCTACTAAATTTCTAGAAGATGGTAATCTATATAAAAATTTAGATAAGAGTTCAAATCAATTGTCAAACCCTGTTGTTGCATTTAGTATGGGCGATAAGTGCGTTGTTATTGGCTTTTTAGGAAGAGATAATTACAAGGTTCGTTTCAAAGAGTGGGAAGGTATTGTTAAGGATATTGATTTGTTGGTTAACGAAAAAATGTCCGATTTGTATTTTGATTTTCAAGAAAAGGAAAGTCTAAAAGCTATAGAATTAGAAAAAAAGCGGAAGCAAGGTATGCGCGAGCTTGTTAAGTATGGCGAAGTCCTTTCTGATGAAAAAAGACAACAAATAATAAACGATTCTATAGCTAAAAGAAAGGCTGAAAACTTAGAAAAGTTAAGAATTGCAGACTCCATGTCAAGAGCAAAAGTGGCTGAGCAAAAACAGCTAGAGCAAATGCGTGCAGAAGCTGCGAAAAAAGCAGAATTATTAGAAGCAAAACGAATTGCAGATTCAATAGCTGAAGCTAAAGAAGTTGAGCGTCTACGATTAGAAAAAATAAAAGCTCGAGAGCTGGCATTTGCTGCAGAACGAGAAGCGCAACGTGTAAAAGATTCCATTGCAAAGGCCCAAGAAGAAGAAAAAGAACGTTTGGAAAAGGCAGAAGCTTTAGTGTTAAAGCAAAAAGCAGAACAAGAAATTAAGCGTGTAAAAGATTCTATCTCTCAAGCTAAAAACGCCGAAAAAGAACGCTTAGCCATGGAGAGGGAGCGAGCAAAAGCTTTGAAAAAGGCCGAGGAATTGGAGGTAAGGCGTCTTGCAGATTCTGTCGCTAAAGCAGAATTAGCTGAAAAGGAAAGGTTGGCATTTGAAAAAGAAAAAGAAGCTGTGAGAAAACGTGCCGCGGAGATAGAAATAAAACGTATTAACGACTCAATAGCTGTTGCAGAAGCTGTGAGAAAGGAGCGTTTAGAAAATGAAAGAGTAGCGGCTTTAAAACAAGCTGCAGCTTTGGAAGCGGAACGTGTTAAAGACTCTATTGTAAAAGCGAAAATAGAAGAAGATAAGCGATTGGAACTAGAAAAAACTAGAGCTTTAGCCTTAAAACAAGCTGAAGAATTAGAAGCTAAGCGCATTAGCGATTCTGTAGCTAAAGTAAAAAAGGAGGAGGAAGTACGCCTTAAATACGAAAGAGACGAAGCTCTGAAACGTGCAGAAGCGATAGCCTTAAAGAAAGCAGCAGACTTAAAGTTAAAACAGGTTAAAGATTCGATAGCTCAAGCAAATCAAGTAAGAAAACAACGCTTAGAGCAAGAACGTTTGGTCGCTTTAAGGCAAAAGGCCGAATTAGAAAAAATACGATTAAAAGATTCTGTTATTCAAGCAAAGGCAGCCGAAAACAAACGCTTAGAACAAGAGCGATTACAGGCATTGGCATTAAAGCAAGCTGCGGAGTTTGAAGTTAAACGCGTTAGTGACTCCATTGTAAAAGCAGAAGAGGAAGAAAAAAAGCGCTTAATTTTTGAAAGAGAAAAAGCTAAAGCGCAAGAACGTGCAGCGAAATTAGAGTCTGAGCGTATAAAAGATTCTCTAGATTTGGCTCAGGTAGCCGAGAACAAACGTTTAGAAATTGAAAGAGAAAATGCCAAAGCTCAAAAACAAGCGGCAGAATTAGAGGCGAACCGATTAAAGCAAGCCTTAGCAAAAGCAGAAGAGGAGGCTTTAAAAAAAGAACGTTTGGCATTCGAGCAAAACGTGGCCGTTAAACGCCTGGCAGAGTTAGAAGCTGCTAGAATAAGCGATTCTATAAGTAAGGCGAATGCAGCGCACATAAAACGTTTGGAGACCGAGCATGCTTTGGCTTTAAAAGAAAGTGAGAAACAAAAGGCTTTTGATAACCAAGCAGAGGCCATAAAGCAAGCTGTAGAGATAGAAGCTAATAGAATTAGAGATTCAATAGCTCAGGTTAACGCACTAAAAGAACAAAATACTAAGCAAATTGCAGAAAATGAAAATTCAGAAAGAATGCAATTTCGTAATAGTTGTCATTATTTGCTAGATGAATATGATGATTTTACGAAAAAAACAACCATAAAAACCGATGCTTATACCGTAAGCGATAATGTAAATATAGAACTTTTCAAATATGGAAAAAAGATTTCGGTATTTATCAATTCGTCTATAGATTTAGGTTGTGTTAGCTACCTTTCAAATAGTCGTTCTACTGTGGTTGTAGAATTGGAAAACAACCAATATGTAACATTGTATCACTCATGGAATATGGAGTGTGGTGAGTTTTTGTTTAAAGCAGATTTAACCAAGACCCAAATTATAAATCTAGAAAAAGCGCCTATAAAGTCGCTTAAGCTAAGAGGTACAAAGGGGGTTAGAGAAATTTATAATATAAGCTACAAAGAGTTTTTTATGGACAAGCTTAAATGTGTTGAATAAATCCATTCATTGGTTATTATTTAAAAAAGGGTGTTTTTCCTCTTATGCAATAATTTTATAGTTGTTAACTTTGAGATAACACAAAACCAATGTAATATGAAAACTTTTAATCCATTTTTAATTATTCCCTTATTGTTGTTTGCTTACATTTTTTCTAGCGGTGCGCTAAAAGATGAAAATAGTATTGAAAAGATTAAACCTCAAGATGATATATTAAAAAAACATCTTATATCCTCGGCACAAGGTAAAGAAATGTTTGCCGAATTTGATAAAAATAGAGCGCAGGTCATCGATTCTAATCTTCAAGATTTATATAAAGATCGCAACTTTGAGGATACTAAATTTATTTGGTATTCATTAGATGAAATAAAAGCATATTTAAAGTATGTTGAAGCCATCCAAAAAGCAAATCCAAAACAGGATGTTTCTGGTCTACGAATATATTTTGCCGCGTATCCTAATTCTAAAAGATTTAAAAGCGGAAACGCAATTAAACATCCAAAACAGCAAACCGTTTTTATGGTGCCTACTGTTGCTGTAAAAGGCGGAGATAAGGAATACAACAATTTAAATCATTTACCATTTGTTATACAATCTAGCTCTCCTAATAAATTAGAAGGTCAGTTCGAAATTGTGGAAGAACTCATGGATGGGCATAACAAAAAAGATAGACTCGAATTGTTTCGTAAACAAACTAAGAGGTTTCAAAAAGCTGGCGTAAATTTTAGTGCGAGTTTGTTTCCTGCTCGAGCTTCCGAAACTAGTACTATTTATAACGAAGGCGAGATGACGCCTCCACCGTACAAAGATTAATTAACTAACTAACCCATAGGATAAAATATGTTTTTAGAGGTCTCGTTTATTACCATAAGAAGTTGTATTAAGTATGTAGAACTTCTTGCTGCTCTTGTTGGGACCTTTTATTTTTATAAGTACAAGCGGGATTTTTTAAAGTATTTTTTAATCATATTATGGTACACAGCTATTAATGAGTTTTTAGGATTTACCTTAACTAAAATGGGTGTTGCCGTAAATATTATTATTTATAATATTTTTCATTTTATAAACTTTTCGTTTCTATTTTTATTGTTCAATAAATGTTTAAAAATAGAACG
Source organism: Algibacter sp. Ld11 (assembly GCF_045066735.1). Lineage (NCBI taxonomy): Bacteria > Pseudomonadati > Bacteroidota > Flavobacteriia > Flavobacteriales > Flavobacteriaceae > Algibacter > Algibacter sp. Ld11. Next base: position 7,706 of record NZ_JBISHH010000003.1, on the reverse strand, counting down.
ACATAAGAAATTTACGAAGTTGTTTTTGGCAATATACGTGCTTAGTTTTTTTGTAAATATGTGGTTTCAAAATTATATATTTCAAATACAAACTATTCCATATTTAATAGCGTCTGTTTTGTTAATAACGAGTATAGTTTTTTATTTTTCAGAAATATTAAATACGAATGAAGTCCTTTTTATAAAAACAAACATTATGTTTTGGATTAGTGTTGGATATTTGCTGTATTTAGCTGGGAATATACCAATTCGAGTGATTAGAAATTATCTTTTCGAGTTAGTCGACTTAAAGGATATTCTGGAAATAAGTAGTGTTTTAAGCATAATCATGAATATTTGTTTTATTTTAGGGTTTATATGGGGAGAGAAGGACAAGCGATATTAGTTGCCGTTTTTACATTAGTATTTTTATGCTTAATACTTGTAGCTTTATTTGTAGTTTTTCATAGAAGAAAAAACCATTTATTATTAAAGCAGAAGGAAATAGAGAAACAGTTCGAGCAAGAAATAGCTAAAACTCAAATAGAAATTCGTGAAGAAACTTTTAGAAACATAAGTTGGGAATTGCATGATAATATTGGGCAGTTATTAACACTAGCTAAAATACAAATTCAGGACCCGAAAAATATTGAAGATGTAAAAATAACACTAAACAAAGGGTTGACAGAGTTGAGGTCGTTATCTAAAATGATTAATCCTGAAGCCTTAAAGTTAATGCGTTTTTCCGAGGCTGTTACTCAGGAAATAGAACGGTTTAATAGACTTAATTTTATAAAAGCGTCTATAGAAGTTTTAGGGGAAGAAAGGTTAATAAATGAAAAAACAGAAATAGTATTGTTTAGGATTTTGCAAGAATCTTTCTCTAATACCATGAAACATGCCAAAGCAAGACATTTGGATGTAACGTTGCATTATAAAACAGACGAGTTATTAATAATGGCTAAAGATGATGGCAAAGGTTTCGACTCAGAACAATCTAATAATTTTTCTGGAATAGGGTTGTCTAATATAAAAAGCAGGGCACAATTGGTAAATGCCGGTGTTAGTATTTTTTCTAAACCAAACCAAGGTACGCAATTAACAATAACATATAATTATAAATCATGAATCCATATAAGGTAGTCATTGTTGAAGATCATATTTTGTTGTCTCAGGCAATTGCAGGGTTGGTTAATGCTTTTAGTAAATTTGAAGTGCCATACCAATGTAATAATGGTCAGGAGTTGTTAGATAAATTGAAACTTCCAGGAAATATTCCAGATGTGGTTTTAATGGATGTTAATATGCCTATTTTAAATGGTATAGAAACAACCGAAATTATTAAACAGGAGTATCCGCAGATAAAAGTAATAGCCCTTTCGGTAGAAGGCGCAGAGGGAACCATTATAAAAATGCTTAAAGCAGGAGCAAAGGGGTATTTGCTAAAAGATGTTGAAAAAGAGATTTTAGAAACGGCTTTAAAAGAAGTGATTTCTACAGGGTATTATCACACTAAAGAGGTCTCTAGTATTTTGGTTAATTCTTTAAATGATGAGCATAGTGCGTTTTATCAGTTGAAAGATCGTGAACTAGAATTTATAAAACTGGTTTGCTCCGAATTAACCTATAAAGAAATCGCTGAAAAAATGTTTTTAAGTCCTAAAACAATCGATGGTTATCGTGATGCCTTATTTCAGAAACTTCATGTAAAAAATAAAATAGGTTTAGTGCTTTATGCTATTAAAAACAAAATAGTGCATTTGTAAAACCGCATCAAATCTTCATTTTAAACTATTTTATGGTACTTTTTTAGCTTATTTAAGTGTTTTTTTTACATGTGCTTAGAGAGTTTAGTCGTTTTATTTTTTATAAAACATGCTTCTTTTCTTTTAAAAGCGGTATCTTTTCTTCAACTAGACCTTTTTTTGTCGGGTTTGTGCTACATTTCAAGGTTATTTAGCTCTATTTTTGTTACAATAGGTTATTTTTATAATAATCCTTGTGTTATTGATTAATTTACAGCGCCCCAAAATTTGCAAAATGCTGTTTTACAAAATTTACTTGCATGAAAAGAATTTTACTCTTTATATCCATATTCCTTATTTTTATTTCAAATAGTTTCGCTCAGTTAGATAGTGCGCATTATCTACCACCATTGAAACAAGGTACCAATAATCAATCAATTATTCAGCAGGCTATTTATATTTCAACCCCTGCGACAGAAGGCACATTTAATGTTGAGGTTTACAGAGGTGTTAATGCGGTACCATCTTTAACGTTTTCTTTGTCTAATGGATCGCCCTATATTATAGATTCTTCTACAACAGGATTAAGTTTAGGTAATGGAGATAATGGTATTACTTTAATAAACAATGCAAGTACAGGTACGGCTCTTTCAACAGCAGGACTTAGGTTTATAGCCCCTGGAGGTCAAAAGTTTTATGTTAATTATAGAGGGCGTTCAGGTGCACAAGCAGGCTCGTTAACATCAAAAGGAAAGGCTGCATTAGGAACAGATTTTAGATGGGGTGGTATTGCTAATAAAGCTAATAACGGTACGTTATCTACAAGTTTAGGTATTATGGCTACAGACCCCGGGACTACAACGGTTACTGTTTTTGGGTACGACCCGGGTTGTATTTTTAGAGAACCAACAGGTATTCCTGCTTCATCTCCAGATTTTTTAACAATAACACTTCAACAATACGAAACTTATGTAATAGAAGCTCCAAAAAATTCAACTACCGCAAATATTGATGGTTGGTTGGGAGCCACGCTTACTTCTGATAAAAAAATAGCAATAAGTTTAGGAGGGTTAAATGTTGGGGTTAGAACAGGGTCTGGGTCTCGTGATGTTGGTATAGATCAGCCAGTACCAACAAATGTTTTGGGACGTGAGTATGTTTTTGTTAGAGGAAATGGAGCGTCAAATAATGAAACAGAATTTGCTATAATAGTAGCAACTCAAAATGCAACCGATGTTTTTGCAGGTGGTGTTTATCAGGGTACTATTAATAATGGAGAGTATTTAGAAGTTGCCAATTGGTCTGCGAATTTGGCTGGTGGAAACATGTATATTCAAACCTCAAAGGAAGCCTATGCATATCAATGTTTAGCAGGTTTATCTGGAAGGCAAACTTTAGGAATGAATTTTATAGCACCTGTAAATTGTTTGTTGCCAAATATTTTAGATGAAGTTTCAAGTATACATCGTATTGCTGGCGTTAATTCAAATGAATCCGCTTTAACAATTTTGGCATCGACTACAACTCCCGACGGAAATATAACCGTAACCGATGGGAATGGGCCTGTTGCGCTTTCGGCTTCTACTGCTGTAGCTGGAACAGGAGATTGGAAAACTTTTTTTATAAATGGTTTAACGGGTGAAGTAGATGTAACATCTACAGGCCCAATAGCCGTTGGTACATTTATGTCTTTTGGCAGCAATGCTGGACTTGCAGGTTATTTTTCTGGTTTTGATACCGTGCCAACTGTAGAACTAGATATTACCGGTGGAGGTTGTTTACCAGGAGCAGATGTTGTAGAAGTTACCGGTGGTTTCGATGCTTATCAATGGTTTGAAAATGGTGTCGAAATTTTAGGGGAAAATACTAATATATATACGCCTTCGGAACCAGGAGATTTTTTTGTTAGAGTAACAAGAGGTACTTGTACCTACGATTCTGCTGTTATATCTGTATATAATTGCGATCCAGAACTAAGGCTTACAAAGGTTGTTGATTCCTCGCCTGTTTTGGAAGGAGATACTGTAACTTTTACGGCAACGGTTGAACATCTGGGGGTTAATCAGGTAACAGATTTAGTCATAAACGACCTTTTACCTTCAGAACTAACATTTGTTAGCGGGACACCAACTTATGGTTCTTGGACTGCTCCCGATTGGACGATAGGGAATATGTTTAGTGGAGAATTACATACAATCGAAATTGTTGCAACAGTAAATGAAGTTACAGCCTCTACAACAGTTACAAATCTTATTTCTAATACCCAAAATGAAGTAGAGGGTGATGTTTTAGTTGATGATGATACGGAAGATGTAACTATTATAAATAGCGAAATAGAAGTAACTAAGGTCGATAGAGCCGCCGTAGATGGTAGTTATGATACCTTAGGGGAAATGATTACTTACGATTTTGTTGTTACAAATACAGGTGACACCGCATTAACGAATATTACAATTACCGACCCTAATATAGATTCAGGAAGTTTAACACCTAGTTCTGTTGCAAATTTGGCAATAGGCGCATCGGCTAATTTTACAGCAACGCATACTATTACCCAGGCAGATATTGAAGCGGGGCAAGTTGTTAATTCCGCTACAGCGAATGCTACATTAGCGAATGATTATGTTATTTCGGATGTGTCTGATGATCCAGATGATACAAATAATGCAATAGACGATCCAACTATAACACCAATTGAACAATTAGGAAGTTTAGAAGTTGAAAAAATAGCGCAACCAGCATTAGATGGTTTATACGATGCTTTAGGAGAAGTAATCGCTTATGAAATAACGGTAATTAATAAGGGTAATGTAAGTTTAGATAATGTAACGGTAACAGATGCAAATGCCGATGTTGGAAGTATTTCTCCTGCTACTTTATCTAATTTGCCAGCAGGAACTTCGTTTGTTTTTACAGCCCAACATACTATTGTGCAAGCCGATTTTGATAATGGAAACGTTACTAATATGGCTACAGCTATCGGAACAGAGCCTGTGGAAGGTACTACAGTTTCAGATGATTCTGATGACCCAACAACTGCTGCTCCTGATGATGCTACATTAGTGTCAATTCCTCAATTTGGACAATTACAAGTAACAAAAGTAGATATGTCGGCTGCAGATGGAACTTTTGATACCGTTGGAGAAGCTATTGTTTATACCATTATAGCAACAAGTGTCGGTAATGTAACTCTAACCGATATTAATATCGTGGATCCAAATGCCGATGTCATTGTTTTATCCAGTACTACCGGAACAGATGCTGATAATTCTGATGGTATTGTTGATAGTATGGAGCCTACGGAAACGGCGACATTTACAGTAACTCACTTTATTACACAAGAAGATTTAGATAATGGAGAAGTTGTAAATACTGCAACAGTGGGAAGTCTTGATCCAAACAATGGAAGTGTTACAGATTTGTCGGATGATCCAGATGATAACACAACAACTGATGATTTTAGCAACGGAATTACAGCTGCAGATCCTACTGTTACACCTTTAATTTCAGTGCCTTCTTTATCTGTTTCGAAAGTTGTAGATGATTATTTTAACGTCACGGAAGGGCAAACCATAACATATACCTATTTGGTTACTAATGATAATAATGTAACTATTGATAATGTAAGTATTGCTGATGTTCATATCGCCGCTGGAACAATAACGACTCCTGCTCTGCAAAGTACAACAGGAACAGATGCTGATAATTCAGATAATGAAATAGATACTTTAGCGCCTGGAGAAACGGGAACATGGACAGCTACTTATCAAGTGACGGCTGCAGATATTTCAAATCAAGCAGATATAACAAATACTGTAACAGCAACAGGTAATGCAAAAACGGGTAGTTTTGTTGATCCAACGGCCGATGTTACTGTAACCGTACATCCAATAGATACAATTTGTAGTGATGAAACATTAAATCATGATTTAACAAATGATAACAATTTTGTAGGAGAAACATATAGTTGGTCTGCTACAGATAATCCAAATGTTACTGGGGAGACTTTGTCAATATCATCAGGAACTTTAATAACGGATACTTTAGTTAATATATCGGGTGTAGATCAAATTGTTGAGTATGCAGTTTCAGTAAATGTTGATGGAGATATTGATGATGTTTATGTCTATCAGGTAACGGTGCATTCTCAATTAGTAGTTCCGGAAGATGAATCTGATGTTGCTGATTGCCTTTCTGATGCAGTGCAACCCGATGCTCCTGTTGTGAATGATTCTAATGGATCATCCATTACTCCTGTAATAACTTCTAATACTGATCCCGTATGTGAAGGAGATAAGATATACACATTTACTTATACCGATCCAGTTTGTACTGGTAATGTGGCTGTTTATACGTTTACCTATACCATCGATATGCCTGATGGTATGACCATTCCTACTAATGAAAGTAGCACAGTAGAATGTATTGCAGATGCGACCAATCCTGGCGCACCAGCAACCATTCAAGATAACTGTGGCAATGATGTGATACCAACCTTACTGACCACTCCAACAGCCGTAGCCTGTGAAGGTGCTATGGTTTGGGAATATGAGTACAGAGATTGTGCCGATAATGTACAGGTTTGGCAATACACCTATACGATTGATGTGTCAACATTACCCGTAGTTCCAGCGAATGCAACCAGCACAGTAGAATGTATTGCAGATGCGGTTCAACCAGCCACACCAACAGTAACGGATGTTTGCGGTAATAACATTATTCCAGTAATCACAGAAAACACGGATCCCGTATGCGAAGGCGATAAGATTTACACCTTCACTTATACGGATTGTGCTAATAACGTCTCCGTTTATACCTACACCTATACGATTGATGTGTCGACATTACCCGTAGTTCCAGCGAATGCAACCAGCACAGTAGAATGTATTGCAGATGCGGTTCAACCAGCCACACCAACAGTAACGGATGTTTGCGGAAATAGCATTATTCCTGTAATAACAGAGAACACCGATCCAACTTGCGAAGGCGATAAGATTTACACTTTCACTTATACGGACTGTGCTAATAACGTCTCCGTTTACACCTACACCTATACGATTGATGTGTCGACATTACCCGTAGTTCCAGCAAATGCAACCAGCACTGTAGAATGTATAGCAGATGCGGTTCAACCAGCCACACCAACAGTAACGGATGTTTGCGGAAATAACATTATTCCAGTGATCACAGAGAACACCGATCCAACTTGCGAAGGCGATAAGATTTACACCTTCACTTATACAGACTGTGCTAATAACGTCTCCGTTTATACCTACACCTATACGATTGATGTGTCGACATTACCCGTAGTTCCAGCGAATGCAAGCAGCACAGTAGAATGTATTGCAGATGCGGTTCAACCAGCCACACCAACAGTAACGGATGTTTGCGGAAATAGCATTATTCCTGTAATAACAGAGAACACCGATCCAACTTGCGAAGGCGATAAGATTTACACTTTCACTTATACGGACTGTGCTAATAACGTCTCCGTTTACACCTACACCTATACGATTGATGTGTCGACATTACCCGTAGTTCCAGCAAATGCAACCAGCACTGTAGAATGTATAGCAGATGCGGTTCAACCAGCCACACCAACAGTAACGGATGTTTGCGGAAATAGCATTATTCCTGTAATAACAGAGAACACCGATCCAACTTGCGAAGGCGATAAGATTTACACTTTCACTTATACGGACTGTGCTAATAACGTCTCCGTTTACACCTACACCTATACGATTGATGTGTCGACATTACCCGTAGTTCCAGCAAATGCAACCAGCACTGTAGAATGTATAGCAGATGCGGTTCAACCAGCCACACCAACAGTAACGGATGTTTGCGGAAATAATATTATTCCAGTGATCACAGAGAACACCGATCCAACTTGCGAAGGCGATAAGATTTACACCTTCACTTATACAGACTGTGCTAATAACGTCTCCGTTTATACCTACACCTATACGATTGATGTGTCGA
>NZ_JBISHH010000002.1:0-167866 GCF_045066735.1 Algibacter sp. Ld11 | reverse complement strand
TCTACCTGTTAGACAAAAAACTAAACCTACAAAAAAGCGAAAGCTAATAATTGATGATGATGAGATTGACAGGTTTTTATTAAGCTCGGTTTTTAGTGTTGATCTTTAACTTTATAAAATATTTGACGACAAAATTAGTCTAAAAATCACAAAAAACATTAATTTAGCGTCAAACGAACGTTCGTTTGACGCTAAATTAATAAAAATGGAATTTTATACTTGTGAGTATTGTTATAAAGAATTTGACCCCAAACGTCGTCGTGTTCAAAAATATTGTAGCAATTCTTGTCGTTCGAAAGCACATCATGCACGAAATAAACCAGATAATAAACTTACTACAATCCCTGATACTGAAACTAAAATTGACATTGCAACTGTTCCAACTCCTCTTGTTAAAAACAAAGTGGATTCTATGAGTTTAGCTGGAGCAGGAAATGCAGCTGCGGGTAGTTTGTTAGCTGATGGTTTAAAATCCATGCTGACTCCTATAGAAAATAAACCCGCTACTAAAGGTGATTTGGAAAACCTAAAAAAACAGATTGTAAATCGTTATCATAAAATTAATAATATACCTCCTAGACATGATGGTGCTCTATCCTATTTTGATATGGATACTGGTAATGTTGTTTATTCTTTTTTTGCTTTATAATTTTTTTACTCTTAGTATTTCGAAAAACTAAACAGAATACCCCTTCCAACCCCACTTTTCTTTTGATTTATTAAAAGATAAAATAGCTTTAATTTTAACCTCATCTTTATTAGATAAGTTATTTTCTTCAATAACATGTGGTGGTACAAAAACATCATCGATAAATCCAAATTTTTTGCCTTCTGGAATATTTATAGCACCTGATAACTCTTTGAGAGATGACACAGTAACATCAGAGTTCATATCTAAAGCCTGAATTGTTAAAGCTCTATGAAAACCTTCATTCCCTATAGGTTCCAAACGCACTTTTAATACGTCTCCTATTTTGAGGTTCTTCACCATGCCTTCATAATTAAAAAACCCATGAAATAATTCATCCTTGACGAAATTCAATATATTTCTATCAGAATTAACAAACTCCACAGCAACTAAATGCTCTGGCAAATCCTTAAACAATAATTCCTCTGCTTTCTTTACATGCTTAGCATAAAACTCTTTATTATTAAGAGTTTCTTTTGCTTCTACATACCAACTACATTCTGTCCAAGTCACAATATCATTCGGTATCTTCCACCCCTTGTCTTTTCGAACGGCAATTATAAGTTTAATTTCTGTTTTAGCTTCTGCATATAATTTGCGATCTACTAAAAGCTTTGCAAAAACTTGCCTGGTTTTAATTAAAAACTCATTAGGAGTTTTAAGACTTAAAGCTTTACAATAACAAGCAAATTCTAGTTCTTTATCATCTTTAAAAATCTCAGCCATTAATCCCCAAACCCAAAAATCATTTTGTTTTTGTTTTGCGAACGGTAAAAATGCAGCGAGCACATTATCCTTATTCCCTAATTTCAGTAACATTTGTGCTTTATAATAAGGCAAGTAATTATAATCGGGGTGCTTATCTATAATGCGATCTAAATAAGGTAAAAATTGTTGAACCTTCTCTTTATTAACCTTTTTAATTGCGCCAAATGCGTCTATATGCTCTCCTTCTATTAACTTTTTACTATAACTACCATAAACTTTATCTACCAAAGCAGATAATTGTCTACCATTGTATTCCTCTGTTTGAAAATCGGAACCATTAAAGTTTTCCAAGCCCCACCATTCTGAAAACTCAATAAACCTAGACCAATTTTGAGCTCCCTTTTGAAAAGCTTTCATTAACACACTATAACTATCTGAAGGCTTTGTAAAATGAAATTCTTTAATTATATCAAACACCTGGTTAACCTTAGAATAGTCTACAGACTCTAAACTTTGAATTTTAAAAAGCATACTACCTATTTGAAATGCAGTTGTATCAAAAATCATTACTTCTTCTTCAGGTAAATTAAGCACCTTGATTTTCAAAAGGTTCTCAATAAAACCCTCAAAATTGGATTCTTGAACATGTTTTTTTAAAAATGCATAATACACCCAGCTAATATTGCGCTTGCCCCAGATATTATCTGGTTGTGCATTTAACTCTTCATGAGCCATTGCAAGTGCTTCATCTAATCTTCCAGATTGTCTTAATTCTTTTATTTCTTTAGCTGGCATAATTACTGAGTTTATCAATTAATTTTATCAATTTTATATCATTATCACAATTGTAACTTTTCACCATTGCCGTTGAAAACCTAAATTCCTTTTTAAAATAAAATTGAATCGAAGCGTAAATTGAATCCGTTATTAGATGATAATTTATATAATTTTTTGAAATATGCTCTTCAATATTGGTTATTGAAATATCTAGCTGATTACATTCCTCTTGCATTATAGAATATAAATTTTCTAAAGGCTTATTGTAAGGCGAATAACTTAATGTATAATGCAAAGATTCTTTAGAATTAAAAATAGTTTCCAATTCCTTTTCTTCTTTTAACCCCGCCTTATTTAACACCATAAATTGATCTAAAAAATGACCAGAACCAACATGACTCGCTTGTAACGTAATCACTAAGTTTTGTGAATTCTCAACAGAATATCGTTCCAAATAATCACCTTTAGATTCTACATTCGTAATCCTGAAATCAGTACTTTCTAGTCTTTCTAAAACACTCCAATATTTTAAGCTTTTACCCTTATGCTGACTATCGTTATGAAATGGTGATGTTTTCACGGTATCAAAACTTAATGCATTTTTAGGAATTCTTCCAATCTCGGTAGTTGTAGAAAATCTCAACTTACTAAAACTAGTAAAGTAAGGTGCATTCAAAGTATACAATGTATCTACAGCACGCGTTGTTGCAGTATAGCTCCAGCGAAGAGCATCGTTTGAGAAACCTACTCTGCCAGAGTAATCCACAATTACTTTATCCCATTCTCCACCTTGCGCTTTATGACACGTAATGGCATAACCATATTTTACGCGTAATGCATTATAAAATGGATCGCTTTTTAAAGCTAATTTAAACTCTTCTGATCCTACTTTATAAAAAGATAAACCCTTTGATTTCCTCTCTTCTTGAGACTCTCGAAAACGTATGACAAAATTTATGTATAAAGCCTTCATCATATCTACATTTAAGTCCCTATCTATCGAATTTAATAAAGAATCAATTATATAACAATCAATTTCTCCTTCATAATTTGGAACTCTTATTGTTACTTTTCTAAATTCTAATGTGATGATTTTCTTAACTTGTTTTCCTTTTTCAATAACGAATATTGGCGCTGATTGAGAAACTGTCGTGTTGGAAGCTCTCACTACTTTTGAAATATCCCCATTAAATAATTCGGTATCATACGTATGATAATTATTGTTATTGATTAAAAGCAAATCGCCTGCTAAAACATCTTTTTGTTGAGGAAAAAGAGTGCTTCTAATCCCAAGATTATAATGATAACATTGCGAATTAGAAAATGAGATAATAACACCATCACCAATTTCAGGATTGGGAAATAAATTTAGATACGTATCAATAATTTCTGTTGCACTTAATTTTACACAAGACTCGTCATCAAAATCAAATATTAATTCATTTCTTTTTTCCTCTTCCAATAAGGTTCTAATAGTTGTCGCATTTTTAAGAATTAAATTATTCGATTGACGTTTTACTTCTTTTAAAGTGCTTAAACCACATTTATATCCTAAATCCTCAAAATATAACCTGCTTAAAGCGTGCGAATTATTATCTCCAACTGGTGGTAATTGTGCAGGGTCACCAACAAAAATGATTTTATTGTTCTTGTTAGTATGAAATGTAAAGGTTAGTAAATCATCCAACAGAATATTAGTCCCAAAATCGAATAATTCATTTTTAGATTCGCGACTAGAAATCATTGAAGCTTCATCTACTATTAAAATGCGCTCATCGGTATTGGTTAAGTCAATAGGAAAAGAATACCTAATAGAATGTTCCGCCTCTTCTTTAGCGTCTGCATTAATAGTTTTTATATCCTCTAAATTATAAATAGCACTATGAATCGTTCTTCCTCTACCTGTTTTATCTCTTAACACTTTAGCTGCTCTACCTGTAGGTGCAATTACCTCAAAACATTTGTGCTCTGAGTTCAAATAATCAGCAACTCCTTTGATTAATGTTGTTTTTCCTGTACCTGCGTAACCTTGAAGAATGAATATTTGAGTTTCCTTGTTAAAAAAACACTCAATTTCAGTCAACGCTTTTTGTTGATCAATTGTGAGAGTTATACTTTTAAAGTGGTGGTTAATATTCATTATTCATTTATTTTGTACAAAAGTGAATATTTTATATGCAGTAGACTTGCATAAAAAAAATCACATTTGATTAACAATGACTTTTAACCTTTTCAATTCCGTTTCAAATAGTGTTAAAACCTTCACTTGTAAAAAGCTAAACTCTTCTTGATTACTTGGCTCATTTCTAGATCCTGTTAGTTTATGTAGCATCTGAACTTTATTCAATTGTCCAGGTCTGAGGGTGAATTTCTCCATCAAATGTCCTTTACCAAATGAATGTCTTAGAATATCAATGATATCAATAAATTCGTTTTTATTCTTAAATTTATTTGGTAAATTATTTTTTGAAATATCTATTCCGTTTTTATTTGCTTTAGTTCGTTCAAAAATAATATGATAGACTGCAACAGAGAATGAGGTAAATTGTTCTGAGGATAAACATTCTGTTTTGAGGTCTCTATATAATGAAATATCCTCATTTAATGGTGTAAATATGTATGCGTTTTTCTTATTAAAATGGCTCTTATTTATTGTAAGAATTAAACTTTCAATACTTTCAGTAATTCTATGACTTTCAGGTAAAATATTTTGCTTTTGAATTACATTTATTGATTTAATATATTCTTCTAATAACTTAATTGATATAGCATATTTGTTCGATTTTTTCTCAATAATTAATCCTCTATCAATTAAGTCCAATAGAGAAGAAGATGATTTCAAACTATGATTTTTTTTCAATAATTCTTGCAAAATATGTTGTTGCTTATTTTCAAGCGAATTGTATAATTCTTGTATATGAACTTTTAGGTTTCCATTATATGATCTACTCTGACTAGTTATCCACTGACTTCCTAACACCTTCCCATAAAACGGTACTCCACCAGACAATTTATAAAATTCATCTACTGCAGATTTCACATCTTCAGGACAAGTTTCTAATTGTTTAATCTCATAAAACCACATTTTTTCAAATGACTCAAAATTAATTGGACAAACGTAAAGTGTTTGATCAATACAATTCAATTCAGGTGAGCCAGTAATTGAGCATAAATGTTCCCAAGAGTCACATCCTGTAATAAAAAATGTAAATGGATTTAAACCTTTATCAGTTTGTTTTGAAGTGAAATTTCTCAATCTCATAAAATCCGTTGGATCATCAAATGAAAACCTGAATAAGTATTCATATTCATCGAATAAAAATAAAATCGTTTTATCCAATAAATCTGAAAAAAATGTAATAATATCTTCAAATAATCCAGGAACTCTTATATCATTTACCTTATCTAAATCTATATAAACATCCTCCCAAAATTCAGAAGGTTCTATTTTCTGACCTCTAAACATCTCCGATTCAGTAAGAATCTTATCATTTGTAATCTTTGATATAAATTGAGCTATTGCATATCTGTATACATTAGCTTTACCTTTAACTTGAGAACCAACCTCCTTATAATCAAGATATAAAGGATACACTTTAGAGTTTGGATCATCTTTTAAATAAACATCAAGACATTTAAATAATGAAGTTTTACCAAATCTTCTCATTCCAATCAACTGAGTATTACTTTTTCTATTTGCCATTGCAACCAGTTGATTAAACAGTACATCACATCCAAACAACTCATTTGGATTAGTAATTTCATTTTTCGGATTAAACGCTACTTTCATTATTCTTCTGATAAGGTTGATAATTCTAAACTAATATCTTGATGTTGAAAATACCACCAGCGTCTAAATAGATCTACAGAAAATTTATAAACAGGGATTCCTTCGTCATCAAGTTGATATAATATTTTTTTCTCTAATAAATCTTCTAAGGAATTTGCTAATTTGGCTCTAAAAGTATTTAAACCATTTTCACTCCAAATTCTTTCAAGTTCATAAACTCCAACTCCTCGTGAACTTACAGCATTTTTATTAATGTGAGATAAGGTTGACAAAAGAACAGATGCTTCCTTAGGATCAGTAGGACTGTATTGATTATTTTGAAATTTTCCTGCAGGTAATCGTTTAACTAGTGAAGATGAACTTCTGTCTTCACCTGTTAAAATACGAACTACTTTTTCTAATTCAGGATATCCAATAAAACGTCTATTATTTTCAACTGCATAATCACCACAACCTTTACACAATATCTGAATAAAATAAGGTATATTTCCTGAGAGGTGACGTATATGTTCTCTTGCATCAGGTGTAAATATCAACTTTTCACCCATTACATTAATTAATTCATTTGCGGAATCATCCTTAATACTATCTATTTGCTCCTCAATAGTGTGAACAAATTGACCTGTAATACCATAATGTTCATCTGATAAAAGTTTCTTAATATCATATGTTCCTGCAAAAATGAAACTTGCTTTACCATCCAAAGAATATTGTCTTAGTGCTGCTAGAAAAGCTGGGCTAATTGTACCTCTATCCATTAAATCCTTAACATATGACAATTCATCAATAAAAAACATTGGAAAATAACCTCTTGAATTTAAAAATTCAATTACTATACTTAAATGTTTAAATTGGGTCCTTTCTTCTGGTACTTTTAAAGAAGATAATTCACCATTAATTTTATCTTCCAAAATACGATACATATTTTCATAGATCAGAGCTTGATAGAACTCTCTTGCATTTGAGCTATTAGAAAGTTCTTGAAATTCCCATTCAAAAGTTAATAATTTATATTTCTTACCATTAGACAACAATTCTTCTCTATCTATACTTTTATTTAAATATTTTAGAATTGAACTTTTACCTGTTCTAGTTAAACCATATAAAATATAAGCCTGTGTTCTTTCACTTGACAAATAATGACTTTTTAAATTATTTATTAAACCTTTTCTTCCTTTAAACAAATATTCTGGTGGAACTGGTCCATCTTTCCAAGGTATATCCTCATATTTTAAATAAGACTCAGGTTCTTTTTCTAAAGTGTATCTAAAATTATTTTCCCTAACCCTTTTATTTTGATAAATAGCATAGACTTTGAATTCTAATTCTACCGCAGCAAAATCTTCAATCAAATAAGTAGGGATTTTAATATCCGCTTGTACCTTATTCCCTGCTGATATCTCAGTATTTAAATCAAACTCAAGTATATCTTCTTCTTCATACTCATATTCTGGTGACTCAAATTTAACGCTCATAAAAAAACCTTCTGAAGTTGAATCACCTTCATTAGATATAATTATTGAAGTTTTGAATTCATCTTTATCTTTCCAATAATAAGATGGATCAACTTGAACATTCAATGAAGGAAGAGATTCAGCTATTTTATGTTCTAAAAGATTATCAATTTCTTTTTTCCACTTTTTAAGAAGTCCAAAAAATAATGTTCTACCATAGTAAGTGGTATTGTTTTCTATAAAATCGATTTGCTTTTCAATAATTTTTCTTGCTTGAAACAATATTGTGGTTCTTTCACTTTCACTCCTATTCAAGTAAGGTTGTAATACCAATATCAATTTATCAATTTCCTCTTTAATTTCAATATCAGTAGTGCTAAATAAGTTTTCAAAACTCAAAAGCTCATTCCATCTAGCGCTTAATTCATTAAAATTACATGGTTCAACCTTTATCTTCTCTATTTTAGAAAGCATCGAATGTAATTGATCTTTTAATTTATTTCTTTGTGCAAAAGCTAATTTTAAAAAATCAGATGAACTTAAACTTATATCTTGAGTGAAACCTATAATTTCATTAATGTTCTTAAAGATTCTTTCTCGATTTTTCTGTTTGTAAAATTGCATATACAAACTACCTGTACCTTTCGGTAATTGTGCTAATTGATTCCAAGCCGTAATACTCGCAGATCCAATTTCTATGATTGTTTGATATGCAATTTTTTCTATCTCTTGGTTATTGTTTTTCAAACAAAAATTAAAAACATCCCCAAATTGACCTTCAAATATTACATTTCTATTAAAACTTAATTGGTTCTCAAGGTGATAAACAATTATGTTTAATTTTAAATAGTTAGCTAAGATGTTTAACAACAAATCCGGATCTATATTGGAAAGCAAGTTTAAAGTCTCCAAATAATAACTACAAGCGCTGTCTTTGAGTCGAATTAGTTTTTGTACATCTTCATCTTTATCTTTTACATACCTCTGAAAATTGTAGAATAGAGCATTACCCTTAAGTCTTGAGTAATTAGAAACAGCCTCCAAATAATCCGCTGTATCATAACTACCAATATTTAATTCACTGTAGGCTTTCGCAGCTTCTAAATAAATTGGATACCTAGAAGCATCATTTATATCCTCATTTAAATTCGCTTGATCTAATATAATTTTAGCGATATAAGTAGTCGGTTTATTTGCATTCTTTAAAATTTCTGGATGTGTAAATTTATGCTCATCAATATCTATATCTATTAATTTACTAATTTCAGTCCCACCATCATGAGTATCTATTATTAAATCTTCGAAATTACTATTGTCTTTAGTAGTAGTAGTAGTAGTAGATTTAATTCTCAACGCTATTTTTTTGGCTAAATCATTTTTAGAGTTTAATCTAAGAGCTTTAATAATACTTTTTTTTGCTTGATCTTGCTTTTCTGTACTAAGAGATTGTAATCTTGCTAACTCTGTATATAAATGACTTAAAGTATTTGACGCAGCATGGATAGATTCATTAAATTTAATTAATTCTAAATAGGCCTTTTCTGAATATTCAGGTTGATTTAAAGAAGAATAAATTTGAGCTTTTTTCAAAAGTAAACTGCTTTTATATTTGTCTGGCAATTCTTGCATAAGACCATCTTCAATTTTACTCAAAGCCTCTTCGAGAGCAGAATTCTTCATGAAATCGACAATTTCTATCTCCAATTCTTTATAATCTGAAACCAACTCCCTTTTCTTAGGTACAATAGACTTAATTGATCTATCACTAGGTAAGGGTTTTAAATCTTTTTTTAATTTAATATAATTTTGATTTCTACTGAACACTGGATGTAATGCCCATAATAATTGATACGCCAACTGAAAATTCCCAATTTTAATATACTCTTGTACTTGATTAAGAAGGTTTTCAAAACTGATTAATCCCACAACTACTGTTGCAACGAATTTATCTCCTATCTTTTTATAACTTAGCCAAACTGGAATATTTGCTTTCCCTCTTATTTTTTTAATTTCTGTAATTAGATTTTCATCATATATCCTAGTCAAGTCAATTTGAACCTCATCAATCTTTGGGTTTTTGTCGTAAATTGCATAACAAGAACCTTCTTTGACATAAAAAATTGTTGAATTAGGTCTTAGATCTACACTTAAATCTGTTTTATTTAAACTTTTAATAAAATCAACACATAAATTCACTGATTTTTGAACTCCAACATTTGATTTTTGTTGGACAGTCTTCGATTCTTTTAAAACATGATCATTATTTGCTTTAATTTTAACAATATCCCATCCTCCTATTAATTTATCAAAAATTCTAGTTCCAGTTGAGTTGTTCTCTTGAAGCAATACATAGTTGTCTCCAATTTCAAGAATTAAACCCATTGGCTCTTTTCCTGTAATTAAATAAAACTTAACAGTATCTCCGACTTTTAAATCTTTCTTTAGTAACTCAAACATTTTAATAAATTTAAATAATTGTAAATATCAAATCTAAATATGCAGCCTATCTGCATAGACCAATTTAAAACTTTAAATTTTCAAATAAGTCAACTCACAGGACTTACACTTTCTTTTAGTTTGGTCTAAATCGGCCACACTAAAGCGTTCTTCAATTTTTTCAAAAATATCCAAGCCTCTGCCTAGTGTAATTTTCCAACCATTATCGGCAGCAATAAAACGATCGTGATGTTGTTCAAAACGAAAGGTTAAGTTGATTCCTATACTTTCTACATTTTGCGCTAATTCTTCCAATGACAACTTAGATTCTTCCAAATATTCTTCATTATTCCATGTCACCACTTCTAGATTAATTTGGTCTTCAGGATCTTTATTATTGCCTAACATGATACAGAACTCCAATAAGTTTTTAAACTGGTAATACATTCGTATATATGGATCTTGAATTGTTATATTCTTAGCGCCTTTTAGATAGTTAGCAAAGAGTTTTTTATAAGATATTCCTGTTTGATTATCAGCTAAAATAACTTGATGTGGTTTTAAATCTAATTTAGGTTTCGCGACAGCTATTTCTAAGTTTTCTTCTTCAAGTTCTTCTTTTATTTCAACCGCTGCTTTATAGTTTAAATTCTCAAGTGTTTCTGGGTAAACTTCTACACCATTTGAAAGTATAGTATATTTAAAATCAACAGGCTCACTCTTAAACGTTTCATCAATAATATATAATTGATCTTTGACACGCTTACGACCTTCTATACTAAAATTTAAAAGCTCTAATGCTTCTTTCTCTGAAACTTCTTGATGTGGATATATAAGTTTTACTAATCCAGAAAATGATTTTCTAATGGCTGTTTTATCTCTTGTGGTTAAAGAACCATCAAGTTTTACGTATTTATCCATAATGGATGAAAAATCATACTTACGCATTTCTCTCAATAATTCTGCTAAATAGTCTACTATAAAACCATACTCTGACGAGAAGACTGCTGTTTTTAAAATGCGAACTTCCCAACCAGGAATATACATGTGCATTCTATCTAAAAATGCGCCTTTTAAATACCCTTCTGGAATCGATTCAAATAAATGTGAGTTCTTCAACATATAAGGCACATTGTGCTTTGTATTCCCTACAAAAGCCATAGATGCTGTGGCTTGGTAGGTATCCTTTCCTCTGTTAAAACTCTGATTAGCCATATAGTTCTGCATGATCTTCACCAAATCGCCATCCGTACGCTTCCCACCTTTTTCCTGCTCAAATTCATCGAGAGCTACAACATCCCAATAGCCAACTAATCCTATTTTATTACCTGTATTATTAACAAACAATCTCGCTTTAGAAACATCACCTCCAGACACCAAAACACCATGAGGTGATAACTCTGAAAAAATGTGAGATTTACCAGTTCCTTTGGGGCCTAATTCAATAAAATTATAGTTGTTCTCTGTGTGCGGAATTAATCGAGATAATTGAATAAACTTATCACGCGTATTAAAATACTCTGGATTTAACCCAATACTATGCATCAATAAATCTAACCATTCTTCTGTGGTAAATGCTTTCCTTAAATCAACATATTCTTTCAAATTAACATTAGAGACTTGAATCGGTTTCAAATCTATAATAAGCCAGCGCATGGTAATATCGTCTGCGTGAGAATAGCCTATATTTAAAATACACCAAACACCACCACCACTTAATAGTTTTTGGTTATCCATTACCATTTTGTCAGCAATAGGAACTCCTTTTAAACCTAAACTAGCAAATTCTGCTTCGTATATATTCGCCTTGTCATTAAGCGATACATTAATTTTATCAATAATTTTATAGCTTCCTCTATCTCTAATTTTAGCTTTTACAACTTCTGCATCCGAACGGTGTACATAATTATCTCTAATTACATTTTTAACCTTTTCAATACCTGCTGCAATAATTTCTTCATCATCTATAGCACAGTATTGTCCTAATAAATATTCTAAAACATAAACAGGAACAGGATTACTTCCTTTAACTATTGCTGTTAAATCTTTACGGACTACTTTACCTTCAAAATGTTGTATTATTTTTTCTTTTAAACTCATAACTAAAAATCTTGCGCCAATAAGGTGTTATTAATTACTAACTCTTCAATTAATGGATTAAGTATATCTTCTATATCAAATACTTTTAATTTAAAAACACTTTCGTTAGAAAACTCAGCATTTACAATTAACTCTATATTTGTTAATCGATCGCTTGGTGCTTCTGATGTACTATTTAAAACGACATCTACAGTATTACTTACCAAAGTTGTTTCTTTGTACAATGCGATATTAATTATTCTTTCTTTTTCTAAACGAGACACCTCATTCTCCTGCAGAATATTAAATTTCAACACATTAGACACTACACGAAGTTTACCTTTGTTTAATAATGTTGGATTCACCTTTTTAGCAACTTCTATTCGTTTTCTAGAACTTACAATTAATGGTGTTATTAATTCTTGTAGACTAGCTCCACAATGTACAAACTGATGTCCTACACCAGATTTACGATACCTATTTACTGAAAACGGAATATTTACATAAAAGTCTTCCTTAAAAGTTGTGGTTTGTTTAAGTGGAAAAGTATATCCCAATTCTTGTTCTTTCTTTTCTTTTGTAATAAAGAATCTATTATGAGAAATAAATGTATCGCTTGGTAAGGTTTCTAATTCTTTATCTACAATTTTTTTGTCGTTGTATAAAAACCCATGATCTGCAGTTACTAATACATTAGTAACACCATAAGATCCATGCAATAACTTAACAAACCTAGCAATTTCAGCAATTCCTGTTCTTACAGCTTCAAATGTTCTACGTTCAGAAACTCTTTTATCTCCAATAGCATCAATTACATCATGATAAATATATACCAAATCCTTTTTAAATAAGTTTCTGTTTTTTGCTTCCTTTTCGTTTTTTATAGCATCAAATTGTACCGCTTCAGCATTTGGTTTATACTTTTGAAGTAAATTACTTCTATAGGTGCTTTCTGTTGAAAGTCCATCGCTTAAAATCTTTCCTGAATTAAATACTTTTTCTCCAGGTAATAATTGCGCCATACCAACACTGGTTCTAGAAGGAATAGAAGCCAACATGTGTCTTATTTCGGCAGTATTTTTAGTGTCACCATGCATTTTAGATAATAGCTCTTCTCCTACCTCATAACGCAAAGCATCAGAAATAATGACTACCATTTTTTGATCTACCTCAGCTACTTCTGTATTATAGAAGTCATATTGTTTTGGTGTTTGAATGGTTTTGTAGTCAAAATCTATTCTAGATAAACATTGTAACCATTGTCTGTTTAATTGATCTACATGCTTATTGTAAGTCTCATTTAAATGATTTTTTAGTGTTTCTAAATCTATAGTTGCAGGTACTTCTACACTATCTATTTCATTGAAATACAATATGGCTCGCCTAAAATTAGCATCAATTTTATATACTTCGTTGGTGTAATTGGCGATGTACTCTTCTGGTGTATTTAAAGTGTATGTTGAAATAGTATTTATTGCCAAGGTTGTTTTTAATACTTGTCTTAAAAAACGAACCGTTTCTTTAGCTGCGCCTTGGATTTCTTGTTGCAATGCTAAATTCTCTAATACTTTTAAGCCAACAGCATCATTTGTAATGATCTTGGTTTGCAATTGTTCTAAAATTGCCCAGGTTAAGTTATTTGGGTAAAAAGCATAATTTTCTTCTATGCCATAGGCCTTAACCAGTTGCTCTCCTTTAATATCGTTTTGAATGTTTACTAACAGTTCTTGAAAACCATTAGAAACTAAAGGATTACTTTCTACAACTTGCCAAAACTGATTGATAGATGTTAAATGACTGGTATCGTTAATTTTTAATGTGGCATAGGGATCGTTTTTTGCTAAACGACTATTTTGCATGGTGTAATTGTACAATACACTTTTTGCTGCTTGTAAAAACTCTATGGCAGAAATTGCTTTTAAATTGTAGCCCAGATGATGTCCTACTTTTGCCATAATAATATCGGCTAAATGTGTGCCTTTTATTTTTTGTTGCACACGTTTAAAAGCAGCTTCGTTTTTTTCTTGTGCCAATATGCACAACTTGGTGATTAATACTACCCAATTTTCTACATTTTTAAATTTTAAGAAAGCCGATAATAACCCTTGCTGTAATTCTTTTTCTAAAAAATTACCAGACATTAAAACAGGCTTTACGACATCTTTTACACTTGCATATTTTAATTCTGCCATGTATTTAGATACCATGCCTTTTTGGTGTCGTTGTAAACCAAACTCTTCCATAAAAGCACCAACATTGTCTAGCTGTAATTCTTTATTTGCTAATAATAACCCCATTAAAGGAAATTGGTGATATGCCTCTTGAGAATTAGGCTGTGGTAAGTTTAAGTACAACAATACTTTTTCGTCTTTTAACTCGTGCGTTAATTGGTATTTTAATATAAACGGATTATTCTCCCAATACACCACTTTAAAATCTGAAGTATCTATACGTTGCACCTCTTCTAAAAACTCTTGGGCTTCATCAAATAGAAACAAGATTTTTAGTGCTGGTGAATCGGTAAAGTATTGTTTAGCTTTATCTTGAATCATATTATTATTCTACTAGTTCTGCTTTTAAATTTAATACTTTGTTTAATTGGGACGTCATTAACTCTTTTCGTTTCTCATAGAATATCTCAAAATTCGAAAATTCGAAATCTACTATTGGAATAAAATTATCTGCACAAAACTTATCAGTATCACTTACATTTTTCTTTCCCTTTCCGTCCGTTCCATTAAACCATTCTATAAAATGAGCCGCATTTTTAGATGCATTTTCGGTTCCTTCCATTAATTGCAGATTAGGAATGGTATCTTTCAAACTTTGCCAATGCATCCATTTGGCTTCATCAATACCTTCATCTCGTAATTTTGCATCACTAAACCTTGTATTGGGATGTATATGATCTTGATGAAAATGTACTTGAGTAAATTTAATATTCGGGTACAATAATGACAATATGAAAAAGGAATTTGCTCCTTTTTTATAGTTCATGTATTCTTCAACATCTTCAGATGTAATTTTTAAAATTTTATTTGCAGGTAATTTTAAATTTAATAATTGAGTAAATGGAAAAGAAGTTTGCTTTAATTGGTATGTTTTCTTCCTTGTTTTTTCATCTACTATGGTTTTTCTTAAACCATTTCTAAAACTTGTAATCACCTGATCACCTTGACCGCCATATACATTTTTTAGCAAGGCATATAAAAGATATTTTCTGATCCCTTCTTTTGTTTCTTCACTACTGTTTCCTCCTTTCATAAAATGATAGGCAATTATTATTACTGAATTTTGCGATGTTAATAGTGAACCACTAAAACCAAAAGAAACTAATAAGTCGACTGTTTTTGTTAATGCATCTTTTATTTTCTCCCAATTATCTTTAACAAGCTGGACGTTTTTAGATTTAAACGAATTGACTTTAAATAATACAGGAAGGTCTGACAACACCAAACAACTGCGCATTAAAAAATCATTATTAAACCAAAAACCATCTCCTTTTAAATTTAGGTCTTTCAAAAAAATCTCGATTTGATCTCGACCATCTTCCCAAGTTGCTATAATGGTAGAAAATAATAAATCTGTTTTAGACAAAATAGTACCTCCACTATTTACACGTATAAATATCTTTAAAATATCATCTAAATCATCTTTTGTTACTTTAAAATAATTGATAATAGGATCTACTGTTCTTTTATGCAACCTTGCAAGAGCGGTTCTAACAAATCTTTTATTAGCATTTATAGAATCCTTTTGCTTATCAGTTAGTTCTTTTTTTAATAATTTATCATATTCATGATCTATATCTGGTTCTTTATTAAAATCAAGTACTTCACCTACACGAAACCAATAAACAGCTTCTTTATGCCCATTATTACTTCTTTCATTTTCCTTTGATTGTACTTCTGTTAAAAACCTAAACTCGAAATCGACATCACTATCTTCCTCAATTTCTCCTTTATCATTTTCTAAATAAGGCAATGACAATAGGTTTAAATACATTTTAGATTTCGGAAACACATCATCACTCAAACCTTTTTTATATTTAGTACGCTCTCTGTGTGTTCCCTGGAAACCTAAAAACAATGAACTTAAACGTTGTTGCCCATCTAAGACTCCTATTATTTCTTCGTGTCTAAAACTACCTTCCTTTCTAATATTATATGGACTTCGTGCATCATAATCCTTTAAAAAACTATAAAACACATACTCTTTTGCTTTCTCTTTTTTCAATTCCCAAAAAAGGAATGACCCAATAGGAAAATTACGCATTAGCGAATCAAATAAATATTCAATTTTATGTCTTGGCCAAACAAACTTGCGTTGTATTGCAGGTAGAAAAGCTCTTTCAAACTCTATATCATCAACAATTTCACTTATGCTTTTACTATGATAACTCATCTATTTGTTTTATTTAATCTTTGCCACTACGGTTTCAAACTTTTTATAATTTACGGTAACACCATCGTCTAAATCGAAAGTGATTTGATTGTCTGCCACCGTTTTTAACTCAGCTTCATACTCGTAACACTCCTGTAAGTCTTTGCGTAATTGCTCTAATTTCTTTGCTTCTTGTGTGCTTAGATTAGCTTCGTTACCAGACAATAGCGTAATTTCTGAATCTATATTTTTTATATGTTCTAATAAATAATTGTCACGTATTTTTTCTACAGTAAAGGCATTCATTCTGTGCATATAGACTAAGACTTGAAACGCTCCTTTTTTAGAAGCAAACAACCAGTAAATAGGTTTTTTATTATACATACCCTTCTTGCAATGGTATTTATAAAAATCTGCGACTAAGAATTTCTCTAAATCTTTATTTAAACACTCTTGTATAAAGTTGATGTTATCGGTACGTGTTTCTGCTCCCCAAATAACATCTAGCAAATTATAGACTTGTTGCAAGGCATCATCTGGAAAACTACAAGCAGTTCCCATCAATGGTAGAATAGCATCTTCGTCTATAATGATGTCTCCATTGTTATAACTGTAACTTTCTAGCTCTGCTGCCGTTGGGTTTGGATGTGCAATATTTAAACCTGGTTTATCTAAACGATAACGCCCCATAAACAAACCAATAGCATAACTAATAAACTGGGATAATAATTCTGATTCTGAAACTGGCAAATCAGAAACGCTCAAAATTTGATCTATATTTAAAAGGTTAGCTTTTTTTAAATCATCTCCAAAGGCTGTGATATCTTTAACATGAACATCTGGCGAAACTTCACTTTCTAACTCATATAAATTAATAAAAAGCTTATTTAACTCCTCTTCATTACTATGAATCCCCTTGAAAACTTCAAACATTGACTTAGTCTTCGCTGTTAGTTCATTTTTTAATATATTACCATTACCTACAAAATCTAATTTCATAAAATTCGGTGAAATCTCATAATTATCATAAACATCTTTTGTCAAAGAAATACATGTATCTGCCAGAATATTGATTGTATTTAAAGTGCGTGTATTTGGAATAATTACAGGAACAGCAGCGATATTTTCAACCTGATAATTTAAAGTTGGATTTAGAATCCCTAAGATATAGTTGCCAACTTTAGAAGAAAGTAAAGAAGTAACTAATTTAATTTTATCATTGTCATCTAAAAATAATCCTGAACCCGCTACATCCCAAATATATCCTTTTGGAAAATATCTAGATACGAGAGACAAACTTATGTAAGACCATGTAACATATTCTCTGAAATAAAAATCGGAAAATTGAGCCCTATTTCTTGTATAATCTTTCCCTTCTTTACTAAAATTAACGACATGTTCCTGATTACCAAACCACTTAGAACTCTCTCCTCCTTTACTATATCCTACCCAATATTTTTCTTTATAATCTCCTGGCGTAAAAACTTCAGTCTTTAGATTAATTTTCCGAACATCAACTTCAAACCAAGATCTTACAAATTTTTTATTATCTCCAGTAATCATACCTTGAAAAATTGTGGCTATATCTGAAATATTATCATTATCAAAAATCTTATATCCTGATGAACCAATCCAATAAGCAATTGTTGCTCCAGGAATTTTCATAAAATTTCTCTGATTCTTTTTATAAATATATGATCTATTAGCAAAACATTTCTCTTTTTCTTCAAGACCAAACGCATCCCTTACATCAATAAAAACACCCAAATCATGAACTACTTTTTCTTTTTTTAAGACAAAAGCAACTGATTGAACAATTTTCGAATTTAGTTCTTTAAACACATGCAGCCCCAGATGAATAAGATTTTCAATTTTAAAATTATCAAGTAATTCCATTCTCAATTCATCATATGATGAAATAAACATCCAACTTTGTTGATTAATTGCCGATACATAGCCAAAATTTAAACATAACTCGTTTGACGTTTCTATGAATACTGCAAATAAATCTGTCTTAGATTTTGGATAAAAATTAAAGACATAATCTTTTAACACCTTATTCATGTTTGACCTATGCATATATGGTGGATTTGCTACTACTGAAGTATATTTTTTAGTCAGTAATAACAAAACAGGAATGTAATTATTAAGTTTAGGAAAAATAACTTCAATATTAAAATCTCTAAACTCGGTATTATTTATTTTGTTAAAACGTTCTTCGACATAATTTCTAGTTTCTTCGCTAATATCTAGTTTCATTACGGAACCTAAATTCTTCGCTTGTTTCATTAAGCTTAAAGCTGTGTCTAATTCTTCTATATAATCTGTTCCATCTTCACCTAAAAAGTCTTTTAGTTCCAGTACACTAAAATTTGCTGCTTCTGGCATGGCATACACATTTGGCAACCAATCTTTAGTCCATATTGCAGGATATACTTGTGCTGCTTTTAATAGAATAGCAAAGGTTGCTAGTTGTGCAGCTCTATCGTCTATGTCTAAACCAAACAAATTATTTTTAAGAATAGATTGCACCGCTTCTTCTGCGGTGTAATACTCTTCTAAGTACATTTTGTAGATCAAATCGAAACCTTCTACTAAAATGTGTCCTGATCCTGCTGCTGGGTCTATAAGGGTTAGTTCTTCTACGTTGTTTATTAGAGATTGCTTCTCACTTGATTCCTTCTTATTCGCAATGATGCTATCGTTTTCATTTGAAGAGATTGCTTCGCTGTCGCTCGCAATGACGTTATCATTTTCAACCAAATACTTCATTTGGTTTTTTAGTGCAGAATTTGGGTGTTTGTCTAACCAAATTTTACCTGCCGTATTTTCTACCATGTATTTTACAATCCAATTGGGTGTAAAAATCTGTGTAGCAGCTGGTATGTCTTTGGCCTCTGCTTTCTTCCCTTTGTTAAAAGACTTAAAAACTTCATCTTTCTTTTCAGAAATGTAAAATTGATACAACCAACCAATTAATTCTACTTTTTTATAGTCTTCATCATTTATGGCATCTGTGGTATTTAATAAATGTAGAAAACCATCAGTTTGCAACATATTATCTGGTAGTAACAACTCTGTATAATCGTCTATTTTACCAAAAACACGCTGTAAAGTTTTATGGCTATGACAGTAGCCTTTTATTAGTATGGCAAAAGCCTCTTGATCTTTACTGTAGTCTGCTAGTATTTTTTGTAGTCTGTTTTTTTCTTCCGCAGTTAAAAAATCACTTTTGCCTTGTCTAGCTTTTTGTAAAATGATTGGTGTGTGTTCTAAACCTGGTGCATCTTCTAATTGTGGTTCTTCGTAACCATTTTTCACTAAAATACGCAATGCCATAATGCGGTTAAACCAAGTATAAGCAGCTTCTTCTACAACCACTTCAATGCCTTTATTTTTAATAGCAACTTGTAATGATTTCCATAAATTAGGTACCGAAGGATCATCAAAAACCTCGCCTCTAAAACTGTAACCTCCAGATACTTTTTCTGGTTGTTCTAAAACTTCTCCTTTATCATTAAATCCCCAATACAATAATTTTTTAGCAACACCTTGCATGAGTATTTTACGAGCTTCTTGTGCAAACGTTTTTGTATTCATAGGTTATTTTATGATGATGTTTTTCTTGTCGTTTAATAATTGTAGCATTTCTCTACGTAATTTTAATAGGTAGGCATCCAGTTCCTGTTCGGTAGTAATGGTAGAAATGCCTTTTGTTACGTAATAGGTTGCAGACTCTGCTGCTTTATCTCCTTTAGCAACAGGTGTCGCTTTTATGATTTTTTCTAGCTCGCTAGCCTTAAAATTAGTTACTTCTAAAAACTTGTTTTTTAAGCCAGACAATGAGGTTAAGTTTTTAATTCCTCCTAAAGTGTATTCTTTATCGCTATACACATTTTTAGCCACTTTGCGTTTACCTGCTTCGTCTTCTAATTCTTTAAAAACTGCTTCATAAGCCTTTACCGTTTTATCCTTTAGCTCTTTAATTTTAGAAGTGATGGCATTTTCTAATTCCTCATGTGCTTTTACGATATGCCTGAAGGCTGTTCTCGGATCTTCTAAGGTGAAAAAGTGATTTATCTTCTTTACTTTTTCTAAATCATCTTCGGCTAAGAGTTTAAAATTATCATTATTAACACTTACAAAAGATTTAATTTCTGTGTATTTGGTTAATCTGTTAGCTGCGAAATCTTCTATGGCTTTCGCATTATCAACAAGTTCTTTTAACTGCTCTTGATCTTCAGTAATGCTGCGAAATAGTTTTTTAAGATCTGCAATGTGAATGAACTGATTCAATTCCTTTTTTACTTTCGTAAAGCAAGCACCAAAAGCATATTTACTATAATTAGATTCTAAACTAGAAAAGTTTTGCTCTCTTTTGGTTAGGATATGTTGAAGCGTATCGAATAATTTATTCTGATCTGTTTTTATTTGATCGCCAGTTAAGGGTTCATTAAATATATTCTTATAAGCTAATAGCACATTATCTAGTATTTCCTGATCTATTTCTTCACTAGAAACGACTTCGCAAGAGGTTCTTTCGGCAGTAGAAACTGCCTTATTTATAAAGTCAACTCGGTTATAGCGTTCTTTACCTTTATACTTGAACTCTCGTTTCTTCTTCTTTTCTAAACGTACCAACACATCTAATAAAGCTTCAAAGCGCCATCCGAAAGGTTCTTTTTCAAAGTGTTTAATTAAATCATAAACCGTAATTTGATCGTTGTTTAACGAAATAAAATCGTTAACCATTTGCTCTGCAGGCTCTAATGTTTCCATTAATATCTGATTGTCTGCAACAGACTTCTTTAATTCTTGTTGGTTACGTGCATAGCCGTTAGATAACTCGTGATATTTATAAATACCTTTTAAGTGTGCTTCTATTACATTAGCAAAACGATCTGCAGGTGTACTTCCGTTTATTTCACTGCTTTCTATAATAGTGTTTTGAGATACAAATCGTGTTTCAGCTAAATTAGATTTTAAACTTTCTATAATTTTCTTACCAAGCTGATTATTTCGTGTTCTAAAGTTGTCATTGGTTCTAGCCCTACTACCTGATCCTCCAGAAGGGCTATTTAGAAAATAATCATTGGTTTTACAATACCATTCAAATTCCTTTTTAAGTGTTTCATCTTTAGTAAACCACTCGTTAACTGCAACAACAATTTCTTTTTTATTAATATCTAAAGCTTTCTGTTCTAGCGGTGTATTATCCCTAAGTAAAACGGTAATATCAAAATCTCCGTTTCTAAAAATTTCTTTTCCTTCTATAGAATACCCTACCCTAAAATCGTTCTGACCAAAAGAAACTTTTGGTGCTACATTTATTAATGGTCTTAATAGACTGTCAAAAGTTGTATAGCGTATATCCATGCCAATAACGCGACTACTTATTAGTTTTTGCACATCCATTTCATCTTCATTAAAGAAAAAGTAGCTTCCTTTTTCTTCTCGAATAATACTTTCCTCGGACAAACGCGTTAGTACTTTAGTAATTTTCTTTTGAAGCTCCTTTTTGTTTTGATCTAAAGCATCCATTAACAACACTCCTAGATTTTCTATATTAGAAGGAAAGGTTTGGCGTTGGTTTTCCAACAAATTAGAAATCATAAACAATACTTTCACTACACGTTGGGCAAAGGCATCGTTTTTAACATAAGATAATTCTAATGCATTCTGAATGGCTTTATATCCTCTCTGTGTCAAGTTGGTTTCTAATGATTTATTATAAAACGCATCAAAAGGCATAAACCCACCTACAGCATCATCAGCATGTTCTTTGGCTGTGTAATGTGTAATTCCTAAAATAGAACGTTCGTTGTCTTTTACTTGTTTAATTACAAATTGTAATTGTTGAAAGGCTTCAAAAACATGTGCAATCAATTTAAATTGATACGGAACAAAAGGATACCCAATGATAAATTCATCCTCAGATTTATAACCTTTATATAAATCATGATTTATTTTAAACTGATTATCTATATAGTCTTTATTGTCATGGTACAAATTGGTTAAATACTCTGTACCTACACTATTCTTATCTAATACTCTACGTTGCGTAATGTATGAGGCATCGTTACTTTGTAATGAAATACGCGTATCAAAACGACCCAAAATTTTTCCAAATTCGTCTTGTACATCTGTTACGCCATCGGCTCCTATAGAAACTTCATCCAAGGTTTGTTGTGCTGTACAAGCAATCCAAACTTGGTTGTTACAATCGCTACTAACACGCTCTATAATATTTTGAAAATTTAATAGAATTTCTTTGTTAGTTCCTACATACTGAGACACCTCATCTACTAAAAACAGCAAACGGTAGTTTGCATCTTTTCCTTTTAAAAATTCTTGTAGCTCAGGGATCAATGTAGCACTTATACCAACTTTAAAATTTTCTGGATTAGATAATTTAGCATGTAATGATACTTTGTCTAATTCTGGGATAAACTGTTTTGCAATCTCTAATATATCATCCAATTGAAAAGCTGCAGCATCTGCCGCGTCTGTTGCCCAATTGAAGCCAGTTTCTTCTTCTACTTTTAATTTGAAATCTTCAAAAACACCTTTTTTATCTAATTGCTTTTCTAATAAAACGGCAAGAGGAATATCATTTGAATTATACCCTCTAAATTTATTGAACATGTGCAAGAAGATGCGAGTAAGACGTTCTTGGCTTCCGTCATCGGTTTCATCCTCCACATTAAACATAATGTTGTCTGAATTCGAACCTTGTGCTTTCTTCTTTAACAACCTTAAATTACTAACGGTAATATCTTGATTATTGCCAGCATCCATGGCGTCATATTCATTTTCTACAGCTTTTTCGAAAGCCTCAAAAGCAACTTCTGTTGTATTTACATCTAACAAATAATGGACATACTTAATAAAATGCGATTTACCCGAACCATAATAACCATTGATCCAAATACCAGATTTACCCGATTTTTTATTTAAAACCGTATCTACAATGAGATATAATTTTTCGATTAACTCTTTAGTAAAAACATACTCCTTTATTTCTGCTTTTATAGTCTCTTTATCCTTATTGCTAACTACAACTGCAGGATTAATATCTCTCTCAATACGTCTTGCGTAAATATCTTTTAATAACATCTATTTATTGGTTGATTAGTTTAATAGCTCTGTATAAATTTTCATCTTTTAATAATCCAAAAAGGGAATAATACTCTTTGGCTTCACCAGGATAAAACATAATGAGTTTATATCCTTTTACATACTTTTCAAAATTGTTAAAAAAGCGACTCGCTCTTATGTATGGAAACGCATTTCCAAAACCTTTTATAAACACATAAGATCTTTGAAAAGAATCTTCAATTTTTAAATGTGCTTGTATTTTATTATTTAAAAACTCTAAAAACCGAGTATCATACGCATCTTTAAATAAAGATTTATTGACAGCTTCTGGCTTCTTGTTTTCGTGTGCATTATAAAAATCGAACTTATTAGATTTGGCAAATTTTTCTTGTTTTAAATACATGATAAATTCTTCGTAAATATCTAAAACAATAACATCTAAATAATTTGTTGGACGATGTAACCGATTTTTAATATCTAATATTTCTGCATCTATTTGATATTCATTTTCTGCATTATACATATACATATATGCCGGGAAAAATAAATTTCCTGTTTCATAATCTTTAAAGTCATCATTTGCTAAATGTGTATATAATTCTGCTATCGTCATGTATTACTTTTTATATAAAACAGGCATCTAAAAACCACATATCATCATTCTCTTTAAAATAAACCCAAAAGGTTTGATTAACATTTATAGGCTGACGTAATGTTTCTTTATGAAATAAACCTGCATCTTTTATGGCTTTTCTATATTGTGTATTTATCTTTTTAATAGTTGTTTCAGACCAACTCTCTACATCTACTGATGTTGATGCCAATTCATCTAATCGCATTTGTACATCGTATTCCGTTAATAACAATCCTAGTTTTTGCTTTTGAACAGTTACTTGAAAATGCAAATCAAATACAATGGGATAGGTTTTTAAACACACAAATAACAATGCTAGTTTTGATTCTAACTCATTTAAGTCTTGAAAAAATCTCCAAAAATTAAGAGACATTACTTTATGTCGTCTTATAATTTCTGAAACAATTCTTTTTCTGGCTGATAAAGTAGTTATTGCTAGAATCTTGTTTTCTTCAATATCATTCTTTATTATTTCTTCAAAATCTTCTTCAAGCAAATAAGGTTTCAGGTTAGAAAATTCATTAAAGAAGATTCCACCTGCCGTAAAGTTTGCATCGTATTTTTGTATGTTAGGCATTTATCTTTTTTAATAATATTTAATTAGTTACTGAACTACTAAATAATTTTAATCTTTAAAACAAAGATCAAAACTAATCATGCAATACAACTGCATATTAATAATTATTAATCATATTTTTTACTCTTTCTATAATTTCTTTTCTTATTTCTATTGGTTTTATAACCTCCACATCTGCTCCATAAGACAACAACAGCTGGTACAATTCATTATTAGGAATCACTTCTATACTTATTGTTCTTCCTGAATAATCTAAACTATCTATTTTTTGTGAGCCATGTAAAGGTTTCGTCAATACATAATTAATACGATTTTCAGAAAACCTTAAATAAATCTTTTCTATTTTACCTCCTTCTGGTTTTGTTACGCCAATAATATCATCAAAATAATCTAACCAATTTATTACACTAGGTACAAAACTAGCATTCAACTCTTCAATACTATTTATTCGATCTAAAGGGTAATTAGAAATTGCTTTATATTTTTCATTAAAACAAAACAAAAACCAACGGTTATTATATTGTTTTACATGATATGGTGAAATTATTACACTAAATTGTGGTTTTCCATAAGGCTCATAATTAATTTTAATTTGCTTACGTTTTAATATTAGATTAAACAGTGTTCCGATATGTTCTCGTCCTTTTAAATCTATATTTTCTTGATAACCAATAATACCATTATCTCCACTTTCTACAAGTTTGAATGCTTGTTCCATCCTGGGTATTAATTCTTCTAACCAAGAAAACTCTGCTCTATGCTTATACCTTGATAAAATTGCTAGAGTAGTTTCTAACTGTTCTGTATCACTAAGGTTTAAAGGATGGTTTGAAATTGAAAATTTTTTATCTAAATAGCGAAACACTCTTTTCTTTCCTAATTTTAAATCGTTATTTAAAATAATGGAATATCCTTCTTCTGATTTCATATAGGCAATATCATATTGTAGTTGCCTTAACTGCACACCTTCTGTTCCTATCTCAAAAAGAAAATTATTAATTTCATTTAATAAATCCTCATAAGTAAATACCCTATTAAAATTACTAAAGCACCTGTCTAAAATATTATATCGAATTTGAGCATGTTTATTAGTTGCCATAAAATTTTTCAGATTAAAAAAATAGATATGTAAATCTAATAAAGTAAAGAGAAATTATATTACATAAGTCACTTTAGTTATCAAACTTATTATTTTTATAGGAGTAAACTTTACGGGAAACCGTAAAATAGGGAATAATTAGAAAATTTTGATAAAAAACCGCTCGTCACATTAACAAGAGGAAATAGCTTGCCTTAAAGATCTGGCAAATTTTAAATTGAATTAAAACACGAAAAACCTTGTCTAATTCAATCGTAAAATATAACTTTATAATTCAAAATTATTACTAATAATAGTGAACACAAAACTGAACACGTTTTGGAACACGATTTAAAATATAGTAGTTTTTAAATAATTGATAATCAATTATTTAGTTTTATGAAATTTTCTTGTGCGAAAATTCATAACTCGGAGGTCATGGGATCGTGCCCCATTCTCGCTACAAGTAAAACCAGGGAAAGTCAAGAATTTTATTCTTGGCTTTTTTTTTTGCTAAAACATAGCTAAAACATTAGGTATACTTTCTTTCTCACTATACAATCAACATCAATTTACCTCAAATTTTATTACATTGATAAAACTATTACATTAATTCCTTAGAATAATAAAAATTCGCGGGTAAACCGCCAGTATGCCAAAATAAAATATTAGCCCCTTTTTCTATTTTCTGACTTTTTATATGATCTAGCATACCGTAAAAAGCTCTTCCTGAATAAACAGGATCTAATAAAATCCCTTCATTTTCTGCTAATTCTTTAATAGATGATTTTTCATTTGACGTTACAACTCCATAACCTTCCGAATCATATCCATGAATCAATCTAGCATCATCAATAGAATATGTTTTTTTTATTCTCAAACTCTTTTGTCCTTCTTTTAGTAATTCCAAGACTGCTTCAGCTAAAGTTTTATCTTCGTACCCCATTTTATCAATGCTAATTGGCATTAATTTAGTATCCACTTCAAATAAATCAATCCCTAACCTAAGTCCAGCTTGTGTTCCTCCAGAGCTTGAAGCAAAAAAAATATAATCCATTTTCAAGTTCTTTTCTAAAAGTTGTCCCTTCAATTCTTTAACAGCATCAACAAAACCGTAAGCTCCTAATAAATTTGATCCCCCATAAGGCACAGCATAAACCTTCTTTCCTTTAAGTTCTAGCTTCTGTTTAAGAAGCTTAATATCCTCCCCTTTCCTATTGTCTCCGCTAAAATTAATTTTAGCTCCCAATAACTGAGACAATAATAAATTCCCATTATATCTTTTCGGTTTTTCCCCTCCCAATAATAGATGGCATTCTAATCCAACCTTAGCGCAGGAGGCAGCGGTTTGTCTACAATGATTAGATTGTTGAGCTCCTGCAGTTATAATGGCATCAAATCCTTTGCTTAAAGCATCATATATAAAATATTGCAACTTTCTTACTTTATTCCCTCCTGACGCTAAACCAGAGTTATCATCCCTTTTAATATATAATTGGTAGTCCTGGTATTTTTTAGATAAATTAATCATTTTTTCCAACGGTGTTGGAAAAAAGCCCAGAGGGTATTTATTAGCTAGCATGACTCTCTTATTTTTGATTCACATTAATAATCATTACCTTTAATTTATCTAAAAATACGGGTAAAATTTTAATTTTCAACAATTTAGATGTTCTTACTTATTCAAAAATACAAATATACACCGAAATATGAATATGTTTCATCGATGCATTGGGTTGTTCTATTTACGTGTATTTTAATAAGTTTTATCATTATATTTCAAATAATACATATCTATTGTAGCAAACAAAAAACAAATAAAGAGAAACTTCGATATCTTTATTTAGCCATACTTTTTCTTTTATATAATGTATTAAATGGCCTGCTACCTAACACCAGTTTACCTGGGCCATTAATCCTACAATACATTATTACTTACGGTATTTCTATATTTATGTGCATTTACCTAATATGGTATTTATATCAAGAATTCAATATAATCACACCAAACTATTTTTTTCAAGTAAAAAACCTAACTATTATATTATCTACCGCATTCTTACTTTTATTTATAGTTCCATATTTCTTTTCTTATTCGTTAAACTCATCTCGCAGTTTATTTTTAATACTACCTATATTATTATCCTCTATATTTTTTATATACTTCATCAAAATAATCACGAAAGAAGTAAAACGCCAACGGTATTTTAAAATTCAGACCTATTTAGGGCTTTCCTCTATTCTATCTATTGTCCTTCTTCCTTTATTAACTTTTTTTGGAGATTTTCAACCCATTACACAACCTGTTGTATCAGCTGCATTTTTTCTGGTAACTATAATGGAAATTAACAGCTATATCTACCGCTTAAAAAATACCCACACACTCAAATTAAATGTTGGACGTCAATACAATTTCACAAATAGAGAAAATGAAATAGCTCTGCAAATAATTAAAAAGAACAGCTATAAACAAATAGCCCAAAATATGTTTATAACTTATGGAACCGTTAGAAAACATGCTTCTAATATTTTCATAAAATCAAATTGCGCTAGCCGAAAGGATTTTATCAAAAAATTCAAAAAGTAAACTAAACATCACCTATTTCAATATGTGCGTAGTAAATTCACATTTCAAATACGCAAAATATACACAGTTAAAAAAGAGAAAATTAAATTCATAGATTATATTTGTCATCACGGAAATAGGAACTCCATAAAAGTTCTATGTAGAACTTTACTAACCAAACCATTATTTCTTTTCTAGATTAAAGATTACAACTAAGTAATCTAAACGTCTGTTACTCCTATTTCATATAAAAGGAAACAATGGATTTTAAATTGAAAATTGATACTTTCTTAAATAGTCTTGGAGATATTAAAAATAACTACCATGAACCTATCGCTGTTTCAAATAAATCCATAATACTTTGTCGAAACCTCCTATGCACTTTTAAAAAGCAAATAATAAAGAGAGGTTTTAAATCTGAACATGAAGAAATTCAATTCTTTAAACAAGTAAAACAAATACCACTCACTCATCTTATTTATTACACAGAAATACGTTCTTTTGAAATTCAATTTCCTAAAGCCAACAAAGAGTCTCAAAAAAAATATATTACACATAAGCTTAAAAAGCTTAATCGCTTCTTTTTATATAATATAGATTTTGGGCATTATATAGAATCACAACAATCTCATTTTGATGTACAATATTATACCAGAATTTATTTGGATAACATACCTATAACATCAACAAAATTCTATTTTCAAGATCCTGATTTTTGCACTGCTCGCGATATGCTCTTGGGTAAATACAAAGCTTATAAATTATTGATTAATTACCTTCAAAATAGATTGAACAAACTCAATAATTTCAATAATTATCAAAATGATTTAAAGTGGACAGCAAACAAAACAGCTTTAACAGAGCTCATCTACGCTTTGCATTGCAACCGAGTTATAAATAACGGAAATAGTGATTTAAAAGAAATAGCAGACTCTTTACAAAACCTCTTCCAATTTGAATTGGGTAATTTCTACAAAACCTTTTCAGAAATTAAAGCTCGAAAAAATAGTCGTACTAAATTTTTAGATGATCTCTCTACAGGTCTTATAACCCACATGAATAAAATGGATGAATAATCCCGTAGTACGGTAAACCTCCTGCTTTATATCATCATACCAATTATTGAACAATTTCTCCAGCAGTATCCATAAACCCCGTCTTCAAACCTACTTAAATAGCATCAATCTTCAAGATGTTAAATTTCCCCCGGACTACGATTAAATAGTGATAAAAACAAGGCAAACCTCATCAATTTTGTGAAATGAAAGTCAAACAATACTATTGTGAATTAAAAGGCATGTCGCTTTCTTAAACAAAAAATTCACTTAAATCAATTTATTATGGCAACAAGCATTATCACAACAGACGATCTTCGAGATTTCAAAACAGAACTTATTGAAGACATAAAAAAACTACTTCTTAAACATAACAATGGGAGTCTAAAGAAATACCTAAAATCTTCTGAAGTTATGAAACTCTTAAAAATTAGCCCCGGCACCTTACAAAACCTTCGAACCAATGGCACATTACCTTTTACTAAAATGGGAGGAATTATCTTTTATGATGCAGACGAAATACAAAAAGTAATGCACGCAAATAGAATGCCTCACAAAATCCAATAAAATGTATGAACTACATAAAACATCTTAATGCGTGTTTTCAAAAGTTTCATGACGACTCTAGGTTAAACCCAACTCATATAAGTTTATACATGGCACTTTTCCATTTTTGGAATATTTATAAATTTCCTGAAAGTTTTTATATAAATCGACAAGAAGTAATGAAACTTTCTAAAATTGGTTCTAAAGCCACCTACCACAGGTGCATAACACATTTAAATGACTGGAAATTTATCAAATACATGCCTTCCCATAATCCATACAAAGGCAGCCAGATAAAGATGCTCAATTTAGGTACAACTAGTAAACAGGTAATAAACGAGTTTAAAACTAGCGTAGAACAAGCCTTAGTCTCTAATACAAACAGTACTAAACAAATAGAAAACTATAATAAACAAGAGCTTCCAAAAAACAAAATTGAAGTTATTAATTTTTTTATAGACAAAAAATGGCCAAAATTAGAAGCTGAAAAATTTTATAACCACTATCAATCCATTGGATGGAAAATTGGTGGTAAAATAAAAATAGTGGATTGGCAAGCAAGTGCTAGTAATTGGATATTAAAAACTCCAAAACATATAAACCAACTGTCTCAAAACAAAGACAACCTTAAAACCAGTAAAATAAAGAATTATGACCAACCCCTCTAAAATAAACGAAGGTGGCGTTGAATTCTCAATAGGGACATTCAACGGAACGTCTGTACATTATAATTTCAAAAAAATCCTTGTTTACCTCAACGCCAAAGGTAAGCTGCTATTTGGAAAACACTTTAAAATCTATGATGAAGACCATGAAGTCATTTTAAAACTATGTAATTATATCATTAAAGATTACGAAAACTGTGAACGCGATGGTATAGATCCCAATAAAGGCATTTTACTTTCTGGACCTGTAGGCTGTGGAAAAACAAGTCTAATGAGGCTTTTAAAGTTTATTGTTCCCTTACAACGCCCATACATTGTTATTCCTTGTCGGAATATTGTATTTGGCTTTAATCATGTTGGGTATAAAATAATCGAAGACTATGGTAATACTCAGTTTTTTTGCTTTGACGATTTGGGCGTAGAACCCATGGGCAGATACTTTGGGAAAGATTGTAATACCATGGGCGAAATATTACTATCACGTCACGAGTTTTTTTTAAACCATGCCATAAAAACACATGCTACTACAAATTTAAACGCCCAGGAATTAGAAGATTTATACGGCAACCGAGTAAGAAGTAGAATGCGACAACTATTCAACCTTATAGCATTTGATAAAAATGCTAACGATAAACGAAAATAACCGATTTCCAGTTTCATGGAAACAAAATAAACTTAACTACAATGAAAATAGCAACATTCAACATCCAGAACTTATTCCATAGAGATAAAAGCCTTTTAGAAAAACCGGTTGGCAAAGTATTTACAGATTGGATAACAGAACTAGACATGCTCATGCTTCAACCTTCAAAAACACCAAGTCAACAAGATCGTATTAGAGAATTATCATTTTTAATTGGTTTCGAAAAATCCAGTGCTAGACCCTATGCTGTTTTACGCAGAAAAGCAGGCTTTTTGTATATGAAAGGAATCAGTCATTCTATTGAAAATAAAGCTAGTGATCTCACAAATTGGAACGGTTGGATAGAACTTCAAACCATCCCAATTCAACCCCATGCTACAAAACATAAAGCCCAAGTTATTGCCGATGTAAACCCGGACATTCTTCTATTACAAGAAATTGAAGACAGAGCATCTTTAGAAGATTTTAATCAACTTATTCTACCTCAATTTAACTGTAAACCATTCGAATATTCCTTTGTTATCCAAGGTAATGATATGACAAGTTTAGAAATGGGAATACTTCTAAGAAAAGACTACATTCTAGAGGCCGTAAGAACACATAACATAAATACGGAAATTAATGACGATGGTAAAAGCCTTATAGAGTACGAAATCACTACTCCATCGAAAGAAAAACTATGGTTGCTAAATACCTATTTACAAAAACGTACCAAAAACCATGATGAGTCTGATAGTATTAGAAAAAATCAAATCTTCAAAATCACAGAAGTTTACAACAACCTAATAAGCCAAGGTAAAACCAACGTTATTATCGCAGGTACATTCAACGCGCCATCTTATTGCGATTCTCTTTCTCCTATAAGCAAGAATACCGCCTTAAAAGACATTACCAAGCATTTATCTTTTGAAGTAGATATGGACAAAAAGGACGATGCTAATTATTTTAGACTAGGCGCTTACAGAAAAGGTGTTAATATCAAACAGAAAGATTTTATGTTCCTCTCTCCTGCTCTATTTAATAAAATGACCGATAGCGGACTAAACAGAAAAGCTATGTGGCCTAATAAACGTCCGCAATGGTCTACTTATAAGTCTGTAACTAATAAAAGTGTGGAAGCTAGCGAGCATCCTTTGGTTTGGGGGAATTTATTTACTTGATTTTATTTATCTCTTTAAAAGAAAAGTCTTTTAATGTATCATTTATAAAAACATGCAAACCATTTTTTATTTCCTCAATCTTATCATTTGACAAATGCCTTGTGATTGAGGGATGAAATAAAATTCTTAATTGTTTATAAAATATAATCAGCCGATTGGAAGTTTCCAAAATAGAGTCGTAGTTTTCTTTTACCACAATTTTTTGCGGAATTAATATTTCATTCTTGTAATCTACATAAAACCCTGCATTTTTTAATGACTTCAATCCTATTCATTACAGTACTAACATTTGATAACACAAATGCTGAGTCAGATAAAAATTGTAATGTATTATTAAGCCATTTCTTTTGGGTGTTCGGAATTTGCTTATTTATTTTTCTATTTTCCCACTTATCAATTGTTTCAAATAGAGACATTCCAGTTTCAATAAGCATTTGAAGCGAATGCCTTATTTCATGGTTTTTAAAAAAGCCTTTAGCATCTTTAAGCAAATAAACTCTATACCCATTAGCATGTAAAAATACCAGTATAGCTTTAATTATTTCTTCAGAACTCAAAATAAGTAATGAACTTGCGCTACTATATGATTTATTTACATGTGCTAATATTGAAGAATCAAACTTTAACTGTTTTGCATTTTCAAAAATATGAAGATGTAAACCTTTTGATTTTTCTTTGGATAAATTAATGAAAGTAATCTCTTGCATCGTTTCAATTTATGTTTTATTTAAAAGGATATATTCTATTATCCTTTTTTTTATAAATTATTAAGTACTTGCTTTTTTAATCTCAACAATTCTTCTTTTTGTTCATCTAGCTGCTCCTCTAAATCAATAAATAAATTTTCTATTTTTTCATTTTCAGTAATCTCTTTTTCTGAATCATTGCTAAAAGAAATTGTAATTTCCTTTATTGAATCTAAATACTCTACAACGCTCTTTTCGTCATCAGATAAAAAACTACCATGTTTCTCAATCCATTCTTTATCTTTTTCCAAAAGCTCTTCACTAATCATTGAAATTATTGATTTGCGATAGATTCTTTCTGAATTATTTTTCACAATTTCCAGAAAGCTAAGCCAATTTGAATTTTTATTTCTTAAACCATTATTATTTCCCAAAAATCTATGACGAATAAAAGGATGCTCGTTTTTTTTGAGTAATGATAGAACATCAATTATTGGTTTTAACTTTTCCGTAGGTTTCTCAATTGGTATTCGTTCTCTTTTTTCCCATATTTCTAATATTACATTACAACACTCCTTCTGAAGCTCACTTTTTTCTTGTTTTGACTCACATTTATCTATATTATTCATTAATTCAACTAGATAGTGCCCCATCCATCGAGCTAATGTATTTACTGTATAGACAAGTTCTAATTCAGCTATTAGTTTTTTACCTAACTTTAAAATTTCTTCCTCTGAGTGTTTTAACTGTTCCATCTGATTTTAATAAATAAATTTTAGTATGTTCCCAAGGCTGCTCACTGTTATCACTCCAATATTGACTTTCCTTGAGTTGTTTAGTTATTTGGCACTTTATAATCATATTCATATTCTCCGTTTTCAAAATTTCTAATATGAAGTCAATATCAACTTTGAATATTTCGCCAGAACTCTCTACATTTTTAATATCTCTATATCTACTATCACTCGTTTCATCCCAAAATTCGAATGAAGACACTTTATTATCATTTAGCTGAGCGGCCTTCAAATCATTACTAAATTCGATTTTGAAAAATTCTTGTATTCCAGTTCCAAATGTGATAATACTTTTACCTGTTTTTTTTGCTAGAAAATCATGCTTATCTAATCCATCATATTCTGTGTCATTAACTTTCAGCCAGCTTTTATAAATTAGACCACAATTATTAATTTCAAAACGCTCTCCATCGCTTTCTATAGGGATTGCATAATCGTGTTGGTTTTCTGCTGTTTGAAAAGCTCTTAGTAGTGCTTCTGACCCTTTAATCGAGACCAAGGCTGAACGAATATAAACGGATTCACTATTATCTCCAATATAGCGAGTAAATCCACCATGAGGTATTATAAATCTTTCATTATAAAATTCTGAAAAACCTATTTCGTTATCAAATTTCTCTTCATGAATTACATCTCTCCATTTTTTATCAAATTTATCATATTCATTTTCCCAAAATTTGTTTAATAAAGGTAATGGGTCTCGCAAATCTGAAGCCCAAAAATCATTCCAAGTAATGGCTTTTGATTTGAGCCAATATTCCCAAGAACCCCAGTCATTATAATCATCATCATCATATTTTTTTAATTGAGGTTCTTTCTCCAACAACACATTTGCAGCACAAAACATAGCATGGTATTCAAAATAGGTATCTAAACTTTCAACTTGTGGATTGCTTCCTTTTCTCTTATCCCTTAATCCCCAATCGTAATTTCGAGTGTAATCATCTTTATTTATATCGCCAGTATACCCCCATTTTTCTACAATATATTTATCAGCTATGTCTGCGACATCATATTCAGACAAATTAAAAATGTCTCCAAGATTACTATACCAATAAGGTAATACATCCATACCATCAAAATCAAACCTCCAACTTTTATCTGAAGTTGAGTTATATCTTCTTTGCTTTCTTGAATATGATTCTTCTTTTACTTTATCAAATTTACTTACTAAGGCATTTTCAATTATTTCTTGTTCTTCTTTATTGTAAATCTTATCATTATATTTTAATAAGTTCTGGCAGACTCTTTTAATGAAAAAATTAATTAACACATGTGGTAATTCTTCATTTTGAAGTTCTTTGATAAAAAGTTCTTTTAAGTCCACAAGCTTTTCAGGTACTTCGGCACTTATTCTATCTATTGCAATCCAAAGATATAATTTGGCAGAAATCCAATAAAAAATGTATTCCTCATTCTGAAATGGACTACAATTGGTTTCATTTTGAGCTTTAATTAGATATTTAAGAATACTTTTATCACCAAGGTTAACAAGATTCCTTATGCTATGAATTGCTTCCCATCTTAGTTCTTTATCTGGAAGTCCTAAATACAATCGTAAAATATTTGCAATAGCTTCATCAGTATCTGATGGTGGAAGTAACTTATCAGTCCATAAGCCATCTCTAAAATCAAACTTTATGTTTTTATTCCATCTATTTAAAACCCAATTGAAAATTTCGGTATTATCTTTTATAGTGAGTCTATTTTTAATTAAGAAAAATACGCTATATATAGATTCATCTGTTAAT
This sequence comes from Algibacter sp. Ld11, assembly GCF_045066735.1. Classification (NCBI taxonomy): domain Bacteria; kingdom Pseudomonadati; phylum Bacteroidota; class Flavobacteriia; order Flavobacteriales; family Flavobacteriaceae; genus Algibacter; species Algibacter sp. Ld11. The sequence continues at coordinate 132,298 of NZ_JBISHH010000002.1, read as the reverse complement.
ACTTCTATCTTTTCTGGTAAAATTTCAAAAATAATTTCTCCTAATTGAGTTTCGTTAAAATCAAACATTTTAGCAAATTCTAACAACTTACCGATACTAAGAGAATTACCATAATCAAAATTTTCAAACCAAGCTAAAATAACATACCTAAATTTCTCTTTTTTCCATTGTTTTAAAGAGGGATAAAAACTCCATTCCTCTAATCGCTCTCTGATAGCATCTTCAAATGAATAAAAACTTAAAAGCTCCGAGTCTATATCCACAATAGCATCCAATTGATTTGTATAATCCTTAGGCTGACATATATTTTTTATCTCAGTCAAAAAATTATCTATTTTCCATCTGTTAGAATAACTGTCGTTATTTTCAATTATAGTGCTAATAGCTTTTTCCAGGTCTCTTGTTGAACTTATACCAATACCATTAAGGTCTATCTCATGGACAAATTTTTCTTTATCAAAATCATTAGAATATGTGCTTTCTTTTTCTTTTTCAACTGTTTCTCTAAAGTTTAAGTACGCTTCAATTTTTTGGATTATTTGCATTTCAACAAACGCGCCTGACTTAATTGCATTATAAATATGATTTAACGTACTTTTATTTTTATGAAGTAAGCAATCTCTATAAATTATTTCAACAAATTTAGTTTTACCAATTAAGTCTTTTGATTCATCGTATTTAGTTAAAATCATATCATAAAGTTCAATCGATTCATCTGTAAAATATTTATACTGATACATTGGAATTAACGAACCTGCTACAACATGATTAATCTTACCTTTCTTAAGAGAAAATTTTAAAATAGCTACAATATATTTAGACAAACTAATTACACCTCTATGATGCCATCTAGACGCTGTCGTAAACATTGAGTTAAAATTAATATCTGCAATTCCAAACAAAGCATTCTTATAAGGGAAATGCTTTTTATCATAACCTTCTAACATGTAATCACTATATTCTGCAAACCTAGCATACTCATGGGCAAGTTTAGGATCTATTTTTTCAAAACCTATCTTTGCTAAATCTGACAAACAACTGATTTTAGAGAATGCTTCAAAATCAATTTCTTCTGTTGCATTTATAGCTTCATTGAAGTAATACTTACCAGAATTAAAGTCTATTTTTCGGCTTAATAAAGCACATTTTATATAACTTTCTATTCTTTGTGATGAAGGGTTTGAACCAGTTTTAATCAATTCATCAATTTCACTTAGTATTTTGAGATTTTTATTCAAGAAAGCTTTTTCGTGAATTGTTTCTTCAACAATCCAAAATCTCATCGCAATTTTACTTGCGTTACTATCTAAGGATCTAACAAGAATATCTATTAAATCATTATTGTTAATTTTTACTGCAAAGTTTGCTAGAAGACTAGCAAAATAATTTACTTTCTCTTTATAACTATGTCCGTTTTCGTACCTAAAACTATAATCTCCAGAAAAAGACTCACAAATATTCTTAAACGTAATATCTGCCTCTTCAACGGTAATTTTTTTAGAAACAAAATTTGTATTTAATTGAAAGATGGGTAAAATATGTTTATAAAAACTCGTAAACTCTTTTTTCTCTCTTTCTAACGAGTTTTTCTTTTCGTAATCTTCAATCTTATCAATATCATTAAATTTATCTGGAAGTAAACTTTCGACTGACAATAACTCATCATCAAGAAATGCTTTTAAAGATTTAATCTTTAAAAATAGATTTATTTTGTCTGCATCATCATCGCTACCATGTCTTCGATAAAAGCTAGGAATGTATTTTGGTAACTCAAATTTAATATGTTTTAGAATACTGTTTACTAACGATTTATCAATATTATTAGATATTAATATCTCACAGAAATCGACCAATATGTGTCTGAATTTAATATTGAACTTAATTACTTTTCTGGATAGAACTTTTTCAATTTCACTAGTAATCATTTTTAGTTCAAAATCTTGATGCATCCTATGTTTACAGGATTTAGTAATAACAAATATCTTGGCATCAATTCTTAAAGTCTCTATTTTAAACCATTTATTAATTTCTGTTTTATTACTAAATAAAAACAAACTCTCAATTAAATAATTTCCTCCAGATAATCTAACTTCTCTAGGTGTCCACCTATTAATTGAACTCAAGGCTTCGTCAACACCAACTAATCTCAAAATTGCTTCTGTGTAATAAGCTATGTCCTTACTTGAAATAGGGTATTTATGTAAATCATCTTTTTTGACAGAGTCACTTCTCCAGTTAAGCCATTCTTTAGCTGTTCTTAAATGTTTTAAAGCAGCTTTATGATTCTCTGTCTCTCTTGAATACACACCTGCTAACTTCATATGAAATGAGCCAGCCCATGATTTTTCATCTGAATTGAGTTTTAGCTTATTAAGCGAAGTATCATCTCCAAATTCAGAGACTAAATCAGGATAATCAATTAATAAAGCAGTTAAGGCTTTATCCTTTTTAGCTTCTTCGGCTGCTATAAATATGAGTTTAAAATAAGTTAAGTTATCATCAAAATTATTAGCCATCTTCATTGCTAATCTCGTCCTACTTATATAAGTTGCTCTATTTTTTATTGGGTCCTCTGGAAGTAATAAGAACTTTCTTTCTAGAACTATATCCTTTAATAATTGATTTTGCTCTGACTGAAAAAGTAAGTTGCCTAAATTAACTGAAGCATAACTATCATTCTCTGCATTTTTAAGAAAAACTTCAGTTATTTGAGTTAACCTTTCCTGACTTAGTGAATAATTATCTCTAATATAATTTTCAAAATCTTCATCACGAAATTCAAAACTATTATTTTCAAAGATAAGACCAGTCCAGATTTCAGATGATATATCTAATAGAAAACTTTGACTGACATCTAATATTTCTGCTAAATAATTTATAGGTACAGGTCTTGGTAATCCAATTAAAAGACTAAAAAAATCATCTATTATTATTTTCTCTTTATTGGACACCTTTTTTTTGGCTTCTTTAATTTTATCTAGAATAAGTAACTCTACTGTTTTTCCGTTTGGCTTTAAAAAATTTATAACTTCTTTTATGCCTTTCTTCTTCAAATCGATAGAGTAAAATTGAGCTCTTGGAATCCCATTTGTGTATTTTCGAAATTCAGAAATTTCTGTATCAGAGATTTCTGGAAAGTATTTTTTTATAAACTGAGTCGTTTCTTCTAAACTAAACGGTTCTAACTCAATATCAATGTAATCTTCTGGTAATTTAAGTGACTCTTTTCGATGCGTCCTGGTAGTCACAATTAAATTGCAACCTGAAGGTATATCCATATTTAAAATATCTTGCACAAAGCTCTTTTCTCCATTATTGTTAGCTGCTGTTATACTATTATCTGCTGCATCTATAATAATGGTAAGAGTAGCATTGACATCTCTTTGTTTTATAATTTCCACAGCGTGTACAATTCTTTTTTTGAACTCTTTTACATAAACATCACTCTGTAAAGGAAAGTGCGTAATCAAAAAATCTGTTCCTATTTTTTTTGCTAAATCGTTCGAAATATGTGTTAAGGCATTTTTGTGTAAATGTCTATTATCTTCAGCATTTTGGTACGAACCAGAACCATAGCAATCAAAGGTTAGACATTCGTTATTATCTGGTAAGTTTTTCTGTATTTGCTGGATTATAGTAGATTTTCCAATTCCTGCACCACCATGAATACATATTGGAAGAAAATCGGTGTTTGCATTAATCTCAGAATTTATTGATTCTAATTGCTCTCTTAAAACACTATTCTTATTATCCTCTAAACTTTGAGAAACAGGAAATAAATTTTCTATGCTACCATCGTTAAATCCTAAATTTGCGATTACGTCTATTATCGTAATTTTTCGTCTGCTTCTAGCTTCTGGCATCATTTTATCAAAAACCAACTCTCTTAATTGATTATATTGGATTTTTGAATTATAAGTAGTTCTAGGAATATCTTTATATAACTGAATTTTCAGATTAAGTCTAGAATCTACACCACAATCACCCAAGTCAAGTAATCGAATAAAATCAGTAAACTCTGTTACTTTTAATCTGGAAGCTGCAAATAATTTTTTTAACGAATTGCTATTCTCGGGATTATCCTTAAGTACCTTATTAAAACTTACTTTTCCTTTCTTTTTAAGTAGATAAGTTTTAATACCATTAATTGACTTGAGATGCTTAGCGTTAAAGTTTCTATTAGTCACTAACTTTATATGTACTTTCTTCAAAACTGAATCTCTGCCGAATTCATCCAAATAAAGCTTAAAAATATCCGCTAATCTATGAACTAAAGATCCTTCTGTAGATTTACTTTTTTTTCCTCTGTATAATTCTCCAATTGTGTAATTTTTACCACTTCTAAGTGTGCTATATTTTAGTTGTGAGATAACAACCTTTTCGGCTTCTATATAATTATCCCCACCATAATATTCACTTAAATCAACTCCTAGTAAATTTTTCCCAGTTGGATCCAACTGTTCTGATTCTGACAATTCAACTCCTTCAATGTTGATTGCTCTTATTCCTGAATCATCAAAGTTTAATAATTCTAAAGATTTCTTTATTGTCCAAAGAATATGAAAATCATCTCCAGCACTTGACAAATCTGCATCTGGTACCTGTTTAATATGTTCTTTACCCATTTAATCTTTTAAATAATTGATTAAAATAAGATATTTTACCAGTATTATAAGGTTAAATCTAATTAAAATAAGTTTTTTTAAATCTTACATTTCTGAAATATTTAATTAAATAAAACTTTAATTATTTCCTTCAGACTTTTCACTATAGCAATCATTAACTCACTCATAACCCTAAATATTTTAAAGTACATTGCAATATCACAAGTGCAATAGCCTCATGAGATTTCTCCTTAGACAAGTATATAGCTTCATCTGTTTGAGACAAAAACCCAAGTTCTAATAAAACCGTTGCACTTCCTTTACGACTATCACGTAACACCTGAAAATCACCATATTTTAATCCTCGATTTTTAACACCCAATAGGCCTGCCAATCCTTTTTGAATTGTAAACCCTAAATAGGCAGACTCTTCCGCTTGCATGTCACTTTTAGGATATATATAAACTTCTGTTCCGGATGCTTTTGGATTAGCTGATGCATTGCAATGGATAGAAATAAACACATCGGCTTTTAGTTTTTTTGATAATCGAGTTCTATCAGCAAGCGAAACAAACGTATCTGCGTACCTGGTAAGAAAAACATCTAAAGATTGCTTGTTCAATCTATAATTGAGTTCTACTATTTTATTAGCAATACTCAAAACGATATCCTTTTCCTTCACTCCTGTTCTAGATATTGCTCCAGCATCTTTACCGCCATGTCCTGGATCTATAACTATAACAAGAGGCTTTACTTCTACCCTTTTTTGCCCGAAACCATAGCTAAAGAAACCTACACAGCATAGGCACACCAGAATTCGATTTATTACATGCATAGTAAACATTTTAGATTACACAAAATTCAATAAATCAAGAACTTCCTTGGTAATCTTCAAAAGTTTAACAGGAATAAGCGTTAAAGTTTATTGAATATCCCGCTTTACTTCCATTTCATAATAATTTCCACAAACTATTAATCATCCGTTACCATAAACAGCTAAATCAAAACTATTATGAAAAAATCAATTTTTATGCTACTCGCTATGCTGCTAGCCTCTATTTCAAGCTTTGCACAAATTGGAGGTATTGAAGACTCCGTAAATGATGTTTCCGACACCATTAGATCCATCTTCCCCATAATTTTAGGGGTTATCTTTTTAGTGGGCTTTCTGTTTAATGCAGGACATTTTTTTGGAGAAAACGCAGACCTAAAAAAAGGAATTACACGTGTACTTGTCTTTGTATTAATTGCTGGAGCCGTAGTAGGCATCTTTACTTACTTAATAAGCATTGTAGTGTAATGCACCTCATTAGGAGCTTTAATAAAATAACGGTATGAAGAAATACGAAGTCTATAAAAACATCCGTAAGCAAGCGATAATTTTCGGATTGCCTATTTCACTTTTCGCACTCATGATGATTGTTGTTATAGCCTCACTTTTGATTATCATTTTCTCTTTCAGTTTTATGATAATCATTATGGTGTTTGTGATCAATTCAGCGCTTTACGTAGGCTTAACAAAGTTTGCGCATCATCCGCAATTATTACAATTCTCAAAAGTCTTTCCAAAAATAATAAGCAACAAGAAAAATAGCACATTACACTATGAATAAAATAAATCTACAATCTTATTATCCCATTATTGATATTCATGAAAATGTTGTTTTTGCAAACAATGGTAACGTTATTTTATGCTATAAAGGCACACTTCCTGAAATATACTCGCTTTCAGAAAAGGATTTTGAAGATATACATGCCGCATGGTTTCAGGCTATTAAATCTTTACCAACCGGTTGTGTTATACATAAGCAAGATATCTACCTTAAAAAGACTTACACCTCGGAAGAATTGCCTAATAAAAGTTTTTTGGAACAAGCTACTCATAAACACTTTAAAGGGCGGGAATATATAGAACATCACTGCTATTTGTTCTTCATACTAACAAAAAGTAATGCTCTTAACAATAGTCAATTTGTTAACCCTTTTAAAAAGATATCGAAGAAGATCCCACAAGACATCGACAATCATATTAATGCATTCCTTAGCTCGGTTAGTGATTCTGTTTCATTTATAAATAATAGTCGTAAAATGGAATTCCTTCCTATGCAGGCCAAAGCGATACACGAGTTAACCAATACCTATTTTAATGGATTTAGTTACGATCTGGATACCGATATTATTCTCGACAAGGCAACCACTAGTATTGGTGATCATTATTTTGATGCTTTAGCTATAAATAGCGAACTCTGCTTTGGAGAAAGTGTACAAACTAGCAAAACCAATGAGCGTTTTACATCAGACGATTTTGTGTTTCATCAAGGTTTTATAGATGGTCTTGGTCTTACTTTGAATGAAAACCATATTGTTAATCAAATTATCTATTTAGATGATAAACATAAATGGCGAAAGCTTTTGGATAAGAAAATTGAAGAACTCAACAAGAGTTCAAATTTTGGCTCTCAAAACAAAGTGGTTCTAAAAAAAATAGAACATATACTCGATCAAATTAATACGGATGATAAAGCACGTGTCATCCGTGGCCATTTAAACATTATATACTGGGCTCGTAAAGCCAAAGAGTTAGACCAAATAGCTTCTAAAATTAAAACTGAATTTAAGGAAATAGATATTATTCCTTATTACCCAAAAGGTGAAGCCCGTAAAAATTATTTACTGAATAGCTACTTCTGTTTTTCATCTAACTTTTCGAATGAAGATTTATACGTTACCGATTTAAAACATGCTTTATGCTTATTAATAAATAACAGTAATTACAAAACAGATAAAACTGGTATTATTTTTAATGATAGAGAGCATAACATTCCCGTTTTAAAGGATGTTTGGGATGATAAAAAGAAACGCATTAAAGCTAGAAACTTTGCCATATTTGCTCCAACAGGAGAAGGCAAATCCTTTTTAGCCAATAATATACTACGCCAATATTTTGAAAGCGGAGTCCGGTTAGTGATAATAGACTTGGGTGGCTCTTACACCAAGTTTGCTAAACTCTACCCAGATCAATACACTGTATTAAGATATGAAAGCGGAAAAAACCTTGGTATTAATCCCTTTTACATTACGAGTATAGATGATTTAACACCGGAGCGCCTTGAAGATTTATCAGTTTTCTTATTTGAACTCTTCGCCTCAGATTTTAAGGTTAATAAAGCTCAATCGGTATCTATTAAAAAGATACTACGTTTTTACTATTCTGAAGTTTCAAAAGATCATTCACTTCATAGTTTTTATAAATTCATTGAAACTAGAAAAGATACCCTTTTAACGCATTTACAAATACATACGGATTATTTCAATATTACAAATTTCCTGCACATTATGTCCGAATATGTTGGCGATGGAATTTACAGTTTCTTATTTGAAATTAACGAAGATCAAACCTACAAAATAGAAGACAAACGCCTAATTGTTTTTGAACTAGATGAAGTGAAAGACAACAAAGAAATCTTGTCTGTAATGCTTAAGCTTATAAAATCTGCCATACAAAGAACCATTTGGAAAAACAGAGCAGAAAAAGGCATCATCCTATTTGATGAGTTTGCCAAACAACTCAAGTTTGAAAATGTTTTGGAAAGCGTAGAATTCTATTACCAAGCCATTAGAAAACAAAATGGAGCCATTGGGATAATTCTGCAATCCATTAATCAGCTTCCGAATAATTCAACATCTGCCAGCATTCTAGAGAATACACAAGTTATCTATAGCTTAAACAATGAAAAAGGATATGATGAACTGCAGAAACGATTAAATCTCTCTAGTCATGACCTTAATCAATTAAAGTCCATTAAAAACAACCTTACAGGCCCACGAAAATATACCGAAATGTTTATCAAAATAGGTAAAGAGAGTAACATCTTCCGGTTAGAAGTCCCTAAAGAGGTTTATGCTGCTTACCTCACAGATGGCACAGAAAACGAAGCTATTATGAGGCTTTATGAGCAACATCAAAATATGGAAAAAGCAATCACTGAGTATACATCTTAAAACCAAAAAAAATGAAAACAACAATGAAAACACTAGTACTTGCCATGGTATTGACTTTTATATTACCTAGTAGCAGTACAGCACAAGGCATGCCTGTTTACGACAATACCAATTTTATAAGTCTGGCTAAATCCCTGGTAGAATCGGCTAAACAAACTTCTCAATTATTGAAAACCGTTGAGTTTCTAAAAACACAAAAAGATAACATTGAAAAAGTGAACAATGTGATCCGCCAACTCAACGCTATTAAAGAAATGGCTAGTAATAACCAAATCCTTTTTAATGTTGTTCGAGACGATTTAAGAGAAATTTTAAATTCACCATATATCAAACCTGATGAAGTTACTCGAATTTCAGATTCATTCAATGATATTATTGAAAGTTCACTAGACAGTATGAATTTTATTGAGCAAATACTATCGAGTAATTTCTTGAAAATGACAGACGCCGAGCGTGCCGGTATTTTAAAACAAAAAGAAATGGAATCGAACGAAATGGTAGCAGAAATAACAAAAAAAACAGAACGCTATCGAGACATCATTTCATTTAGAAAAATGCAAGACAAAGTAAACAATAGAGAAACCAACTATTAATTATGACTGCATTGTACTTTTTAGGAATTGGGTTAGAATACATCGATACTGTTTTTCAAACCATTAAAAGCAGTGATTTTTCACAATACACCATTGCTGGAATGAAAACGCTTGCAGTTCTTTTTTTCTTGGTTAACATTCTAAAAAAGTACAACGAAGGTGTGGCTAATAAAGATGGTTATACTTGGGGATTAAGTCCTGGAGAACTTGCTAGAAATTTTGCTGTAGTGCTTTTAGTTATTTTTTCAACCCAAATATTAAGCTTTTTCGATGGAGTTCTAGTCGCTATAGAGTCTCAATATAGAAACACTGCTCCTGCGCTTCTCCCCCTCCAAATGCAAGACATTCCAATAGAAGAAGACGTTGGCGCATTGGAAGCAGCAAAAAAAGCAATGGCACTATTATTCGAAGCGCTAGTAACTCCACTTTTTGGTTGGAAAATGGTTTCATTTATTATCGGCTTAGGCCTTTGGATTTTAGACCTTTTTATATACCCGCTATTTTTATCTGAACGCTATTTTCTATTAGGTATTATGCAAGCCTTTTTTCCTTTAATATTAAGCCTCGCCGTGTTTGAGAAGTTTCGATCTATGGCTTATTCTTTTTTCAAATTGTACGCCGCCGTTTACATGCTGGTTCCTGCCTTTTTTCTAGTAAATGTATTTATTAACGCAATTTATACGGAGATCAACACCAATTTTTGGACCAACCTTTTCGGCACGGATACTGGGAATAGATTTTTTGCTCCAGTAGTTCAGTTAGGATCTATAGGCTTCATAGTATTTCTGAAGTTTAAACTATATAAACGTGCAGTCACCTTTACTTTAAGATTATTCACTTCATAACGCTTTCTACAACTATGAAAACATCGTACAAAAACATATATACCATTTTAAGAATTAACCGATTCATTGTGCTTGCAGTCACTATTTGTGCCTTAAGTTCAAGTGTGTTCTCTGGATGGATAGTTTATGACACACATAAAAAAGCCCTTAATAGTTCTTTTGCTATAAATACAGATGGTACTGTAATCCCTTTAAAATGGGTTGTTCAAAAAGAAAACTTTAAGGTTGAAGCATTAGCTCATTTAGAACTATTCAGAAAGGCTTTGTTATTGATTTACTTATTATATCCAGAGCGTTTTCTTTTTTTTGTTTTTTTAACTTTTGTTCCGCTTCCTTTTTATTGATTTTGTAAGATTTCATAAGATTCATTTTAGATTTACTTCCCATAGAGCCGACGCTGTTACCTTCTTTTTGTTGCTTAGTGCTTTCGATATTCAGCTTTGTTTAGACATATAAAAAGTGCGAGGCACGAGCCTGATTATGCTGTCGTTCAAAGCTGAATGTTGTTATTTTGCTGTCAAAAAAAGGTATGACGGTGTTGGATTACGGAAGTGATTCTAAATTCTTTGTGAAATACAAAATCATAGGAAGTGGAACACAATGACAAATACATTTTATCCTATTTGGCCAGCGGACTTGATTCACACTTTTTATTTGGAATGAAGTGTTCCTTTCCAGCAGAGCGGAAAGGGTTAACGGAATGAAAAGTCAAAAGTGAGGATTAGGTCCAAGACCTTTGTTAATGAAGCTCTTTTTCTGGAATGTAGTTTATACGGAATGGAAGGAAATGTGCTGAATGGCTTTGTAAAAAAAATCTTCCTTGTAAGTTTAATGCTCATTATTAGAATAGTTTCTCTTGAACATCTAAAATTCCATCAGATTCTGAAACTTTATTCTTTTTCAGAATATCTTTTAGTGCTTTTCTTCGCTTTTCATAAATCCAAATTCGTAGGTTTTTCAAAAGACCATTTCATAGTCAGAAAGTTCTTTTGTTGCTATATCTTTCATAGCTTCCAATTGTCCATTGTTTTTAGTCTGCATTGCATATTGAAGTCCTAACCATGTGTAGATATTTACCCATTCTGTTGGCATTGGTGCTTCGTAAGTTCTTGGCATCATGTAGGCTAATGTTTCTGTAAGTGATGCCATTTTTTCTTTTGTCAGCGAACATATTAATCGTGATATTTTAATTCTTCCAAGAATATCCTTTGGTATGCTATCTTGCCATGCAGATTTAAAAACGATGATTGGACTTGCCAAACAGTCCATAAAATCGAAAACGAAATCGCTCTTGTGTTTTTTAGTTCGCTTTACCACTTTTTCTTTTGCTAATACTGGCTTAACTTCAAAACCGAAATCGAGCTGTAATACATTTAAATTTTCCATGATATAAGATTTTAGTTTGAATAATAATTTAATAATGTCCGATAGTTCTGCGGATGCTTATCTCTGTAGTAAGCCAGATGACTCTCGCCTCCTTCAATTTTGTGATTTTCACTACTTAATTGATAATGTGCTTTTGCTTCTTGCAATGAAATGTTTGGTTTTTCAGGTACTTGTTTCATGATTCTAAAATTTTTAGTTAAACAATATTTGAGCAGTACCAAAACGTAAGACAATAATTTCTGCTCAAAAGGAAATGAAATAAATGAGGTGTTGGCGAAGCGTTGGCTTTATGTCGTAGTCTTTTGATGAGAATATTTTGCGAGTTTATCTTTGCACTACTATTGATTGAATATTATCCCTCATAGTACCACCATTTTTCAAAGTAGTTTGAACAAAAAAATAAGAGCCAGCACGAATGCTGACCCTTACTTCCAACAACAAAAGCTAATCGTTGAGTTCTTGAATTTGTTTTTCAAGAACTGCTATTCCCTCTTTTAAACGTGTTTCACGCTTGCTTCTCTCTTCTGTATATTCCTTTTCAATATTGGCAATTTTGGTTTTGTAATACCCTTGCATGGCATTGTAAAATGAAATATTCGTCAAGTTATTAACGTGATTACTTTCGCCAAAATGGACTTGCTTGGTAAGGATATACCGAATCAACTTATAGAAGATTTCCTTTTTGAAATTCTTTTTAAAATGCTCGACAGCTTCTACATCAGTCATCTTAGATGTGTTGCCCAATAATTTTGAAAAGTGTTTTTGTCGACCTACATAGTCCACATTGTTTTCAAATAAGGTTAATGAGAAAGCCACCATTTCATCTACCGAAAGTGCTTTCTTTTTGTGAATATAATCGGTTTCTCGAATCATCTGAACCATGTACTCAAATTGCTTGTTATTCTCAATATGTCTCTTACGGATTTCCCTTTCGTTAATTTTAACGATTTGTTCTTCTGGTGTACAATCTGCCATTTTTCTATTGGCCATTGGTTCAGAATATGAAGTTGTTTCAGTTTTTGAATTTTCAATAACTTTCACAAAGACTTTTTTGTGAACATACGTTTTTGGATGAAACATAACGCCATTTACAAATCCATTTTCTTTTGCGGAATTATATGTTTCCAACTCTTCCTTGTAATTATCAACCGCTTCTTCAAATTCAGTTTTTAGCTCATCTTCAGAATAGTCGTAGTGTTGATATTCTGTCTTAATTATTTCCATTGTAGGTTTAATTGGTTCTTCAATTATTTCAACATCATCCAGAAGGTAAACTTTCAATCCTTTTTTTTCCAATTGCGATATAATCAGCTGGTTACTTTCATCATCAGCCCAATACTTTCGAATTTCAGGAATCAACAACACATTCTCTGTCTTTGATTTATCAATCAAGTTCAAAAACGACTTACTTTTCTTCGTTTCATAACAGGCTGATTTTGTTCAAACCATTTTACCATCGCCGAACAAATTACCTTGATTTGCTGCGTTGAATGGACATGTTGTACATGCTCCTACTTTAGTAATCAATTTTTCATCGACCACATCAAAAGGTGCTTTCGCCAAATCGTAGGTCTGGTTTTTAATCATCTGATTAATTTAAAGGGCATTAAATTCTTCGCCCATTGTTTCCAGCATCATTTGCTGTTCCTCTGGCTCGTAAAGTGCAACAGCTGTTCCTAACGAAATCGTCATTTCTCCATTGCGAACAAAGGCTTTAAATCCTTCTATTAGACCTGCTAATTTCAAACGTTGTCTTACAAAGTTCTCTGTTCTTCCCAATCGCTTTGATATCTCTGATGGTGCATATTTGTCGCTTAGGTACGCAATTGCTTCAGCTTCTTCGGTTGGCTCAACATCTTGTCTTTGCAGATTTTCGATAATTTGAACTTCCAGAACATCATTATTATCAAATGCTCTTACGATACTCGGAATTGTTTTCTTTTTCGCCAATTTGCTTGCACGATACCTACGCTCTCCCATTACGATGACATAATCTTTTCCAGATTTTCGAACTGTTATTGGTTGTAGTACACCGTGTTCTTCGATGCTTTCAGACAGTTGTTTGAGTGCTTCCTCGTTAAAGGTTTTTCTTGGTTGCATTGGGTCAGGAATAATCCTTCCGATACTTAGTTCTTGAACTTGAAGTCCAATGGCGCTTTGAGTCAATTTTTTCTTGACTTCATTTTTCATGGTGGCTGTTGCCTCTCCGTTTTTGATTCCAGTACTCGCTTTTGTTGTCATAATACTTATATTTTAGATTAAACAATATTTTTGCAGAACCCAAACGGAAGACAAAATTTCTGCTCAAAAGGAAAGGGAATAAATGAGTTGTGGGCGAAGGGTTGGCTTTATGCCGTAGTCTTTTGATGATAATATTTTGCGAGTTTATCTTTGTACCGATATTGATAGAGATATTCTGTTTTAAAATTACAAGTTATTCCTTAATTATTTATAAAGTAATTATATCCCATAGTTTTTAAAACTGATCAATAAAATATAACATCTAAAATTTGAATAGAATATTCCAAATCGAATGTGTGGAAACAGGGTTAAAATATAAAAAGCAATATGTATCAACATATTGCTTCAAATTATACCTTATAAAACTTATAGAATCAGTTTAAAGAAACTAAGTTATCTTTTGAAAATATCTACTAAACACCAAAAACAAAATACCGCATAATAACCAAGCTGGAAGTGTTACAAAGGATAAAAACACATCAAATTGAACCGATATAAAGTAAAATACCCCGAAACTAATAGCCCACGCCCAAAACACGGATTTGTTAAACGAGAGATTTGCAATTTCTGCATAGTTTTTTATGATGCCAGCTTTCTTATAGAAAAAATGCTCAAATACAATTACCGCTCCAAATGGTGCTAAAATAAAACCATATAAAGCCACAAAACCTAATAATTTCATTGCAAAAGCTGGAAATAAACCAGCAATTGTAGCCACAGCGCCTGCTAATATAGTAACCTTGGCAGTTGATAATTTAGGTAAAATAGCCTGAAAAGCTAGTCCTGCTCTATAAATTGTTGGGTTTGCGGTTGTCCAACCAGCCAATACTACAGCAATAATACCGAAAACGCCAATAGCATTATAAGCCATAGGCCCTGGAGCTACGGGAGGTGCATCGCCCACACTTAAAAATGCTTGTGCTTCTGGAGATTTCAAGTAAACAGCATATAATAAAGCCGCCGCTATCCACGCCATGTAATGACCAACATACATTCCTGCTGCCGTAGCCCATCCTGCTTTTGCTTGTTTAGCAAATCGGAATACCGATAAATCAGACATACCAATATGCATCGCCCCATTAGCAAACCAAGACCAAATAACGACATGCCAAAAGGTAAATTTTGTTTGCCCTGGAAAAGGCTCTCCTCCTTCGCCCCAAATATCCCAAAACTTTGTAAAGCTATCCACACCTAGCTGACTTAATGCTACAATTCCTGCAACCACAAAAGCCAGAACAATAATAGGCGACATCCAATTGGCTGCTTTGGTAACCATATCGTAACCACGTGCTGCAATCAATGAGATTACTGCACCTATTGCAATTACAATAATTATCCAAGTCATACCATTTGGTAAGGTATCGTCTAATTTTGGCATAGGCATATCAAATGGAATACCTACTGCAGTTGCAGACACTGTTATCATAGAGCCTGCTAAGAAGCAAAACAAAATACCGTTTGCTAAATTATAGCCAGTAACTAATTTTTTTCCACAAATTTTTTCTAATTGATAGTATAGCGTTAATCTATTTTTTACTGCTATTTCTGCTGTTAAAAAACGCCAGCTTAAAACCGCTAATAAATTACCTATTAATAAACCAATAATTAAATCGAAAGCACTAACACCAGCAGTTAAAAAAAGAGGCCCAATCATAAACTCGGTACCCGCAGCATGTTCGCCGGCATACATTCCTATGAAACTTTTCCAACCTTTTAATTTAGAGTTTGGTACAGGTGTTCTTTCGAACTCTCCGCCTGCAACTTCTTCAATTACCTCTTGTTCAATACTTACTTGGCTCATTTAGTTGTTGTATTATAAATATTTTAGTTGAACACTATTGGGTAAAATAATGATCAGCTTTAAGTTTAAAAAATCTTATTCTCAAAAATATAAACAGATAAGAACAATTCTATCCTGTACTATCTGCTAATTATTTTTTAATAGTATTTGGCGTAAACAACACGTGTATGTAAATACTCTTCCATACCATGTTTACCATCTGCTCCACCTACTCCAGATTTTTTCCATCCGGCATGAAATCCTTGAATAGCTTCAAAATGCTCTCTGTTCACATAAGTTTCACCAAAATGCAAACCATTTGTAGCACGCATAATGTTATTATAGTTTTCTGAAAATATTGATGATGTTAATCCGAACTGGCAATCATTAGATAGTGCTATGGCTTCATCTAATGTACCAAATTTCATAACTGGAAGTACTGGTCCAAAAACTTCTTCCTGAATAATTTCCATTTCCTGAGAAACATTAGTTAATAAAGTTGGTTCGTAATAATAACCGCTATCAAATTTTTCAGGGCGCTTACCTCCTACTAAAACTTCTGCCCCTTCTTTTTTAGCGAACTCTACCATTTCGGTAATTTTATCTAATTGATCTTTGGAAACCAAACTACTCATATCGGCATTAGTTCCTGTTAAGGCATCCTCAATAGTTACTTGGCTCATCTTCTTGGTTAACTTATCTACAAATTCATCGTAAATACTATCCTCAACATATACGCGTTCTGCACAATTACAAACTTGTCCGCTAAAAATAACCTTTGAAGATACGATAGAGTTAATGGCTAAATCTAAATTAGCATCTGCACAAACTATTGCCGGAGCTTTACCTCCTAATTCTAAAGATACTTTTGTTATATTTTCAGCAGCAGCACTAATTACTTTTTGTCCCGCACCAACACTACCAGTTAAACTAATAATACCAGTAATAGGACTTTTAGAAAGTGCATTTCCAACCGTTCTGCCGTTACCGCAAACAAAGTTTAAAACACCATTTGGTAAATTTATTTTTTGAATAAAATCTGCAAATTCCATAATGGTATTTGGCGCTTCAGAACTTGGCTTTATTACGCAGGTATTTCCAGTAATTAAAGATGCTGCAACTTTACGTGCCATAACAAAAAACGGGAAATTCCAAGGGCAAATACCAACAGCAACTCCAATTGGCACTTTGTGTAAATAAATATGTTCTTTTTCACGATCACTTTGAATAATTTCTCCTTCAATTCTTCGTGCCCAACCTGCATTATAATCAAAATAATCTGCAGTTACATCAATTTCAACTTGTGCTAAACCAATAACTTTAGCTTGTTCTTTAGATAAAGTTTCTGCCAAAAACACACGGTTTTCTCTAATAACGTCAGCCATTTTATGTAAAAATGCCGCTCTTTGTATCGCCGGTAAAGCCTCCCATGCTGGTTGTGCTGCTTGTGCTGCTTCTAAGGCATTGTTAGCATCTTCTACTGTTCCTGTAGAAATAGTACTAATAATTTCTTCTGTACAAGGGTTCAATATCTCAATAACCGATGTGGCTTTAGAGTCTACAAATTCTCCATTAATAAATTGTTTATAATGCTTCATAATAGTTTTTTTAATTCTTTTAATTAATAATACTTAACATATTAAACTAAATGATTAGGAAAATCACTAGTGTTTTCACAACATAATTGCTCCATTACTTGTTGCAATTCTGTTTTTAATAATGATATGGTATGATTACCTCCTTTTTTACCAAGTGCAGATACTCCATACATAAAAGAGCGCCCCATAAATGTAAATTTAGCTCCGCTAGCCATAGCCCTTGCCACATCTGGACCTGATCGCACACCACTATCCATCATAACTTCAATTTGATTACCATATTTTTTGGCAATTGTAGATAAAGGTTTAATCGTAGATTGTCCAGCATCTAATTGACGCCCACCATGATTGGAAACTATAATACCATCAAGCCCTAACTTAATAGCTAGTTCTGCATCATATTCCGAAGCGACTCCTTTTAAAACCAACTTCCCCTTCCACATGTCTCGAATTGGTTTAATTTTTTCCTCATTTAATCTTCCTGAGAATGTTTGGTCCATGAATTTCCCTAATTGCTTTAAATCTAAATTTTTAGGCATATAAGGTAATAAATTGGCGAAATTAGGAATGCCATGTTTTAAGGTTTGTAAGCTCCAATGTGGCCTCCCAAAGGCTTGTAAAATATTACTTAAATTCATTTTTGGAGGCATAGCTAAACCATTTCTAATATCTCTTGGCCTAAATCCAAAACTTGGAACATCACATAAAATAACTAAAACTGGACATTCTGCTGCAGCTGCTCTATTTATTATATCGTCTCTTAACTTGTCTTCTGTAGGATGATATAATTGAAACCAGGCTTTACCTTCTGTTAATTCTGCCGCACGTTCTATACTTGTTGTGGTTACAGTACTTAATATAAAAGGAATATTATGATTAAAAGCTGCCTTTGCTAAAATCTCAGGCGAGTTTGGCCACATTAGCCCTTGTAAACCTACTGGTGCAATACCAAAAGGCGCATCATATTCAATACCAAAAAGATTAGTTTTTAATGATGAACCATGATGCTTCCTTAAATAATTTGGTTTAAGTTGTACTTCTCGCAATTCAGATGTATTTCTTATTAAATTTACATCTTCATTACACCCTCCATCTAAATATTCAAAAGCAAACTTTGGGATTTTTTTTTGAGCTTTAGCTCTTAAATCATCTATTGATGGATATCGCGTATCGAAACTTATTTCCATATTTTTATGTTAAAAACTTTTTCCTTAAATCTTCAACTTGCTCATCATTTATTGGTACCATCTCATCAAGTGAATGGCCTAAAACAATTGATTTTGCACTAAACTCGGCTACCTCTAAATAATCAAACGTTTGTAATAACTTATCGCCTGTTATAATTACTGAATCATTTTCTATAATTAATGCTGTTGGGCAATTATCAACGATTTCAGAATTATTATTTTTTCTAAAATGATTACCGTATTCAACAAAGTTTATGTCTTGTAAAAATATCCAACTCTCAGGTATTGTTCTTACGTTAAGATATTCTCCTGTAACCCCAAAAGCCATTAAATACGGTGATTGCGTCATAATAATAGAGTTAACATCTGGGTTTCTATTATAAATTTCTTGATGAATCCATGTTGCTCTACTAGGAGTTTTTCCTGTTTCTCGTTTACCATCTTTTATTTGAACAATGTCATCTAAATCGATATCCCATCTATTTTTCCCGGTAGGTGTAATAAGAAAGTCGTTATCTTTCCATCGCATAGATACTGTACCGTAAGAACTTATCATTAAATCTTGTTGGCAAGAACGTTGTACTATTTTACAAATCTCTAAACGCTTTTCAAGTTCGTCGGCTGAATAACTTGTTGCTTCCATTTCTGGTAAAACACCTGTTGCTTGTGCTTCAAACTCATCAATTTGAGCATCGGTAAGATATTTTGGAGTACCAATTTGAGATCCATAAAGTATGGTGCTAGCACAAAACTCTAAAGCTTCAAAACGCTCGTAAGCATCGGTTAAATCGCTACCTCCCAATACAGTACCATGGTTTTCCATGATAATTGCCTTATATCCTTTTTTAAACTCATCGGCTATAACATCTCCTAAATCATCACTTCCTGGCAATCTATATTTAGCGTAACCTATTGGCCCACAAATATGTTTAGCTTGAGAAATGATATTTGTATTAGGAATTTGGCGCACGATACTAAACGATACTAGTGCTGGTGGGTGTGCATGAATTACAGATTTAATATCTGGCCTTGCCTCATATATAGCTTTATGGAACGGAAACTCAGATGATGGTTTATGTTTACCAACAATAGTTCCATCTTTTTTTACGCAAATAATATCTGATGCTCTTAAAGAGCCTTTATCGATAGCAGATGGCGTAACCCAAATATTCCCTTCATCATCAATAATAGAAATATTCCCACCAGATGTTGTGGTCATCCCTCTTTTATATATTCTACTTATTATTTTGGTGATTTGATCTCTTGGGTGAACTAAATTTTTGTTTTTTGACATTTGCTTAGGTTTTCGAGAAATAGTTTACCATAACAAACTATTCCGGATATTGTTATTTTTTTATTTTTTAAATAAGTTTTATCCATTAATAATAAATGGTACATGCTTTTTTAGTGCATAATTTTTTTTAAGAAACTTAGAGTTAAGTTGAGTGTCTGAAATGGAAATTGCCGCACCTAATGCAGAACCTAAAGACGCATTTGTAGTTCTTAATTTTTTATCTCTAAAATTGTGAGATAAAAGTTTAATAAATAAATCATTATCACTAAAGCCGCCATCAACATATAACCCGTATATTTCATCAGTTCCAACAGCTTTTTTGATACATTTTATTTGAAGTAGAACCAATTCAGTCATTAATTGGTGATAAGCATGCTCATATTTTGTATAATGAAAGTCTGTTTTACTAGGCATATCCGGATCGATCAACCCTTCCCATTTAAAACAATGTTTAAAATCTTTCATGATTTCCAAATAAATATCATAATCAAACTTTACATTACGGTGAAAATCATCATTAACTCCAAACTTATTATTAAGTTTTTCAACTTGAAGCTTATACTCGTTTCCCAAAAACAGCCGAGATGCCTTCACTGGTTTGCCATTAATACGCATGTAGTTGATAACATCGCTATCATTTATTTCGGTTGTAATAGGGTTTTCTGTAAAAGGATTAAAGGATATACTCCAAGTTCCTGTAGAAATTAAAACAAACTTTTTCTTGATGCTACGAACGTAAGGCAGTAAAGCCGCTGAACTGTCGTGAATACCTACCCCTATTTTAATACGATTACCATTATAATTCATATTAATACTTGTTTCTGTAGAAACTATAGGTGGTAATATTTTATCTATACCCTCTTGGTAGACCCAGTTATGATAATCTTTTTTACTGTAGTCCCAAAGCGCTGTATGACAACCTATACTAGTATATTCACTTAAAGCAATTCCTGTAAAAACATGACTTAAATATTGTGGTAAGTGTAAAGAATATTTAATGTTTTTGAATACTTCTGGTTTTGCTTTTTTTAACCAATATAACTGCAACCCAGAATTGAGCATACTTAAATCTGAACAGCCTGTAGTTTTAAGAAACTCTTCTTTTGGTCCATACTCTTTAAAAAAAGAAGTTACTATTTCTGCCGGTAAAGGTTTTGTGTAATTATAAAGAGGTGTTAAGGGCTGTCCATTTTGATCTATATGAACAAAACTAGCCCCGTATGTTGAAAAATTAATGGCTTTAACATTAAACTCTTTCTTTTCTAAAATACGATTAAAAACATCTTTTAACCATTTTTTTAAAGCGGGGAGATTTTCTGTTGGATGCCCATCTTCATCTTTAATTTCGTCAAAAGAAATATATTCTTTATGAACTTCTTTAAAATCTTTATCGAAAAGAAAAAACTTTTTATTTGTTTTCCCTATATCAAAAACAGCAGTTACTTTTTGTTTCATAGCTAAAAATTTAAAGACCAGTAGCTACAGTGTTTTTACCTCTTTCTTTAATTAGCTGCCCTCTAACATCTAATGATCTGTAAGCGTCAATAGGACTAATTACACCACCTCTACTTAATCGTGCTTTTTCTAAAAGCGGTCTTACATCTGTTCTATACGCTCCTTGTAAAATCTCTTGACATTTTACAACATCGTTATCTAATTGAGCTGCTTTTAACGCTGCTTGATCTATTAATAAAGCTTTTGCATAAGCCTCTTGAATGGCTTCAAGCGATTGAATTAAATCTTCTAGAGGATCTTTTACATTATGGCTAGCATCAATCATCCACGCTAAATCTGGGTTTTGTGGATTGTTTGCCATACCATAAACCAATTCGTTAAATATTAAAAATAACGCATATGGCTTAATGCTACCTACGGTTAAATCGTCATCTCCATACTTACTATCATTAAAATGAAAACCTCCTAGTTTTCCTTTTAATTGTAAAATAGAAACAATTTGCTCAATGTTACTATTTGGTAAGTGATGTCCTAAATCGACCAAAGTAAAGGCCTTATCACCACAACCATTTGCTAACATTAACGACGCTCCCCAATCTTGAATAACGGTACTGTAAAAATTAGGTTCGTATGGTTTATACTCTATAAGCAATTTCCAATCTTCTGGTATTCCTTTATAAATATCGATTAAGCTGTCTTGCGTATTTTGAAAAGCTGTTTGAAAATTATTTTGACCAGGAAAACAAGATCCATCTGCTAACCAAACCGTTAGAGCCTTAGACCCTAATTTATCTCCAATTTTAATTACATCTAAATTGTGCTGAATAGCTTGTTCCCTAACTGCCTGACTTGTATTACTTAAAGAACCGTATTTATAAGTTTCTGCGGCGTCTTTTTGATCTTGAAATGTGTTTGAGTTTACTGCATCAAACTTTATATTTAGCGCATCTGCTTTTTCTTTAATGGCATTATAATCTGAGGGGATATCCCAAGGAATATGCAACGATACTGCACCCGCGGTTTGCGTTAAGCTATGCAAAACACCGACATCTTCTATTTTTTGTTCCAAGCTAGATGGCTCTCCAAAAAAGGAAAATCGTCCAAAACGTGTTCCTCCTGCACCCAATGCCCAACTTGGTATGGCTACTTGAAAATCTGCTAATCTAGATACAATATCTTGAACATTATGTCCTTTTTTACTCAGTTTATTAGCTAAGAAATCAAAATTTTCATTATGATTTTCTAATCCCGATTTATTATAATCTAATATGTGTTCTTTTTGTATTTTCATGATTCAAATTTCTAAAAAAAAGAAAAGAAACCTCCATAAACCATAATATCTATGGAGGCCATCTTTTACTAAACTAAACTAACTTCGATAACAACTTTATCTTACAAAGGCATTAGCCATACCTCCGTCAACATTTATAATATTTCCAGTTGATTTATCTAGTATTCCCACAAAAGAGAATACACCGTTTGCTATATCATCAGGTGTTATTATTTCATGTAATAAATTTCTTTTTGCATAAAATGCTGGTAATTCTTCAACAGTAATTCCATTTGCCTTAGCTCTTCCTTCTGCCCAAGCACCTTCCCATATTTTACTTCCTACAATTACCCCATCTGGATTTACTGTATTTACTCTTACTTTATCTTTAGCTAATTCTGCTGCCAATAGACGTACCATGTGTTGTTGCGCTGCTTTAGCAGTTCCATATGCCACGTTATTTGGTCCTGCAACTAACCCATTTTTACTTGCAATAGCAATATAATCGCCTCCAAGTCCTTGTTTACGGACAATAGCTGCAAATTGCTTAGCCAAATCAAACTGACCTTTAACTAAAATGTTTTGTAAAATATTCCAATCTTTATCTGTAGTATCTTCCAAAGGTTTTGAAATCGCTAATCCAGCACTATGAACAATAATATCTACGCCTCCAAACTCAACAACTGCGTTTTTATATGCACTTGCAATAGATTCGGTATTTGTTACATCGCAAACAGCGTAGGTAGAAACATCTCTTTTATAAGTTCCATTTGCCTCAACAAGTGCTTCTTCATTAATATCTGTAAGAACTACATTGGCACCTTGAGCAGCTAATTTATCGGCAATTGCTTTACCAATACCACCACCTGCACCTGTAACTAGAGCTACTTTTCTAGATAATGGCAATTCTTTTGGCATACGCTGCAATTTAGCTTCTTCTAATAACCAATATTCAATATCAAAAGCTTCTTGTCTTGGTAAAGAGGTATAAGACGTAATAGCTTCTGCACCGCGCATTACGTTAATCGCATTAATATAGAATTCACTTGCAACACGGGTAGTTTGTTTGTTTTTTGCAAAACTAAACATACCAACTCCTGGGTAAATAATAATTACTGGATTTGAATCACGTATTGCAGGACTGTTATCTTTTTTACAAGTATTATAATAATCTACATATTCTTGACGATATGCTTCAAATGCTGGTTCTAACTTTTTTAAGATGGTATCGGCATCCGATAAATCTTCATTTTTATCTAACTCTAATACTAAAGGTTGAATTTTTGTTCTTAAAAAGTGATCTGGACAAGACGTTCCCATAGGCGCTAATCTTTCTAAATCGTTACTGTTTATATATTGCATAACAACATCGGTGTCCGAAAAATGCCCAATCATTCTATTTTCAGAAGAACATAAACCTCTTAACAATGGCATAAGCTGAGCTGCTTTTTCTAAACGCGCATCTTTTGGTAAGCTCTCTACTTTTTGTCCTCCAAAAACTTCACCTTGCTCTTTTAATTTTTTCTCAATATATTCTGAAGCCATTTCAATGACTTCTAAACTATTCATATAACATTCATATGAAGTATCTCCCCAAGTAAATAATCCATGACTACCTAAAACTATACCTCTAATGCCAGGATTATCTGCTAAACATTTTTCTAATTGCAAGCCTAAATCGAATCCTGGTTTTTGCCAAGGCACCCACCCCATGGTATCTCCCCAGATTTCTTTAGTAACTTGCTCACTATCCTTAGCCGCAGCAACTGCTATTAATGCATCTGGATGTAAATGATCTATATGAGCAAAAGGTAATAACCCATGCAAAGGTGTATCTATTGAAGGCGCTTTACTATTTAAGTCGTAAATACAATGGTTAAAAAGGCCAACCATTCTATCTTCATCGTGTAAACCTTGGTAAACATTTTTTAAGTCTCTTAATCGTTTTGTGTACAAACCTGCAATACCAGATCTAGTAAGTGTTCCAATATCTCCACCAGAACCTTTTACCCACATAACCTCAACCTCTTCGTTAGTTAATGGGTCTGTTTCAATTGTTTTACAACTGGTATTTCCACCACCGTAATTAGTAATTCTTAAATCCGCACCTAATATATTTGAGCGATATAAAAATAATTCAACTTGATTATCGCCTAAGCTATCTGCTTTGTCATTATCCCATAGATAATCTACGTACTTAAAACTTTTTGTAATTTCCTTCATAATAGATGTTAAAATAAATAATAAACCAAAAATATAATTCAAAATAAACTTTTGTATCCTGTAGTGTTATGTAATGATATATTTATTCTTAAAAAAAGGATTTAACACACACTTAAAATACTAAAAAACAATCAACTAATACCATAAAAACAGCCGTATTATAATTATAAACCGATGAATTCTAGTTTAAGTAATATTGTGTACAAACCAACCGACAGGATACCGCAGGATTCTATTAGCTCCTTATAAACATAATTTTGGTCCGATTAATATAATATAGTTATTTCATAATCTTAAGCACAAAATAATTTAGAATTAAACATGGATAAAAACCACAGTACTTTAGGCGAATTTATTATTGATAACCAAAAGCATTTTAAATATTCTTCTGGTGAGCTTTCTCGGATTATTAACTCTATAAGATTAGCCGCTAAAATTGTAAATCATGAAGTTAATAAAGCAGGACTAGTAGATATTCTAGGAGCTGCTGGCGAAACTAATATACAAGGAGAAGATCAACAAAAACTGGATATTTATGCAAATGACGTATTTAAATCTGCGCTTATAAATAGAGAAATTGTATGTGGTATTGCTAGTGAAGAAGAAGAAGATTTCATAACGGTAGAAGGTAAATATAATGCGCATAATAATAAATATGTTGTATTAATGGACCCCTTAGATGGTTCGTCTAACATTGATGTTAACGTATCTGTAGGAACCATTTTTTCCGTTTACAGAAGGGTAACACCACTTGGTATGCCCGTTAAAAAAGAAGATTTTTTACAAAAAGGTAGTGAGCAAGTAGCCGCAGGATATATTGTTTACGGCACCTCTACAATGCTTGTTTATACTACAGGACATGGCGTTAATGGCTTTACTTTAAATCCTGCTATTGGAAGCTTCTATTTATCTCATCCTGACATGAAATTTCCCAAAAACGGATCTATATTTTCTATAAACGAAGGGAATTATGCTCATTTTCCACAGGGAGTTAAAGATTATATAAAATACTGTCAAGCTGAAGAAGAAGACCGCCCCTACACGTTTAGATACATAGGTTCTATGGTTTCAGATTTTCATAGAAATATGATTAAAGGAGGTATTTACATTTACCCTGCAAGTTACAAGGCGCCAAAAGGGAAATTGCGTTTACTTTACGAATGTAATCCTATAGCTTTTTTAACCGAGCAAGCCGGCGGAAAAGCCACGGATGGTTTCAATAGAATCATGGATATTGAACCTTCAGCACTTCACGAGAGAGTTCCTATTTTTTGCGGAAGCACAAAAATGGTAGAAAAAGCCGAATCGTTCATGACTAAATATAAAACAAATAATTAAGTTATATTTATTTTAACGTTGAACTCTAATAAAAATTAATATATTAGATTTTGTACTAATTAATTTTTGACTTAAAAAATGGACTTAATTAAACATATAAAAATTGATGAAAATTCAAGAGTACCAAAATACCAACAAATTATAGATTCTATAATTCATAATATTTCTGTTGGAAACTTCACTATGGATCAAAAAATCCCTTCTATTAACATGTTTAGTGAAGAGTTTTACCTTTCAAGAGATACCATTGAAAAGGCATACAGCATATTAAAAGAGCGAAATATTATTACACCTATTAGAGGTAAAGGGTATTACATATCACGTACCACGCTTATTTCTAAAGTTAACATTCTTTTTCTGGTAAATAAATTAAGTTCCTACAAACTAAAAACTTACAATCACTTTTTAAACAATATTGGGGGTAATTCGCTTGTAGATTTACAAATTTACCATTGCGATGAAACCTTGTTTTTAAACTTATTAGATAAAAACAAATCGGCTTATGATTACTTTGTTATTATGCCACATTTTAAAACGGAAGATTTAAAGCACGTTAGTTTTACCGATAAAGTAATAGAGTCTATTAAAAAAATTCAGCGAGAAAAATTAATTATTTTAGATAATGTTAAACCTGTTTTAGATGGTGTTTTAGGGGAAATCTATCAAGATTTTGAAAATGACATTTACAATGCTTTAACTGAAGGGCTTGCTAAAATAAAAAAGTACAAAAAAGTTGTTTTGGTATACCCAGACAAGTCCGTTTACCCCTATCCAAGAAGAATTTTACATGGTTTTAGAAAATTTTGCGTAGAGCACAAACTAGATTTTGAGATCTTAGACAAGATTTATGATGATATGATCTTAAAAAAAGGCGATTTATTTATTACTATTGAAGAAACTGATTTGGTTAATTTGGTAAGACAAGTTAGAGAAGATGAATATAAATTAGGCTCGGACATAGGAATTATTTCTTATAACGATACCGACTTAAAAGAACTTTTAGGCATTACTGTTATATCAACAGATTTTAAAGTAATGGGCGAAACTGCAGCACATATTATTTTAAATAAAAAGAAAGAAAAACTAAAAGTTCCTTTTAATTTAATTGAGAGAGAATCGTTATAATAATTATTTATCATCTTTCATTGAAAACGTTTGTAAAAGGCAACTTTAATATGAATTATTATTTAAGAAATCCTTACCCCAATTTAATCTTAATTCTACAGCAAGCGATTTAACTAATTCTTTATATTCTGGTTTTTCAGCCAAATTATCTAGTTCTAAAGGATCGATTTTATGGTCGAATAACATACGAGCATAAGCAACTCCTTGGTCATCTGTCCATTCTGTGTAAAACAAATCGCCTTTTATTAAGGCTACGGCGTCTTTAAATTTACTCACAGCCCAGTCTTTTTGAAAAGTCTTTCCATTAATGATTGGCACAAAACTAGTACCTTCAACCGTAGCAGGCATTTCCAAACCAACTAACTCTGTTAAAGTTGGGTAAATATCTATAAACTCTATAATGGCATTTGTAGATTCTCCCCTTGGTTTTCCGGGAACCTTAATGATTAAAGGCGCTCTTAATGCGGTTTCAAAGCTTACGTGTTTACACCATAATTTATGGTCGCCTAAATTCCACCCGTGGTCTCCCCATAAAATTACAATGGTATCATCATCTAATTCTAACCGTTTTAATTCATCTAACACCAATCCAATTTGAGCATCCACATAACTTACACAAGCATAATACCCATGAATAAGTTCTTTGGCTAAACTATCAGGAATTTTTCCTTTTCTAGGAATGTTTCCATAATTACGCAATTCGCCAAAATTATTAAACGCCTCTGCTGGTGTGGATTCTGGTTGCATATAAGATTCAGGAAGTTCTATTTCATTTCTATTATATAAATCCCAATACCTTTTGGGCGCGTTAAAAGGCAAATGCGGTTTCATAAACCCCATAGCTAGAAAAAAAGGTTTGTTTTTGTTCTTTAATTTACGCAAATCGGCTATTCCTTTTTGGGCTATTTGTCCATCAAAATATGAGTTATCATCAACATCGGCTTTTTCAAAAGCGCTAGCACCTCCCATAGCCAAATTTGCATTACCATTTTCTATAATGTTTTTTTCCAACTGATAGTTTCGAATATTTCCCTTTGGAAACCACCTTTTATCCCAAGCCAAACTATCGTCGTCATTATGATGAAAAATCTTTCCATTAGAAATAGTTGTATAACCGTTTTGCTTTAATAATTTTGGTAAAGATATGGCATGAGGCACATCGGTATCTGCTCGTGTATTATAATCTATAAACCGATGCCTTGTGGGTCTTGTTCCTGTAAGCAAACTTGCCCTAGAAGCTCCGCAAACAGGTATATTGCAATAAGCTCTATTGAATACTAAACTCTCTTGAGATAATTGATCTAGATTTGGCGATTTAATATGGTTTGCACCGTAAAAGTTTAGTTCGGGTCTTAAATCGTCAACCGCTATAAACAAAATGTTTTTTGGTGTTTTAAACGGGCTGTTTTCAGAGGTTTCATCCTTGTCTTTACAGGACGTAAAAACCAGTACCAAACTTAACAGATATAAAAATATTTTATTCATTTTGAAATGATTTTTACCAATGCTCAATAACTATATAATCACCTTTTTTCAAGGTGTTTTTAACAGCATCTGGAATGGTTCGGGTTGGTGTATCTTGGTCTAATTTAAATCCTTTATTGCCTTTAGGTGTTATGATAGGCATATTTCCTATAGTTTTATTTAAAATATCGCCTTGAGATTTCATCCAGCTAAACATGGCTTTTTTTAAGTTTTCCTTCATAGAATTAAGCTCCGGGTTTTTAGCTAAATTATGTTGCTCAAAAGGGTCGTTTTGTAAATCGTATAATGCTTCAAAAGGTTCTTTTTTAAATGCTGTGGCACCTCTTTTTATAAAATAATCGACTTGTGGTTTTCCTGTTAAGTTTTGTTTTACAACTTCTAAAGCATTAAAATTCCTGATGTATTTGTAACGTTTGTTGCGAATCATTCTTGATGGAAATACTTCGGAATTTAAAATATTCTGGTTGGTTCTTACTCCATAGACATACTCATTAATTTGTATATCTTCACCTTTTAAAAGCGATAGAAAGCTTTTACCATCCATATCATCCGTAGCCTTTCCTCCTGCTATGTCCATAAATGTGGGTAGCACATCGGTATAATGTATGAGCTGGCTAGAGGTTGTTCCTGGTTTAATTACTTTTGGCCAACGAGCTACGAAGGGTACTTTTAAACCAATATCTTTAACTGTAAATTTGCCTGAAACTCCATGGTCTGCACTGTAAATAAATAGTGTATTGTCGCCTAAATAATCATCAACATATTTCAAAACATGCTCTATTTGGTTGTTATCTTCCTCTATACTTTTATAATAACCTGCTTTTTTATTTACAAAATCTTTATTGTCTTTTTTATCGGAGTTAAAAGGATACCACTTAATATCCTCTTTATTGGCATGTTCTACTTCAAAATATTTAGCGTGTGGGTATTTTGATGTAATAAACATACAAAATGGTTTATTTGAAGTTTTAAAATAAGCTTCAATACTATCTAACGGAATATAGTCTCTAGGCACCCCCTTTTTAGGAACCGGTTGCCATTCTCTATCCCACTGGTAAACACTTGATGGTTTTACGTGACTTTTTCCTGCTAAAACCACCTCATACCCTAATTGCTTCATTCTAGCAGTAACGCTTTTAATATTGGGTTTTGTAGCTGTATGGTTAGCAAAACATCCATTTTTAAGTGGATATTTACCCGTAAATAACTGCGACCTACTTGGGGCACAAATGGCTTGAGCAGTAAAGGCATTAGTAAATAGCATACCTTCTTTGGCCAACCTATCTACGGCAGAAGTATTTACTTTTTTATTGCCGTAACAACCGTAGTCATAAACATCTTGATCGTCGGCTAGATAGAAAATGATGTTTGGTTTATCAATAGCCTTTTGTACTTTATTTAAAGTCTTATTACTGTTCCCACAATTTGTTAACCCAATAAGAGTTAAGCCTATTGCTATTTTTAAATATATTCTACTTTTCGTAATATTAAAATCCTCACCTATCATAACCAATAACTTTTACTTATTTTCTTCTCCGTTTACCCTTGCTTTTTGCTCTACAAAATAAGGTTGAAATGTATAGTTAGAACTCTCATCCCATTTAGAATTTACTTTCGGTAAAAGCTTTTTCATGTTCTCTATTTGAGCTTTATACTTTGGGTTAGCCGCTTCATTATGCCACTCATTAGGGTCTATATTATGGTCATAGAATTCTTCTGTTCCATCTTCATACTGAATATATCTGTATTCATTTGTTCTAACAGCATGGTTGTTCATACCATAGGTAGTAAGTGCATAGGCCTCTTTTATACCCTTATCTTGTGTCATCATAGACACCAAACTTTTTCCTTCATTTCTATTATAAGCAGGAAGATTAGCCAGTTCTAATAAAGTTGGGTACATTGTTAACATTTCAACAGGCGCGTCAATTTTCTTGCCTTTTGGTAATTGAGGTCCTGCAAATATTAGTGGCGCTTTTGTAGCGGTTTCCCAAAGTGCATGTTTTGCAAAAGTGCCTTTTTCTCCTAATCGGTAGCCATGATCGGACCATAAAACAACAATTGTATTATCGGCATATTCACTATTTTCTAGAGCGTCAAGAACGCGCCCCAATTCATAATCTACATAACTCAGACAAGCTAAATAGGCTTGGACAATTTTTTTCCATTCGCCACTTTCAATAGCCCATTCTGTAGATGGCATCATTGGTAAATCATTTATTTGTAAACCTACATTTGGAATATCTTTTAAATCATCGGCTAAATAAGGAGGTGTTTTAATACTATCCAAAGGATGCAAGTCAAACCATTTTTGTGGCACATATAACGGTACATGAACACGTAAAAAACCTAAGCCTAAAAAGAAAGGTTTGTCGTATTTTCTATTTAAACGCTCAATCGTCCAATCTACAGAATGATGATCTGGCATTAACGTATCATTTTCTGGAAAAGCTCCCCAGTCGGTACTTGTGCGTCCGTATTTTCCTTTTTTAGATTTTGAAGTTCCAAAACCATCCCAAACAATTCGTTCTTTTGGATAGGGACCAAAACCTTTTACGCGACCTCCAGATTCATTAAACACGCTATCTGGTGCGTGGATATGGAATAATTTCCCTATACCCATGGTATAATAGCCATTTTGCTCAAAATACTCTGGCAAAAAGGTAATATCCTTAGTGGCATCATTACCAGGTCTGCGAATTGAATTATCGGGTGTCATGCCATAAATACCTGTGGTCGATGGTCGTAAACCCGTCATTATCGAAGCTCTTGATGGCCCACATAAGGGCGCTTGTACATGAGCATTTGTAAAAGTAACTCCCATATCTGCAAGCCTATCAAAATTTGGTGTTTTTACATTTATAAAATTATCGATAGGTCCAATCATGTTATTTAAATCATCAATAGCAATAAATAACACATTGGGTTTAGTAGCTTCTTCATTTACGACTTCAGTTTTTTCATTTTTACATGAAAAAAAAGCCAATGAAACTAAAAATAATAACTTTCTATATTTCATAATTTTCTATATAGCTCTAAAAGCATTAATTTTTTGTTTTAATTCTTTTACTATTTCAGGATGTGAGGTCGCCAAATTATGTTTCTCAAATGGGTCTTCATCTATATTAAATAATTGCACCACTTCATCTTTCTTTCTTACGGGATCTGGAACAATAATTTTATATGGAGGAAAAATGGCCATATTGTAATACATGCTATTTTCAATAGTATCAAAATCATGTGCATATACTTCTCCGAAAACACCTTTTCGTTCATTTAATGCTTTTGTATCTAAAACGCTAAGTCCTGGTAGGTTTTGAGGTTTTTCAATTCCTAAAATATCAAGTACTGTAGGCACCATATCGATACTACTTGTAATTGTTTTAGTATCCAATTTAGGCGTAATTTTACCTTTCCATTTATACATTATTGGTGTTCGGATTCCCATATCAAAAGGGGCTCGTTTTGAGTGTTTAAGGTAACCGCTTTTTTCTGGGTTTTGCGCCCAACCATTATCGCATACATAAACAAATAAAGTGTTCTCTGTTAATCCTTTATCTTCAAACAAATCGAACAATTCACCACAAGTTTCATCAAACCACTCGCACATGGCCCAATATTTTGCTAAGTGTTCTGAGTCTGTTTTCTTTTTATATTTTTCATATAATCTAGCTGGAGGATTGTGCGGTCTATGAGGTAAAAATGGTGCATACCATAAAAAGAATGGCTTCTTTTGTTTAAGAGCTAAATCCACATAACTATTTAGGGTATCTAAGCCTTTTCTTCCAATTTCTAATCCGTAATCGCCATGACGACCACCACGTTTAGGGTCGCCATGTGTCATACCATAATCAAAACCGCCTACTTTATGGTTACCATGCCACCATTTTCCAGTTTGAAACGATAGATAGCCCTTTTCTTTTAATAAATCTGGCAGTGTGGTTTGTTTTTCAAAAGCTGTAATAATTGGTTTATAGGCTTCTGCCCTTTCTTTTCCACGGATATTACCACGTTCATAAACTTTATCATTTCCTAAAACACCATGATCTTTTGGATACAAACCTGTAATAATTGTAGCTAAAGAAGGTGAACATAAAGGTGTTGGCACATACCCACGGGTAAAAGTTAAACTCTCTTTTACAAATTGATCTATTCTTGGGGTTTCTATATTTTCATCGCCCATAAAACCATAATCGGTCCAAGATTGATCGTCAGAAAGAATGAATACCACATTTGGTGCTTGGGTATTTTCTTTTTGTTCCTTTTCGTCGTTTTTAGTTGCTTCACTCTTCGATTTACTCCCACAGGAAACCAACAAACAAAGTGCTAAAAACACAAAACTAGCCTTTCTTATTACTTTCATTTTTAGTTAATTTGGTTTATTATTTTTATCATTTAAAACTGATGCTTCTTTATCATCCCTTTTAATAGGTCCATTATCGCCCAACAAATACATTTTTCTAAAATCTGTTCCTTTTACTTTTTCCCCTACAATAATTCTAGCGTCTGGATGTGGATTTTCTATAAGAGATGAAATAACAAAACCAGAATTTTTTCTTTGTAAAAAAATCTTTTTCTTTTTAAAAGTATCACCACCATCAAAACTATCCCATCTAGCAATTTCTCCAACATCATTATTGACTTCACTCTCTAAGTAAATACTTATTTCTGTTGCAGATTTTACTTCTAAATCTCCATTTCCTCTAGGAAGATTTACATTCTTGCTTTGTAACCACTCTTGTCCATCCCATCTAAAATGTTGTAATCGCTTTGAACCGCTACGTTTCTCACCTATATCTGGGCCAACTAGGATACAAACATGCGGATTTCCACTTTGATCTACGTCGGCTATCGACTGAAATGTCCAATCTGTTCCTGTATTTGTTACCAAGGTTTTTTCATCTGCTACTTCTTTGGTTAAGGGCATATCTAAAAGTTCGTTTTTAACATTTTTCCATTGTCCGGTTTTAGTATTAAAAAGCATGTAATACAAATTGTGCCTTTCTGGAATATGCCCTCGTATATCTTGAGCGTTCTTGTTATCTCTACAAATATGATAATCAAATGCTACAATAATATCATCTCCATTTCCTTTACCAACCCAAGGATACCAAGAGTCTTCTGCTTCAATATGTTGTAGCCGTTTATGCTTTAAAAATGAAACAGGTTCGGCAAAAGTTACACCATTGTCGGTTGATTTTTGATATACCCAGTCGCTTCTATGCGCTCCATGGCGATAAAATAAATAGATATCTCCATTATTCATTTTTACAAACTGGCTATAAGTACCAAATAATGAAATATTATCTCGTGTTTCCCATGACGAAATATCCAAAGGGTTTTTAGAAACAGCATGTTGGTTTTTTCCATAGTGATGGTTCCCTAAAGGATTTTTCCCATCTGATGGTCTTCCTCCATGTCCACCAAATGCAATATGAATATAACCCGCATCATCAATTAGAAGTGCTGGTTTGCCATGATTGTCTATTTTCTTTTTACGATTCGGGTCTTTACCCATTTCACTAACTCCCGCTTTAAAAGGGCCTTTCCATTCTTTGGTTTTGTGATTATAAGACACTACATACGGGTCTTCCAATGTTCCTTGATAAGCCACATATGTGATTCCCTTGTGATAGACTCCAGAAGGATGTTGCACAATAGCAACAGCATTTCCATAACCATTATCTGCAAAATAGTCTACCTGTGTACCTTTGTTAACTTCTGTTAACGCTGCTTTCTTTTTAGAATTACAACTGCATATTAAAACACACAAGCATACCAAACTAAATATCAATTTTTTACTCATTATAATTCAAGGTTTAATTCTTTAAAAATTCTTATTTTAACTGGCCCCAATAATCCAGAAGTTAATAACTCATCATCTTTACTCCAATGTTTCCAAGATGGAAACGTGGTTCGTTTACTTGGTCGTTTGGTATCATTTAGTAACCAGTCTGGTAATTTTTTTATTTTATCTCCTTTACGTTCAAAATCTAAAGGCAAACTTTCATCGCCAATTAATTTGTTTGGCCATAAATTGGTCACTTTAACCTCTAAGATATTTTTGCCTTTTTTTACAAAACCATCAATATTGGTTCTAAAAGGTGATTTCCATAAAGTACTTACTTTTTTTCCATTGATGATTACTTCTGCAATAACAGCAACACTTCCTAAATCTAATTCTAAACTTTTATCTACTTCTAACAAGTCTTCTTTAAGTTCAAATTCTTTAATATAAGTTGCTATTCCTGCAAAGTGTTGAATACGTTTATCTTTATGATTTGACCAAGATATTAACGCGTTAAACGTTTCATTTATATTTTTATCTGAAGCTACGGGAAATTCAACTTCCCATAAATTTGATAAATCAATAGGAGTTGGTAATGAAGTTACTTTAGCTCTTTTTGTTTCTCCAGAAGCATCTTCAAAAGTTATTTTACCTGGATATGGAGTTACCCAATTGATATCATTCCCTTTATAAATGAACTTAGATTTTGGTGTGTCTTTTGATAGTTTTAAAATTTGACCTCGAGGAATAAACATTGTGCGCTCTTCACCATCTGTTTTGTATGTAATTTTTAAGGCTGTTTTATCACCTTCCGGAATTTTATTATTTATCAATTCATTAGAAACTAAAATATCAAACGTATTGTTTGAAACTAAATCTTTAATTTTATCAGTAACCTCAAAGGTTTTATAATTTTGAGGAATGCCTTTGGTTTCTTCTTTAAATTTTCCGAAGACAGCCTTTAACACTTTTAGCGTTTTATTTCCGGCATCAATAGCAATATGTTCTCGCTCTTCAGCATAAATTTGATGTTTGGTATCACCAATTTGATATTCCATTCTAAACTCTTTTTTGTAGCCCATGGCAGGATCGCAATCGCAAAACGCACGAGACATTTTAAAGTCTAGTTTTCCACCTTTTATGGCATTATTTACTTGGTCTGTAAGATCGATTAAACCTTCTTGCAGAAATGTTCCGTATTCGGCTTTTACAATTTCTAAATTGGAAAGCGGTTCTGGTTCTAAAGGCTCTAATTCTGCTGAAGCCGAAACGATATAATTAGAATTTGAATCCTTCTGAAAGACAATGAAAACCGATTCTTCCATGCCTAATTGCAAAGGAACTGTTGTTGTTCCATCTCCATTTTCATTAAATACCACCAAGTCTTTTGTGGTTCCCCTTTCTGAATTCCAGAGTTCTGGTTGTCTTCCTGAAACTCGAAAACGTGCTATAATTTCTCTGGCTTCTTTTCTAGCATTGGCGATAAAATATATATCGGCATTATCTGTTTTTCTATGGATGAAACTCAAATCTGTTTTATCGCTACTTTCTATTTTGAAATCTGGTGTTTGCTCGCTTAAAACAGCTTCAATAGAAATGTCTTTTACCAATCCAGATTCCCATAATTCATCAACATAAGTTTTAACAACTTCATCAGCATTGGGGTAATTCGTTAAACTTGGCGATTGCGAAGGCTTCTTTCCAATTACTTTTGCACCACCAGCAACCAATTCCTTTGCTTTTTTTAAGGTTTCAGGTTTTATGAAATCGGATTCTGGCAATACCAACACTTTATAAGTATTTCCAACTGAAGAGTAAATTATTCCATCTTTAACAGTTAGATCTTTCAATTTATTAGCCCCGATCAAATCATAATCAAAACCCATTTGTTTAATTTCTGGCTTTAAAAATGCGGTATTTGGTGATGATTCTCCAGTAAATACTAAAACATCAGCTACATTTTTTCCCTGTTGCAACAAATATTGCGAGCGAGCTATATAATCCATATAGGCTTTTCCCTGCAACCACCAGGTATTTAATCGGTTAAAATCTGTACCGTGATAACTCAATTCCAAACCGGGAGCCACATCCCAAGGTTGATGTACATAGGTATGGAAAATAAATCTTGTAATACCTTCTGCCCAAGCTCTATCGCCTATCGATTTTAACTGTGCAGGATGCTCGTCCCAACCACCAATTCCTGTAAAAGATTCTGCACCAACAATAGCACTACCATTTAAATGCGCAATAGAAGATACGAATTTAGAGGAATCAAAAAACGGATAACCCCCACTCCAAAACTCACACATAACAATATCTCCAGTGGCGCCGACTTGCATATTATCAAAAGGGCCCCAATACGGTTCTACAGAAAATTTCAAGTTGTTTTTATGACATAACTCTGCGAAATGTGCGTAATAATTCTCCGCGATTAAATCGCCAATAGTTCTTCTAAAATCCCACAAAAAACGCTCTGATATTTCGCCACTTTCCACATAATACCCCGCTAAGGTTGGTAAGTATGACGTTAAATTGTAGCCTCTTAAATTCTCGAATTGTTTTTCAAAACCAGCTGTCCAGTTAGTTGTTTCTACTTCATAACTATCAATTAAACAATTATTTACAGTAGTTCCTACTAAATCGCCTAACTTATCAATTATGGGTTGTACACCACCTTTCCAATAGGCATCAACGGCTGTTTTACTCATTTTATCAACTTCCAATCCTTTGGCTTCCGCAGGTGCAGGCCGGTTTGTTGTTCCAATTGGTGTGTGTCCAAATCGTAAAACAATCCAATCTCCTTTTGGGACAATCCAATCTAAAACCCCATCATTAGAAACTTTTTCTGACAAATTGATTACCGCTTCTTTTGAAATAACAGCATTCTCGGAAATATTTTTAGTGTCTGGTAATAAATGATTTCGAATACGTTCTGATAATATTTTATAATCTAAGCCATCAATTTTTTGAGTTTCTTTTGGTTTTGGAAAAGCCAAAACAGCAATGTCTTTATAATAGTTGAATTTCGTTTTTGGCTGTGGTAATTTACCCTTAAAATTTTGATTGCCTTTAACTTCAATTTTACTAAAAACCACCGTTTGCATTGCGTTTTCGGGAGTAACCCAAGGCCCTCCACTAGACGACCAACCCGCACTATTATGAAATGACAATTCTAATCCTAAACGTTTGGCTTCTTCTGCCGAAAATTTGAATAAATCTAGCCACTCCTCGCTTAAATATTTTACTGGCCCTTTTGGAAATCCTAAATGCACGTTAAATAATTGCGCTTCCTGAATGCCCACTTGTTTCATGGCTTCTAAATCTTTGGTTATGCCAGATTTAGAAACGTTACCACTTATCCAATGCCACCAGGTTCTTGCTTTAGCTTGGTTTGGTGGATTTTGGAATCCGGATTCTAATGTTACACCTTCATCTTTGCTTTCAGTGCAATTAGTAAAGCAAAAACAAAATGCTATTAAAAAGAGGAATGTTATATTTTTCATGACACTGTAATTACTTTTTTATAATTTTTGATGTAGAAATCGTTACAGGACCTAGTAATCCAGAGGGTAACAGTTCATCCGTTGCTTTTTGAAACGAATAGACACTAAAAGTTTTTCTTGGCCCTTCTGGAAGCGGTTGATTATTCCTATACCAATCTGGCATTTTTTTGTATTTACCTCTGTAATCTTCAGATCCAAAACCTTGTTTACTTCTTCTTACATCATATTCTGTTTGATTTGGTAACTTTTCATCGCCAATTAAACGATTCGTCCATTGATTGGTGACTTGAATTTCTAAAGTATTTTTACCCTCTTTTAGAGCTGTCGTAATATTTAAAGAATGTGGTGATATCCAACTTACACCAACTTCTTTTCCATTTAAAATAACTTTTGCAATAACATTTACTTTCCCTAAATTGAGTTGAAATTGTCTATCGGATAGCAACATTCCTTTTTCTATGTTGAAGGTTGTTTTGTAAATGGCTGTTCCAGAATAATGTTTTATTTCCTCTTTAGCGTGGGTGGTCCAATCGAACAATTCGTCTGTTTGCAGGGTCGCTTTGTAAAAATCTTGTTCTCTAAAATTAATTTCCCAATTGCCTTTAATTTCGATAGGATTTGGAATATCACTTACCTCTATAGTCCAATTTTCTAAATCATTTACTTTTGCAGTGTAGTTTCCATTTGCATAAACTTCGGCCTGTAAATTATTGTCACTGTCTAAACTGAACGTAGGTTTTGGCAAATCATTAGATTCTGTATAAGTAACTTTAGGTTGATTTGCTTTTGCTGGTTTAAAAACAACAAAAACCGATTCTTGAGGATACATTGGAATGGAAATATCGGTTCTTCCTTTTTTGGTGGTGTACTCTACTAACCTTGTAGTTTCACCTGTTTTTGCATTCCATAATTCTGGTATTTTTCCTTCAATCAAAAAACTACAATTTAGTGTATCAGCTTCTGTTAAATTATGATTGTATACAAAATAGATATCTTCGTTTTCTGTACGTCTGTGGTAAAAATTAAATTCGGGTTGCCCTTTTACAATTAAATCTTTTTGAACTTTATTTTCTTCTAAAATCTCTTCCCATTCGCCAGTGCTGTATGTTTTTTTACTAGACCAAATATCTTTTACTAAAGCATCAAATTCAGCTTCCATTTCTTTGGAAATATTATACCCACCCAATTTTTTGGGTTTCTTACCAATAATTAACGCGCCTTGTTGTGATAGTTTATGAATACCTCTTAAAGTTTCTAGGTTGATGATATCGTTTCTTTGCAAAGACAATGCATTATAATTAATACCATTAGGTAATTTTAATTTTCCGTTTTCTACTGTTAGTCGATTTACAATTACATCAGAATTTACACAATCATATTTATAAGCTCCTGGAAGTTTAGGCCGCATTTGGTTGGCGTGAATAACGTGATTTGGTGCTCTATCACCCACAAAAACCAACACATCTAACACCGGATTTCCTTGGCGCAGCATATACGAACCTCTTGCTAAATAATTAAACCATTCTGGGCCTGCATTATCCCACCAAGTTTGTGTTCTATCAATATGAGACCCCACAAAACTCATACTCATTCCTGGTTTTACGTGGGTATTCGATTGATGCGCAAAACGATGAAACATATATTCATTGATTCCGTTTGTCCATTCGTAATCCCCTTTTTGTTTGGCTAAAGCCGGATGAAAACCCCAGTTTAATTTGGTACTTGTAAAGGCTTCTGCAGAAATTACGTTTTTTCCATAAATATGACCAGCAGACACAGCTGCTCGTTTATGATTGTTAGGTTTTCCTAACCAAAACTCACCCATAGGAATATCGGCATGTCGCCCAGCATCTAAACTATTAAAAGGTCCCACAAAACCGTAAGGCTCTATGTAAGATATTAATCCGTCTTGATGACATAATTCTGTGAAATAATCGAAATAATTGGTAACCATTAAATCGCTTACCAATTGTTTCATATCCCAAAAAACAGCTTCAACAGTTTCTTTATTTTCAATACTTTTACCTGCATACATCAATAAAAAAGGAGTGAAATCATAACCAAACCTTTTTTCAAATAGCTTTTCCATATCGTCAGTCCAGTTTTGTGGTCCAACTTCATAACTATCTATTTCTACATATTGCAAGGCATTTGGCGCATCAACTTTTGCTTGTTCAACCAATTTTCCTACAAAGGCATCGTAATGTACTTTCAACGCTTTTTTACTGAATTTATCGACTTCTAATCCTTTCCCTTCATCTGAAGACGGTTCGTTTGTTGCGCCAGAAGCTGTAAAACCAAAACGCATAATGGTCCAATTTCCTTTTGATAATGTTGTTTTTAAAACACCATTGGCATCCATTTTATCTGTTAAAACAATGATGTCCTCTTTTTTAATGAATGCTTTTGCATCGGTATTTCCAATTGGGCGTCTATTTTTTCTATAAGACGTGTACTCCATTATATTTCCTAAAACAGGACTTGCGGAAAGTTGCATCTCATAAATACCCGCATCCATTTCGGTTTGTATTCTAAAATAGCGGGCTGTAACTGGTTTAAAACTTTCGTAGAAATAACATTCATCTTTACCAATACGTTCTTCTCTTGGTTTGTGAGCTACTGTAAAATTGACACCATCGTCAGATTTTAATAAAGTTAATCGTCCTTTACGTTTATTGATAAATACATTCATTGATTGAATGGTGTGTGCTTTTCCGTAGTCGTATTGCACCCAACCTTTTGCTTTTAAATCTGCATGTGTATTGGTTTGTTTGTCAGTTGCTAACCCTACTTTAAATCCTTTATCTGAAGATGTTATTACAGGGTTTACACTGTCGTCAATCAGTTCAGTTTCCAAAGATGGATACGCTACCACAGCAATATCTTTGTAATAGTTATGTCTTGCTGGTGGTTGTGGCAATTTTATGTTAATTGCTTTACCTCCTTCTGCAATCACTTGACTATTTACAACTACTTTCATGGCGTTTTCTGGGGTTACCCAAGGACCACCACTAGAGGTCCAGCCATCACAGTTATGTACACCAAAACTCAATCCAAATTTCTCACATTCTTTGGCTGCGTGGGTTAAAATATCACGATGTTCTTGTGAGTTGTATTTTACATTGCCTTCTGGTAATCCCATAGATACATTAAATACCAAAACACCACCAATACCAGCTTCTTTTATGGCTTTTAAATCTTTGGTAAAGCCTTCTTTAGAAGCA
The DNA here is from genome assembly GCF_045066735.1 of Algibacter sp. Ld11. Classification (NCBI taxonomy): domain Bacteria; kingdom Pseudomonadati; phylum Bacteroidota; class Flavobacteriia; order Flavobacteriales; family Flavobacteriaceae; genus Algibacter; species Algibacter sp. Ld11. The sequence goes on along the minus strand of NZ_JBISHH010000002.1, from coordinate 91,357 downwards.
TTTCCGCTATTGATGTGATACCACGTTCTGGGTTTTGATGCTTGTGGCGGATTTTTAAAACCTTCTTCTAAAGTTAAAAGTTGACGCTCCTTTTTCTTTTCAGTGCAATTACTGAAACAAAAACAAAATGCTATTAAAAAGAGGCATGTTATATTTTTCATTTATATTTGATTCAATTGTTCTAATACTTCGTTAAAGGCATCTTCTTTAAATAGTTTACGAGCCTTTTTTAAATCAGCTGTAAACTTTTCTCTAGAATGCTTTATATCTTTAATCTGCTTATATTTCCATTTTTTTTCGTTGGTTACATAAGGCAACATATATTGATATCCTTTTTTGATACTTCTACCATCTTCTGAAGTTGCATTCCAAAGATTCACACCTACTTTTTCTCCTAAACGTGCCAATTCTAAAAAGGCATGTAAATTCATAACCGAATAAGAAAATGATTTGGTTCTTGCTAATTCTAAGGGTTGACTTCCATCGGGTTCAATCTGACTAAAAATTCTAGATTTAGTTATCGTTGACAAATATGCTTTGACCTCTTCAACCTTATTTAAATACAATAAAATGCTTAGCAGTTGCACATCATAATTGGTACCATGGTTGTTCTTTCGGGTGGCTTCTTCCTTACCCAGATTGCTATTTTTTAACCAATTACTATAATCGGTAAACCAGTTAATCATACCTTCTTCTGTCTTTTTATCTAGTATTTTTCTATCTTTTGCTAGCTCTAAAAATTTTAGCACATTGTTAATACTTTCAAATTCTATAATACCAAAACACCTTCCGTCTGATTTCCCAGGAACGTACTGCCCATAATTAACATTAGGGTTCATTTTGGTATCCTCATCTAAGAACCATGTTTGTATCAACTCTAAATTTTTATTGGCATATTTATTTTCATTGGTATAAAAATAAGCCTTCGTTAAGGTATTTACAGTTGAAAGAAAATTTGCATTTGCCGTAAAATCTGTAAAATTATTTCGAGTTTCGGGATTTATTTCACCATCTTTTCTAATATAAGGTAAACCATTTTGGGTTTCTGGATTTGGCCACCAATACGGACCAATACTCATATAATCATGTTTGTTTCCACTAGGCGGAACACCCTCTTTATTTACTACAGAAAACCCTTCAATAGTTAATAATTTATCGGCTTGTTTTAATAATGCTTTATAGTTTTCAACTGCTTTTGCATCGCCATTTTTGATTTGATTTTGTTGTGCTTCTAATGCTTCATATTCTATGATATGAACTTTTTCTTGATGCTTTTGAGCGCCCGTACAAGCATATATGCTAATAAAAAGCGCAACAACTATTTTTTTGTATACCCCTAATTTTCTTGTCATATCATGGTGTTATTTACTGTCTCTGTTTCGGCTAAACTTAAATATCAAAATAGTTATCACTAATAATACTGCTAGCACATATAAAATTATCTTCATAGTTTGTTTTGTTAATCAATAAACAATTCATCAATATAAGGTCCACTTTCCCCTGAAGTTTCTATTCTTATATTATTTGCTCCTGCTTTCAGTCTTAAAATAGCCGGAACAAACTTCCATTCTTTTTCCCAACCTCCAGTTGATTTGAATTCTAAGGTTCTTACAAACTCATCATTTAAATATAATTTCATTGGATGTAATTTGCCCTCATTATTGTGCATGTATCGAAAACGCATACTATAATCGCCCTCTTCCCCATCGTTTTCTTGATAAAATGTAATTGCACCTTCTTTACCATCAAATCGAACAAACCCACTTCCTTTAAAACGATGTGCATCTTTACTTACTTTTGCTTCTCCCTCTAAAAGACCTTCTTCAGCAGAAATATTAACACCTCTTCCAATCCACATATCTTTAGAGTGCTCATCACCCCAAAACAATCCTTCGTTTTTACCAAATTTTTCCTCCATTTTTAAAACGACTTTACCATTTTGTTTTACAATGGCTTTTACGGTTGTATTATCTGAAATTTCGAAAGCTCCTTTATAAACTGTGCCATTTGTTGCAGGGTTATCGCCATTTGTGGTGTAAAATGTATCAAAATTCTCAACATTAGATTTCCCTAAAACTTCAATTTGTTGCACATCAATAGTAATTTTATTTGATGTATATAAGGCTTTATCTCCTAAAACAGCACCAGTAATAATAGATGCTTTTTTAGCTTTGGGTAGTTCCCGTAAAAACAATCTTGTTTTCCCAAAAAACAAGGCTCTAAAGTTCGATTTTGTTCTACTTGTTGGATCAATTGGGTTTCCGTTTTCCATAGAAATCTTTTTAACATCCCCTAGAATATTATAATAGACTTTATTTTCTGCATAAGGATATAGGTTGTTTTCTTCATCTAATCCTTCCGAAGTAATGATATAACTTGTGGTAAAAGAATCCTCAGCTGCTAACTTTTGAATACTTGTCTTTAATTTTGAAGGTTGCTTGCTGGTTGAAAAAGAGGTGCGTTTTACTTCCTTTCCATCTTTATAAGCAACGGCTTCAATAGTTCCCTCTTCATAAGGCACCATCCATTCGCATTGCATTTCGTTCCAAACCGTTCCTGGTTTGTCTTTCCCTAATGATTTTCCGTTTAAAAACAGCTCTACTTCGTCGGCATTAGAATATACCCAAACCGGAATTACAGTACCTTTTTCCATTCTTGGATGCGTCCAATATGGTAACATATGAATCATTGGTTCTGTTGTCCATTGACTTTGGTAGAAATAAAATAAATCTTTTTTAAATCCAGCTACATCTAAAGCCCCACCCATAAATAAATTGAAAGGCAGACCGCCGTGTACTAAACCTGCTTCTCCATAATAATCGAAACCTGTCCAACGAAAATGTCCACTATGCCATGGATTGTCTCGCATGACTTCCCAATATTTTCTTGCCGAAACCCTTACGGTAGCATTATCATAGGAAGAATTGAAACTTTGTTTTCTATTTCTCCAATTTTTAGGATTGATGCCTTCGTAAAAGAAAATCTCTTTTTCGGTTAAATTTGGTAATTCGTAAGTACCAGGTAACTCATTATCTCGCCACCAAGTTTGGGTTCTATAATAACCACGAGTTTGCCATGTATGCGGTGCTTCGGTAGAAATAAAAGGTTTATCAAACGAACTACCTTCAATAAATGACTTTGTTTCGGAACCTCCATTAACACCCAAAATATCCATGTCTTCTGGATTTCCGGCACCCGAAGTAAACAAGCGCGTTGGGTCTAAACTTTTTCCGAATTTCACCAATTCTGGGGCAACATCACTATGGGTTTCATTCCCCAAACTCCACACAAAAATACTTGGGTGGTTTCTATCTCTTGTAATCCATTCTTTTACATCGCGTTGCCACCATTCATCAAAGGCTTGTTTGCCATAATCTTGAGGTGCTTTTTTGTGCCATCCATCAAAAATTTCATCCATAACTAATAACCCGATTTCATCGCAGATATCATAAAACATAGGCGGTGTTGGGTTGTGTGACGGGCGAATGGCATTGATGCCCATATCTTTTAAAGATTGTAATTTCCAGCGTAACATAGGTTTTGTCCATGCGCCTCCAACAGGTCCACCTTCCCAATGCTCACAAACACCTTTAAGTTTTACGTTTTTGCCATTCAGCCAAAAACCAGTTTTAGTATCCCATTTTATCGTTTTAAATCCGAAAGTCGTTTCAATTTCGTCAATAACCTTTTTACCATCCAAAATTTGAGTAACTACTTTGTAGACATTTGGTGTTTCTGGACTCCATAATTTTGGATTTTCAACTTCTAATTGAACAACAAGAGTTGTTATTTTTAACTTTTCAGAATTTCTATTGATTTGTTTTCCTGAAGGAGAGAATAATTGCACATTGTATTTCAATCCTTTTTTGATACTTGAAATTTCAGCATCAATAGAAACTGTAGCTTTCTTATCTGAAATTGAAGGTGTTTTTATAAAAATAGAATTGGGTTCAAAATGAGTTGGATTTACTTCAATCAATTTTACTTGCGCATAAATGCCACATGGATGATACCAACGTGCAGATGGTTCTAAACTATTATCAACTCTAACTGCAATGGTGTTTTTTCCTTCTTTTAAATACTTTGAAATATCGTATCGAAAACTGATGTATCCATAAGGTCTTTTGCCTAAATGATTTCCATTTACCCAAACTTCGCTATTCATGTACACGCCATCAAAATTGATGTATGTTATATTTGAAAGACTTTCTTTTTTTATACTAAATCCCTTACGATACCAGCCAATACCACCATCGTGATACCCACCACCTTGACCTTGATCGCCACCTTTACGAACGCCTTTTTCAAAAGACCAATCGTGAGGTACGTTTAAGTTTTGCCAAGAAGCTATATCTAAATTTTCTTGAGAAAAAGTAGTGTTATCTTGTAGAATAAAATTCCAATTATTATTGAAATTGGTTTCTATGCGTTGAGCTGATAAGTTGTTTAAGTATAAACAAAAAAGTACTAGTAAAAAACTATAAGTATTTAACCTCATATAATTATATTTTAAAATTGCTTTGCCATTACGGTGTACATTCTACAGTTTACTGGTGTATCACCATCACTATTTCCAGCCATAATAATACTCTCTCCTGCTTCGGCAACACGGTGAAATACTGACATTACAACCTCTCCAACAAATACATTATCTCCATTATCTTTATAGTCTTGCAGCAAGAAATCTGGTCTTGGTACGGTATCATCATGCAACACATAAATGTGCATTTTTTTACCTGCTATGAATTGCAATTGGTCACGTGCCCAATAGCGGTTATCTAAATTTGAAGGACGCACATATTCGGCTTTATTTAAATACCTTGGTAAATGGGTATAGTTGTATTCTAAATCGGTATAAGCCTTTTTACCCCAATGCATATTGGTTCTTAAAACGGCTTTACCATCTCCGGTATAACTAAACTTTTTAAATAAATCACTTCTATTTTTTACACCAGGCACATACTCTGGAATCTCTGGAGTATAAGCCGGTAAAGGTTCTTCGGTTAATACATCGATAAACACCTGAGGCATTCTTGTTGTCAACCCGTTTTCAAGCTCTATTGGTAAAGATTCGAGGGTAATACTCGCATCTTTAACGCCTTCTTGCTTGGCAGTAATTGTTACCGACCCAGCTTCTAAAACCGAACGCACGGCCACACGATTGATTCCCGCTTCAATATCTAAGAACAAATTATTTGTAGTATTTGGTTTTCCGCTATTGTAACCACCTCTCCAAATTGCTGGTCCAGAAATGGTGAAATTTACACGACCTTTGGCTAACGGACAACGCTTTCCGCTGGCATCAACAACTTCTACATCTACTAAAGCAATATCCGACCCGTCTGCCATCCAACCTTCTGGTCCGGTGATTGATGTTAGTTTTAGTGCAGCAGGTTCTCCTGCCGTTTCTTTAGTTTGACTTGTTTTTAATGCATCGTCTATAAAGGCTTCGGCTCTAATTTCACCTGCTTCCCAGGCGACATCATCAAACTTAAAGACATAGCCATTTTCCGGCGTATTGTTTGTTCCAATTAATTTATCATTCACATATAATTTTACCGCTGCACAATTAGACATGACATACATGGGCTTTTTAGTTCCTGGCTCGTAATTCCAATGCCCTACAATATGTACTTGTGGTTCTGGACGCCACATGGCTTTTAATGCATAAAAGGCTTCTTTGGGTAGACGTACCGCATCGACTTCGCCACTAGCACGAGTAACCTCCGTTGGGCAACGCCCACCGTGAGGCCCATCGGTAAACACCCAATTGGCACCACCTACATGGTAGGCCTTTTTTCCCATTTTGTTCCACCAATGATCGGCTTGACGTACCGCAAATTCTTCTGAACTTAACTTATAGGTGTTCTTTTTAATATTTGGGTGCGAATAAAAATAATCATCTGGTGAGTAAGTATCCCAAATACGTCGTGGTGCTTCTTCTCGATTATACTCGCTTTCAACAATTGGTAAATCGGGATACTCTCGTTCCCAACCTTCTGTACCAATTTCAATAGACACATAACCTTCTGAATCGTTTTTAACATCGGCTCTTCTATTACCCATCAGGCGTTTCCCTTTAGGATCAAACGTGTCTATAACCTCTAAAATCTCTTTGTAATGTGCTTCGGTTTCTGCCCAGTTACCACCTTCCCAAATGAAAATTGACGGATGGTTTCGGTAGTACACAATTAAATCTTTAAAGGCTTTAATACGAATATCCCAAGTTTCGCCTTCATCTTGCGATTCGCCACTAACTCCAGGCATTAGGGTAACAAAACCGTATTTATCTCCCATATCAACTTCTGCAGGCGAACTAGCACAATGTCCCCAACGGATAAAATTCCCACCTGCTTCGTCCATTAACTGAAAGGTATAATCACGTAACCAATCTGGTAATGCAGCACCTAAACCGGCCCAAGAGTTGGTTGGCTTTTGGCCCCAACCGTGTAATTTTACATTTTCACCATTAATAATGAATCCGCTGTCTTTATTAAATTCAAAATTGCGAATTCCTAATGGCGACTCATGTGAGTCTATAATTTTACCATCTGCTTTTATGGCAGTAATAACCGAGTACATATACGGGTGTCTGGTGTACCATAATTTCGGATTTTTAACTTGTGTAATTGCATTAACAATAACTTTATCCCCACTAGAAATATTTTTTTCGGTAGTTGATGTTGCTACTACTTTTCCTGAATTATCGACTACCTGCGTAATAACCGAAACACGTTTATCTTCTGAATAATCATTCTGAATTTCGGTTTCTACTGTAATATCGGCACTGGTTTCACTAATATTTTCGGCATACACATAATTCCCTAAAGTTTCCAAATTATCGTAAAGTGGTAGAGTTATATGCAGCGGATCCATGGTGTGCAAAAACACATTGCGGTATATTCCACCATGGGTTGGGTGCCAATGCTCGTGATTCCATACTAAAGGAAAGTTATCTCTAAAATGGTCTCCACGATCATTATTCACCTTAACGGCAATAATATTGTCTTCACCAAATTTAAAATACGGCGTTAAATCGTAACCAAAAGGAATAAACCCTGTTTGGTTTTGTCCTAGGCGTACGCCATTGATATATACATCGGCAATTTGGCGCACTGATTCAAATTCAATGAATACCTTTTTTCCCTTATTGGAATCAGGTAATTGAAAATGCTTTCGATACCATACTGTACCACGCCATTGGTTATCCTCTCCATCGTGATGACCGTGGCTTAAATCGTCGAAGGTATCGACATCATTAAAGGTGTGCGGACAACTGATGTCTTCCCAATTAGCATCATCAAAACCGACTTGATTGGCTTGTTCAGGGTTGGACTTTATAAACTTCCATCCGACATTTAAATTGAATTTTGTTCGATTACTCTCTGCAACATTTTGCTGCTCTTGTTTGGACTCCCCGCACGAAGCAAACAGAAAAAACACGAATAATAGCGATAGATGGAATTTGATTTTTCTCTTTAGACTCATTACAATTTAATTCTAATTTAGTTTGTACTTTTTGGTATTCCTTTTTTTATTTTCTTGGTTTGTCATTTTGTAAAAATGCCCCTTGATCTTTTGGGATTTCGGACTCTAAAAGACGTCTCATTTTATCTTCTACCTTTCTGTATTTAGCCTGCCCTGATAAATTAACAAAAGACAATGAACTATTTTTATGTTCGTAGAGTTCTGCACTTAAAACCTCTTGTGTTTTAGAATCTCTCCATTCGGTAAACCTCCAAACACCGTCTGTTGCAGTTACTCCCATTATTTTATCGCCTCTAGCATAAACACTTGTAGCCACTTTATCGCCTTTAGTATTTGGTTTATTAATAATAGGAAGGATACTTTTACCGTCGGATTCTGGTCCTTCTAATCCGCATAAATCAACTAACGTTGGAAATATATCCACGTTTTCTACTAAGGCATTTGATGTTTTACCAACTTTTCTTTTCTTATAATTGGTTTCTCTACTAACAATTAATGGGACTCTTACATCAATTTCTACATTGGAGTGTTTACACCAAGCACCATATTCGCCAATTTTATAGCCATGGTCGCTCATAAAAATAACCATGGTGTTTTTGCGTAAATCCAATTCCTCTAGCGTTTGCATCACTTTCCCTACTTGAGCATCAATATAACTTACAGATGCATGGTAACCATGTATTAAGGTACGTGTTAAATCGTCGTTTAAATCGCCGCTTTTGGGAATACCATGATAGCCTTTTAATTCGCCCCACTTACTTAGTGCCAACCTATACATCCCTTCTGGTTTTTCTCGAGACGGTATTTTAAAGTTATCTTTATTATATAAATCCCAATATTTTTTGGGTGCGTTAAACGGTAAGTGTGGCTTACTTAACCCTACAAACATTAAAAACTTATCCTTTTTAAGTTTATGAAGTGTTTCTATCGCATATTTAGCAGCTCGCCCGTCTTTATAAGCTTCATCTTCTACGTTGGCATCTTCAAAAGCTGGGCCTTTTAAAGGTTTTACTCCTTCTGCTTTTAAGCGTTCCATAAGTGCTATGTTTTCTGGCTTTACATAACTGTTTTTTTCTTTAGGAAAATGAGTTGTCCAACTACTTTTATCGTCTACACTATGGTGGTATACTTTACCAATACTTATTGTTTTATAACCATTTTTTTTGAAAAGTTGTGGCATGGTTACTAGCTCTTTATGCACTTTACGAAGTGGTGTAAAAATACTATAAATACCTAAGGTTTGCGGACGTAAACCTGTTAAGGTACTCATTCTTGATGGTGCACATATAGCTTGTTGTACATAAGCCTTATTAAACTTAACACCTTGGGTTGCTAATTTATCTATGTTTGGGGTTATTGCCGTGGGGCTACCATAGCAGCCTAATTCTGCTCTTAAATCGTCGACATAAAAGATAAGTACATTTGGTGTTTTGTTTTGTGCGGCACCTTTTAATATACTGCCAATAATACAAATTAATAAGATTATTTTTTTCATTTTGGTTTTAGTTTGTTGACAAACTTTATTTTAGGGTTTAAAAATGATTTGGCGGACTACTTTGCGTTAGGGTTTGAACGGCCTGTTGGAGCTCCCGACCTTAGGAGGAGCGACTAGTGAAAGCCCGACCCTTGTGGTAACGCCCCAATTATGGCTAATTGATAACTGGCTTGGGCGATTGTACTTGGCCTTCGCCTTTATCGAAACTCCACCAATCTATGGCTTTTTTATCCATGCTTAATTTATAATTCCATTTTTTTAAATAGTAATCTCTTGGTCTTATTTGGTCACCTATTTTTTTAAGTTTGGTATGTAGCTTAGTATCTAAATCCTGTTGAATGCTTGCTAGCTCTTGCTTTCCTAATAAATTGTCTTGCTGAAAAGGATCTTTAATATTATCGTAGAACATGCTTGGACCATCTGGTGTAATGGCATAGGTGTATTGCTTGGTTCTAATGGCACGATAGGGTGCATCGTTATAATTAGCGCCAAAAGGTGCAACATTCATTACCAAGGCTGCTCGATCTACGTTTGGATCTGGGTTTTTAATTAAATTGGACAAATCTTCGCCTTCGATAGTTTCTGGAATATTTATTTGAGACAAACTTAACAAGGATGGCAAAATATCGGGAGTTGTAATTGGAGCATTTACTGTGCTTCCTTTGTGATTTCCTATGGAAGGGTAGCTAATTAAAAAGGGAACTCTAATAGACTCGTCCCAAGCTAATTGCTTAATGAACGCTTTAACACCATGTGCGCCCATCATTTCTCCATGATCTGCAGAAAAAACAATTATGGTATTTTTATCTAAGCCAAGTTCTTTTATTTTATTAAAAACCAAACCAATAGCTTGGTCTGTGGCCGTAGCATGTGCGTAATATCCTTGTAATTCTTTACGGCTTCTTGCTTCCTGGGCTTTAGTTACATTTGGATTTAATGTTAAGGTTTCTGGTGGATACATATCCTTGAACTTTTTGGGAGCAGAATGATGTGGGTAATGTGGTGTTGCTATAGATATTACTGCTAAAAATGGCTTTTGGTCCTTAGCATGTTTTGCTAAATAATTATTAGCATCTTTTGAAATGGCAAAAGGGGAATACTCGCCCCAAATTTTCATGTCTTGGTTATCGTTATCGTAATACGGCATTTTGGTGTAATTATGCGAACACTCTAAGGCCTTCCAAAAATCGAATCCTTGGCGTCTTTCTTTTGGAATATATGTGCTTCTGCCGTGTCCATCTAAATGCCATTTTCCCCAATAGGCGGTGTTATAACCTGCTTCTTTAAAAATTTCTGCCATAGTAAGTTCTTCGGCAGGGAAATACAAATCGTTTAAAAACATGCCCGTTGTTGTAGGAAATCTACCTGTAAACAATGCGGCTCTATGTGGTGTGCAAACCGGTGTTACCGAAACGGCATTGGTAAAATTTACAGACTCCTTGGCAAAGGCATCTAAATTGGGTGTTTTTACATCTAGATTTCCGGAATAACCCAGTGCAGAACCTCGCCATTGATCGGTTAAAATATAAACAATGTTTGGTTGCTTTGTTTTGCTTTTTGCTGAAGCTGTTTCATTATTTGATTTTACTTCCTTTTTACAACTGCATAATGCTAGTGAAGTGAAAAGTAATAATCTTGATAATAGTTTGATTTTCATTTCTTTTTTATGATTGATGAGTTATTTTATTTTTGAATTAAATTGATACGTTCCTGGTTGCGCCATAACTTGAAAAGTATTGGTACTTGTATTTATTAATTTTAGATTTAGATTCTCCTTAAAAGCCAATCCATTTACTAATAATTCCTTTTGCGTATTTGCTGGAATTACAATTTTAGCTGTTGTATTTGGCGGAATAACGACTTCTAATTTAAAGTCGTTATTTTCTATTTCCCATGACGATGCTACTTTACCGTAAGGTGTATTTAACGATGCGGAAGCAGAAGTTAATGGTCCGCCTGGAACTGGTGCTATTCTAATCGCTTTATAACCGGGTTCAAATGGAGCTATAGCTCCTACGCGTTCGTACATCCACTCGCCTATTGCACCATAAGCATAGTGATTTAAACTATTCATACTCATAGGGTTGTAACCTTCGGTTTTACTATAACTATTCCAACGTTCCCAAATGGTGGTTGCTCCTTGATTTATGGAATAAAACCAAGATGGATAGGTTTCATTAAAGAGTAATTTGTAAACCAAATCAATTTCGCCCATGTCATCTAAAACTTGAGATAATAATGGCGTGCCCAAAAACCCAGTTCTTAAATGATTATCGGCATCTTTTAGCTTTCGAAGTAAATTAGTTTGTGCATTTTTAATTTTAGATTCAGGTAATAAATGGAATGCCAAAGCCAATAAGTATGAGGTTTGCGTTTCAGTAACACCTTTCACTTTACCTGTTTCATCAAAATACTTTTCGTCAAACGCTTTAGCAACCTCCTTGTAAAGCGCTTCATATTTTGCTTGCTCTTCTGTTTTGCCAAGAACTTCTGCTGTTTTCGCTGTTAATTTAGCTGAATGTGCAAAAAAGGCTGTGCCTATTAAATTTTTGGATGTATCGCCTCGTGTTCCGCCTTCTTCTGGAAAGGGTTGTAACCAATCAGAAAAAGACATCATATTAGATATATAATTTTTAGATTTCATCTCATGGTGTGCCACCCAAGATTTCATCATGTCAAAATTATCCTGTAAAAAGCCAATATCGCCAGTACGCATATAAATTTTCCAAGGAATAATTGTTGCCACATCGCCCCAGCCAGAACTAGCAATTTTATTACCTCTAGCGTCTGGAACAGTCCATGGTATAGCGCCGTTCTCTAATTGCGCCTCTCTAACACTTTGCAACCAACTGGCCCAAAATTTATAAACGTCTGCATTAAACATAGATGTTGGTCCAAATACTTGCGCGTCACCTGTCCAACCTAAACGTTCGTCGCGCTGTGGACAGTCTGTAGGAATATCAAGAAAGTTACCTCGTAAGCCCCAAACAATGTTACTTTGTAATTGATTTAATTTTTCATGCGAGGTAGTAAACGTACCATTATCTTCAAAATTGGAATACTGTACAATACCTTTTACCCAGTCTTTTGAAGGTTCTTTTGTGGTATCAAAACCACTTAATTCCACATACCTAAATCCATGAAACGTAAATTTTGGCATATATTCTATTATACCATTTTTAGATGCTATAAAATAATCTGTAGAATGTGCGCCTCTGTAATTTTTAGTATAAAAAGTTCCATCTGGTAATAACATTTCTGCAAATCGTATTTTTAACGTATCGCCCTTTTTAACAGGAACATTTACCAAAGGCACACCAACCATATTTTGCTTTAAATCAAAAATTAACTTTCCATTTACCTTTGCCATTTCTTTCGCGGCTAATTCAATTTTAGGTTTTACAGTTGTATGCCGTTTTGGTTCTAAACTGACCTTATTATCTAAATTTTCGACTTCAACATTTCTCCAATTTTTATCGTTAAAATTATTGCTAGACCAATTAGGCATTTCTAAATTGGCATTATAAACCTCTCCATCATAAATTTCTGAAAACTGAATAGGCCCATTTGTCATTCCTTTCCAACTACCATCAGAAATTATAGTTTCTAAAGCGCCATCTTTCATTACCAATTCTAACTGACATAAAACCTTTGGAGATATGGTATTATCCCATGGTGTTGTTCCCCACAATAATCTTCCTGAATACCAACCAGAAGCTAATTCTACCCCAATAGTATTCTCTCCCGACTCAATAAAATCGGTAACATTATAGGTTAAAGTTTCAATACGCTTATCGTAAGTTGTGAACCCTGGAGACATAGCATCATCGCTTACATTTTGTCCATTTATTGAAACATCGAACACACCTTTAGCGGTTATATATAATCTTGCTGCTGCTACATCGCTTGATAATTCAAACCCTTTTCTTAGGTATTGAGGCTTATGTATTAATACCTTACCGCGCCCTCTTATACTATCTTTTGCCGTATCTAATCCTATCCATTTTGCTTTCCAATCGGCATTCTCTAGTAATCCTAATTCAAAATGATTAATATCACTCCAATCTGATTCCTTTTCGTCTTGGTTCCAGTATTTAACTTGCCAATATACTTTTTGACGCGATTGCAATGCTTCACCATGATATTTCACCCAAGTAGACTGACTTGTTTCTTGTTTTTCAGAATTCCATAAATCTGCATTATTAGGTAATAAATCGGGTGTACTCGCTACTACAATTTGGTATGCCGACTGACTTCTAATATGTTCTAAAACTGGTAGTTTCCATGAAAACGTTGGGTTAGCATCATAATATCCTATAGGGTTTTTAAAACCTTCGGAAACAGTTAAACTTTCTGCTGGTTGTATATTTTCTTTTTCAGTACATGAGGCTAAACTGAAAAACGCAGTGCAGATTAGGATTTGAAAAACGTGCTTTAAATTGAATTTGTAAAACATTTAGTTAAAGTTTAGTTGAAATTTATAAATACCCGGATTAGCTATTATTTTAACTAATTCAGCATCTGAATTTTCTATTTTTAAGTTTGTCCTTTCCTCAAACGGACTGCCATTAACCGATAATTTTTCTTTATCGCCGTAAGGAATATTGATTTCGGCTGCGGTGTTTGGAGGAATAACTGTTTCCAAATAAAATATGCCATTTTCAATTTTCCATGAGGAAGATGCTTCTCCATAAGGTGTATTAACACTTGCCGATGCTTCAGTTAAAAAATTGGTATTTGGTTTTGGAGCTATTCTTAATTTTTTATAACCAGGTTCTAATGCTGCTAAACCAGCAATGCGCTCATACATCCACTGGCCAACAGCTCCGTAAGCATAGTGGTTTAGACTGTTCATACTTTGGCGATTGTACCCTTTTGCTTTACTATAGCTGTTCCAGCGTTCCCACATGGTGGTGGCGCCTTGGTTGATTGAATAAAACCACGATGGGTAGGTTTCCTTAAATAAAATTTTATACATTAAATCAATCTCTCCCATATCATCCAATACCTTTGGTAATATTGGAGTTCCTAAAAAACCTGTTCCTAAGTGGTTATCGGCTTTCTTTATTTCTTCGAGTAAATATTTTTGTGCTTTTTCTTTGGTTTCAGGTTTTAATAAATCAAAATATATAGCCAGTAAATAACTGGTTTGAGTTTGCTTTTTATTTTTAAACTTTCCGTTTTCATCAAAAAACTTTTTTTCAAAAGCAGCAGCAATATCTTCATATAAAGCGATATACTTCTTTTCGTCTTCAGTGTCACCAAGAACTCCTGCTATTTTTGATACTAGATGTGCAGAATGCGCAAAATACGCCGTATTCACAAACAGTCTCGGAGTATCCCCTTTATTGCCCATTTTTCGGTTTTTATCGGAATAAGGCTGTAACCAATCTCCAAAAGAATGAATATTTGGAATATAATCTTTGGCTTTGGATTGGTAATAATCCACCCATTTTTTAGCCATTTCATAATTCTCTATCAATACGGTTTTATCTCCCGTGATATTATAAATATCCCATGGAATAATAACACAAGCATCACCCCAACCAGAACTGGCACTTTTATTTTGAAGCACATCTGGAATAATAAAAGGCACTAAACCATTATCGTGTTCCATTTGTGTTTCGCGCATACTTTGTAACCAAGCTGTCCAAAAGGCATGTGTATCAAAATTAAACATGGCGGTTGGCGAAATCACTTGGGCATCTCCCGTCCATCCTAAGCGTTCATCTCGCTGCGGGCAATCGGTAGGCACATCCAAAAGATTATCACGTAAACCCCAGGTAATGTTACTTTGCAGTTGGTTTAATTTATCGTGAGAAGAGGTAAATGTTCCATTTTTTTCAAAATCAGAATGCTGCACCAATCCTTTTATCCAATTTGAATTTGGAGTTGCCGAAGCATCAAACCCTGATATTTCTACAAACTGAAAGCCATGGAAGGTAAATTTTGGCATGTATTCGATAATGCCATCTTGAGCAGCGATGTAATAATCGGTTGATTTTGCTGAACGGTAATTTTCGGTATAAAACGTACCATCTGAAAGTAGCATTTCGGAAAAACGAATGCTCAGTGTATCGCCTTTTTTCATGGGCACCTGTACTTTTGGTACCCCAACCATATTTTGTTTCATATCGAAAACTACTGAAGATTCTGTAGCCGAAACAATTTCTGCATCTTCTAAAACAGCGGTTGTCTTTACCGTTTCATGCCGTTTTGGTTCTAGTTTTACCGAATCAACAATGTTTTCAGTTTCAACAGATTTCCATTTTGAATCATCAAAAGCGTTTGTTTTCCATTTTGGCATTTCTAAATTGGCATCATACACTTCGCCATCATATAGGCCTGCCAATCTTATGGGGCCATTGGTTGTGCCTTTCCAAGATGCATCAGAAACTATAATTCTTTTTGTCCCATCTTTAAAAATGACTTCTAACTGGCTTAAAATTTTTGGTGATGCAAAGTTTTCATATAAGGCTTTGCCTCTACTAATTCTACCGGAATGCCAACCAGATGCCAATTCTACGGCTATGGTATTTTGTCCGGATTCAATTAAATTAGTAACATTATAAGTTAAGGTTTCTATACGATGACTATATGGTGTCCAGCCTGGTGGCAATACATCGTCGCTTACATCCTGTCCGTTTAAATGTATATCGAAAACACCCTTGGCAGTAATATAAAGTCTTGCAGATTCAACTTGATTATTCAATTCAAACTCTTTTCTTAAATATTGGGGTCTGTGCATTAAAAAGTTACGTACGCCTTTAATGCTATCCTTTGCCGTATCTAATCCTACCCAATTTGCTTTCCAGTCTAAATTTTTTAATAAGCCTAATTCAAAGTGATTGATTTCACTCCATTCTGAAGGCTCATTATCCTGATTCCAATATTTTACTTGCCAATATACTTTTTGTCGCGATTGAAATGGAGTGCCTTTATACGCTACAAAATTTGATTGTGAACTTTCTTGCTTTTTAGAATCCCAAATATCGGGATTATTCGGTAATAAAGCTTTTGACGATGCGACTACAATTTGATAAGCAGACTGTGATTTTACAGTTTCTAAAATAGGTAATTCCCACGAAAATGTTGGATTTGAATTGTAAAACCCTATTGGATTTTTAAAACCTTCTGAAATTGTTAAATGTCTAGGTGCCAATATCCCTGATGATTCCTTACATGATATTTGACAAAACAAAACAAAAACCACCATTAGGTGGAAAAAATATTTCTGTTTTAAATTAATTTGCATTTTTATTATAGTTTTTTTTGAAGGTTATAGCGTTTTAATTTTACAAAAAACTTATCGACTTATTACTCGTTTTCGTGTTTTAAAATTTAGTAATTTAAATACACTAAACCTTGATTATAGCTACATCATTTTCTATTTCCAGAAACAATGAAACTATACAAAAGGTACTTAAACCTATATTTGAGCTACTATAAAACACTTACCTAATAACTAACTTATTATAACTAACATGCTGCCTATCATCAACAACTTTAATTAAATAAATACCAGAATTAAACCTACCATCATTTTCTATCTGAACACTACTTTTATTTATTGAATTCGAATAAACCATTTTACCTACTATATTATAAATTGTAACCGTTGCTTTGTTTAATCCAGAATACATAATTGTAAATTTATTATCTGCAGGATTTGGAAATACTTTAACTGCGGCTGACTCCAAAATATTTTCTTTAACACTAAGCGGAGGGCTGCTAGCCAACTCTAATTTCCATTTGCTTCTTGCATCTGTTACATCGGCACTTTTATTATAATATTCACTTATGCCTTCTTGATATAAGTAGTTGCTACCGTCTTTAACCGAAAACCTAAAGGCCTTATCGGCTTCAATATAAGAAGCTGTCCATACTTTATCAACGTCTGTATTTGGTGAGGTTCTGCCTGTATTTATTATGGCATTACCCGCTCCAGAGCCAGCTCCTCTTAAAACGCCATTAATTTCGCTATCTATGTTATAATATTCTTCTACACTAATAGAAGCTTTTACAAAGGTCCAATTTAAAGCGTTATCCGCTTGAACGTAATCGCTCTCGACAACGTTTGCCCCTGATGATTTAAGATACTTTTGAGTTGCTAAATTTTTTATTCGGTACACCTTTCCTGTTAAATCGTTAGGATCAAGTGTTTGCGCATTAACCGTTATTTCAGAAGATGATACGGTTTCGTTACTAGCATTGTATGCCACTGCTTGAATGGTGTAGGAGCCATCGGCAATAGGTGTCCAGTTTACAGCATATGGATTTGTTGCATCATCCTCAAAATATACCCCATTAACTCTAAATTCTACTTTAGAAATGCTACCGTTTTCATCAACCGCATTTGCCGAAATTTGTACAGCATCATCTACATTGAAAGTTTGTCCATCAGATGGGGAGGTTAAAGACACTCTAAAAGGCTCTTCAACTATACCTAAATCTATAACTTGAAGATACAGTGGTTGTGAATTTCCTGAGGTCTTTTCCATTAAGTAATAATACAGTATACCATTTTCTATATACACCTGACCATGATCGAATGTTCTTCCAGAGGTAACTTGGTAAACTCTAGTAAAATCATTTGTTCCTCCCTTAGCCTTTTCAACAAAAATTCGACCTCCAGACAGCCCTATTATAAATATATCTTCTCCCGCTGTATAAATAGCTTCTGCTCCAGAAAACTCTTCTGATGTTATAAAATCGTTTGCTCCAGCGGGCTTATAGGTATGTAAATACTTAGTAACATTAAATTGATTGTCTTTTACTCTACTAATAATATGAACGTCCTCATTTTCAGTAACAGTCCAATCAAAACCTTGAACAATGTTTAATGCACCAACATCTGTACCCTGAACATAATCTCCAGGCTCCATTACTTTTATAACATCGGCATTATATAAAGGCAGACTAAAACTTTGTCCTTGATGGTTTTTCCAACCTGTAAATCCGTTTTGATCGTCGGAATACGCATAATAAACTCCGTTTTGATATTGATACTTATCACTATTATTTTGTGATCGCCTTTGAAAACCTATACGCATTTTGCCATTAACATATTTAATATCCCCATATAATCCCCAGTTATAAGTTATCCCTGATTGATTCTTAGCATTTAATACATTAAAGTGTGTAAAGCCAGACCATGTGGACGTGCTAGCTTCGTATTTAGAGAATTTATAAGCGCCATTATTATTGCCTCCTTCTCTCATGTACATAAATAAATCTCCAGAAGAATTTAAGAAAAATTTAGGGTAAGTTAGTGCAGAAAAATTGTTATAATCTTCGACTCCATTAAGGCCTAAATGTTTGTATCCGTTATTAGAGTTTTTCACAAACTTATCTAAAGTGAAATCTGCATCTGGCAATGAAGCGGCGTTAGCAATTGAGTAAGAATACCTAAAATAGTCATTATTTAAACTACCATCCGATGGCCTTGTATTACTATAAGAATGCATATCGTACAGTAAATGAATTGTTCCATTTATTGGACTTATGCCTACTGCAATCGTGTTGTGCGATTCACCAATCCACCATTTATTTTGGTATCCCGTATGCCTATGCGGAAACTCAATGGTAGACATAGTACCTGTAATTGTATTGTAACGAGTTAACATGACGTTACGATTCTCTTTTCCTCCACGATACCATGTCATAAAAACATATTCGTTATAAGACTTTATACAATCACCATGCGCAGATATATTTTTTCCAAAAAAGTAATCGTAAGGTGCATTTTCACCTGTATTAGAAGCGCTACTGTTTACTTTACTACCATCAAAGTGTAATCCAAAATCAGAGATTTTTATTTCATTTATTAGTGTTACTTGTGCTCTTAAAACGCAAGAACTTAAGACAATAAAAAACACCAATAGTGTATTTTTACAAGCGTTAAAACCTAAGTCATCATTCTTCATATTTTTTTTATTAAAAATAATGAAGTTAGCGGGTTCATCTATCCTGCACTGTACTGTTGTTTTAGATATACTTGTTCTACTTTAAAAAAATTATTTCATATAAAAAACTTCTTCTAAAGGAATTGAAACTGGGGAATTATCTGGATTTACGTCCATAATATCGGCCATGAATTTCCACCATTTTTTCACAATATCGTTATTCGCCAAATCTTGTGAGCCTCCGGTTCCCGATACTTTTTGAAACGCGAATAAAAAACTTGTTTCCTCGTCAAAAAAGATAGAATACTCGCTTACGCCATTATCTTTAAGTAACTGTTTCAATTCAGGCCATAACTGATCGTGTCGCTTTTTATAGGCTTCTTTTTGACCTTTGTTAAGCTTCATTTTAAAGGCTAGTCTTTGCATAATATATTTGTGTTATATTAAAAAATCATCCTGCTTAAAAAAAACAGAATGATTTCAGTAAATATTATTTTTTAGAAAAGCTTAATTTATTGCTTTACAATTTTCTTTGTAAAAACACCTCCATCACTTTGCATCTTTACAAGATACATACCACGTGATAATGTATTTATATTTATCGAAAGAGTTGATTGAGCATCAACTTTTCTAGTTAATACTTCTTTACCAAGTAAAGAATATACAGCGACTTGTTTAACATTAGCAGGAAGACCTTTAATTGTTAATTCGTTATTAACTGGATTAGAAATAAATATTGAACTGGTATCAAAGTCTGCAGTACTTAATAGAGCAACAAGATGATATTCAATTGCATCAATTCCTCCACCATTAAATTCAACAGGGTCACCAGCTGCAGTTGGAATTACACCATATCTTGAACCACCAGAGAATCCTAAAGGCTTAACAAACAATGCATTGTTAGTTCCAGTTGGACCAGTGTAATCACTTGTTTTTCTTCTTTGAAACTGGTCAAAACCGTATGCATCTACTGCAGGTGGAACAACAGTCACATCATCTTGCGGATCACCTGATCTAACAGTAATTTTAAAGTCTTTATCATTTGCATCCGCTATAGTTGATTGATCTACAATCATAGTCCAAGATCCAGAACCTAGAGAAGAGAGGTCTGCAGTAATTTGTACAAAGCCAGTATCATGTGGACTAACATGTTCCTGTATAGTCCATATTTGTGTTACATCTGCAGGTGCAGCTGCTAGTGTATTCCATTCTAAATCACCTGAACTTCCATTAATGGTCAAATAAAGCTGTGGAGTCACATTGTATGTTGAAATTAAATAACTACCCTCTCCAACATATGCATTAGGATAATTCGCGTCTTGCCCCTGTACTTGTAGCGCAAACATGGCAAGTAATAAAAATGCACTAATTTTTAAAGTAATTTTTTTCATAATTTTTAGATGTTCTTAATTAATTTTAGTCTTGCTAACCAATTGGTTAACCATTTTAGTTTGCATAAAAATAATAGTAAATCATCATAAATGTATCCTGTACCATCCTGCTTAGGTCATGATAGGATTTATAAATAAGCTTAATAGCATTCAATTTCAAACAGTAATAAGGTTGACATATTGCAACCTCATTATTGTTTTTTTTATATTAACTAATACCTTTAAATTATTCTATTTTACCGTAAGTACAACTTTTTTTAAATCCTTTTCTAGTGAAGATGCTCCTACTGATATTGTAAAAGTTCCTGGCTCCACAACTTTTTTCATATTTTGATTTAAAACATTAAGCTCATCAAAACCTAAATCAAAATTTACTGTTTTGGTTTCTCCTGGCTTTAAGGTAATCCGTTCGAAACCTTTTAACAGTTTAATATATCTCCCTACCGAAGCATAATCGTCTCGCACGTACATTTGCACAACTTCATCTCCTTCGCGATCTCCAGTGTTGGTAACTTCTACCGATACTGTTGTTGTACCATCGGCATTGATTGTAGCTTGTTCTAATTTAGGCTCGCTATAACTAAAAGTGGTGTAGCTTAAACCATAACCAAATGGAAATAATGGCGACTTATCAGTAAATCGATACTTTCCTTTTCCAGACCCAATAAAGTCAGGGCGTTCCAAATATGTTACTGGTACCTGACCAACAGAGCGTGGAAAAGACATGGTTAGTTTACCACCTGGGTTAACATCGCCAAAAATAACATTAGCAACAGCATCGCCAGCATGCATGCCACCATACCAAGTTTCAAGAACGGAAGGAATATTTTCTGCAATGTAATTTATGGATAGTGGACGCCCATTAATTAAAACAACAATAACCGGTTTTCCTGTTTTATAAATAGCCTCCACTAAATCGTTTTGAACCCCATACAAATCTAGGTCTGAACGATCGCCCCCTTCACCACATGTTTTATAAGAACTACCCACCACTAATACAACAGCATCCGATTTTTCTGCAGCAGAAACAGCAGCAGGAAATCCATCTTTTGAAAAACTATCAATATCGCATCCTTTAGCGTAGTTTATTTTTACGTTTTCACCTACTTTTTTCTTTAAACCGTCTAAAACCGAAACATAATATGGTGGCAACCCAGAATATCCTCCCAAAAGTTTATAGGTTTTCTTTTTAGGTCTTTCTTCGTGGGCGTTAGGTCCAATAACTGCTAAAGATTTAATTTTTGATAAATCAATCGGTAATAGGTTATTATCATTTTTTAGCATGATAATAGATTTTTCTGCTAACTCCAATGCAAACTCACGGTGCTCGTCACTACCTGCTTCTGCAGTTTCTGGATCAATCTCTTTTGGTTCTGCATCAAATAAACCTAACTTATATTTTGCAGTTAAAATACGTGATGTGGCTTTGTCAATATACTTCATCAATTCAGGATTCTGCATTACAGTATCCTTCAAAATGTTTGTATGATACGTTGCTAAATCAACATTCTTTCCTATTACTAAGTCCATATCAACACCCGCTTTTAGTCCTAAAATTGCAGCTTCTGTACGGTTTTCTGCAATGTAATGCATGGTTTCTAACCTTCCTACATCATTATTATCGGAAACAATAAATCCATCAAAACCTAATTCATCTCGCAAGATATCCTGCAACAACCAAGTATTCATATGACACGGCACTCCGTTATAGTCTTGATGCCCTGGCATAACCGAACCTACTTTAGCTTCCTTAACTGCCGCCTCGAAAGATGGCAGGTAAACCTCGCGTAAACGACGTTCGGACATATCACTAAATCCACCATTTATACCACGGCGGTTTTCAGGGTATCCAACAAAATGCTTAGCCGTTGCAATAACATGATTTTCATCAAATTGCTCATCTCCTGTACCTTGTAGACCCTCGATAAATGCAACACCCATTCTTGAAACCAAATAGGGGTCTTCACCATAAGACTCTTCAACACGACCATAACGCGCATCACCGGCATAAACATCTAAATTAGGAGAATAACAATGGGTAACACCCAAAGCACGAGCTTCTAATGCTGTTTGAGTAGCCATTTTTTTTATTAACTCTGGTTCCCAGGTTGAAGCACAGGCCACCGCTTGTGGATAAACCGTTGTATTACCATAATAATCTAGAACAAGCCATAAGCCATGTAATGCTTCTCCATATTTCATAACAGGAATTCCCAATCTATCGTTAGTTGGTGCATCTTGAGTCATTTCAGCTATTTTTTCATCTAACGTCATTTGGTTTACAAGTGTTTCTACCTTTTGTGCTTTGTCTGAAACTCCAGATTCTGAAGTAGACTTTTTTGAATCACAGCCCAATAATACAGCTGAAATAAAACATGTTAACACTATTTTTTTCATTTATTTTATCTTTATAATAGGTTGGTATATTTAGTTGAAATTCCTGATTCCGGGAACAATTTTTATATTTAAATTACTCTTATCCTTAGGCCATTTTAAAATGGTTAATTTTTGAGTGTATTCATCCCAAATAAAATCTGATGGATTAAAATCTTTAGGAGCCTTGTAGGTTTCCAATCTTACTTTTTTTAATGGATTATGATACATTACAATAGAGTCATCAATTAAAATGGAAAA
Source organism: Algibacter sp. Ld11 (assembly GCF_045066735.1). NCBI lineage: Bacteria > Pseudomonadati > Bacteroidota > Flavobacteriia > Flavobacteriales > Flavobacteriaceae > Algibacter > Algibacter sp. Ld11. The sequence continues at coordinate 68,444 of NZ_JBISHH010000002.1, read as the reverse complement.
CCCATCGGGGTAATGCCTATTTGCTCCAATAAATAGTGTTGAAGCACCTTTACTATTATCTGATTTTATATTTAAATTTAAAGTTCTGATGGCATGATTAAACAAAAAGGATTGAATATCTCCAGCTATAGTTTGCGGAAAAGGTCGTGATATGACATCGGTAATGTATTTACGTTCTACGGTACCAGCATCTGTTTTATCGCTAAAAATAGACCATGTTGATGGGCCTCCTGGAAGAAAATTTTGCATCGTTCTATTTCCTAAAAACCAAGCTTTAATGGAGCCTACGCCCATTTTATCGAAAACCTCGGCTGTGCGTATGTAAAGTTCTCTATATTTTAGTTGTCCTAATTTACCTGTTAGTAAAGTATCTGTGGTTGCAAAGGTTGGAAACCCCCATTCTCCTATTAAGATTGGTGCATTTAACATATCTGATTCTTTATCAAAACGATTCATATTTCGCTCTATAAAATCGATGTCATTTTGGTAAATATGCGGTGCAAATACAATATTTTTCCTGTTAATTGGCGCTGTAATTTCTGAGTATTGGTTATTATCTATTTTTTCTCCTTTATTCATAAAAATAGACTGAAACAAAATCAATTTATCTGCATTTATTTTTTGACTTTCGTCAATAATTTTTTGATAAAGCGGAATAAGGTATTTGTTAGTTAGGTCTTTATATGATATTTCCATAGTTAATTTTCTAGGTTCGTTAACAACATCATATCCTAAAACAGCCGAATCCTTGGCATATCTATCCCAGATTACTTTCCAAGCATCAATATAAGTTTCGTATTCATTCTCTTTATTTTGCCAGAATTCTTCCCAAACAAATTTATCTACGCCATAAACGGTCATTTTAAATACTGTTTTAATTCCAGAATGTCTTCCTAACATTACTAAAGTATCTAATTTTTTAAGGTAATTTGGTTCTAGTTTACCACCAGGAAACTTACTAAGCTTACCCAATTCCAGTCGAATAACTTGAGTGTTCGCACCCATTCTAACCATTCGTGCATAGTCATCACTATCAAAAAAAACTTCTCCGGCATGGTCATTGGTATTTACAACAAAGCCTCTTGGTATACTATGCCTTCCATTCTGGTCTCTTAGTCCATGTTTTATTTGTGTAAAAGCATGAAAAGAGCCTAAAACAAACACAAGAAAAAGAATTCGTATTTTAATTGTCATAATATAGTTATTGTTAAATTAAAAGATTTTAAAAGGAATGAATCAAATTTAATTTCAAAAACTAAATTTTGTATCCTGTACCATACTGCAACACAAAATTTTTAACTTATGTTAGTTTAGTAACATGAAACCTAAACACAAAAAAAAGACCGGAAGTATAATATACTTCCAGTCTTAAAAAAAACTAACTATAATAAAAAATATTATCTGTATCCATTATTTGTTGGGTCCGATTCCAATAAAGCTGGGTTTGTTTGCAGCTCTTGCAATGGTATGGGTAGTTTATCGTGCCATGCTTTTATATTTGCAGCTGGATCCCAGAATCTATATTCTAAATCCTGAACGACCTCCTGCAGAATTCCCCATCTAATTAAATCGTATCGTCTCATACATTCTCCTGCCAACTCCCATTTACGCTCATCATATATAGCTTCTCTAAACTGTTCTTTATTAAGCCCTTTTAGAGCTTCGGCTTCAAATACAGTAGAATAGGCCCTTTCCCTAATATCCTTAATATAATTATACGCAACCGATGGATCTCCTCCTGGGCGCTCATTTTCACATTCAGCAGCCATTAAGTGCACATCTGCCAAACGAAATACCAATCTATTATCCGAATGGTTAAAACGTGGAGAATCATTCACATCTAAATTCCAAAATTTAGGCATGTATGGGAAATTTAATTCGAATCCTAAATATGTATCTGCAATATTTAATGGCCGTCTTAAATCATTAATTGGGAAATTTTCGGCAAAATCTTTTGAAGCTACTTGTAGCCCGGTCCCATTAAACGCCTCATCCCTAGCGTTTAAAGCATCACGTAATGCCGTTCTTTCATCTGAATTTTTAGGTTCATCCCTTAAACGCGGGCTAAACATACTTGGTCTCCAGTTACCGTTACCAAAAACTGCAGGTAAAGTACCATCTTCCCTTACGGTCCCTTCTTCAAACTGTCCTCTTATATCTTTAGCAAAATCTAACGACCAAATAATCTCTGAATTATATTCATTTGAAGCACTAAAAACAGCTGCATAATTAGGCATCAAAGCATGAGGCGATTGATTAATAATTTCAAGACATTTATCCAACCCGTCTTGCCATTGTTCTTGTTGCATATAAATTTTAGCTTCGATAATTGCTGCTGCCCATTTTGATGCTCTACCACTATCGTCGCCAGTATAAGCGTCTTTTAAATTTGCTTGAGCAAATTCCAAATCATCTAAAATACCATTTATTATTGTTGCTTCATCTGTTCTTCCTAGCACTTTTACCTCGTCTATTTCAAGTGCCTCTGTGTAATAAGGAGCATCTCCCCAAAGGTTTGTAATATGCCAATAACTTAGTGCTCTTACAAATCTAGCATCGGCAATAATATCTGCTTGCGAAGCTTCGGTTATAGCTTGATTACCAGTAACTCGATCAATAATTATATTAACATTATTAATTACTCTATAAAGATCTTTCCAAGTATCTGAAACACTCATTTTTTGAACAGAAACATCAGCGATAGCCTCGTTCATTGAATAATTCCCTATCGGCTCAAAAATATTAGCTGCACGGTTAGGCTCAATAATATCGGCTCCATTATCGTAAAAAACATCTAGACCAACCTGCCCGTATATTGAATTGTTTTTTAAAATACCATAAACGCCGTTCATTGCTTGTCTAGCATCGTTTTCCGAAGCATAAAAAGTTTCTGGCGCTATTAATGCTTTTGGATCTTCTTCCAAAAAGCTATCACAACTAAATATAGCAATAGAAATTAAGATGTATAAAAATATATGTTTTGTTTTCATCTGTGTTTGTTTTTAAAATGTTACGTTTAACCCTAATGTTAAAACTCTTGGATTAGGGTAAGACCCATCGTTATAACCTTGAGCTATGTTCCCAAGTCCACTTCTTCCAAAACGACTAGATTCTGGATCAATCAACCTAAAGTCAGACAACAGCAATAAGTTACTTCCCGAAAAATAAATAGTTGCATTTTTTAAACCTTTTAACCCCATATCGTCAACAGGTAAATTATAGGCTAATCTTACCGTTTTTAATCTTAAATGCGATCCGTCTTCAACATATTCAGAATTTGGAGGCGTTGATGTTACCGAATCTGCACCAGCTCTAGGTATATTGGAGGTAGGATTATCTACAGTCCATCTATTTGCTAACTCCGCAAACTTAGTAGTTTCACCTCTGTTAAAATAGTGATTTCGAGTTCTTAAATTATAAACTTCGTTACCCACTGTACCTTGCAGGTAGAATGAAAAATCCCAGTTTTTGTATGAAAAAGAGTTTTCGAATCCAAAAATTAAATCTGGTAATGGACTCCCTAAAACTACAGCGTCTTCATTAGAAATAATATTATCGCCATTTACATCTTCAAATTTTGCACCTCCTACAACTTGAGGGTCTGTTAAGCCAGATGCATCAATTTCTTCTTGACTTTTCCAAGTCCCTAAAAATGGTACTCCCGTATACACAGGAACAGATTCTCCAACAATTAAACGTGTATTTCCAGAACCTAAAATAGCATCGACAGTAACATCAATAAAATCGACACCTCCAAGATCTAATATTTTGTTTTTATTTGAAGATAACGACAAGGTTGAATTCCAGTTAAAATTAGCATTACTAATATTTGTCGAATTTACAAGAAACTCCCATCCTTTATTTTCTAACGCACCCACGTTTTGCAATTGACTTGTAAATCCTGTTTGACGTGGTATAGTTACATCTAATAATAAATCGTTAGTTTTTTTATAGTAGTAATTTAACTCGGTAAAAACTTTTCCTCCAAAAAGTGAAGCCTCTACAGCAATATCTAACGAGTTAGTTGTTTCCCATTGCAAGTTAGGGTTTGATGGTCTTCCTAATGTTAATCCAGGTTGCTCAACACCATTAAGTGTTGTGTTAGCTTCCACCAATATACCTTTAGTTCTATATGGGTCAATAGCTTGATTTCCCGATTTACCATAACTAGCTCTTAATTTTAAGTCTTGAAAAATATTTTGGTTTTCCATAAATGGTTCTTCTGTTATTTTCCAAGCACCTGCTACAGAAGGGTAAAATTCGTATTGGTTTCCAGCAGCAAATACCGAACTACCATCGGACCTTCCAACAAGAGTTAAAAGGTATTTGTCTTTATACGAATAATTTAATCTTCCAAAGAAAGAGGCAATTTGAAATCCTGTAAAATCACTACTTACAACACTTCTAGTTGGATCGGAAAATCCTAAATTATTAAATCCTGTAGCATCACTTGTAATACCAAAAGCTTGGGCTTCTGTAATTTCTGTTGATACTTTTTGAAAAGAGGCACCAGCAAGAGCTGTTAAACTGTGATCTTCTCCTAAATCGGTTTGAAACTGCACTGTATTTTCATTATTCCAACCAGTACTAGCTACCGTTCTAACACTTGCATTACCTAAATCGTTTACAATAAGCAAGTTTGGACTTTGGCTAGACGTAAATCTATTTTGTTTTGTATTATTAAATTCTGGACTAAATGTTGAACGAATTATCCATTTTGGAGCTGGCTTATATTCTAAATAAAGCGAAGCCAATAAATTATTTGAAAATGTTTCGTTAGTATTTAGAGCTATATTAGCTATTGGGTTAGACCAAGGAGAACCTACAACATCATCAAAACCATTAAACGTACCATCATCATTATAGATTGGTTGTGTTCTAAGTGTAGCAAAAGCATTTCCAAAACTGGCATTACCATTATCTTGTTCAATTCTAGAATAATTAATTCTAAATCCTGCTTTAACTTTATCGCTTAATGTATAGTCTAAATTAGACCTAAAAATATATTTTTCAATACCTGTACTCTTAACAATACCTTCTTGATTAAAGTAATTTAAAGAGGTGTAATAATTCAAATTATCTGTTGCACCAGATATGGACACATCGGTATTAAATATAGGGGCTGTTCCTAATAATAAATCAAACCAGTCGTTATCTGGGTATGTTGAAGGATCGTTTGGAAAAGGCTCTGCCGCCGATCTAAACCTTGCACTTTCATTGGTAAATTCTATTTGTTCTGCTTGAGACAACATAGCTGGAAGTTCTGGTACCATTTGGCTACTAGTATAAAGATTTACACTTACCTCTGGTTTACCTGAAGCAGCACCTTTACCGTTTTTAGTTGTTACCAAAACAACACCATTAGCTCCTCTAGAACCATAAATAGCAATAGAAGAAGCATCTTTTAAAATTTCGATAGATTTAATATCGCTACTATTAATATTATTTAAATTAAAATTGGTTCCAACCACAATACCATCAATAACCCAAAGCGGTTCGTTACTTCCAGTAATGGAATTCCCTCCCCTTACTCTAATTACGGTACCCGCACCCGGTGCACCACTAGTTTGCGTGACTTGAACACCAGAAGCCCTACCTTGTAACGCTTGGTCTACTCTGGAAACAGGAACTGCAGTTAAATCTTCTGAACTTACAGAAGATACAGAACCTGTTAAATCAGATTTTCGCTGTGTTCCGTATCCAATAATAACAACCTCATCTAATAGGTTGTCTTCTTCAAGTACAACATTAATTTGTGTTTGATTTCCAACAAGAACTTCTTTTGTTGAATATCCCACATAAGATATAGAAAGTGTACTCTGTGCTCCTGCGCTAATAGTAAACTCTCCATCAAAATCTGTAGTTGTTCCTGTGGTTGTTCCTTTAACAATAACAATAGCTCCAGGTAATGGTTGACCATCTGCGGTTACGGTACCCGACACCGTTTGTGCATTTGTCATCGCCATGCATAATAATAACAAGGCTGCACACATCCAATTTTTCTGAAAACCGGAATGAACTTTTGGTTTAGTTTTTAAATTCATAAATATTTAGTTAATTAATTGTATTAATCCAAATTTATACACTGTTTTATTATTAACTATCCTGTACTATCTGTTTCACTGAGATAAAATTCTTACTTTTATTTCTTTATTATTTATGTTCTATTTTAAAAAATAGGAATACAGGATAGAGCAGGTCACATTAATAAAAGTTAGTGTCTATTTTTAAAAAATTTAGTATAAATTTAAATTAAAACCCTTTTGAAATAAAAGGTAATAATTAACGAAGTGAGACCATTAAAATTAGGAAATATCGTTACTATCCTTTTTACCTTTACATGTCTATTTTTGGAGGCTCAAAATGATGCTTTAAGTTTGCCTTTAATAAATAATGCATTAACTTTTGAAGAACAAAATGGCAGTGTTGCCATTGAGGTAGAGTACTTTTACCTACAAAGTCTAACCCAAAAAAGAAAATGGTTTAGAACATCAAAAGAAGAACTCCCTAAAATGGGAAGAGACGAGGACAAACTACATGTTTATGATGCTAGTAATAACGCATATCTAGAAATCTTACCTGATGAGCGTGTTACACATGATGATAAATTAATACATGGAGAAAACTTTACCAACGAGCCTGGAAAAATAGCAGTTTTAAGCTACAAAATAAAGTTTAACACACCTGGGCGTTATTATGTTTGGGTAGGCGCCTTTAGTACAGGCGGTGAGGATAATGGCTTACATATTGGATTAAATAATATTTGGCTAGAAAACGGAAGGCAGATGCAATGGTGTACTGGAAAAAACCAATGGACCTGGGAAAGCAAGCAACGAACCAATGAAATTCACTGCGGCGTACCGCATAAAATATATTTAGATATTCACAAAAAGGGAATTCATACGGTTCAATTTAGTATGCGCGAAGACGGTTTTGAGTTTGATAAATTTATTTTAACAAACGATACGAACTATATACCTGTTGAAAAAGGTCCAGAAACTACTTTGGCACAAGGCGAATTGCCAGCAAGTTTTCCGGAAGTCAAAATGCCATCTTATTTCTCAACTATAGCTAAAGCATCAGAAGAAATTAAATCTATTGCCGCTCAAGAATTCCCCGTAAAAGACACAAATTTTTATAAAAATGGAAAAAACTGGCTTGCTATTAACCCTAAAAAACATGAGCAAGCCACAACAACGACTACTTTTAATTTTCAATCTGATCATTATGATATTATTTTTGTTGGTGTAGCCGAAAATGATGGAAAATCTACCTTTACTATTTCTATAAATGACATTGAAATTGGTAGTTATTCTCCAAAATTAACACAAAGACTATTTGAAGAAGGCAAAAAGTTTAATACCCTTTGGGAAAATACTGCCTTAAATAAAGGAGACAAAATTACAGTTACATCCAAAATTGGTAGCGATGGTGAAAAATGGACTCGAGGCCGTTGGTATGGGAAAATCTATTCAAAGCGCGCCATCAACTTATTACCAAAACTAAATACTAGTATTGATTTAATAAAACCCACAATTCTTATTTAAAAATAACAAAAATCTAGTTTAACAATGCCTAATAAATCCTTACAATTACTATTTATTTTTATATGTATTTCAATAGCTGCAACGGCTCAAAACATTAATCCACCAAATGGCAGAATAGCTATTGTAGCAGACGGAAATTCTCCAGACCCAGATGATCTTGGAGGCACCGCTATTTCCATTGCCCTTCTAAGAGCCGCTGGGTTAGAAGGCAGACTTGTACATTATTCCCATAGTTGCGATTTGGTTAGAGATGACAGAATTTCTGAAAAAGCCGAAAAAGAGCGCCACCATTTAATGCAAGTAACATGCGATATGACAGCGAGACGTTGGGGTGGTTTTGACCATTTAACTTTTTATGATGCCATTTGGCAAAAAGAAGAAACAATAAATGATTTATGTTGGGCAATAAATACCTCTACAGCTAAAGACCCTTTATGGATAATTGAAGCGGGAGAACCAGATATTATAGGCATGGCTTTACAAAAAACCCCTAAAGCAAAACATAAATTTGTTAAAGTAATTACACATCATCCTGCTAACGATAACGCTGGTGACTTTTACACATGGCAACAAATTCTTGATTTTGGTATTGAAGAAGTGCGTATTCCAGACCAAAATATCAACTTAAAACTTAACCATGGCGAATGGGATTGGGCTAGAGATTATACCGACTCAAGAATACGACTAATTTGGACCATAGGAAATATAGCGGAAATAGATAATATTGTAAAATTTCAAAAAGGAAAATGGGATTGTTCAGACGCAGGAATGGTTTTATACTGGATTACAGGAGCCAAAGTACATGGTGGTTTAGAAGCTGGTTCTGTTGAAATAGTAAAGTCACTCTTAAAAACATATGTAGAGAATAACCCTGAAAAACCCTTCAAATCTAAAAAAAGATAGTTCTATTTTTTAGCTTTAAACAATTTAAACAGTTGTCCATTAATTAGATATTTATAAGTGTTTTAATCTAATATTTCTATATTCTATTTTCATAGGAGGTCCCACATGAACTTGAACACCAATATAGCCTTTTTTAGACCTATTGATTTCATCTGTATCTGTTACCTTACTAAATAACACATCATTTATATAATGCTGCATTATGTTACCGTTTACAATAAGATGAACCGTATTCCAATCGTTAGTTTTAACAAATGATTTTAGCTTAGGCTTTAATTTAGTTTCGGTAATAGTTCGGGTTTGCCAGCAATTTTGCTTTACATTTTTACGCAAACTATCGCTAGGTATTCTAGTTGGCATTTGTGGAATTGTTACAGTTTCGCCCATATATGCCAATGTAGTGCGCTTTTTTTCTTCGTAATTTTGTCCTGTATATTTATTTTTACCGTCAATATCGCATTGATACCCTCTTAAAGCAAAAGGCTTGTTATTAATAATTTCACTTCTATAGTTTATGCCACTATTCCCAGATTCAGAAACCTTATATTCTAGTGTTAATTCAAAATTTTCAGGTTGTTCTTTTTCATATATTATAAAAGAATTTTGCTTTAAAATGGTTCCTGGAGTTACCTCTCCAATTAGTATTCCTTTTTCAACACGCCAATAGGTTGAGTCTCCTCGCCACCCATTTAAATTTTCTTCATTAAATATGGTTTGAAATCCATTTTTATTTTCTAAGTATGTTTCTTTATTTTTACATGAAGAAAAACACAAACTTGCAAGGAAGATACAAAATATTGTACGCATAATTTTTACTAGTTTTAATGAATGTCTTAATCTAAAATAACTTTACTACCCCACCAAGTAGCATTTGGTTTAAAATCTTTTGATAACTCTTCTAAACGTTGTTTTTCTAGTGATGGCCATTTTTTATTTACGGTATTTAAATATCTTTCATTGGCTTTAACTGAATTAAACTGAGGATCCTTTATGGGATACTTTGCTCCTACTTCTTTAAGCCAAGACCTAAGTTGATTTGAAAGATTTTTTGCGAGTTTGGTATGCTTAGAAATTAAGTTTAAATCATCATTTTCAGTTGAAGGTAACTTAAACAATTCCTCATGGTTATCTTCCCAATAATGAATTAACTTCCACCCGTCTTTTTGAATGATTGAAGCCGGTTCTCCGCCCTGGTTTCCGTAATGTGGATAATGCCAAAAAAGCGGTCTGTTTATTTTTAGATTTTCTCCTTCTAAAAGCGGCTTTAAACTTATACCATCTTTATGTTGTTCTGGGTTTAATGGCACATTAGCTAAATCTAATAATGTGGGGTAAAAATCGGTGTTAATTACTGGAAATTCAGTTTTTGAACCTGCATGTTTTAACCATGGTACTTTTATAAAATACGGTTCGCGAATACCACCTTCCCATTGGTAGCCTTTACCGCCTCGTAATGGCAAATTACTGGTAGCATAATGATCTCCCGAGGCTACTCCTCCATTATCTGAAGTAAATACTACAATCGTATTTTCAGCTATCCCATTATCTTTTAATGCTTTTAAAACTACACCAACGGCGTCATCCATAGTTTCAACCAAACCACCATAAATGGGATTATCTTGCACTTGACGAATGGGTAGCACGCGTTCCATTTTATAACCAGATTCTGCAATCCCTATACGGTCTGCTTTATTTCTGTATTTTGCCCACTTGGCTTCTGTGGTTTGAATAGGAGCATGCACAGCGTAAAATGATAAAAATGCAAAGAATGTAGAGTCTTTATTTTGTTTGATAAAATCTGCGGTTTCTTGGGCTAAACGCATGGTAAGGTTTTCGCCTTTTTTTTTATTTTCTAGTTTAGGATTATTCCATGGTGAAAAAAAACCACCTCGAGGTGAGCCTGCATCTATACCAGCGATATTAATGTCGAAACCATGATCTTCGGGGTACGACCCTTTACCTCCTAAATGCCATTTTCCTGCAAAAAAAGTTTTGTAACCATTAGTTTTAAACGCTTCGGCTATAGTGACTTCTTCATTTGGTAAGGTATGTATATAATCGGCTGGCAATAATTTATCGTGGCGGTTTCTAGTGCGCCACGCTTTTCCTGTTTTTGCACCTATCCAATCTGTAATACCGTGGCGTGCGGTAAATTTACCCGTCATAATACTAGCTCTGGACGGACTACAAACACGACTTGCTGCATAGCCTTGGGTAAACATCATGGCTTGGTTTGCTAATTTATCTACGTTTGGGGTTTGGTAAAATGTACTTCCTGTAACACCTAAATCGTGGTAACCTAAATCGTCTACTAAAATGAATAAGATGTTGGGCTTAGCTTTTTCTATCTGCTTTTTTTCCTTGTTTTGACATGCTAAAACAGATAGTATAATAAAACAATAATTTATCAATTTTAAGTTATACATTGACATGCTTTTAGTTTGCAAGATAGCGCTAATTTAGTTTAATATAGGAGCCTATCGGACATCCCCCGCGTTAGGGATTGAACGGCCTGTTGGAGCTCCCGACCTTAGGAGGAGCGACTAGTGAAAGCCCGACCCCTTGTGGGTAACGCCCAAATATTTAACACTTAAACCTATAATGCTTTTACTGCTTTCGGCCCATCGTAATCATAGGTAAACCAATCGACATCTATGTAGCCTGCGTCCTGTTTTTCGTTCCATGAAAAGAAACCTAGACGGTCTCCTGTCCATTTGCCAAAAGCAATGGTAAAGGTTGGTCCGAATGCTTTATAATTCTCCCCATCTAAACTATACTCGTATGTGGCTTGGTTAATTTTGTTTGATGTTCGTACATATAGATCGTTGCTTGTTAGTTCTGGCCCCATGATTTTTTCTGCCATTGGGTTCATGTAAAACAAGTGTTTTTTACCAGCCTCGTTTACCTCCACGCCCAATAAATTAAACACGCCGCCATAACGAACAAAACCTGCTACTTGGTGGGGTTGCATTCCTGAAATATCGAATTTAGCGACTGCAGTTCCGGTGGTAATACCCATAATACGCTGACTTATGGTGTTGCAGGCTCTCCAGAAATCGGAGTCTGAGCCATCGTTGTTAGTCCACTCATTAATTTTTGGTCCGTAGCCTTTTTTATTGGGTAACACTTTACTGGCTTTTAAACGCAACCAGCCTTCGCGATCGGTTAAAGACCAATGTGTGTTTCTTGGATTATGATTCCACTCCCATTGGAAACCTAATTCTGCTGAAGAAAAATCATCATCTGAACTTGGTGCTGAAATTGGAAAGCCGTCAATAGGTTTTTTGTGCTGTTTTACAGGCTCGCCAATACCATCGTTATCTTCGTCTATGCCAATTATTGGCCAACCATCTACCCATGTAACAGGAGCTAAACATTGCGGGCGCCCTTGAAAAGGAATATCGTCGTTTTGAATGAGTTGGTGCATGTACCACCACGATTTATCGGGTGCTTGCATTACCCCCCCTTGACTACAACTACGATTATTAAAAGCAGTTCCTTTTTCTAAAACAGTTTTAACTTCGTAAGGTCCGTAAATACTTTTTTTAGAACGTAATACGATTTGTTTTCGGTCGTTTTTTGGGTTTTTAACTCCAGGCTTGGTGGATTTATCTCCCATGGTCCATTGTGCTAAAAAGATATACCAAACACCATCAATTTTATAAATTTTTGCGGCTTCGGCCCCCATACCTGTATAGGCTAATTTACCCTCGTCTAGGATTTTTGTACCATCCCAACTCATTTCGTAAATTCTGTTTTCGTTGCCTTCAATTTTATTATTAGCACTTTTTTGTTTTCCTCCGGTGTTGATTATAACGTAAGCTTTATGTGACTCGTGGTCCCAAAACACACCTGGATCGTCTAATACTTTTGCTTTAGGTAGCATCATAATAGGTTTACTCCATGGGCCTTTAATATCTTTTGCTGTAGCCACCATTAAACCATGTTGATAATCTATTTGGTAGCAATACCATGTGCCTTCATGATAGGCCAAATCGCCTGCCCAAGTTCCAAAAGAATAGCCATTCATTCTATCCCAATTGTATTCTGGAGCCCACGATAAGCTATCGAAAACATGCCCTACATTTGTCCAGTTTACCATGTCTTTAGATTCTAAAATAGGCATACCTGGTGACATGTGTTGCTTGGAGGTAATCATGTAATAGGTATCGCCAACTTGCTCGATATCAGAATCTGGGTAATCGGCATTTAATATCGGATTGATATATGTACCATCGCCTTGATCTCCAAAACTGCCTGTATGGGCTTGTGCTAGGTTTTTAGGTATTCCTATTATGTTTTCTTGCTTTTCTGAATTCGATTTACAACTTGAAATAGTAAAAAGAGTTCCTAAAAAAAACGCTTTTATAGTTGCTATTCGTAATACCTTCATATTAAATTTATGATTATAATTTTACAATTTTTCTTTTAAAGCTAAAATTAGGGTCATTATTTGTTATAAAATATATGCCCTTTTTTAGTTCGCTAATATCTAAAGTTTGTTTTCTTGAAGTCGTGTAAACGGTTTTCACGGTTGCTCCCAAAATATTAGATATTCTTAGGTTTGTATTAACAGGTAAGTCATTAAAATTTATCAGGCCCTTTGTGGGATTTGGATATACTTTTATAGTCTCTAACTTATTTTTAGCAGTGGATAATGCATTGTAACAAGTGGATTCGGGATTTGATAAATTGAATCCTGTAGTACCTGAAACTGTATTACGATGTAATACCATTTTATCTATAAATAAGTATGACGATCTCGCATCAACGATAATTGTGTATTCTTTTGCCTCATTAAAAGTCACCCATACTCTGTGAGAATCGCCATCGTTTGTATTGGTTACAAACCCCCAGTCTAATCTGTTACCAAAAGCTTTTATAAAGTTTTGAGTAGAACTACCTTCTGCACAGGTTAAATTTGCATCATTTTGGCACATTGGTTTAGGATATACTTTGGCACCACTTTTAATACCGTAAAAATCCTCACCGTTTATCATTAGCCATGCATCGTTATGTTCACCTTTACTTGTACCTAAACCAACTCGCATACGCCATGCAAACCGATAGGTTCCTGGGTTATTAATTTTAATATTATAAACAATTTGTGCGTTAGAAAGGGCATTGAAAGATTGTGGCCCCGTCCAATGTAAATATGTGATATCTTCACCATCAACATTTTCAGAGCCTATTTGCCAACGATTATCGTTAATAATTCCAGATTCCATTTCGATGGTTAATAGCCCGTTTTGTTCTTCAAAAGGTAGCGTTCCATTACATGTTGCTGTTTGAGCTAACAAACCCGAAATGCTTAATAGAATTGTTATAAGCGTAATTTTATTTTTCATAAGTGCTTTTTATATAACAATGTTACTTGAATGCTTCCAAAAAAGTATCCTGTGGTATTATGGTAAATTACAGCTAAAAAATTCAAGCTAAAATGGCCCAAAGTTTATTGAGATTGAACGTTTTTTTTGGAGCTCCCAACCTTTGGATAAGCGACTAGATAAAAATTTATATTCATGGGCTCAATAATTTTAAAACCCTCCGAATGAAGCCCTCCATTTTTTGGTTAATCCTCCAAATAAATCCTAGTCTATTTTTTATTTAACTACTATTTTGATGTTTTTGCGTACTGAATAGTAAATTCGCCAGAACCTAAAATAACATTGTTTTCCTCTTGATCTACTTTTTGATTTTTTTGAAATTCTTTTAGGGTTTCTCTGTTTATTTTAAAAGACTCCAACTCGTCTGAATCTAAAATAAGTTTTGCTTTAGTATTAAATGGCACTTTTAATGTCATGGTTAAAACATCATTATTTATTGACCAATCATTAATTATATCGCCATATGGTGTAGGCACAGATACCGAAGTACTAGTTATTTTACTTGGAAATTCTGGATTAACGGTAAACATTTTGAATCCCGGATCTGATTTGGACGATTTTATCCCCCCTAACGACTCATAAAAATAGGCTGCAAAACCGCTATGCATTGGATGGTTTAATGAGTTTGTAGGTCCTTCCATTTTCTCCCATTCGAACTGGCGTTCTGGCCATGTGGTAAACCCTTTGCTCATTACATATGCCTGACTTGGAAAGTCTGGTGTTGTTAATATTTGATGGGCTAAATCGGCTTTACCATACTTGCTTAATACCGTATAGATATATCGATTACCATGGATTCCTGTAGCGTGATGACCTCCTTTTACGGTAACAATATCGTGAGCTAACCCATTAACCACAGTTTCTATTTCCGTTTCTGGTACCATACCAAACTGTAAGGCTTGTACCGTTGCGGTTTGACTGCCGTACCATTTATGCTTAGTTTCTGGAATTTCTATTAAATATTCTTTATTAAAGGCCTCTTTTAATTCGCTTTGCTCCTTTTTCATTTTCGTCTCAAAAGGGGAATCATTATTCATTCTTGCAAAACGCTCCATAATTCCTAAAACATCATAAAAATAGGCGTTAGCTGAAATTATAGGATCGCATTCCATGGCACTTGGGTTTTTCCTTCTATCCCAACGTGGTGGACACCAATCGCCCATACCATCTTGCATGATTCCGTTTTCGCCTTTATAATCTAAATAAAAATTGGTTAAACCTCTCATATCTTCATAATACTCCTTAACAATAGTTTCATCGCCGTAGTATAAATAATTATACCATGGCAAATACATGGTAGCAACACCCCAATCTATTTTTGCATAGGTTGATGTACGCTTTCCTGGAGCTATCATGGTTGGCACTTGATATTTTATATCTGGATTATTATGCCCTTTTGTTGGGCGCATTTGTGTGCGAATGTCTTCCATGTACTTTTTATAGAAATCGTACATATCGTAATTATACAAAGCATATTCACAAAAAGCATGAGCATCGCCTAACCAGCCACATTTTTCGCGATGTGGACAATCTTCAGGAATACCATGAACGTTATCAACAATCGTCCATTTACTAATGCTGTGCATTTTATTTAGTAAATCGTCAGAAGACTTGAAACTCCCTGTTTCCTGAATATCTGTAGCCACTAAAACAGCTTTAATCATGTTAGCATCTGGCTTAGTAGACACCCCTTTTATTTTGGCGTAACGAAATCCATGGTAACTAAATTTTGGTTCCCAAGATTCTTGACTATCGCCTTTACAAATGTATTTATAAATTTGAGCCATCCCGTTTGCACCTCCTCCTGTGGAGCCTTGAAAAATATCTTTGCCGTTAGTTAATAAGGCTTCGGTAGTTGTAATCTCGATTAATTGCCCTTCTTTTTCCTTAACGTTAAGTTTTACCCAGCCCGCTATATTTTGTCCAAAATCTACAATCCATTCTCCATCTGCTCCCTTAAATACGTTTTGAGGCTCGAATTCCTGTAATTTCTTAATAGGAGGTATTTGTTGCGCATTAATGTTTTTAACTTCGGGTAAAGTTACTTTGGCATTACCCCAAGATTCATCATTATAGCCAACTGTATTCCATTTTCCTATATCATAACGTGCATCATAAGTATCGCCTCCATAGATATTATTGAATACAATGGGGCCAGTAGATTCTTTCCAATTTTCATCGGTATAAAAGTCTTTTTTAGATCCATCGGCAAAGGTTAACTTTAATAAAAGTTTTACTGTTGGTGGCCCATAAGCTAAATCTTTTTCAGATTCTGGATCGCGCTTCCAAGAAATGTTTTGGCCGTAAAAACCACTCCCCAAAATAATACCCATTGCATTTTTACCAGATTGCAATGCTTTCGTAACGTTGTAATTTACATAATAAGCCTGCTTGTTGTAATTAGAAGGAGCAGGATCTAACACATGATCGCCCACTTTATCCCCATTTAAATACAACTCATAATACCCTAATCCACAAATATAAACTTGAGCATTTTTTATTTTTTTATCAATTTCCAATTCATTTCTAAAATAACTAGCCGCAAAGCCACTAACTTTTTGCGGGCTCTCCATCTTACCTGTTTTATAATCTCTAAATTGGTATGGCGAAGTTCTAGTGTCTTTATTTAGGGTAATCCATTTTGAAGCTCCCCAGTTTTTATTGCTCAGCAAACCCATTTGAAACTTTTGGACTTCAGACCAATTTGTAGGGTTTCCATTTTCGTCCCAAATTTTAACTTTCCAAAAATAGGTTTGTATCGCCTCTAACTCTGCTCCTTGGTATTTCACAAATGCTGATTTATTGCTAACAACCTTTCCTGAATTCCATAAATCGGCATTTTCTTCATTTAATTTATCTTCTGAAGATGCCACCAAAACATGGAATGCTGATTGCGATTTGTTTAATCCTTCAACATTCAAAATCCACGAAAAAAGCGGTTTTTCACTTTCTATGGTTAACGGATTTTCCTTGGAGTTAACTGTTAATTTCTCAAAAGCCAAAGATGTTTTCGAGGTGGAAACCTCCTTACATGACACACAAAAAATGGCGAAAAAAATTATTGAAAATAAGACTTGTTTTTTTATCATTACCAAACGATTAATTGATATTAATTTTATTTCTCTTTTAAATATGAAAGATATTAGAACCTCTTAAAAGCATTATCCTGTACTATCATGTAACAATAAAATTATATCATTCTAGGCTTACCTTTTTAAAGACCAAGAACATGTATAATATTTCCATTTCTTGTTTCAATAGTACATACACTAAACACAATACAGATATGCTATATTAACTGAAAAATAAGATACCACAGGACACCTTTTGGTAAAAAACTATATAATTTTAACAAAAATCAAACTAAAATATTTTAAACCGATGAGAAAAAAATTAAAATTACTTAATCTAAAAAAGCATATACTAATTTCCTTAACTACATTAATATTTGCGTGTTCAACAGAGGAAGTTGTTCTTACCGATGACACAAAACCTTTGCCCGCCTTATATACATCATTAAGTTCAGCCTTAAGTTCAGCCTTAACTTCTTGTGTGCAAAATGCAGTTGGTAAAAAAATTTACAGATTCACAGAGTTACCAGGTAAAGCAAACGCTACCGATATTAATAAAACAACTGTGTTTAAAACTGGAGATATTGATGATAGGACATGTTACGCAGACTACCATCAAAAGACCATAACACTAGCTAATGGATCTACAAAATTTGTTGGTGTTTATAAAATTGCTGCAGGAACTCAAAATCAAACAGGAGATCCTACTCAACCAAGAATAGAACGTGCCTCTAAAACAGTAAATACAAGAAAAAAAGGAAGTTTTGTACAAATAGAAGGATTTGTTACAATAAATGATGTAGGATTTGTTAGCGACAATTATTCTAATGGAGATATGCGAGATGATACTGGAACCTATATTGTTCAGGCAAAAGGAACGCATTTTAATGCAACTATTGGCTCTAATGACCCAGCTATACTATTATTAATAGCAAAAAAAAGGTTTGAAAATGGGTCTTTTAAAGATTACGCTTTATATGCTGAAGTAATTACTAAACGTGGAGGCTCTGGTGATAACGGAAGAGAATTAGTATTTATTAAAAACATTCCAAAAAATACCCGTAAAAAAGTAGTTATGAAAAATTACTTTAAGGAAGATAACCAACAGTGGGTTAAAGTTATAGTAGATAATAAAACTAAAGATTTTAGAATACCAAACACCAAAGTAACTATTAATGGAGAAACTAAGTACCAAGTTGGAAAGCAAGCTAAAATTCGTTTTGGAGCTTACCGTTGTAAAGGAGGTCAAGCAGAAATTTACTGGGACACAATGAAACAAACTTATAATGAAGTTCTATAAACAAAAAGTAAACAGGCTGCCTATAAATTAATGCAGCCTGTTTATTTTACAAAATAAAATATAAATACTACAGGATTATAATTAGGTATAATAGGTTTGGAATATAGGTATTAAAAAAAACAATCAAATGTTTCTAATTTTGCACCTTTTAAATTATTTTTTTCAGTACCTACCTCAATACAATAATTTAGCAAAAGAATTCCCCGTTCTCAAAATATACATACCTTTTGAAAATGATGCTATATTTACTTTACTGCCTTTTCCTGATAGTACTTTTCTTCCGTCTAAAGTATATACTTCCCAATTTTGAGATGCTTGCGTTTTTATATTGAACAAACCGCTACTGCTAGGATTAGGAAACACACTTATCTTATTTAAACTTTGTTTTTCAACGGATAATCCACTGTTAGAAAACTGAGCCTTTATGTTCATGTTTGATGTTACTGTAATTTCTAAAGGGTTATCTGTACTAGTAATATCTCCTTCCCAACCTTCAAACTCCCAACCATCGTTGGCTATAGCGCTTAAACTAAATTCTTGCCCATTTAAAGCAGTACCACTACTATAATTTAAAAGACCTTGCCCTTCTTTACTAAGTGTTATTGTGTAGATGGTTGGATCTACAGGAATAAATTCTATACTATCAAAAACTAGACTTCCAGAACTATAATTATTATAAAATTTAAATTCGGAAATCGTACCTGTCCAAAGTCCCCAATTTGTTAAATCAAAATCTAAGGTATGCCATTGATTATCATTAGGTACAGTTTCTTTTTTTCTTCCAGACACAAAACTTGTACCTGGCGCGTTTGGTGCCATTTGAAGATCTGGTTTATCTGTACTATTTTTAACCACAACTCTTAAAGTGCCGTAGAGACTAGCTTTTATATTTAAATCTGTTATAGCTATCATTGGCCAAGTAACATCGGGAGTAAAAGGCACACTTAATTTATCATTTTCGGTATCTATCGTCATACCACTTTTAACAGCAGACCAAGCAGAAAAATCTTCTGTAGTGGTCCAAACAACAGTTGCTGGTTTTATAGCTTCAACAAAATTTGATTCTGGTCTAAATTCGAATTTTTCGAAAGCAAAAGATCCAATTTCTGTACTTAAACTAACCATAGATCCTGAACCTCCATCGGTTTGAGCATTTGTAGTAATACTTTTCCATTCTGTAAATTCATGAGGGTTTGGATTCTCATAGTTTAGAAATGCCGTATACCCGTCTTCCGTTAAAGTTCGATCTGGCGCCCCTTTTTCATCAAAGCCACTCATTACATAGTGTAAGTTGTTAATTAAAAAATTCTGAAGTTTGTTATGCTCTTTTCCATAAGACTTACTTCTGTAATATAATGTTGAACCCACAGGTAAATCTGTTGCGAACGAAACTTCAACAGTCTCATTAGCCCTATAAGCTAAGGAATTACTGTTATAATTATAAATTAGTACATCATATTCATGCTCGGTATTATTTTTAGCAAAAATAGCATCTAACTCGTTTGTTGATGTATTTGGACTTCCAGTAATACTAGTATTATATCGAACTAAGCCTTGCATTGCATCTAATTCTTTTATACCATCTGGATTTTCACTGCCCGCTCTATTTCCCCATCTGTAAATAAATTCTAATCCTTTGTCTTTATTCTTATAAAACGTATTAGAAAAAATCAGTTCTACAATATCTCTATGTGAAGTTTCACAACCGATTGTACCTTTACCATCGGCTCCATTCATAGTAGTTACGGTATTATACTCCATAATATCTATGGATGTTTCAGGGTTCCATTTAGGATTATTTATAAGAGGCGCAAAATTTTTGGTGTATTTTCCATTCATATCCCTAAGGCTACTACTACCAATCACAATATAATCTGATAATCCCCAAAAATCACATTTTATATTGTTGTCATCATTGTAATCAATAAGCTCTTCAATAAAAGATGCGTAAGGCTCGCCTTTATAATTTAACTCTGTACCATTCTTATACAAGAACCCTGGATTTCTGGTATGCAAACCAACTTTAGCATTGGGTAAAATCGACCTTACTGCACTTTCGGTATTAGCATAGTGCTCTATAAAATCTTGTTTAGTACCAAACCAATGATCTGGTGTTTCTATTTCTGACCCTACCCTAAATCGCCATGATAAAACCTTTTCTTCTCCATAAGTTTCAACCAATTTTGTTATTAATGCTTTTATAAAATCATGGTAAGCTTGTTTATCTGCAGGAGGTAAAGAGTTTCCATAAATAGATATTCTTTCATTTTCACGAAAATTAATATTATCTCTTGTTCCTTCAGGTATAAATGTATAGCCATGTTGAAAAGCCCATGGTGGTTGATCTAAAGCAATTTGTAAAATTTCGGTTTGTGAATTAGCAACTTTATTAAGTCGTTCGATAAGTGGATCCCATCTATAAACATATCTATTATTAATGGAATCATATAAGCATGGGTCGAAATCTAAATCTTTTTGAGGAATACCGTTTACAACTTTATTAATACCTCCAACCATTCTAACAATATTCATTTTGAGTCCTGGACGAATATTAGATCCATTTCTTGGGCTTATTCTATTTGCAGCGTTCCAAACATTATGAATAGGTAGTTTCTTATCACTTTCACTTGTAAAATCGGTAGATAGTTTTACTTGGCCTTGGGTGCTATTAACCAAAGTTAAGCCTAAAAATATAAATAAATATTTATTTAAAAAGTTAAGATTTCTCATTACCTATAATTTATTATTGTTTTAATTTTTCGAAACTAAATTTTATGAATAGAATAAACATCCTGTAATGTCCTGTAAACCTTTTATTATATTTTATTTTTCTCTAAATAGAATTCCCGAGACCTACCAAAACAACAGATAATACAATAACCACAATACCTGAAGTTATGGTCCATTTAGTTTTAGCAGCGACACCTTTCCATTCTTTACGGTAAACACCCCAAAGATTAGCTGTTAAAATAATAGTAGACATATGCAAAATCCACGAACTTGCACCATTTCCTAATTTACTTTCTCCCATACCGTAGAAAAAGAACTGTAAAAACCAAATGGTTCCGGCTAATGCCGAAAACAATATATTTTTACGAATTGGCGTGCTTTTATTAGTAAAATCTCTGTAAGACTTATTTTTAATACTTAAAATAGTAGTCCAAATTAAATTGGTCGCTAAACCTCCCCAAAGAATAACTATAAAAGTGACGTTGTTAGCAAATAAATGATCGTACCCGGCTTCTACAGCAGCATCTGCCAGCGGTTTGCCTGCCTCTATACCAAAGCTAAAAAAGGAACTTAAAATCCCAGATAAAATAGCGACTGATAATCCTTTTAGTAAATTAAACTCACTTACGCTTTCTTTTTTTTGCTCTTCAGACAGCTCGTTTTCTTTCATCATGCCTGCTTTACCTGAAAGCGCAATACCCACCAAACAAACTAAAACACCAAGTAAAACAACCTGCCCTCCTGTGGTAGATATCATATCTGTAAATGACGTTTTACCATCTTGGGGATTAAAATTATAATAAATTGATGGCACAACTGCGCCAAACGCGGCACAAAACCCTAAGACTACAGAATTCCCTAAAGACATCCCTAAATAACGAACACCTAAGCCATAAGATAAACCTCCTACACCCCAAAGAAGTCCCATTAAAAAGGTAAAACCTAGAATGGTACTTGAACTCGATGCGATAATGTCTACAAAACCAGGAACAGTTAAATAAGCTGCTATTGGTGGCACGATTAACCAGGACATAACACCGCCTACCATCCAATAGGTTTCCCAAGCCCAACCTTTTACTTTGTTATAAGGCATGTAGAAACTACCTGCGGCAACCCCGCCCAATGAATGAAATAATACACCTAAAATTGCTTGCATGATTTTTTTTGTTTTTTGATGTTGTTTAATACACTTTTAACAAATACGAACGACTCGTAAATTTAAAAGGTTTCCTAGTTTTTCAATTTTATTGGCAATATGTCCTACACCAATAGCACAATGGTGTGATGGTCCTTGTTTAGACCATTCGTTCATAAAGGCTCTTGCTCCTATTGAAAAACGGTAACGGCTATTGGTATTCCCTATTTGTAATATTGGGCCTTCTACAGATTCGCCTTCTGCCACTAATAAAAACACATCATCTTTTCCTTCTACAACCGATAATAAGGTTACTGGCCCATGTTTTACCGTCATTTGAATAGACAAGCCTTTTCCTGGTTTTCCGTGATATACGGGTAAAGGTACCAATTGTACATTTCCTTCGGCAATGGCAAAATGTGCGGGCCCATCGTGTCCTAGCATCACAATATCATCATTAAAATCCATGGCATAGAATTCAGAAAACGAACCACCAACACCAAAGGCATCCATAATTTTCATGGCTTGGGCATTTTTCACTTCATATTCGCCTGCCACAGGTACATTTTTACCCGTTAACAAGGTATTTCCAGCAATGACAGAGGTTACAATATTCTCGTATTCATTAGCAGTTTCACCTTCATAATAATAAGCTAAAGATCCTAAATCGTGATTTTCTACAAGTTTATCTAAAGCTATGGATGTTTTTGCAGCGCGAATTAATTCTTCATCTTCACAGGCATCAATCACTTCAAACGTGGTTTTGAATTCATTTAATTTATCATCAACCTCAGCTTGTGTGACGGCATCTCTGTATTTTTTCACTTCACACATTTCAACAATTTCTATATGTGTCCCAAAGGCTGAAGATTGTTTGGTTAAATCAGAATATACATCTAACATACCTGCATAATAATGCCCTAAAACACCTAATCTGTTATTTCGCATTACAACAGCAACTTTTGTAGCATCAATCCAATCTTGAATATCATCCCAAACAGCTTGCTCTCCTAAATATCCGGTTACAAATTCATAGTCTATCCCTGCACGGTTAAATACATTAGCAAACTCTGGTACGGAACATGCTTGACAATGTGCCAACCACTCCCCTGTCATCTTCCCACGATCTCCTAAAGCATTAAAACTCTCATAATCTATAGCTGCAACAGGTTGTATATTTAAAATAACAACGGGACATTTTACTTTTTGAACCACAGGCAATACTGTTGATGACAAAGCATACGTTGAGATATATAAAAACAATATATCTACGGCTTCTTTTTTTAGCACCTCCGCTTTTTCTCTAGCAACCACAGGAGAATCTACCAATCCAACATTTACAACTTCAGCCCCAAAGCTTTCCATTTTAGTGGCGATTTGTTCTTGATATCCTTCTAAACGTTCTAACAAGCCCTCGAATTGAGGCCAATAGGTATCTAAACCAATACCAAATAATCCTACTTTTATCATTTTAATTTGTCTTTCAATTTCTATATTTCAACGTATAATTTACTTACCTTTTTTAATCGGTTGATATCTATTTCTAAACCAAAACCCGGTACTGGTTTAAAGGAATAATATCCGTTGGCTTCTTTTTTAGTAGCCGCGCTTTGCAAGCATTCTAAATAGATTTTAGAGTCTTCTTTTTTCTCAATCGCTTCTACCCAAGTGGAGCCTACTCCAATCGCTATTTGTTGCCACGCAGAACAAGCTGGCCCTACTAAACTATCATCACCAATCATTACTTTAGCTCCTATTTCTTTTACTTTATGTGCCAATTTCGCGGTATGGGTTAAACTTCCCATCGTAGAGGGGTGCAAGTTATAAATGCGTCCCATGCCTTTTTCCATTGTGTTGATACCTTTCCAAGCGGGACGCATGGGCGCATCTGGAATTAGAGTTAAATCTCCCACCATCTGTTGCAATTGTATCCATTGTGTTGTTTTTAAATGTGCAGGATCTTCTATCGCATTTAAACCAGTAGCTTTAAAACGATTTAATATGGATTTTAATTCCTCTAATGATTGCCACTTTTTATAGCCTTTATTTACATCTGAAATTACCACAGCTTCATCTCCCAAAACATCTCTAATAACATTGAGTAATTTCATGTCTACAACTTCATCACCATACATTTTAAATTTCATATGATGACCAAGGTTCTGTTCGATGCTTTTTTCTGCTTCTTCTCTTACCTTATTTTCGTCTTTATCTAATATGCAGTATAAACCAGGAACGGGATTCGTTCCTTTTAATCCTAATAGTTCTAAAGCAGATTTATTTTGAAGTCGTCCCGAAAGATCCAAAAGTGCCATATCTAAAGATTCTAACATTTTTAAAGAGCGTTTGGTTCCTAGCACTTGTCCTGCTGCTAATAATTGTTGTGCTTCTCCCAGCGTTAATCCTTTAAATTGTTCTAGATATTTAACCCATTCTGTAGGCTGATAATTGGGATTATTTTTTGATGCGGGCGTTTCCGTCCAACCATAAAAATCTCCTGATGATATTTTTATGAATAGATGCTGACGGTTGTACCATGTTCCCCAAGAAAAATAACGAGGTATATTAATATCATATCTAAACAATTCAATTTTTGTGATTTTTTCGTTTAAATATTCTGAACTATTTTTTCCAGAACAAGCAAATAATAATGGATATGTTGCACCCAATATCCCGAATGCGGACATACTTTTTATAAAATTTCGCCGATTTGTTTTCATTGCTTATCCATAAAAATTTTCAGTTCTGAAATCGATGGTACTTGTTTTGCATCAACAATAAAAACTCTAAATTTTGTAGATTCAATAGTATTAAATTGATGCGTTTTATTTACGCCACATTCAGTTCCTTTTACAATATCCTTCCATACGCCATTTTTCCAATATTGTAGTTTATAAGAAGTGATATTATTCTCATATTCATCAACAACAACCTGATTAAACGTTTGTGGTTTTACCCATTCTACCTCCAAATATTGATTTTTGGTTTCGGTAGCTAACCAGCGTGTTTCATCATCTTCATCATTGACTCTAAAGGCTTCAAAAACGGGCAGTTTTTCTGATTGAATAAATATTGATGATGCGTTCATTCTACCTAATTTTGCCAGATTTTCTATGTTGTTTAACGGCTCTGGAAATTGAGTTTTCGGCAATTCATCTACTTTAAAATCATACACTCCTGAGGTAACATTATAAATCACATAATTACCAACAGTTTTACTTTTTTCTGTGCCCACAAAAGATATATTTTCTGCATTTTCTGCTAAAGCACCTCTTTCTTGTATGCCATCTCTTGCTTTAGCGGGTAAATACACTGTAGCCATTGTATTTACAGGTACCTCAATATACAATATTGCTCCTTTGCCTTCTTTTTTCCAGTTAACGACTACATTACCATACATGGATTGATATTCGGTATTTGCAAACGATAAATCGCCAACTAGTGCTGGCTTAATAAGCATGTTTTGCATCCCTGGTTGTTCTGGATTTGAACGAATACCTCCAAAACCTTTGATAAAATAACCACCAATTCCTGTATAACAGGTATGAATTTGACTGTTTCCTACAGCCGACCAACGTTCTGGCCATACTGTTTTACCTTGTTCTAAAAAGTATCCGTAACTAGGGTGGTGCTTGTCTCTTAGCAGTTCGTAAATTAAATCCATACGCTCTCCAGACTCAATAAAATAACGCGTATAAAGTGCCTGACCAGAACTACCGGTATCGTAATATGGAAATTTATACAAAACATTATCTTCTAAAACGGCTTCTACTTTTTCTTTTTCTGAAGCTGGCGTTACACCCGACAATAAAGCAAAAGCTTGATCTACCTGATACCCTTTTATATATTTACCCGTTTCTGGATTATACGATAATTTATGGGTAGCTTCACGTTGTACTTTTAGTCTGTCTTTATAAATTTTAGCATCTTCGGTGTTACCTAAAACTTCGGCAATTTGCATCGCGTTTTCTAACATAAATGCATACAAACTGTTATTAAAATGTACGGCTTCTGGAGAGTTACTACTGGTCCAAAAGTTACCTCGTGGCGTACACCAATCGCCCAAACCTGGGAATTCTCTCAAACCTTGTTTTCCGGCATTAATAGCACCACCTGTTTTGTAATTAGAATTTTCGAAAATCCAAGTCATCCATTTTTGCATAGATTCATAATTATCCTTCAACACCTTTTTATCTCCCAACATGCGGTAGGTTTCCCAAACCGTTAATGGGTTATTGGCTTTCCACATTAAAAACGGACGGTCTTCTTCATTAACTACCGCACGTATTTTTCCGTCTGGAAATTGTGTATCTCTAGTATATTGTAAATACTGATCCATATATGCACCACTTTCAAAATTTGGTAAAGCATCTCCATACATAGCGGCAACAGTAACTTCGCCCCAACCACGGCGTTCGCGGTGCGGACAATCGACCAAAATACCATCCATAGTATTGGCTAAGTAGGTGTTTAAATTAACTTGATAAATTTGATTCAGTTGCTTACTTGAAGATTCGAATTTGCTAATTTGCTTACGGTTATTGGTTATAACATAACCTTTAATATCTTTTAATTCTGGTTGGTAATTTAGTCCGTAAACGGTAATCCAACGGCCACCAGCAACATTAAATCGGTTAGTAAACTTGCCTTTACCAGACTTACCGTAGATGTATTTACTTTTTTGTTTCCAGTTCATGACTACGGCGGTTTGGTCGCTAATTTCAAACAAAATAGAATCGCCTGCTTTACCGTTGTATAAATTCATTTCAAAGAATCCCGTATAATTCTCTCCCATATCAATACGATAGGTGCCATCTTCATTTTTCTTAATACCTTTAGGTTTTACCTCCTTAAATTTTACTTGAGGCTCAACCATTTGAGCACTTAGTTTAGCATTTATTGGAGTATATAAAGCCCGAACCTCTCTACTTTTATTACTATTAAGCGCAAAACTGATGTTGTTTCCTTCTGGTATTTTAGCATTTAGTTCTTTATGATTGTAAACACTGGCATTCATCCAATTACTATCATCATATTCTGGAGTATTCCAATCATCTTCTCGTTTGCTATCATCAATAGTTTCGCCTCCAAAGCGCAGGATATCCCAATCGCCATAATATTCGCTGTAGCTTTTTTTAGTTTTCCAAGTGGTATCTGTTTTCAAAGTAATTTGCGCTCCTCCTGCTACAATTTCAGCTTGCGCTTTAAAAACAAAAGGAATTAGACGATACTCTCGAATTCGTCTCCAACGCGACCAACCCGCCGCATGCCAAATGGCAATAACGTTATCGCCTTTTTTTAATTTATCTGAAATATCGTAACTCAAATACGGAATGCGTTTTTTCATATAAGACGATACCGGATTCATAACATTCTCTGTGATTTTTTCACCATTTACATATAACTCATGATAGCCAAACGACCCTACAAATACAAATGCAGATTCGGCTTCTTCTTTTAATTCGAAATTTTTTCTATACCAATTGTGGTCTGTTTTTTTCTGATCAGGTTTAAGAATCCAATCGCCTTTCCAATCGGATGGATTGAGTAAACCCATTGAGAACTTAGCAGATTCGCTCCATTTTGAAGCATTACTATCTTTATCCCAAATTTTTACTTTCCAGAAATACTGTTTTGCAGATTGTAATGCACTACCCTGATAAGTGTTGTTTACAGATTGATTAGAGGTTACTTTTCCAGAATCCCAGACATCTCCAACATCTCTTTTTAAATTATCTAAATTACTTGATACTAGCATTTGATACGCAGTTTGTTTTTGCCCTCGCACCAGGTTTTCTTGTTTCAATTTCCAACTTAATCGAGGCGTTGTATTGTCTATTCCTAAAGGGTTAATTTTATATTCACACCTTAGGTCAATAACTTCAATTGTTGTATCCTCAGAACAACTTAAAACGACAAACGCCATTAAAACAAGAATTAGCTTTCTGTATATATTTAAATTTTCTTTCATAAGCACAGGGTTCTTATTCAACATTATATATTTTAATTTCTGAAATCATTGGTTTTGTCTTTGATTTTAATATCTGAAATCTAATTTTTGATGTAGTCACAACCTTGAAACTATGATTCTTATTAGCTCCACAAGCTGTATCATTTACAATAGTTTTCCAATTACCATTTTCTAAATATTGAATGGTATAATTTGAAATATTATTTCCAACCTCATCAACAATCACTTTGTTAAAGGTTTGCGGTTTAAACCACTCTATTTCTATCCATTCATTTGATGCAGAACTTGCTTTCCAATGTGTTTCTTGATTTTCATCGTTAGCACGAAAAGCTTCAAAAACAGGTAATTTTTCAGATTGAATAGTCATGGAAGAAGCATTCATTCTTCCTATAGTCGCTAAATTATCAGATTCCACAATTGGGTCTGGATAAGTTACTTTTGGTAATGTAGATACTTTAAAATCATAAACCCCAGAGCCAACTTCATATATAATATAACTACCAACAGCATCACTTTTTTCAGTTCCAATATATGTAATGCCTTCTGAGTTTCCTGCTACACTTTCGCCTTCAAAAACAGCTTCTTTTTTAGTTGCAGGAATATATATTTTTGCTGATGTATTAACTGGAACTTCAATATGAAATGTGGCACTTTCTGATATTTTTTCCCAATTAGAAATAATTTTGCCATACATAGATTTATACTCTGTATTGACAAAAGTTAAATCTCCAACAGGTGCTGGTTTAACCATAAAGTGTTGCATGCCTTGTTTATCATTATCTGGACGAATACCTGCAAATCCTTTTATAAAATAGCCACCAATACCCGTATAGCAAGTATGTATTTGGCTATTCCCAATGGCAGACCAACGCTCAGGCCACACCGTTTTACCTTGCTCTATAAAATATCCATAACTTGGGTGGCGTTTGTCTTTCAACAATTCATAAATCAAATCCATACGTTCGCCTGATTCTGTAAAATATCGCGTGTATAATGCCTGTCCAGAACTCCCTGTATCGTAATACGGAAATTTATACAGCACTTGGTCTATCAAATTATTGTACACTTTTTCTTTTTCGGAATTTGGAGTAACGCCAGAGAGTAAGGCAAACGCTTGATTTACCTGATGCCCCAAACCATATTTGCCGGTTTCTGAATTATAGATATTTGTATGGGTTGCTTTACGTTGTACCTCTAATCGTTTTTTATAAATTTCTGCATCTTCTTGTTTATTTAAAGCTTCTGCTATGTGTAATGCATTTTCAAGCATAAAGGCATACACACAATTGTTAAAGTGTGCCGATTCTGGCGAATTACTTGAGGTCCAAAAATTTCCTCTTGGTGTACACCAATCGCCTAAACCTGGAAATTCTAAGGAACCTCGTGTGCCGATTTTAAGTCCTCCTCCTGTATCGTAATCAGAGTGTTCATAGAGCCATTGCATCCATTTTTGCAGTGTTGGATAATGGTTTTCTAGCAGTTTTTTATCACCTAGCATTCGGTAAGTTTCCCAAATGGTAATTGGGCTGTTTGCCATCCACATTAAAAACTCAAAATCATCGCCATTAATAACAGCTCGCATTTTACCATCATCAGCTTGGGCATCTTGCATAAATTGGGCGTATTGCGCCATATAAGCTCCACTTTCAAAATTTGGTAAAGCATCTCCATACATGGCAGCTACAGTAACTTCTCCCCAACCACGGCGTTCGCGGTGCGGACAATCTACTAAAATACCATCAATAGTATTAGCGATGTACGTATTTAAATTAACTTGGTAGATTTGATTTAGTAGTTCGCTTGAACTTTTGAATTTACTAATTTGTTTTCGGTTATTAGTAATCACATAACCTTTAATATCTTTTAAATCTGGTTTGTAATTAATACCTTCAATAGTTACCCAACGTCCTCCTGCCAAGTTGAAACGATTGGTAAAATGTCCTGTTCCTGTTTTATCAAAAACATATTTACTCCGTTGATCCCAAGATGATTTTACAACTTTTCTATCTGCAATTTTAAACGTCACGGTATCGCCTGCTTTACCATTAAAAAGATTCATTTCAAAAAAACCCGTGTAGTTTTCTCCCATATCAATCACATAGTTTCCTTCCTCATCTTTTTGAACACCTATGGGTTTTACTCCTTTATACTTTACTTGTGGCTCAACCATTTGAGCGCTTAAAGTTGCCGTAATTTTACTTGTTGGTGGGTTTGCATCTGTACTGGGTACCACAATGGCACCTTTAGGACCTAAATCAACGTTGGCAATACCAACTTCTTCGGCTTTGTTATTATTAAAAACTACTGGGTTTTGCCAGTTAGAGTCATTATATCCAACCGTATTCCAATCGTCTTCACGTAAACGTTCGTCTATAATTTCGCCTCCAAAATCTTTAATATCCCAGCGTCCAACATAAGCACTGTAACTCTTTTTACATTTCCAAGATGCATCAGTATTTAGTACTACATTTTTATTCCCAAGGTTAATATCGGCTTGGGCTTTAAATACAAAAGGCGCATCGTAATAAGCTTTTACTCTTCCCCAACGCGACCATCCAGCCGCATGCCAAATACCAATTACATTATCCCCTTTTTTAAGATGTTTTTTAATATCGTAAGTTAAATAAGGTAACCGCTTTTTTACGAATGAATACACAGGATTCATAACCGCGTTACTTACT
This sequence comes from Algibacter sp. Ld11, assembly GCF_045066735.1. Lineage (NCBI taxonomy): Bacteria > Pseudomonadati > Bacteroidota > Flavobacteriia > Flavobacteriales > Flavobacteriaceae > Algibacter > Algibacter sp. Ld11. The sequence goes on along the minus strand of NZ_JBISHH010000002.1, from coordinate 37,719 downwards.
TTTTGTCCATTGACATATACTTCGTGATACCCAAAAGATGCGACATAAATAAATGCTGATTGCGGATTTTCTTCTAGCTTAAAGTTTTTTCTATACCAATTATGATCTTTTTTATTTTGATTTTTTTTGTAAATCCACTCGGCTTTCCAATCGTCTTGTTGTAATAAACCCATTGAAAAGCGTGCCATTTTGCTCCAAGTAGAAACATTATTTGCAACATCCCATACTTTTACTTTCCAGAAATATTGCTTTGCAGACTCCAAACTACTACCATTAAATTTCACATTAACAGATTGATTCGAGCTTATTTTTCCAGAATCCCAGACATCTCCAAAATTATTATCTAAATGCTTTAAGTTACTGGCTACCAAAATTTGATAAGCAGTTTGTTTTTGTCCTCTGGTTTGGTTTTTATCAACAAGATTCCAACTAAACCTTGGGGCAGTGTTATCTATTCCTAATGGGTTTGTTCGGTATTCTAATTTTAAATCTACTAATTCCAGAGAGGGAACTGATTTACAGGCTAAAAAGCTAGTGCATAGTGCCATTGTAAAAAAAGCAAAAAGATACTTTAGTGATGTGGTGTAGTTTAGTTGAATTTTCATTTTTAAATAGAAAAAGTTGTTTTTTTACTAACAAAAAATACATGTTAGTTTTTAAAAGTGCCCCATATACTTTTTTTAATCGTTTTAAAGATATTTCTAAGATCTTGATTTATCATCCTGTAATATCATGTATTGGATAAAGTAAATTTTTGACATAAAATTTCACTTCATAAATTTCGTAATTATTAATGCATTTATCTATTAACATTTTGATATATTAGTAGCACAAAATGATATGAAAAATAAATACCGAAAATACCTAATTACCTCTAAAAAAGATAAGTCTTGGGGATTTCACATAAATAACTTAGGACGAAATGTTATTAAAAAACATACCAAATATCCATCCATGGACCACCCTGACCAGTATATTTTTACTTGGGAAAAAGGACGTGTTTTAAATGAATTCCACATTGTTTTTATAACTAAGGGAACGGGGGTTTTTGAAAGCCACGCCACTGGAGAAATAAAAGTGTCTGATGGCGATATTTTTTTATTATTTCCGGGAGTTTGGCATCGCTACAAACCCCAAAAAAGTACAGGTTGGACAGAACGTTGGATTGGTTTTTCTGGTCCAATTGCTAATCAATTTTTATCGAATGGTTTTTTCAATTCTGAAGAACCTATTATTTCTAAATGCAATACACCAGATGTTTTAAATTATTTTAATACACTTTTTAAGTTGTTTGATGAAGCGAGTTATGGCTATCAACACATTGCTTCTGGAGTTTGCATTCAGCTCATGGCAGAACTTCATAATATTAAAAGTGGAGGAAGTGATTTAGACAATTTAAATTCCATGGTTTCTCGTGCAAAAAGCATAATGTATAAGAACATAAACAGTTCTATTAATCTTATTGAAATAGCTTCGGATTTGGGAGTAAGTTATTCTAAATTCCGAATAGATTTTAAGAAACAAACCGGAGTTTCTCCGTTACAATACTATTTACTTTTAAAAATTGAAAAGTCTAAAGAGTTACTACTAAACTCTAGTAAATCTCAAAAAGAAATTGCTTTCGAATTGGGTTTTGAGTCTGAAGTGTATTTCAATAGATTGTTTAAAATAAAAACAGGATGGGCTCCCGGTAAATTTAGGAACTTAAGTAAGGACCTCTTGTAATTTATTGACATTTTAATTGAAAAAAAAGTAGGGAATCATTTAAAATATCACTACCTAACAAGTTGTTAACTTACTGTTATAGATAACTCTATCGTTTTACTCTCTTCTTCAAAAAACACTTCTAAAGGCAAGGCTTCAACCCCTGGCACCATATTAAAAGTACGTTTTCCTTCAATCTCCTTAATCTTTATAGGCCCACTAGCTTTTATAGCAACTAACCCTTCAGGTTTTTGGATGGTAATTTCGTTTTCACTAAGATTTGCAACCACTTCACTGGAAGGCGAAATAATAGGTAATACAAAAGCTGTTTGAGCTTTAACATCTTGTTTTGTGGCTACTTTAATTTCTGTTTTATTGGTAGAACAGATGTAAGCAATATTGAATGCAGACGCGGTTCCTGTAACTTCCTCTCTATCTACATTTTTAAGTTTTACATCGGCCAACAACTCTATAGTTTCATTTTCATCTTTGCTTTTTACTGTAGCTGGTAAATCGTATAAATTCGTATACCAAACATCGTCTTTAAAGGTCTCTATTCGTGGCGTTAAACAAATATCCTTACCTGGTTGAGGCTGTTGATTATTCTTTTCAACTAAATGATACTCTGCCATACTTGCTGCACATAAAAGCCCTACTTTATTATGAAATAAAACGCCTAAAGCACCACCTGAGGCTTGACGAAAATCGTATTTATAGTGATATTCAGCATCGTAAGCACTTACTGTGCCTCTCCAATCGCCTCTTGCAAAAAGATACACATCTAAATCTTTAAAGTGTTTTACTCCGTCTGCAATAGTTCTTGGTAAAGCTTCCTTTTTATTGATTTCTGGTAAATGCTCCCAATGGTCTAACAAAGCTGCTAAAGGTTTTGCGTGTGTAAATGTATGGTGCACACAAGGTGGAATTCCTGCCTCAATAAACCCAGGACCTCCATGAATTAATCCATCGGCAGTACAACGTTGTAACAATTCTGTGTTTTTTACCGCTGCTGTTCCAAAAGCAGGATTGATGTGTGCCATCATTCCGAATGCGGGTTGGCTACCATCACAGGTGCGACTTCCCCAATAACTCCATTTGTACATGCGGTTACCCCAACTGTTATCCCATGCACCATCTGGCAACATAAATTCTAAATGACTATTTAATGATTTTGTTAAGATTTGCAGCAGCTCTTCATCTTTTTCCTTGAGCGCATACATGACTAAACTATTCAAAGTTTCTTCTACATTATATCCTAAATCGACACCGTGTAAGCCTTTTTCACTTAACTTACTTGAGCTTTTTTTACATTCTCCGAATAGTAACCCTTCATTTTCTGTAAAATATGATTTTACTTGAGACGCTAATGTTTTACTCTTCGCTTTAAAATCGTCTCTATTTAAAACATTACCAATTAAATTTAACCCATAAACAGCTGTACCTGGATAATTAATATTAGTAAAGTCTATGGTAAATGTATCGTAAATATACTGTCCTGCTTTTTCCAAACGAACTGTCCATGCTTTGCGAGTTCCTTCATCTAAAACATGTCCGTGATAATGCAAAGCTTCTGCTAAAGCAATCGCTCCAAAAACGGTAATTCCTTTCCAAGATTTTGGATTTTTTATAACAGTCCAAGCTCCATTTTCTTGTGATACATTATTCTCTGCCCAAGTCATGACTAACTTAGCACCATCTATATATTTATCATCGCCCGTTAGGTCTGCCATATATAAAAATGGATATACGGCATCCATACATCGTCCGTGAATATGAGAACAAGAAGGACAACCTAATGCACCATGTTCGTCTAAATTTGAAGGATTATTGATTTGTACTTTTAACATACCATCACTCCAATCTTTTAATAATTCAGAAATTAAGTTTTTAAATTCGATGGAATGTTCTGGGTGACTTACGCAGGAGTTAAGAAATCCTGATATTGGTAATGACAAGCCAACACCAGCCAAAGTCGATAATTGTATAAAGTTGCGACGTTTCATTTATATATTAATATTTTGATACACGTTGAAATTAAGAAGACCATCTTAATTAACTATCCTGTTTTATCCTGTTTTATCCTGTTTTATCCTGTTTTTTATAAAATATAAAAGCCAGAGACACATTACTCTGACTTTTATATAATTGAATATAAATATTTTATTTGATAACCAGTTTTGTATGATAAACGTTATTATTACCTGCTATGGCTTTTACCAAATAAACACCTGATTTAAAATTAACACTTTCAACCTCCAAATTACTTCCATTTAACTCACTTTGATAAACGAGTTTACCTAAAACGTTGTAAATTTCTACACCTTTTAAATTGCTTATATTTTTAAATGCAATTGTAAACCTGTCGTGAGCAGGATTTGGGTATATTTTTACTGAAGCAGTTTTTAGTTCAGCTTCTAAAAGACTTAAAGTTGTAGATTCTAAAATCCATTTACTTCTATCATCTGTATTAGCAGAATGCACCATACTATCATCTACAGCATGGTATAAATATTTACCTAGATTACGGGTCTCGAAACTATAGCTCCCATCGCCATTATCAATAATAGTCCACATCTTATCATTATCCTCTCTTGGTGGCGAAAAATTTGTACTAACTAAATCTGAAGAGCCTGTAAATCTTATAATACCCCTAACTTGGCTATCAATATTATAATAACTAGTTCCAGGAACACTTACAAATTGCCATTCTTTATCTGAACCATCTCTAGAATCACTAGCTATAATTGTAGAACCTGATGACATTAAATACTTGCCTGTTTCGACATTTTTTAATTTATAAAAACCTGCTGGTATATCATCACCTGAATCCGCAACTTCTTCCTTCTGGTAAGTTGTATTAGCCCATCTTATTTGTGCTCTACCTCCTCTAACTCTATAGGCACCATATCTAATACCAGATTCAAGCCCTCTGTCTGGATCAGGAATATTATAATTAAAAGCTTCTCCTCCAATTACAGCATCGCAATAATGAATTTTTTTTGTAGAATCACTTGGATCTTCTCTAAAACCTACCTCTAACTCAAAATCAACTTCTTCATTTTTATTAACTCGCTTTAGAAAAACAACTTCTCTTCCGCTGCCTTCTCCTCCACGTTCTAAGATACGCTCGGCGTAAATATCAAACGCCACTTGCTTGTCTGCATTAATACCTTCACCATAAACAGGATGTGCTCTATATAGACAAATAGCAGGATCATTAGAGCCTCCACCTCCTGAATGTTTCCCTTTAGCTTGTGCTAAATAAGTTCCATTTTGGCCAAAAGAACCTCCATCGCCCACTTCTAGTATTCTAACAACCCCTGTGAATCTTGCAAAACTCCCAACACCAGTTTCTCCTGATCTTGATAAAGAACGCTCTATTCTTGGTTGCAACGTTGCTCCATCCCAATGATTAGAACCATCAGTAATGTTATAAACGCCCCAAGTTTTTCCATAAACGGTACTTTCTGAATAATCTGAATAGCAACTTCTGTCATCAGCAGTTCCAACGTTAACAGGGTTTGATATATCTACATTTCTTGTACTATTGTTTTCGAATTCACCAGAAGCTGGACAAGTTAGATCTGAACTTGTATCTTCATCTGGTGCTATCTCTACCGGAACTTCTACAAAAGGTACAAGTTCCCAATTACTTCTATCATCTGTATCTGAAACTACAACATGTGTTACAGTTCCATTTGCATCATGATACATAAATCGCCCACTTGTTCCTGATTGAAATCTGTATGTATCATCTGTTAGGTTATGCTGTATTGTCCATACTTTATCACCATCCGTTGCTGGCGAGGCTTTTGTTGTACTAACAACTACATAAGCTCCTCCTGGACCACCACTGCCAGGAGCACGTAGTATTCCTAAAACTTCACTATCAATATTATAAAATGCACCACTTTCCACAAAGGTAAAACGTGAGTTTTCCGAATCACCAGCTGTCATGGTAACTGCCGTTGCACTCGTTCCTGTATCTGTTAAGAATTGTCCTGTTTCCACATTTCTGAATCTAAAAATGTCATCAGAAGGTGGAGCGTCTTGCGCTGTTATGCCATGTGAGCATAATATCAAGACGAGAAATAATAAGGATTTATAAGTAATTTTTTTCATAGTTATTTTTAGTTTCGTAGTAAAATTTATTTTTTTATAAAAATCACTTAATAAAAATACTATGAGTTTACTTTATAAGTATCCTGACCTATCCTGTCTTTTGTATAAAATAACTGTTATCTCGTTTAAATCAACAAATTTTAATACTAACAGTATTTTTTGGTATCAATTCAATGAGTTGCCCAAAAGAAACCGGACTTTAACTACTAAACCTCTTATTATTGAAGATTTTAAACATAATCTTAAAACCTTAAATGCAACACAAGGATAAAGCTGCGAATAGTTAATTAACGTCAAATACTATAGTTTTTTAATATAGTTAATTTTTAAACTATTTATAGTTTTTTAAAACTACCGGTCCAATTAGACCTGAATTTTCTAATTCAGTTTCATCCTTTTTTGGCGGACTTGTAGTCCATGTTTTCTTTTGATTTTTTGATCTTTGATTATCAAAAATGAGTTGATTTCGCCAAGTGTTAGTGACTTTAATTTCAAGATTATTTTCACCTTTTATTGCAAATTCAGAAATATCAAACTCAAAAGGAGGAGCCCATTTTACGCCTACTTTTTTTCCATTACACCAAAGTTCTGCAATGTTGGATACTTCTCCCAAATTCAAAACTGTTTGAGTTACCAACTCATCTATATTAATTTTTTTTGAATAAGTAGTTGTTCCAGAATAATGCTTTACAGCATCATTTGATAGTTTAGTTAATGATTTTAATTCTGAAATGGTAATAGATTCTGGTGTGTCCCAACCTACATCAAAAGATAATTTCCAATCATTTTGAAGTGATTTTTCTTCAATAGAAATAACTTTTGTAATTACTTTTCCATTCTTGTAAAAACTATATTCTCCAGAACTAGAAGCAATAAATTTGTTGCCTTTCCAAGACAGTTTTGGATAATTTTCAGAATTATAAATGTTATACCAACCGCTTTCAGAATTCAAAATCACGACATTATTATGCACTATTTTTGAAGCGTAAGATTGTTTATCGCTTTTTGAAAACACAATAATGGCACTACCGCTTGATGGTAATGATAACCCCACATTTGTTCTATTATGTTCTCTACTCCAAATCTTAACCTCCTGTTGTTCTCCAGTAAATGCATCCCAAATTTGAGGCGAAACATTATTGACTCTAAAACTTAAAGACACATCAACTGGGTTTTCTTCTTTAGAAGCCACAAAATAAATATCAGCATCATCTGTTTTTCTATGAATCCAATTAATTTCTAATCCTTCAGGAACGATTACATCTTGGGTAATTCTTTCTTCTTGTAAAACAGCATCTAATGTTTTTCCCCAATATACTTTCCCTTTACCAACTTGTTTTACACCACTTTTTGAAGTGCCCCACAATTCATCTGAAATAGTTTTTAGTGCTTCCAAATCCTTTTCATCATCCATTAAACTTGGTGAATCTATTGGTTTATCTCCCAAAATCACAGCGCCATTAAAGACCAATTCTTTTAGTTTTTTAGCTGTGGATAATAACATACTTTCAGAATCTCTTAATGTTATAATTCTATAGTCGCCTCCATTTTGCACATGAAGTTTACCATTTTTTACACTTAATTTTTCTTGTAATATTTCAGCATTCAAATAATCGAATCTGTATCCTTTTGGAAAATAATCTAAATCGAACGGCGGGCGCTCATAATGATCTCCATAATACCTTAGCACATCTGCCACATATTCGCCTTGTTGCAAAACGTATTGGTTTCTCGCCAAATAATCAGTCCAATCTTTCATGTATTTCCACCAGGTTTGCTGACGCACTAGCGGAAAACCAATATTGCCACCAAAGCTAGAGCCTGGATAAACATTTGTTTGAGGCGTATGCGAAAACGTATGAAACACTAAATGATTCACGCCTTTAGCAAAATTATAATCGATTAAATATTTAACAGAAAATGGATGCTCGTTCCATTTTACACCAACCTGAGTACAAGCTTCTGCAGCTAATACCGGTTTATTATATAAATGCACCGTCGATGCTGCATTATAAATTGGTTTTGCATATTCGTTTTGATTTGATGGTGCTCTAGGGTACCAAAACTCTGTCATTGGAATATCGCTAACCCCATAATAGCGCATAGGGTCTATTGGTAATACTTCACCTCCTGCACCTTCAGTATACACTTCGGCCCCCATATCATGGGCTACAGTTGCAAAATGCTTGAAGAAATTATCAATAAATACTTCATCCATGGTATGCCTTAAATCTCTCAAAAATTTAGTGGTTACTTCTGGGCTTTCAACAATATAACCCATAGTAGCAGGTAGATAGGTTTTCATACTATAGCCTCTTCGAGTTTCAAATTCAGTAAACATATCTTCGGAATTCATTGTCCATGTAGGCACGTGACTTTCCCAACTATCAATTAACAAACCGTGCAACTTACCGTCGCCAATTGGACCGCCAGGTTTTATTAAATTTCCAATCATACCATTTCTTAAATGGTTTTCTATGGCCACTTTATCTAATTTACTCGATTCCCAACCTGTAGCTTCAGGTACTGCTGGTTTATTGGTTAATCGCATATTAATATGACCAAAACGTACAACTGTCCAATTGCCCTCAGGTACATCCCAAGTTAATTTACCTTCAAGATTCATTTTGTCTGAAAGGTTGATAATTTTATCGAATGGAATTATAGTATTTTCAGCATAATCATATTGTACTTCTTTTTCAAGACGTCTTAATACTTTAGCCGCTTTTGCCTCATGATTGTGTAGCTTGGGTTTTGAACTTAAACGAATAAATTCTGGGGCCATGGTATGTTCACCTCCAAAGGTAAAAACAAAGGTATTTGATGTTGTTTCTGGAATAGCTAGCGTTACATGTTTCCGTCTATCATTCCAATTAGCATCTGGTAAATGCACTGTTGTAATTTCTTTTAATTGATTATCAAGTAGTGCTTCTACCTTAATATTTATATCCATTTTTGGATATTCTGTACCCATAATCATGTGGCGCGATTGCGGAAAGGTAATTGTGCGCAATGTTACTAGGTTATCAAAGTTCGTTTTTACCCAAGTATTTTTATTTTTTACTTTTGAAATACCTGTTGCTCTATAATCTTTTAAAGCCTTATTTAGTCGTGTTGTTTTCCGAGTAACTATAATTTTTGAATTAGGATTAAAGATATCTTTCCATGGAACAATATTATTATTTGTTTCAATTTTTGAAGGATTAAAGAGATCTAAATCATCCCCTTCTGGAGTTGGAAAAGCCAATACTTGAATATCTTTATAATTGTAGTCGGGTGTTTTGTAAAGACTATCTAATTTTAGAGTTTCATTAAAAGTTTTTCCACCTGAAACCCTGTAAACTGACTCTACAACTTCGCGTTGTGCTTCTTCGGCTGGTACCCATGGCCCACCTGTCATAGACCAACCTGGGCAATTCTGCATGGTGAATTTTAAACCTAAGCGCTTCGACTCATCTGCTGCATGACGAATCATATCTTCCCATTCGGGCGATAGAATTTTAATTGGTTTTACATCAGGATATAATCTTCCAGCTTTATTAAACAAATGTATGCCTTGCAAACCCGCAGATTTTATAGCCTCTAAATCTAGGGTTAAACCTACTTTAGAAATATTATTTCCGTTAAGGTGAAACCATGTTTCTGGGTAATAATCGATTGATGGAGATTTGAAGTTTTCTGATAATTCATCCAGACTTAATTTGGGTGAATCCTGCATGCCTTCATTTGTCTTTGATTGGCAACTCAAAATTATAAATATGATAAAAACGGTTAAAAGTTGACGCATTATTATTAGGGTTTAATTTCTTAAAAAAACCACATTTTCATTGAGAATCCATCCTGCTGTATCATGTTAATAATATTTAAAAACCTATTCAATTTTACGCATTTTTAGATATTCACTCAAAAATTAAAAAAAAGGAATATTTTTAAACAGGACAGTACAGGATGAAAATATTAGTAACATAAAATAATTTTACAATAAAATACCATTATACATTATGAAAAAACCAAACTTTACTTACAAATTAGTATCACTAAGTGCATTAATTATTTTTGTTACATTCTTTTCATGCACCAAAGACGGACTAGGATACTCTGAAGATATATTGATTTATAAAACCCCAGTTCCTGAAACTGCCCCAGATACAGACCCGACTGTTGTAGCTGCTGATGAAGATACAAGTACAGATTTAGCTTGTCCAGCTTCTGGTGAATTCGAAAACAACAGCACCAGAAATGTTGATATACCAAACCCTAATAATGTAGGTGAGGTTGATGATAGAAGTTGCTATTCCGATTACTCAGAAAGCATTATTGATGGCACTACTTGGGGAGTATATAATATAACGGATGGGTCTAACCATTGGGATACAGCAGGTACCTTACAGCCTAGAATAGAACGCTCATTACCTATTGCTAATTCTAACGTAGGATCACTTGTTAAATTTACAGGAGAATTTAGAATTCTTGAAGTAGGCGATGCTGATTCTGATAGCCAAAGTGGAACATACATTTCACAAGCCAAAGGGCAACATACTGGTGGTGGTGGTTCTCCTGACCCAGCAATTTGTCTGTATTTAGCTAAGCCAGTATATGGTACAGGTATAAATGCAGACAAGCAAGTTGCTTTCGATATTTATGCCGAACGTATACTAGAACGTGGTGGATCTGGAAGTGGTAGAGAAGTCGTGTTACTAAAAAGAGTTAATAAAAATGAAATAACTTCTTTTGACCTAGAAGTTGGTTTTAAAGCAGACCCTACCGATTCCACAAAAAAAATACACTATTGTAATGCTATAATTGGTGGTGAAGCATTTAATTGGAATATTCCTGATCCTGAAAGAGGGACGCAATCGAAAATTAGATATGGTGCCTACAGAGTTAAAGGTGGAAGAGCGCAAATTAGATGGGCTAACACTGCGCATGAAATAGTTGAAAAATAAGTTGAGTTTTATCTTATCCTAAAAACACTTAATATTCTTTATATAAAGTAATTTACATTTTAAAAGAAACATAGATTCATTAAAGAATTTATAAGTAACACCTTGAAAAACTAAATTAGTTTAATTTTTCAAGGTGTATTTTTATACAGCATTTTATATTTATTCCATTAAGCTTTTAAACCTAATTAATTCAAACACCGACTCATTTAGCTCTTTTTACATATCTATTTACCCCTAATTTTGTTATAATTATTTTTTTCTAAATAAATGTTATTTTACCCTATATTACTGAAATTGAAATATAATTTAATTGACACTATATTTTGAAGTAAATTAGTAAGAATACAGATGTTGATAAGATTTTTTGTTGCTTGTTTATTCGCTTTCAAACAAAAAAACTCAAATTATATAGCTTATAATAAAAAGAAAACAAACACTCCCTAATTAAACGTAACGGTTTTACTTGGCAAAAACCCTAAACGATGTGATTGCACCATTAGTTTAGCTCCTTCTGGCAGCTCGATAGGGCTTTTATATATGTTCCATGACAATGGAGTCTTTTCGCTCTTAGCGACAACCTTATAAGCTATTGAAGCACCTTCTGTTTCACAAGTTATTTTCACTTTTCCATTTTCAGAAATGATATCTGGAATGGCTGTTTTAGGCTGGCTATCGCTACCTGCCCATAGACGGTCTACTAGTTTTCTTTCGTTAAGGTTTGGGGTGTCTCCAATTTCGGTTAGCCATCTGTCCATTTCTGAGCTTAACTCAATTAGTTTGTCTTTATATTCAGGGGTATAGGCAAGATTATTTAACTCAAAAGGATCGGCTATACAATCGAAAAGCTCTTCTTTTGGTTTAGATTCTCGAAACCATTGCATTTGATTAGCATTTAATTCTCCCTCTCCTTTTAGCCTTAATAACTCTTGCATGCTTGGTATCTTCTCTCGGTAAGCGACTGGTAAATAATAGCCTTGCTTTGGCCTGTAATTTCGAATATACTTATATCGCTTATCTCTTACAGCTCTAATAGCGTCGGTAAACCCGTCGAATCTGTCGGCTGCTCCATAAATATATTCTCGCTTGTCTGCTTTGTATTCTCCTAAAAATGACTGCCCTTGCATATAAGACTGAGGTGCTTCTCCAATTAGAGATAGTAAAGTTGGAGCAAAATCGACAAAACTAATTAACTGATTGTCTTTTGTTCCTGCTTTCATGCTTTTTGGAAAACGAATAATTAAAGGCGTGTTTAAACCCGAATCGTAAATTAATCGTTTTTCTCTTGGTAATGGCCCGCCGTGGTCTCCATAGAAAAAGATAATGGTATTTTCTAATAAACCATCATCTTCTAATTGTTTTAAAACAGCGCCCACTTGACGATCCATTTCTCCAATATTATTGTACAATTTCCACATATCGCGACGTGTTGCTTCGGTGTCTAGCAAATATGGTGGAATATTAAAGTCTGTATCTTTTGAAAGGTGCACAGGCGTATCTTCTTCTGCCATCCTATTTTTGGCATGCGAAGCTCCAAAATTTTTCCATTTATAGTTTCGGTCTCCCGAGTGGTAATGTCTTGCTTCTATTTCTCTAAATCCGTAAGGCTCAAACAATCCCGACTCATGGGTTTCTGTAAAATTAAATACTGAAAAAAATGGCTGATTTGCCGCTCTATCTCTCCAATGTGCGTAAGGACTACTTTCATCCCATGCTGTTTTGGGAGCTTTAAATTGATAATCTTCTTTATAATTATTAGAGCAATAGTAACCTTGCATACGTAGTAACTCACTTATCATTTTAACTTCTGCAGGTGGTACGGCTTCATATTTTGGCACGCCTATTTCGTCATTATAAGAATTGGTACGCATATGGTTCGCACCAATACTGGAAGGGTACATTCCTGTTGCTATGGCAGCCCGACTTGGTGCACAAACTCCAGAAGTTGAATAAAGATTTGGATATATTACACCTTGACTTGCTAATTTACTTAAGTTAGGAGTTACCACCGTAGAATCACCAAATGGTGGAATATAGGCTCCCATATCTTCGGTTACTAGCCAAAGTATATTTGGCCTATTTGAAAACTCTAAATTAGTTGCGACTTCTTTTTTAGTTTTCTTATTTTTATTTTGGCAACTTGTAATGCCTAAACAAATTAGTACTAATAGTTTAAATAATTTCATTTGTGTGTTTTTTAACTTGTTTACGGTTTAAATTGAAAGAAAACAGCTTATTTTACATATAATGAAAGCCCTTAAAAAAACCTTGATATTTAGTACTAAAAGTAAGTTAGCAAACTAGCCTGCGTTAGGGATTGTAGAGGAAAGCCCAAAGCCTGACGAAGGAAGTGCGAGGACTTGGAACGTAAAGCCCGACCCCGCAAAAAAGCGGGGTAACGCCCAAAATATCTATTTTTTACTTTAATTTTAAAACCTCGCTACCTGCCATTAAAAAGGCTCCTGTCCCAAAATTTTGCCAAGAATCTGCAGATGCTGGTTCTGGGAAAGCTCCAATGTTTTGCACCCATCCTACACGACCATCTTCATGCTGACATTTTGCAATGGCATTCCAAGCTTTTTTAACTGCCGGAGTATGTTTCTTATCTATAAATCCGTTATTAATACCCCAAGCAAGAGCAAATGTATAAAAGCCGCTTCCGCTAACTTCACCGTGGTTGTAGCTTTCTGGGCATAATAAACTTGTTCTCCATAAGCCATCTTCTGGTTGAAGCTCTAATATTCTAGAAGCCATATCTTTGTAAAGGTTTTCATAAAAAGGACGATGTTTAAAATCTTTTGGTAAATCATCTAAAATTAATGCTAAACCTGCAATTACCCATCCGTTACCTCTAGACCAGAACACTTTTTTTCCATTAGGTTCTTTTGTATCCTTATCGTTTCCTTCCCAAACAAAACGCATATCTCTTGCAAATAAGCGCTCTTCTTCATCATACAATTGGTTATATGTTTGCATATAAAACTTATGCATATCGTCTAAATACTTAGGTTGATTAGTATGTTTTGCATATAAATTAAGTACAGGAGGCGCCATAAATAAAGCATCGCACCACCACCATAAAATAGTTCTTCCTTCTTTACTTTTATCTGTTCCTGATTTCCAACGATGGTCCTCATATAAATGCGCATCTAAAAACTTTTTTGTAGGCTCCAGATCAACAAAATTCTTACGACCTCCGTTACCATCAATATAAAGATAGCTATACGAAATAGCCACGTCATCAGCATGATATAATCGTTTATAGGTTTGCCAATTATTCCAATAGCCTTGATTTTTTAAGGCTGCCATATACATCATATCTTTTGTAGCTTTATGTGCTCTAGCAACACCTGTATAATAGGCACCAGCTGTCCAATCGGTAGGAGCAATGGCAAATATAGGGTGCGCTTCTTGCCACTCTAAAGCTTTTATCATAGAGACTTTAATTTCTGAATTATCTAAAGCTTGTTGAGCAACTGTTTTTTGAGAAACAGAACAGCTAAAAAGCGTTAAAAACACTAAAAGGTGTAATACGGGTTTGTTCATTTGTCTATTTTTTTAGTTTGAATGTTGTTTCCAAATACTCTTGAGAAGAGGTTCCTACTTTCACGGTATAATCTCCTGGCTCTAATACTTTTTTCATTTTAAGACCTGTAAATTCAAGCATTTTTGGGGTGATTTTAAAAGTAACTGTTTTGTTTTCGCCTGGATTTAATTCTATCTTTTCAAAACCTTTAAGTTCTTTATCTGGTCTGGTTACCGAACCTATTTCATCCTTAATATACATTTGAACAACTTCTTTAGCCTTAACAGCCCCAGTATTAGTTACCTTAACACTAACCTCAATTTCAGTATTTGGTGTTAGTTCTGTATTGGATATTTTAATATCTGAATATTTAAAATTAGCATAACTTAAACCGTAACCAAAAGGATAAATTGGACCATCTTCTAAGAACAAGTATCCTTTTTTATAATTAATCTCTTTCATACTGTAATGAAACGGTATTTGCCCAATAGATCTTGGCACGGTAACTGGTAATTTTCCTGAAGGAGATACTTCTCCAAAAATAATTTTAGCGGTAGATTGGTCTCCAAATTCACTTAAATCCCAAGTATCCAAAATAGCATCGGCTTGTTCTGCTATTGTATTTATAGATAAGGTTCTACGGTGTTTTAAAACCACAATTACAGGTTTACCAAGTGCTTTAATTTTTTCAATGAGTTCGTCCTGAGGACCTACAGGATCAATAGTAGCTCTATCTCCCAAAGCATGCGTAAAAAATGCTTCCTTTGAAGTAAACTCATCGCCTCCCAAAAATAAAATACTTAAATCGGCACTTTTTGCCGTATTTACCAATTTATCAATTGCATTTTTGTCTCTTTCTAATAATTTAGGAGCTCCACCTGTTTCATCGGTTAAATGAAAACCCTTTTCTGCTACATACGTTATACTATTTCCTGTAACCGACTCGAACAATGCTTTTGTGTTTTCTTTTACTAATGGCCCTAACAAAGCTATTTTTGTAGACTTACTTTTGTTTAAAGGTAAGGTGTTATTTTGATTTTTGAGAAGAATTATGGATTCTAAATCTGATGTTCTAGCTAATTCTAAAGACGATTTTGAACGTACTCCTTTTTTAGTTTCTTTAAGATCTATATAAGGATTATCAAATAAACCTAAAATGAATTTGGTTCTTAATACACGTCTTACGGAACGGTCGATTAACTTTTCAAGTTCTGGGTTTTTCTTTACCATTTCAGGTAAGTAAGCATAAGAATCTTCGGCATATAAATCGATATCTATTCCTGCCTCTAACCCCATTTGAGCTGCCGCTTCAGGAGATTCGGCAACATTCATAAAATAAAACAAACGTGCAATATCATTAGAATCTGAAACTACATAACCATTAAAGCCCCATTGGTCTCTTAATACACCTGTTAATAATTCCGGATTTCCATGACTGGCAATACCGTTTAAATCGCCATGAGAGGCCATAATACCCAAAGTTTTAGCATCCTTTACGGCTGCTTCAAACGGAGGATAAACCTCGTCTATAAGTGTTCTCGGGGAAATTTCGATAGCTGCAAAATTTGAACCACCTAGTACTTGACCATAACCTGCAAAGTGTTTGGCAACGGCTCCAATATGCGTACCATTTCCTAAACCTTCGTAATTACCTTGAACACCTTTTACAGCACTGGTTACCATTTGAGTGGTAAGGTAAGTATCTTCACCAAAAGCTTCAGACATACGCCCGAAACGTGGATCGCGAACCAAATCGGCCTCCGGCGAATGGCACATATGCATCCCTCTTAATCGAGCTTCTCTACCTACAATATCCCATTGTTTTTGAACCAATTCTGGGTTAAATGAAGCTGCTGATGCGATAGGTCTTCCAAATTTGGTACAGCCTTCTGCATCGACACCGTTATAAGACTCTGTTACAAAAAGCGCAGGAATTCCCCAACGGTTGTTTTCTATAATATATTTTTGAAGTTCGTTATTTAATTTAGCAGCGGTTACTGCATCAACATGTTCGGCAGGGTTTTTAATTCCCGCAATACCAAGTTTTAATTTTTTAATAACCTTATTAGAAAGTTGTAGCTTTCCTTTTTCATCATGTTTCACACCTATATTAGCATGAAAAATACGCATTTGCGCTACCTTTTCTTCTAATGAAAGTTTGGGTAACAGTGCTTCTACTCTTTCTTCTATGGATAATGAAGCATCCTTATAGTCTTTTGACTGCGCTTTTATATCCTGATAAGGAAAAAGCACCGTTATTGCTGTAATTAAAAATGTAAATATTAATTTTTTCATCCTCTTGTTTAAAATTTATCTTATTGTTTCTATTGCTTAGTTTTTAATTTACTTTCAGAAAATACATCCATAATTTGAGTTACAATTGCAGCTTCGTTTACAGTACATGGATTTTGGCTCTTGCCTAAAAAATAACTGACGGTTTTTTTTATCATGGGTTGCTGAACATGTTTTGGGTTTGTAAAAAGAAATTGCTCCTTTTTACCATCCTTAGTTAAAATAATTTCATCGCCATAAAAGGAAAAAGAAATAGTTCCCTTTTCTCCATAAATAGTACAATTATCTTTTTCTTCGGAAGCATTAAAGTTCCATGAACCAGTAAATCTTACGTCGTTTTTAAAAAGTAGACTGCCACTTACTTCTTGATTAGAATCTAAATCATCTTTAAGGTCATCTTTAGTTATCTCGCTCACTTCGCCAAAATAATAACACATTAAATCGATTTGATGTGGCGCTATATCGTGAAAATATCCACCTCCTGAAATTTTTGGATTCGTTCTCCAATTTTCATCAGACTTAGCAATTAAACTGGCATTTTCTTTTTGTTTTATAACAATTTTGGCAGAAGATATCTTACCAATTAAATTAGAATCTAATAAGTATTTTACTTTTAAAAATACTGGTAATGCTCTTCGATAATGTGCAACTGTTACTTTAGTATTACTGCTTTTAACTGCACTTAAAAGTACATCAGCTTCGTGGCTATTAAGTACCATGGGTTTCTCTAGATACACATTTTTTCCTGCTTTTATGCATTGAAGCGCATATTCTAGATGTGATGAAGGTGGTGTAGCTATATATACGGCATTTATGTCTTGGTTTTCTATTAAACTAGTGGCATTGGTGGTCCAGTTACTAACTCCATGTCTTTTAGCAAAATCTTGAACTTTATCTTTATTTCTGCGCATAACTCCAACTAAATTAGAGTTATCAACTTTATAAAATGCAGGCCCACTTTTAACTTCTGCAACATCGCCGCAGCCTATAATTCCCCAATTAACACTTTTGTTTATCATTTTTAAGAAAACTTAATAGATTTTCTATTAGCATATTATGTTACAGAACCGTATCCAATTCTTTTTTGCTTCTTTTTAGATATCCACAAAACGTTTGCTTTTTTTTTTAAACCTAAAATGAATTAATCTTAAGTTGGATAGTATGTTTACCAGGAGACAAGCGAATGCTTTCGAAAGCAGAAGGCACTTTTTTTCCATTATGTATTAAATCTTTACCATCTAAGTCGTTTAAAGAAAATTCGGCTACCATGTTTCCAGGTATCTCAATTTCGTAAGTTTGTAATCTTGCGCCATTGTACTTGTATTTTCCTGTTATAGTACCTCTAACCGTTGGAACTTCTATGGTGCTCGATTTTAATTTACTCATTTGAGGTTTTATGGTAGCTATACCAAACCCTGGTGTTTTTGGTTTAATACCCCATAATCCACGTGGAATAACATTTGCAGGTACTGCTCCCCAAGCGTGATTCCAATCTAAATTATTTTTATACTTGTTATCCCAAGCTTCTAAAGTAATAGTTGAACCTATTTTAATCATATTATACCAACTTCTATCGGAAGTATCAGTTAATAAATCTAAGGCATAATCTGCTTCGCCAGCATTGTATAAACCATCCATTAAAAATTGTGCCCCATAAACACTACAAGCCAATCCTCTTGATTTTACATAGTTAACAACAGATTCATAATGTTCTTCTGGCACTAATCCGAATGCTAGAGGCATCATATTAGCGTGCAACGAAGCATGATCCGTTCCAATACCATCTACATATACACCACGTGTAGCATCAAACATTTGTTCGTTTACTGCTTTTTTAGCTTTTGCTGCTCTGTACTCAAAATCTAAAGCTTCTTGAGTTTTACCTAAGATTTTAGCAAACTCTGCCATTATTTTCATATTCTCATAAAAGAACGCGTTAATTACCGTGCTGTAAGGTTTAAAAACAAACCCATCGCGTTCTCCTTTAGTTTTACTGCCGTTAAAATTGGCTCCTGGCCAATCAACAATATCTGTTAATGGCTTTTTATAGCCATCAGGAAAACCTAATTTTTTCATAAAGGCGGCATCAACTTTAGTAGATGTAATTAAACCATCGTCGTTAGACAATTCATATAACGATTTATGTTTAAGCGCCTCATAATAACGTTCTACTAACTCTGTATTGCCTGTATACATAAAATCGGCATGTATTAACAAAGGCACGTGCTGTTGCCATTCTGTAGGCCACGTAGGCTGTTTCATAAAATACTCAATAGTTCTTCTTGCAATAGCAAACTCTCTATCGGTTGTATAATGACTTAATTGATTTAAATACGCATCGGCCTCGTAAGGTATGCGCTCTCTATCACCATCAACATATAAACCGTTAAAGGTTGTGGCTTTTATTGAGTATTTACATAAATCCCAAACTTGATTTAAGATATTATCATTACTGTTAAAACTACTAGCTTGCTCATCCCAATAGGTATGAAAGGCCAATTGTTCCACATTTTCTGCGGATATAGATTCTTGAGCGCCCTCAATTTCTGCATATCTAAACGGTACAAGTGGAGGAAATCCATCTGGTAATGGTATTGCTTTATTTGGTCTTGTATTTCTTTCGTCTGTTTGAACCTTTATTTGATATTTAGTTTGCCCAGGCGTTACGTTAACTTTTAGTTCTTGGTAACGAATATTACTTTTCTTTGGTGGTGTCCGGTTAACATTCCCTTTATCATCGACCATTTCTCCTACTCTAACGGTAAGTGTATGTGATGTTTTGGCATGGTATGTAAAGTCCATGGTTGCGAAGGCTGCTTTACCAAAATCTATAAAGTAAGAGCTACCCCTTTTTTCAAAAATTGTTGGCTTCACTTTAGTTGTTACAAATTTATTTTCGGTTGAAATGATGTAGCTATCGCTTTTTCCTGTTGTAAACTTTTGCGATTCAGAATAATCGACTAATCTATTTTCTTCATCCCAAATTCTTACTTTCCAATAGTACGTCTGTGCTACTTGAAGCGGCGTTCCTTTATATTCTACATTTGTTGATTCTAAAGAACGTACTTCTCCACTATCCCAAATATTCCCGTTATTATTATTGATATCTTTTTCATTTGAAGCTACCAAAATTTGATAAGCGCTTTGAAATTTAGATCCTAATGGTACCGTCCAACCAAATTCTGGCTTTAAATCGAAAATTTTAACATCTTCGCTTGGTTCTCTAATTAATTCAACTGTTAAATCTGATGGTGCTTCTCTGTAGGCATTACTTTTTTCTTTTATTAAAGCATCAAGCTTAGCACGAAGTTTTTCTGCTACTTCTTTGTATTTTTTCTTCCCAATTAAATTTTTAACCTCTTTAGGGTCCTTCTTTAAATTGTAAAGTTCTTCTATAGATTTATCGTTTACATATCTAAAATATTTCCATTCTTCCGTTCGCACGCCTTCACTTGGAGGTATTTCACTAAAATTCCAAATATGTTCTATTAAAATAGTATCTCTTGCTATAGTAGTAGCCTCTTGCTTTACAATTGGCAATAAACTTTTTCCTTGCCAAGTATCTGGGGCTTTTACGCCAGCTAAATCAACAATAGTTTGGGGTACATCAATATTTAACACCATATCATCAACATCTTGATGCTTATTAACTCTTGGATCGAAAACAATTAATGGTACCCGAATAGAGTTCTCGTACATAAGCCATTTACCAGCTAGTTTACGTTCGCCTAAGAAATACCCATTATCTCCCATGACTATAATTACTGTATTCTTTTCTAGACCTTTTTCTTGTAATTTTTTACGGATTTTAGCTATTTCTAAGTCTATTCCAGAAATCATTCTGTAATAACCTTTTAAACTATGTTGGTATTTTTCTGGAGTATCATAACGCCATGTCCAACGTAACCAATTAAACCCATCTCTAACAATTTTAGGTTGAGCATTAAAATATTTATCGTCTCCTAATTCTGGCTCAGGAATGGTTGTATCTGTCAATAAATTATCTGTAGTGTTTTGCCAGAAATATTGTTCTGGCGCTCCATCGTGCGCATGTGGTGCACTAAAGCTTAATGATAAACAAAAAGGTTTTTCATTTTTGGCGTTTTTGTCTATAAAATCTATGGCTTGTTGCCCTGTATAACGTGTTAAATGCACGGTATCATTATCTATGGTTTTATAGTAATACCCTCTTCTGTCTTTATACCTATTATTTCTATCGTATGATTCGTATTCATCAAATTGTTTGTCAAGATCATTATATCTTACACCATATTTACCATAAAACCCTGTATAGTATCCATTATTTTTTAAAACCGTTGGGTATGAACTAGCCATATACTCATCACGGATATTACCAGTTTGAAAGTTATAATTGTGAGCACGTTCTTGAAGCCCTGTTAAAATACTAGCTCTACTTGCTGCACAAATAGGGGTTGTAACTATTGCTGTATTAAAGTAGGTTCCCGATTTTGCTAAATCGTCCATTTGTGGTGTTTGAACATATTTATTTCCTACATAACCAATAGCATCAAAACGCTGATCGTCTGTTAAAATGAAGATGATATTTGGCTTTTCACTATTATTTTTTTGTTGTGCATTGGTTATTTTTAAACCACCAATTACACTTAATAGGACTAATAAAATACTACTTTTAAACATATATGGATTACTTAATTATTTAACTTAAATGAGTGGGTTTTTACACCAAACTTGGAGTCTTTAAAATTAAAGGATTCATAACAGGAAGCTATCCTGCTGTGTCCTGAGATAATATGTGAAAATTTAGTTAATATTTTTCACATAATCCTGATTCAAAATAAAAAACCTCGTACACCAATTGGCATTTGAGGTTTTAAACAAATTGCTATTATTAAATGGTTGGCTCCCAACCGGGTTCATAAGTTCTAGACCACAGCTTCATGGCGTCTCTATTGTACATCATTCCGGTTTTATCGTCTATATCATAACCTTTATTAATTCTATAAGCAATATTTGCGTAATGTACCATAGCCATACTTTTACTCGCATCATCAATAGGTGCTGTTAGTTTTGATGTTCCTCTTATAGTATTAAAAAGGTTTTGAACATGTTTTGTTGATGTGTCTCCACCACCACCAAGTGCGGTTCCAGCTTCTTTTGATGACGAACTGTATTCTCTAACTAGTTTTCCTCTGCGATCGTATAACATATATTTACCTCTATTAATGAATACGGATCCTTCGGTACCATAGATAATAGTTCCTCGTCCACCTCCATAGGTGCTATAACTATTTCTGGATTTACCATCCCATTTAATGACTTTATTATCGGCAAATTTAAAGGTAGCCTCCATATCATCATACATTTCCCAACCATCGTTTACAAAGTGTCTCTTTTCTGCTTCAACATATACATGTTTTGGAAAATCGACTTGTAAAGCCCAACGCGCAACATCTAATTCGTGTGTTGCGTTGTTTCCTGCCTCGGCCGTTCCATATTCCCAACCATACCAATGCCAGTTATAATCCCACGTTTCAGAAGTATACTTTCTCCTTGGTGCAGGTCCTTGCCACAAATCCCAATCTAAACCATTAGGTATTGGAGCACTTTTCTGTAATGGTACTTGACCACGCCCATTATTATAGAAGGCCACTGCCTTATAAGGCTTTCCTATCACGCCATTATGAATTTCTTTCATAATTTCAATAGTATGCCCTGATGAACGTTGCTGATTCCCCATTTGAACGATTTTGTTATGGTGCTTTGCCGCTTTAACTAATTGTTCGTTTTCATACATATTATGGCTACAAGGTTTCTCCACATAGACGTGCTTACCGGCTTTCATTGCCAAAATAGAACCTGGAGTATGCCAATGGTCTGGTGTAGCGTTTATAAGTACATCTACATTTTTATCGTCCAATACTTTTCTAATATCATTTTCTAACTTCGGATTGTAGTTTATATGCTCTTTAAAACCGTCTAAAGCTTTTAAGCGTTGACTTTCCATGACATCGCATAGATATAATAATTTTGCATTACTTTTTTTTAATGCAATAGGCTGCTTAAAGGCCTGTAGTCTACGCCCTAATCCTGCTATTGCTACATTAATACGATCGTTAGCACCAATTATATTTTTATAGCTACTTGCCGACATAGCATTAGCTGTACCTGTTAAACTTGCTCCTAATGCCGCTACGGTTGTTTTTTTTATAAAATCTCTTCGGTTATTTCCCATTTTAATTTTTCTTTTTTTGTGGCACTTTAATTTTAATATTTCTAAAAGCTACTCTATCGCCATGATCTTGTAATAGAATTTGCCCCTTATCTAATAAACCAAAATTTGGCCATTTGGCATATTTACTTTCTGAAACTAGTTTTAAAAATGCTTTACTTCCGCGTTCATACTCCAAAACCTTAACATCATTTACCCAATGTTCAACATGATTATCTATCGATTTAATATATGCCGTATTCCATTCTCCAATTGGTTTTAAGGGCTTCTTGGTGTCTGCCTGAATTAAATCATATAAAGAGCAAACCGTTCTACTACCTTCATGCGAACCTCTTTTAGCATCGGGATGAAGCGCATCATCTAGAATTTGATACTCTAAGCCAATAGATGATCCAGGACCTTTATTTAGCTCGGTATCTACATAATATTTGATACCGCTGTTGGAGCCAGGAGTTAGTTTAAAATCTGCTTGTAACTCAAAGTTGCTATAATCCTGAGTTGTTACTATGTCTCCACCAGCTGTAGACTCTTCTCCTCCTGTAGCTAAAACAATAAGTTCTCCGTTTTCAATAACCCAACCAGACTCAGGAAATTTATCTAATTTGGCTCCTCTCCAGCCTTTTGTGGTTTTGCCATCCCATAGCATTTTCCAACCATCTTTCTTTTCTTGAAACGTAAGCATGTTTTTTGTTTCTATAGGTTCTAAAGGTGATTTATTGGAGTATTTTGCCAAATCTTCAGTTAATATTTTAGCGTTTTTCCACATAACTTGTTTTCCAAGTTTTTCCTTATTATTACCTATTGAATGCACTTGTAATCCAATAAAACCAGAGGCCGTTTTATCATCTATTAAATAGGCTGCTGGCACCTTATTAATCCAAGTTTTAATAGTATCACCAATTGCCTCAACACGATAATGATTCCATTCATTTTGCTTAAATGCGGCTTGTGCTTCAGTATTTTTATCTAATGGGTTTAACCATTTACGTCTTTTTTCATCATAAATACCACCACTCCAAGCTCTCTTCGATGGGTCTATCTCTATTTGGTAACCATGTACCATACCATCTCGATAATAAGGTAAACTATTACTTCTTATTTGGATTCCAGAATTCATAGTTGGATCTACTTTATATTCAATTTCAAATATAAAATCCCCGTATTTCTCATTTGTAGTTAAAAATGTATTTGGTGTGTTAGCCTTGGTCGTTCCAATAATAACGCCATCATTAACGTTATAGCTCGCCTCACCTCCCAAAATTGTCCAGCCTTCTAATGAATTACCTTGAATTAAATCTATCCAAGGTGTTTGTTCTTCTTTCTTAATACATGAAGTTATAATACAACATGCAATAACTAATAGCAGTTTAGTTGTGATTGTGTTCATAGTTTCATTCAAAAAATTTATGATGGTAAATAATAAAATTACGGATAAATAAAAAGAAACTCCACTTTAAAACTTAATTCCAAATGGAGATCATACCTAACTAACTCAAAATCTTTTAAACATATATTTCATATTTTATATATTTATCTTATTTATGACTGTCAATTTCTTATTTATATAATAAATCTACCCAAAATTAATATAGTATTGTAATAGTATAAATTTAAGGTGTTTTAAATAACAAACCGTCCTGCTGTATCCTGAAAATTATTTATTGCCGTTAAAGTAGATGGAATTTTTTTTAAATAAAAAAAATAGCGAAGGCATATTATGCTCTCCGCTATTTTTTGACTCATATAGTTTAAGCTATACTAATTAAGGCGTTTCTTTTAATTCTACAGTAAACTCTTCAAATTTTACGTCTCGGTCTCTTATTACCAAAGTATCTTTAACTGTATGCAATAAATCAAATGTTGATGTTGTTGTTGAAACTAAACTACCAAAAAAACGGCTTTCTGTAACTTCAACCTCTGTTTCTCTGTATTCATAATCTAAGTAAATTACGTCTCGACTTTCTCCGCCCCATTCATCGCCATTTTCTACAAATTGCCCTGTACCTGATACAGTAACAGTACTAGATGGATCAGCATTAGTAATGATAATTTCTTCATTATCGTTAAATGTCAATAATAAAGACAACTTGTTATTGGTAGCAATACCTGGCCTTCTAACACTAATATTAGTAATTGCGCTTGTCCTTCCTGCAGTTGATACTGGCAGTAATTCATCTTGCACAACATTATCTGCTCTATAAACTGTAGAGCCTTCAATGTCCTCTGAAGCTGTTACTGTGGGATCACCATTTTCAAAAACTGTTACCGATTCGTTAGTCCCTGAAGCTGCATCCTCACCGCGTCTTAAATAGACACCTTGATATTTGTTCATAAACTTAATACCAAAAAGTGTATAATCTTTAGGTTGTGTTTCCCAATCTGTTTCTCGTATTTTAATAGGATTATCTACAGCTGGCACCCCTGTTAGAAGCGAATCTAATTCCTCATAATCTGTAATTCTTAATGGAATTACATAATGCACTTCCTCAAATTCTGCAAATGATTGTGGGTCATCAAAAAATGCATCTGTAAGTTGCACCGGGATAACCCCTTTTGTAGAACCTGAAGGAATTGTTACAGGACTTTCTTGCTCAATTGTATAATAAGAAGACGGTAATACTTTGACGTTTACTGAATCTACCCCAGCCAATAGACTTGCATCTATTAGTTCGGGAGCCATCTCAAAATGTACTATACGGTTTTTATTATTATTATAAACTCCCGACATAATAACTCCGATTTCGAATCGACCATTATTATCGTTATCATTAAAACCTAAATCGTACTTACCCTGAATTAGTGTTCTTACAGGGGTTTGAAATGGAAAATATACTGAAGTTGAACCAAAATCGTCAAATTCATTTTCTTGATTCTCACAAGCCATTAAACTAAATGCAATAGCCAGTATTATTACTAATTTTATTTTCATGTCTAATATTTTTTAATTCTTTTATGGTAAACAATTATACTACCATCCATTGTTCTGCTCAAGTTCTGAAAATTTTATCGTTTCAGCATTTGGAATTGGCATATAAGTAGCAAACGGTTGATAATTTCTAATTTCAACAGACGGTAACTCTACATAATTACTGCCATTATAAAAGTACCCCTTGGCCGCTTCATTTAAGGGTAATCCCCATCTTCTAAGATCCCAAAACCTGTGTCCTTCAAAACTAAGTTCTATACGACGTTCATTTCTAATAAGTTCTCTCATATCCTCTTGACTTGTAATAGATGCCAAGTAATTATCTGGTGAAACAATTCCGGCTCTATTACGTATTCCTGCAATTACATCTCGAGCGGTAATTCCATTAACCTGATAATCTGGACCACCAATTTCATTAGCAGACTCTGCTAATATTAAAAATAATTCAGTGTACCTAAAATACACGTCAGCATGTCGTTTCCCTGATTTTGTTCCATCGTTATTAATTCTAACATCTGGATGTAATAATTTTTTGAGGTAATATCCCGTAGTTGTTGATTGCTGAGGAATAGAATCTAATCTATCATTTCCGCCACCAACACCGGTATTAATTATTCCTCCACCATAAGATGCGCCATTAACAACCACATACTTTTCTAGTCTAGGGTCTCTATTAGCATAAGGGTTTTGCGGGTCGAAACCATTGGCCTCAGTTGCAGGGTATCCGTCTTGCATAGGGAATGCCATAACAAAGTTATGTGTTGGATTAATCTCTCCCCTTCCATTAACTGAAGGTGGAAACATTCTTTCCTCATAAGTTGTACTATTACCTCCTATTGAACCACGCCATAACATTTCACTACTAACGATATTATCATCTGATGCATAAAACTCAACACCTGTTGGCTCTAAACCTGCAACACCACCAATTGTGTTTAAAATTTCGGAGGCATTATTTGCCGCCATGTTATAATAGCTTTGATCATTTAAAAATGATGGACTAGCAGCAAAGAGTGCCAAACGAGCTTTTAGTGCTTTTACAATTCTTCCTGAAATTCGTAAATCAAAAAAGTTATCATTTACTACTTGATACTTATTGTAATCAAAATTTTCTAAATTTGAGTACCATGGGTCTACATTTCCTTCACTTAATCCATAATCTGTTGGCAATAAACCTAACGCTTCATCAAAATCTTTCATAATAGCCTGTACAGAAGCTTCAAATGATAAACGCGGTATATTAAAATCACCGTCAGACTCAACAAATTCAGTAAAGTATGGAATACCTAGTAACTCACCAGATTCGCCTACTCCAGCATGTGCTTGTAGTACATAAAAATGGTGTAATGCTCTAAGTGCAAGTGCTTCTCCTTTCAAACGCATATTAAACATTTGGTTAGTTAAGGTATCTATACTCCATTGCATTTCTTGAGCGTCAACAATTTCTAGAAATCTGTTTGCCCAGAATACGCGCTCAAAATTATTCCAACGGGATGCAGGATTAAATTGTGCGTTTAACTCGCCAAGAGCCATTCTCTTGTAGTTATTATCCAAAATATTATTTACAGCGTCATCTGTAGCTGCTTCAGAAAATGAATATTGATTAACTAAGTTAGAATATCCATTTAATAATATTCCTTCTGCTGCATCGGGATTCGTGCTAACAAAATCAAAATCTAACCTGTTTTCGTCAATTGGTTCCAGAGTATCACAGGCAATCATACCAGTAAATACCAGCATAATTAATATATATTTTATTAAATTTTTCATTTTATTTATCTTAATTTTCTAATTATATTAAAATGACGCTCTCACACCTAGAGTAAAAGACCTAGTTAGTGGTGAAGAACCAATTCTTAATTGGCGAATATCTTTGTTTTTTGCTATTTCCAAGAGGTTAGTTCCTTGTAAATTTAAACTCAAATCTTCCATACCAAGTTTGTTAGTTAAATTATCATTGAATTCATAGGTAAATTGCGCACGGTTGATAGTAAAATAACTCGTGTCGAACAACCAAAATGAAGATGTTTGAAAGTTATTAGAGTTATTTTGTGATGACAACCTTGGAAACGTTGCAGTATCTGCCGTTTCTGGTGTCCAACGCCCTAAAGTAACTTCAGAATATTTAACATCACCATTAACACTATAGTAATTATTATAAGTACTACTTAACTTATTACCATCTGCTCCTGTTTGCCCTGTACCTAGTATGTATAAATTAAATGCTTTATACTTTAGGTTTAGGTTTACACCATAGCTCCAAGGGCTACTAGACTGTCCGATTTCAATTCTGTCATTATTGTCAATAATATTATCTCCATTTTGATCCTGATATTTTATATCTCCAGGTTGTACATTTCCGAAATTTGGAACAGGTTGACCTGCATTTAAATTACCATCTGTATCAAAATCAGATTCCGCATAAAAACCTTGATCTACTAATCCAAAAATTGAAGATAGTTCTCTCCCAACTCTGTTTTGATAGTCAAACTCATTTAATTCAGAACGTTTTAAGGCTTTAGTTTGGCTGTATAAAACATTGGCACCAATTCCCATAGAAAAATCATTATAGGTTTTATTATAATTCATTCCAATTTCAAAACCAGTATATTCATTTTTATTAAAATTATTATAAGGCCTAAATGTATCATAATAAGATGGGTATTGGGCATCTAAAAAATCTACTTGTTTATCTAGTTCGGTTTTAAAATAATTAAATTCTAACCAAAGTGAATTCATTACATAACTTTCAAAACCAATATTTAAGTCTATACGTTCTTCAAAACCTAAATTTAGATTTTGTCCTTGTGAAATATTTTGTCTGCGGTTAGCATTTGTATCTGCCCAAGTAAAATTGTTTCCTTCAGAATAGTTTGAATCATATAA
Source organism: Algibacter sp. Ld11 (assembly GCF_045066735.1). NCBI lineage: Bacteria > Pseudomonadati > Bacteroidota > Flavobacteriia > Flavobacteriales > Flavobacteriaceae > Algibacter > Algibacter sp. Ld11. The sequence goes on along the minus strand of NZ_JBISHH010000002.1, from coordinate 9,109 downwards.
GTAATAACCATCAATACCTTGATCGGACTTTATGATACCTCCTGAAGCCTTTAATTTAAGGTAGTTAAAAAATTTACTATCCTTTAAAAACGGTTCTTCACTTAAAATATAAGCAACACCAGAAGTTGGTGATAAACCACCTCTATTACCTTCCGCTAGTTTTAGGGAATTAACGTAGGTTCCACTAAAATCAAAAAACAGTTTCTTTTTAAAATTATAAGCTACTTGAAATCCTAAATGAGCATCAACATCCGTTTGAATTACATCATTTGTCTTTTGTGAATTATAATATCCTAATAAAGTAGTACTTAAAGCATGGTCTTTTGCAAAACTGGTTTCATAATTAACTAGTCCATAAATACCAAATCGAGATACAAAACCATTAGTACTAACATTTTCAGTTTGATCTTTTAGGTCTTCACCAAAAATACCAGAATTATCTGCAAAAGGGTTAAGTGGATCATCATTATTAATACCAAAATTAGTGACTCTATCGCCTTCCCAACCTGGTGCATATGTTTTATATTGATTATTTATGGATAAATTATAAGAATCATAAAAATCAAAACTCAAATAAGTTTTAGCCGTTAAACCTTTCGTTATTCTGTTTAAGTCAAAATTAATTGTATTGTTAAACTGCGTAGAACGAAACACCGTATTTCTATAACCACCGGCAACAGCAAGTGCTATAGGTGCATCTGTACCAAACTGTTGTGTCGATCCTAACAGAAAACCATTAAACTTACGCGCCGCTTGTAACTGACCAGCAACCGTTGAGTCACTAATATCTACGAGATCAACAGGTATAAATGGTGAATAGGTATTAGGCTTAAAAGTAGTACCCTCACTCAATAAATCAGCTCTTGAAGATTTAGTTGTGCTAATAATAGCAATTCCATCTAGACTACTAGTAATCCAATCATTTATTTTAAAATCGATATTACCTCTTACGTTAAACCTATTAGTTCCTGCATTGATATCATCATTTATATCAACCCAAGCATCTTCACTAGTCCATCCTACATTAACATAATACTGATTTTTTTCATTTCCACCGGAAAACTCAGAAATAATACTTGTAGAATTTATAAAGGGTTGCACAAATTCATTTGAATACAGGTCTACATCTGGATATTTGTATGCATTAGATCCAGATCTAAATTCTAGTATCTCTGCTGGATCAAAAAGATCATCTAACCCATCATTATTCCGAGCTTCATTAAAAAGTGTCATATATGCAGCAGAACTCAAATAGTTTGGCAAAGCCCTAGGTGCTTTTATTCCAGTTCTTATATTCACATTAATTTCTTTTTTATTAACTTGACCGCGTTTGGTATTGATAACAATAACTCCATTTCTTCCTTGACTACCATATAATGCCACAGAATTAGCGTCTTTAAGAACCGTTATCTGCTCAACCTCCTCCATATTTAAAATATCAGGATCACGCCCAATAACACCATCAATAACAAAAATAGCACTACCAATACCTCTAATATTATCAGAACCTCTTACTCCTGGTGTTAAACCATTAATGTAATCTCTTACCCATTGCGTGTTGTCGTAAGTTAAACGATCTCTTGTGTTTATTGATGATACTGCTCCTACAATATCACGACGAACTTTTGTGGCTACTCCCATCTTAATTTCGTCATCTTCAGAAGCGAGAAAAGGAGATTTCACCAAGGTAATAGTACCTGCTAAATCAGACATATCAACAAGTTCTGACTCGTATCCTTTTTTTTCAATTACAACAGATTCATCACTAAGCAATGGAATTTGAAACTGTCCATTAGCATCCGAAGTTGCTTTATCTCCACTTGAGCTAAAAACAGCAGCTCCGCTTAAAGGGCTACCTTGCTCATCTACCACAGTTGCTTTTACATCGGTACTCTTTGTTTGGGCCATTGTAACATTACTTAAGCCAAATAACATTAAGCAAGCTAGAGTAAACAACCTATATAATTTATTTATCTTCATTTTTTTCTTTATATTAATTAAAACGAATTTGTACATGACTACCAACCTGGATTTTGAGGGAAGCCCTCATAAATTTGCGTTTGTTTAGCTTCAAACGGTAACCAATAGTGTTGTGGGAACTCACAAATTCTTTCGACAAGAAGTCTCTCTGTAAAACTAGATCTGTCTTCTGGAAAATCTAATGCTAATTTTCTCTTGTATTTATCTAAATGTGCTATTCCCCATCGGCGAATATCTACCCACCTATGAGCTTCATAACTTAACTCTACAGCTCTTTCTCTTCTAAGTTCATCCATAAACTTGTTATTATCTGCAACTATACTAGGATGCACATTAGGAATACCGGCGCGATCACGAAATAAATTAATAGCTGCCTCGGCAGTTAAGCCATAAGACGCCGGTGCTGTAGTTGCTCCCTTAGATGCATGTAATGCTTCTGCATACATTAAATAAACATCTGTTAGTCTCATGTGCATACGCATACCAGAATATTGACCTATAATATTATTCCATTTACTATGATACTCACCATCTACTTTAGGATAAAATTTGGTCCACATATAGCCTGTTGTAGATTTTTTATTATCAAAAATTGTTCTACGGTGTATACCTGCATCACCTGTATTTTCATACCAAAGTTGTGCAAATCTGTGTTGTGCGTTTGCCCCTGTTGCTTTTGGTGCTACCTCCTCACCATCGATAATATGCCATCTATAAAAACGTGGATCACGATTTTCAAAAGGCTTAGTAGGGTCAAATAATGGGGTTCCGTATGCGCCACTAAGATCATCCTCGATAGAAAGTCCATTAGACATTCCAAAATTGTTATGAATATAATTATGAGTAGGTGAGATACTTTCCGAAACGCTACCATGTATGTCTCTATTTACTCCCGATGTCATAAATCTTTCTACTTGTTGTTGATTACCTCCTCCTGCAGAAAACACATATTCTGTACCTCCTGGCCATGCGTTAGGTGTTGCTGTTTTCCAAAACACCTCATCATAATCTTCCCAAGAAGCTAATCCATAGCGTCCTTGGTCAGCTAATTTAAGAATCCCAGCAAAAGCATCAACAGCCATATCACATAACTCTGTGTCATATTGATACGTATTAACGCTTCCGTTATTTCCAAACATTAAAGGGCTTGCTGCTAAAAGTAAGTTTTTACCTTGAAAAGCATAAGCTGTTCCTTTGGTTAGCCTACCCTTATTTTCTCCTAAAGTTAATTGTCCATAATTCTCGTTATCCCAATTTACAGGTAATAACTCAATAGCTCTTTTATAATCTTCATTTGCAAGTAAAGCTACTTCTTTATAGGTTTCTGGACGTGGTATTTCAAAATCATCTATTAAAACTCTATCAATGTATGGATAACGTCCCCAGAATTTCATAATCTCATTATGGAAAAATGCTCTAAAAAAATAAGCCTGTCCTAGAATTACGTCTTTTTCTTCTTGACTTGCATTTACCATTAAATCAATACTCTCAATGACAATATTAGCTTTACGAATACCGCGTAAGCTACCATCATATAATCCAGGTCTTTGTCTATTAAAAGCATTAATATTATCAACATTGGCTGAATTGGTTCCTGTTGAACCATAGTCTGCTCCTTGGTGATTATTAAAGTAAGCAAAATTATCAGATATCACAGCATTGAAGTTTCCTGCATCAATATCACCACTTATTTTTTGTTCTCGATTAACATGCCCATCATCACCCAAAAGAAAATCTTGAAAAGTATGTGTTTGCGTTTCATAAGATACTACTGAGGCATACATTTCTTCAACGAAACCTTGAGTATTTTTAAAGCTTGAAAAAACTTCTTCTTCATCTATGACTGACTCTGGTGCTTGATCTAAATAATCCTCACATGAATACGATAATGCGAATCCTAGGATTATTAATAAATTTATTTTATAGTTTTTCATTATTTCTTTTTTTTAAAAATTCATATTAAAACCAAAGTTGAATCTTTTAAGGGTAGGATAATCTCCTCTAGACTGTGCATCGCTAGACGTATTAAATTCTCTATCATCAGGCATATTAGACCATAAGTACAGATCGTTACCGTTCGCAAAAACTTGAAGTTTCTTCAGCCCAATTTTTTCACAAAACTCACTAGGTATATCATAAGTTAAAGAAACTGCTTTAAGCCTTGTTAATGAACCATCCAACCAAGAATCTCTAGGATTGGTAGCTCCATTTGCTGACCATGCAGGTTGTGTATCTGTATTATTGGGCGTATCTACGGTCCAATAATCTAAATCGTGCGTATAAATCAATGGTGTTTGTTGCGTAAAGGTATTATTACTAAATTGTCTAGAAGTATTTTGAGTACCATACAACTGTGCCGAAAGACTCCACCCTTTATATCTAGCCCCTAGAGTAGCACTCCAGTTTCTTTGCGGTTGTGATGGATAACCAAACGGTGCATTATCAAAATTAGAATTATAAATACCATCTCCATCAAAATCAACAACGTCATAATACCCTACACGTGTTACGTTCTGATTGTTTATTACTGGTGTTGACATATATACATCATCCCAGTTGGTTAAAATCCCTGCAGGAATGGCTGTTCTTGATTGCCCAATAGGATAACCAGCAAACCTTTGATAATCAGGTCTAAACAACGGGTCGTCTCTTGATATCACTTTATCTACCGCTTGGGTATAATTAAAATTACCAAATAGATTTAACCCGCTTTCGAAGGTATGATTGGCACCAAGAACAAGCTCAAAACCTCTTACCTCAACTTCACCGGTATTAAGATCTGGAGGCGTTGCACCATAGAAATCTGGTACACTAAGGTCACTCCCTAGAACTACAATATTATCACGATTTTCCGCAAAATAATCAAACTCACCAGTCAACAAACCATCAAATATAGAGAACTCAGCTCCTATGTTATATTTAACCGCTGTTTCCCACTGAAGGTTTGGATTACCCACTAAATCTTCTCTATAAAATGTGTAAGGCGATCGTCCTGCTGTACCTTGATATGAACTTGGCACTAAAAATGCAGAACCATATACAGGGCCTCCATTTGCCCATTGGGTAATATATCCAAACCTATTTGAAGAATTATCATCTCCAACAAGACCGTAAGACCCTCTAAATTTAAGTTTATTTAACCAATCGGCATTCTCTAAAAAAGCTTCATTTGAAGGCGTCCAACCTAAAGCTAAAGAAGGAAAGAGGTCAAAACGAAATTCTGGACCAAATTTTTCAGACCCATTGTAAGCTCCATTAATATCTATAAAGTACCTTGAATCGTAATTATAAGTTACCCTTCCTACCCAATCTTCTCGGTATCTTGGAAAAACACTGCCTTTTGCAGTTTCTTGTCTTCTCATTAAAAACAGCGCAGTAAAATTATGTTTCTCTCCAAAAACGGTATCATAATTTAAAGAAAAATCATAAACTAAACTTCTTTCTCTTTGACTATTCTCAACACCTGAGGTGCCTAAAGTCCAAGGATCTTGAACATAATCAAATCGACTACCATCAACATCTGGAATATTAAACTGCTCACTATCACCATCATAAAATCTATATTGTACACCTCCATCATTTAAAGATTGCTTACTTCTCATATTATTATCCAGAGAAAATCGCCCTTTGAAAGACAGGCCTTCAGCTATAAAGTCTAATTTTTGCTTTAGTATAAAATCTGTATTTACTTGGAAGTTTCTATAAGTATCATACCCCGAAGCCGACAAAGCAACAATAGGATTATTAAAGATAAAAGCTGAATTTATAGATTGCCCATAAAAACCATCTGGATATACAGGTGTATATAAGTTTGGAGCTATTTGATAAATTCCATTTGTAACGTTACTCACACTAGTTGGATTTTCTCTAACCCCTAAAAAACCAGAAAGATTAACAGATAACTCTGTAGTGCTTGTAATATTAAAATCAATATTACTTCTAAAGTTAAATCTATCGTATCTAAACTCGCCTAAATTTCCTCGTCCATTATCGTACTTTCCTCCATCAAAAATATCACTTACTGTTTGATAAGCTAAACTACCGAAATACTTAGCGGTTTTATTACCACCACGAACAGATAAATTAACTCGATAATCTTGGGCAAAATCTTTCAATAACTCATCCTCCCAATTCACATTAGGGTAAATATAACTTTCTTCAAGAGAAGCAGGGTTACGGTATTTATCAAGAATAGCCAATGGCGTATAATCTCCCCATGAGTTTGGTGCAACAGATAATTCTCTAAGAATTGAGCTATTTGCTTGTGTTATCGCATTATAAGAATCTAATTTCTCTGGTAATTGCGATACCATTTTAACGGTTGTATTAAAATTTAGAGACAATTCTGCTTTTCCTGGTTTCCCCCTCTTAGTGGTAATTAATATTACACCATTTGCACCTTCTACACCAAAAACAGCCGTAGCAGAAGCATCTTTAAGTACAGATAAGTTTTCAATATCATTCATATCGATATCTGTCATTGACCGCTTAACACCATCTACCAAAATAAGAGGACCTCCATCACCATTCCATGAACTTAGTCCTCGAATAAATATTCGTACGTTATCCTCGCCAGGAGCTCCACTACCTTCTATTGCAGTTACACCTGGTAAATTACCTTGCAATGCCTCTTCAACATTAGTTATACCTGCTGCCCTTTGCATTAAATCTGCTCCTTTTACTTGAGTAATAGCTCCTACAACACTCTCTTTTTTTTGAGTGCCGTACCCAACTACCACTACTTCATCTAGACTTGCTATATCTTCTTCTAGAATTACATCAATAATTTTTTTTCCATTTACAGGAATTTCAATGGTTTTAAAACCTATGTAAGAAAACACTAAGGTTTTATCTCCTGTTGTTAATTCAAATGAGTACTCCCCGTCAAAATCTGTTGAAGCCCCACGACTGGCTCCTTTTTGAATGACACTTACACCTGGTAAAGGTATACCACTACCATCCTTAACGACACCAGAAATCCTTTCTTGAGCTTGAACTTTAAAGCCCGTTAAACTGGAAAGCACCAGAGCAAGCATTAGCACAAACCCAAAGACAGGACATTGTCTTTTAAATTTTTGTTTCATTTTGAGTTTTAGTTTTAACATGTTATAGTTTTGTTTTAGTATATATGGCTATTGCATAGTAGAAGTGCTATGCCATTACAAATATGATAACAATTTTACGATTATTGTAATGATTCTGTATCCTGCTCTATCCTGTGGAATAGTTTTTTTTAAATACACAACTACAATCAATTTGACATTTAATACTATATTACCATTAAATAAAGTTAATATAACAGAAGGTATAAGTTCAAGCTAACATCTGGAACAACAAAAAAAGAACCTCTTTAAAAGGACATAGATAAATTTATTGTAATTAATTATCTTATCCTTTTAAGCAATAAAAGACTAATTTCTGTACTTTTTGAAAAAATGGGTTTTGAAACTTCAATTGCCCAAATTAAATAAAATTTATATATTTTTATTTAATCAATTGTAAATTAGGAAATGGAGTGTAATTTGGTGAGTAAAATTTATGAAAATCCATAAACAGTATGGAACCTTAAAAAAACTGGTTTATTCTTCATTCTCTGGAGTCTTTTAGAAAATGCTTTAGTAGAACTTTAAAAATTAATAACCTTATCTAATGCCTCATCGGTATCTTTTTGAACAAAGTTTGACTGATACATTATAGTAGTTGTCACGGAAGAATGTCTATATAATTTTTGTAACAGTTGAATAGGAATTTTATCTCCAGAAATGTTTCCAAAACTATGACGTGCAATATGCATACTAATTTTTTTATCTATTCCAGCTTTTTCTGCAACTATCTCTAATCTTCTATTAAAATTCCTTGTTGCTGTTTTTATCCTAGTTCTTATTAATTTTTCGTCTGCCACATTAACGTCTTCAAATTCTTTAAATAAATATATTGAGTTAGTATCCCTATCAAGTTTATTTAAAATATTCAATACTTTATCGGGTATCTTTAATGAGACTAATTTACTATTCTTCCCCATTCTATAATGTAATCGATCATCTAAAAAATCCTTCCATTTCAATTTCAACACATCACTAACCCTTATACCAGCAAAATAGAAACTAATTAACCAAACATTTAAAGCATACTGTTGCGCATTTGAAAGCCCAATTATGTTTTCAAGAATTCTGATTTCATCAATATTCAACCCTACCTTTCTAGTTTCTGGAAATCTAATTTGATATTTCCCTTTTCCAAAGGGATAAAACTGAATATTGATTGCAGATTTAGTTATTCCTAAATTAAAAATAGTTCTTAATGTTATCATGTAATTTGCAACTGTCCTTGCTACTAGTTTTCTATTGTTTAACAAATAACTCTCGAACTGCTTCAAAAGTTCAAAATTTAACTCATTAAAATTAAGACTTTTCTTTTTTATAAACTCCCTAAAAATTTCGATGCGCTTAAATTCTATGTCAAATTGGTGAAATTGTTTTCTATCTTTTATAAGCTGTAAATAATACTGCGCAACAATGAAGAAATCATCTTCTACTTTCGAAATAATTTTTCTCTTTATGTATTTAGAAGATAAATTATCTTCTTTAATTTCAGCATTAAGCAAACTCTTATTAGCTTTGGATAATTTGGTGATGATAAGTTGATTAATTTCTAAATAATCGGGATGTGAATTTTTTACACGACAATTCTTAGAATCCCATTGATTCAATTTAATAGCTTGTCCCAAATAAATATATACAGGTTTCCTATCCTTAATAATTCTTATAGTTATAGGATGAAGATTTTTCGAATTTGGTCTTTTAACTAAAAATGGGGTTATTGATGACATAACTATTTGGGTATAAAATAAAAATACAATTCTTAAATAATTAAACGCTGCTAAAACATAGCTAAAACATTCCTTGATATCAATTGCATACATTTGATATCAAATAAATTTAAAAAGGCATTAAATAATTGATTTTAAAGGTATTAATATTAATATTATATGTATTGCTCTAAATTCATAACTCGGAGGTCATGGGATCGTGCCCCATTCTCGCTACAACATTTAATCGATTCAAAACAAACGGTTTAGTTCACTCTAAACCGTTTTTTTATGCTTAATATAAACGAATTCATTACATTT
>NZ_JBISHH010000001.1:0-2218 GCF_045066735.1 Algibacter sp. Ld11 | reverse complement strand
ATACATTCTACAGTGCTGGTTGCATTTGCTGGAACTACGGGTAATGTCGACACATCAATCGTATAGGTGTAGGTGTAAACGGAGACGTTATTAGCACAGTCCGTATAAGTGAAAGTGTAAATCTTATCGCCTTCGCAAGTTGGATCCGTGTTTTCTGTGATCACGGGAATAATATTATTTCCGCAAACATCCGTTACTGTTGGTGTGGCTGGTTGAACCGCATCTGCAATACATTCTACTGTGCTGCTTGCATTCGCTGGAACTACGGGTAATGTTGACACATCAATCGTATAGGTGTAGGTATAAACGGAGACGTTATTAGCACAGTCTGTATAAGTGAAGGTGTAAATCTTATCGCCTTCGCAAGTTGGATCGGTGTTCTCTGTGATCACTGGAATAATGTTATTACCGCAAACATCCGTTACTGTCGGTGTGGCTGGTTGAACCGCATCTGCGATACATTCTACTGTGCTGGTTGCATTCGCTGGAACTACAGGTAATGTCGACACATCAATCGTATAGGTGTAGGTGTAAACGGAGACATTGTTAGCACAGTCTGTATAAGTGAAGGTGTAAATCTTATCGCCTTCGCAAGTTGGATCCGTGTTTTCTGTGATCACAGGAATAATATTATTTCCGCAAACATCCGTTACTGTTGGTGTGGCTGGTTGAACCGCATCTGCAATACATTCTACTGTGCTGGTTGCATTCGCTGGAACTACAGGTAATGTGGACACATCAATCGTATAGGTGTAGGTGTAAACGGAGACGTTATTAGCACAGTCCGTATAAGTGAAGGTGTAAATCTTATCGCCTTCGCAAGTTGGATCGGCATTTTCTGTTATTACAGGGATAATATTATTACCGCAAACATCCGTTACTGTTGGTGTGGCTGGTTGAACCGCATCTGCAATACATTCTACTGTGCTGGTTGCATTCGCTGGAACTACAGGTAATGTTGACACATCAATCGTATAGGTGTAGGTATAAACGGAGACGTTATTAGCACAGTCTGTATAAGTGAAGGTGTAAATCTTATCGCCTTCGCAAGTTGGATCGGTGTTCTCTGTTATTACAGGAATAATGTTATTACCGCAAACATCCGTTACTGTTGGTGTGGCTGGTTGAACCGCATCTGCGATACATTCTACAGTACTGGTTGCATTCGCTGGAACTACGGGTAATGTCGACACATCAATCGTATAGGTGTAGGTGTAAACGGAGACGTTATTAGCACAGTCTGTATAAGTGAAGGTGTAAATCTTATCGCCTTCGCAAGTTGGATCGGTGTTCTCTGTTATTACAGGAATAATGTTATTTCCGCAAACATCCGTTACTGATGGTGTGGCTGGTTGAACCGCATCTGCTATACATTCTACAGTGCTGGTTGCATTTGCTGGAACTACAGGTAATGTCGACACATCAATCGTATAGGTGTAGGTATAAACGGAGACGTTATTAGCACAGTCTGTATAAGTGAAGGTGTAAATCTTATCGCCTTCGCAAGTTGGATCGGTGTTCTCTGTTATTACAGGAATAATGTTATTTCCGCAAACATCCGTTACTGATGGTGTGGCTGGTTGAACCGCATCTGCTATACATTCTACAGTGCTGGTTGCATTTGCTGGAACTACAGGTAATGTCGACACATCAATCGTATAGGTGTAGGTATAAACGGAGACGTTATTAGCACAGTCTGTATAAGTGAAGGTGTAAATCTTATCGCCTTCGCAAGTTGGATCGGTGTTCTCTGTTATTACAGGAATAATGTTATTTCCGCAAACATCCGTTACTGATGGTGTGGCTGGTTGAACCGCATCTGCAATACATTCTACAGTGCTGGTTGCATTCGCTGGAACTACAGGTAATGTTGACACATCAATCGTATAGGTGTAGGTATAAACGGAGACATTGTTAGCACAGTCCGTATAAGTGAAGGTGTAAATCTTATCGCCTTCGCAAGTTGGATCCGTGTTTTCTGTGATCACGGGAATAATATTATTTCCGCAAACATCCGTTACTGTTGGTGTGGCTGGTTGAACCGCATCTGCAATACATTCTACTGTGCTGCTTGCATTCGCTGGAACTACGGGTAATGTCGACACATCAATCGTATAGGTGTAGGTATAAACGGAGACGTTATTAGCACAGTCTGTATAAGTGAAGGTGTAAATCTTATCGCCTTCGCAAGTTGGATCGGTGTTCTCTGTGATTACAG